>DATMAX010000083.1:0-22265 GCA_035559395.1 Methylococcus sp. | reverse complement strand
TGGGATCAGCTGTTTCCTGCGGAGCAGAGCCGAATCGTCCGGCTGCTGGTCGAGAAAGTGATCGTGTCGCCCAACGACCTCGAGGTGCGGTTGCGCGCCAACGGCATCGAGCGTCTGGTGCTGGAGCTGCGTCCCGAGCCCGCCGAGCAGACGGAGGAGGCGCTGGCATGAGTGACATCCGCATCCAGAAGACCGGCGAGCCGGACATCCTCCAGACGAGTGACGGCAGGTTGACCCTGTCCGTGCCGATCCAGATCAAACGCCGCAGCGGGCGCAAGCTGGTCACGCTGCCGAACGGCGAAACCGCTCCCGTGCGGCCGTGGGATGTGACACCGACGCCGCTCCAGTTGGCGCTGGCGAGGGGGCATCGCTGGCTGGCCATGCTCGAGTCGGGGGAAGCGAAATCACTGAAGGAGATCGCCGCGCGGGAGGGGATCGACAACAGCTACGTGAGCCGGATGGTCAACCTCACCACGCTGGCGCCGGACATCGTGGCCGCGATCCTGGACGATACGCTGCCGAATCACATCACCCTGTTCGACTTGGCGGTGGACCCGCCGGCGTTGTGGGATGAGCAGCGCGCGCGGATTGGGCTTGGAAGTGGCTGACCTCACGCCAGCCGATTAACCTTGTCCTGGATGGCGGCGCAGGTTTCCAGAATCGCATCGAACTCCGGCTGATCCGACAGCAGCAGGCCGTCCTCACGCATCGCCGCAAAATCCTGCGCCAACGCGGTGCGCGATGCGCCTTCCGGTACCAGCGTGAGCGAGCCGTTCACAGCCTCGACGTAGTCGATCTTGCCGCCGTTGGCATCCTTCTCGGCAAAGAACATCGACTTGTGCTCGGCCACCTGATGCGCCAGTTCTCGATTGGCCGCCGCCTTGTCGAAATGCTCGGTTCGCGCCAGCGCCGCCAGGTCGTACCAATGACGTGAATACCGTTCGCCGCGCAGGCGTGCCTGACGGCAGTAGACGTGTGCGGCCGTGGCCTTTTCCCAGAACGTGCGCTCGGCGGCCATGACCAGGGGCCGAGCCGTCGGAAAGGTCACGCCCTCGATCCACGGCGCGATGTCGCAGGCGACTTCATGAAAGTGGTGCGGCTCACCGGTGGCTCGCGCCCCGAATTCCAGTTGGACAGTCGCGGAGACATAGCCTGTGCCGGTCTTGACGGCAGGGTAGGCGATGATCAGTTTGTCGCGCTCCTGGCCGGCGAGACTCAAGTCCGCCTGCAAGCCGCTCGCGGCCAAGGCGTCATCGATGACGGGGCGTACCGTCTGCTCGATCCACTCGGGAAGCCGTGCGCGCACCGCGCGGGTGATCTTTTTCTCCTGGCTCATCGATGCGGGAATCGGATTGCCTTCGCGGAGAAGATCCGGCACCAGAGCGCGGATGTCGTAGGTCAGATCGATGCCTTCCGAGAAGCGGTCGATGACCCTGTAGACCTTGGAAAGTGACGTGCCGCCCTTGAACGTCAGCGTGTCGGCGATGGGGGAGGCGTAGATCGCCGCGAGCGTCCACACCACCCAGATGTCCTTTTCCAGCAGATGTGCCGGGCGGCCGCTCTGCGCCGCCGCGTATTCCAGAGCCTCGACCCGATCGGCCTGGCTGAGCGCGAACCAGGACTCAGCCATGCGCGTTCACCTCGCTGACCGCGCGCGCCATCCAGCCGGGCAGGGCCGCCCGCGCGGCCTGCAGGGCGGCCCATTCTTCGGCAGGCAACGTGGTATGGAGGATGTGCAGGGCGGAGGGAGCCTGCTCGGGTCCCAGCCAGGACAGGGCGCGAATGGCCTTGCCGGCCGGGCGCTTGCCGAGCGCGAGTTGCCAGCGGCTGCCGTGTTTTAGCTCGACGGTGCGGTTGCCCAGGCGCAGCTTGCGCGTGGGCCCCGACGTCAGAAAGATCTCCCGGGTCGGCACTTGCGTGGTCAGCCCCAGCGCATTGGCTTCCGCCGCGCCGTTGGGGACGACGACTTCACCGTGGGTGGACGCGATGGCTTCGACGACCGCCTCGGTCGAGGGCGGGCGGGACCCGAAGCGGCTGGTCACCGGCAGGGTGTAGGCCCCCCGTCCCACGCGCAGCAACTTCCCCTCGCGGGCCAGTCGGGCCAGCGCCTGATCCACCGCCGCCCTGGACGCCAGGTGCAGGAATTCCTTGGGCGATATCAAGCCTCCCTCCGGGAGGGCCTGGGCGGCGGACAGAATGGCTTCGCTGAGGTGGCTCATGGGGTGGTCTCCGTGTGTCAGAAGTATATAGCCATTTCTGACATTCTTCAAACCGCCTCGGCGCCGGCATGAACGGTGTGGTTTCCTTTGGTCAGGCGATGCTTCGATCCAACCGCTTGATTCGTCCGCGCGTAACCCGTTGATTTGTAGGCTTCGTCCTCGCGGCCTTTGCGGACTTCGGCCCTTAGCCGGGGAGCGAGGCCGGAGAGAAAAACGGCCGGGAGAGAGAAGAATGCAGCCCTAAATGGGGACATGGGTCGGGTGCCGAAGTCCGCAGGAATCCGCAGCAACCCACGCGGACACGCGCGAGCGCGCAAAGAAAAAGGCCAACCGAGAACGGTTGACCTTTATATATTGGTGGAGGCGGCGGGAATTGAACCCGCGTCCGCAAACCCTCTGCCCTTGGCTCTACATGCATAGCCGACTCTATTCGTTTAACCGGGCGCTACCCGAGTGGCAGGGAAGACGCACGGCGATTCCGGTGGGTTTTGACGCATCTGCCCCGGACGAGCATCCGCGCGAGCTTACAATTGGGTTACCCCCAACCAGCCGCCTGTAAGCGGGCCGCTGATCAGAGGCTGGCCGGATTAAGCGGCCAGAGCGTAAACGTCGTCGTTGGCGTTTATTTGCTTTGCAGATGGATTTACGAGGAGATCTGCACCTCGGCATGCACCTCGGGTTTCGCGATCCACGTCGAAGCCATGTCGCCCCCCAAGTCGTTCCATGAGACCGCGTTCGGACGGAAAAGTTTCTCGATGCGGTTCAGCAAAACAATCATACCAAATTTCGTAGTGCTCGGGGAGGTCCGTGTCATTGTCCCTCCCCGCGGGTACTTCAGATTTCGTGGAGCATCTGCTGGACGTCACGGACGAAGCGTTGCTTCTCCTTTTCGGTCGCCTCGGCCAGGTTGTTGAAGACGTCTTTCGCCTTCGGGTCGTCGATTTCCGCTGCCGTTTCCCGGTACAAGGTGATGAGGGCGTCGTCGAAGGCGCAGGCCATTTGGACAAGTTCATCGATGGTCATATCCGACCGCGTGGTCGCTTTCGCGAGCAGTTCTTCGACCTTGTCGCTCGGAGCGAACTGGAACCAGAGGTCGAGGATTGCGCTACGGGTGTTTTCCTCGAAACACTCGAGCAAGTCCCGTTGTTCCTTTTCATGTCGGCTGAGATAGTCCAACACCATTTTCAAACGGGCTTGCTTCTTCTCCGCTCGCTTCTTGAGCGTGTCGTAATAAGCCCGAATTTGATCATGGAGTTCCATGCCATGATCGAGTACGTCCTTGACTTGTTCGAAATTACGCATGTGTCATCCTCCGTGTTGTCTCTTGCCGGGCCGATGGTGTCCCGGTTGGCTGCCAAGGTGGTGGCCCTTTGATCCCAAAATGGATCGGGTAGGGTGTTGCGGTATAACGCGCAAATGCGTGTGAGTCAATGGGGTGGAAATGCGGCGTCCGAGGGCTTCGCTCGCGGGCCCCAAGGCTCACGGGTTTATGGTATCTTTAGATGATATCACTGAGCTTTGGTATAGCCGCCGAACCGCATGAACGTTCACAAACTCACGCATCTGAAACAACTGGAAGCGGAAAGCATTCACATCATTCGCGAAGTGGCGGCGGAATTCGAACGCCCGGTAATGTTGTATTCGATCGGCAAGGATTCGGCGGTGATGTTGCACCTGGCGATGAAGGCGTTCTATCCCGGCAAGCCGCCGTTCCCCCTGCTGCATGTGGATACCACGTGGAAATTCCGCGACATGATCGAGTTCCGTGATCGGCGGGCGCGCGAACTGGGCCTGGACCTCATCGTGCACATCAACGAAGAAGGATTGCGTCAGGGAATCGGGCCTTTTACGCACGGCAGCAAGAAACACACCGACATCATGAAGACCGAGGCGCTCAAACAGGCGCTGGACCGTTACCGCTTCGATGCCGCTTTCGGCGGTGCCCGCCGGGACGAGGAGAAGTCGCGCGCGAAGGAGCGGGTGTATTCGTTCCGCGATCGCAACCATCGCTGGGATCCGAAGAATCAGCGCCCGGAATTGTGGAATCTCTATAACGGCAAGATCAACCGGGGCGAGAGCATCCGTGTGTTTCCCCTTTCCAACTGGACCGAGTTGGATGTCTGGCAGTACATCTATTTGGAGGATATACCCATCGTGCCGTTGTATTTTGCTGCCGAACGGCCCGTGGTCGAGCGGGACGGTATGTGGATCATGGTGGACGATGAGCGCATGCCTTTGGCCCCGGGCGAAAAGCCGCAGATGAAAATGGTTCGCTTCCGCACCTTGGGTTGTTATCCCTTGACCGGCGCCATCGAGTCCAACGCCACGACGCTGCCGGAAATCATCCAGGAGATGTTGCTCACGCGGACTTCCGAGCGTCAGGGCCGTGTCATCGATCACGATCAGGCCGGATCGATGGAGGAAAAGAAGAAGGAGGGGTATTTCTAGCTGGATCGGGCTTGGATGCCAAAGTCTCCCCATCGACTCCGGCGGGGCGGTCTCTCCAAGCCGCCTTCCATATTTCGCAAGATTCGAGTGAGCCCATGTCCTACCAATCCGAATTGATGGCCGACGACATCCATTCCTATTTGGCCCAGCACGAACGCAAGGAATTGTTGCGTTTCCTCACCTGCGGCAGCGTCGACGACGGCAAAAGCACACTGATCGGCCGTCTCCTCCATGATTCGAAGATGATCTTCGAGGACCATCTGGCCGCCATCCAGAGAGACAGCAAAACGGTCGGGACCACCGGTGGGGACCTCGATCTGGCACTCCTGGTGGATGGTTTGCAGGCCGAGCGTGAGCAAGGCATCACCATCGATGTCGCCTACCGCTATTTCTCCACTTCGCGGCGTAAGTTCATCATCGCCGATACCCCCGGGCATGAGCAGTACACCCGCAACATGGCCACCGGGGCGTCTACCTGCGATCTCGCCATCATCCTGATCGATGCCCGCCATGGGGTGCAGACCCAGACCCGACGGCACAGTTTTATCGTGTCGCTGCTCGGCATCCGGCACGTGATCGTGGCGGTGAACAAGATGGACCTGGTAAGGTACAGCGAGGCGATGTTCCGCCGCATCCAGGCCGATTATCTGGCCTTCTCGGAAAAGCTCGATCTGAAGGACGTGCGTTTCATCCCCATCTCGGCGCTCAAAGGGGACAACGTGGTGCATCGCAGCGAGGCGATGCCCTGGTACGATGGCGCTCCCTTGATGGAAATCCTCGATACCATCGAGATCGCTCGCGACCAGAATTTCGATGACCCCCGGTTTCCGGTGCAGTATGTCAATCGGCCGAACCTGGATTTCCGCGGCTACAGCGGCACCGTGGCAGCCGGTGTGTTCCGGCCGGGGGATCCGATTCTGGTACTGCCGTCGCGCAAGACCAGCCGGATCCGGTCGATCGTCACCTACGACGGTGAACTGGAGGAGGCATTTCCGCCCCAGGCAGTGACCCTCACTCTCGAGGACGAAATCGACGTGAGCCGCGGTGACCTATTGGTCCACCCGGAACGGCTGCCTTTTGTCGAGGACCGCTTCCTGGCGAACCTGGTATGGATGCACGAAGTGCCGCTGGTTCCCGGACGCCCATACTATCTCAAGCACACCACCCGCACGGTGACGGGATCAGTGGCGCGGGTGCGCCACCGGATCGACGTCAATACCTTGGAGCGGCATCCGGCCGCTCAGCTCGGCCTCAACGAGATCGGGCTGTGCGAAATCGCCGTCAGCACCCCCTTGGCCTTCGACCCCTATTCCGTGTGTAAGGGTACCGGAGCGTTCATCGTCATCGATCGGTTGAGCAATGTAACGGTCGGGGCCGGCATGATCGTGGGCCCGGCCGGTAGGGAAGCGGGTGCGGCCCGGGTGTCCGCGGAGGAACGTGCGGCCCGTTACGGACAGACTCCGGTCACCGTCTGCCTGACCGGGGCGGGCCGGCGCGAAATGGCCTACGCGCTGGAACGCGCGTTGTTCGATCTGGGACATGCCAGCGTGGTTCTGGACGATGAGGGTTTCGGCATGGAATTGAGTCGCGCGGCGCGCCTGGTCAACCATGCCGGGCTCTTTTGCCTGTGCCCGCTGGAGTTGGAGCAGATCGGCGACGGGGGCGGTCACCTGGTGTTGTCGGTGGAAGGAAAAAGCGTGGCCGAGCTAGTGGCGACCTTGCGCGACGAGGGATTCCTGTCCTGGTCCGGCTGAGCGACCCGAGGGCCACTGCAAAAGCCCGGAGAGACTCGGCGGGTCCCCCGGGGAGTCGTGCCAGTACCTGCGGTGCGTTTGGCGATGGGAAGAGACCGCGACCCCGCTTTCGCGGTGGGGGCGCACCGTGATGGCCCCGGCCGTGGCGGTATTCCAGATCGAGGCACCCGCTCGCCGGTAGCGCTCCACGACTTCCGCACGCGGGAACCCGTAGCGATTTCGGTAACCCACCGGAAACAGCACGATCCGGGGTCGGACTTTGTCGACGAAGTCTGGGCTGGACGAGGTCTTGCTTCCGTGGTGGGGCGCGACGAGGATGGTGCTCCGGAGGTGATCTCCGTAGCGCATGACCAACCCCGTCTCGGCGCTCTGCCCGATGTCGCCGGGCAACAGGGCGCTGCCTTGGGGGGCGCTGATCCGCAACACACAGGAACCGTCGTTGCCGGAGGGGAAAGGTTCGATCGGCCAAAGTATTTCGAAACGAACCCCATCCCACTCCCAGGATTGTCCCGCCTTGCAGCCATGCGCATTGGCGCGGGCGAAGCGCTCCGGGACGCTGCTCAGGATGGTCGTCACCGGAACGCGTTGCAGCAAGGCTTCGGCGCCGCCGCTGTGGTCGTTGTCGCCGTGACTGACGATCAAGGTGTCGATCCCGTCGATTCCCCGGTGGCGAAGGAAGGGCTCGATGACCGCGCTGCCGATGTCGAAATGATCGCTGAAGCGGGCGCCGGTATCGAACACCAGCGTGTGATGACGGGTTTCGATCACGCTGGCGAGACCTTGTCCGACGTCCAGCAATGTCAGTTGGTACTGGTCAGGGGCGATCTTCTCCGGTGACCGGGTAAGGGCCGGGAGCAACAGAAAAAGGCCCAGCCAGCGTCCTGGAATGCCCCGCGGGAGCAAAAGCAAGGCAGCCCCGCACAGCCCGAGGAGGACCCATGGGAAGGCTGGAGGGGCGTGCTGCCACTGCGCGAAGGGGAGTTGAGCGAGACCCTCGAGCGCTTTCCATGCCCAGTCGACCAGGATTTCCACCAGGCCCAGCAATGACTTGCCGGCGGCGGGCCAGAGGAAGAGCACCAAGGTACCGGTCAGGGCGAGAGGAATGATCAACAGCCCAAGGACGGGGACGGCGAACAGATTGGCAACCGGCGCGATCAGCGAAATCTGTCCGAAAAACAACAGCAACAAGGGGGCAAGGCCCAATGCAGTGGCCCAGTTGATCGACAGCAGACTGCGCCAAAAGCCGGGCTGGTGCCAAAGGCCCGACAGTCGATAGAGAATGAAGGCAACGGCGACGAAGGACAACCAGAATCCGGGCGCCAACACGGCGCACGGATCGCGAAGAACGACCACGGCGAGCGCCAGGGCAAGTGTGTGAGTCGGGCGTGAATTGCGCTGGGCGATGATGGCACCCATGGCGATGGTGATCATGATCAGCGCCCGTTGGGTCGGAATGGCAAAGTCGGCCAGGGCCGAATACATGAGGGCGGCGAGGATCGCAGCCGAAGCCGCGAGGCGTGGCGGCGGCCAGCGTACAATGTGCAAAGACGCCATCAGAATCGCAGTCATCCCGTAGATTAGGAAGGCGATCAGGCTCACATGGGAGCCCGAGATGGCCACGAGATGGGCGGTCCCGGTGCGGCGCAAAACCTCCCATTGCGCGGCATCGATGTCATCGTCGGCGCCCATGACCAGGGCTCGGATCATGCCTTGGTAAGGGCTGGCCGGCAGCGCCCAGATGATTCTTTCCGACACGGCCTGGCGCCAGGCCGCGGGATGCCGCGGATTCGCCGGTGCCAACCTCGTGTTGGCGGGGGAGTCACGCACGTAGCCGATGGCACGCAGGTTCTGCGTAAAGAGCCACAATTCATAATCCATGCCGCCCGGGTTCCACATCCCATGCGGTCGTTTCAAACGGACGGTCAGACGCCAGAGCTCGCCGCCGCGTGGTCTCTGCTCGGGATCATACCAGCTCAGGCGGAGCTTCCCCGGAACCCGGACGCCGGCAGGGGAAATCACGCGCAGCACCCGGAACTCGAAGCGCATCCGGTGACCATCCGACTCCGGGAGGTTGGCGACATTCCCTTCCAGCGTGAGGTCTTGTCCTTCGAGTTCTCTCGGCAGACGCTCCTGGATCCGCAGGCTCGCGAAAGCGATGGCCCATAGCAAACCAAGCAGGAAGGCTCCGAGGCGAGATCTCCGGAAGGCAAAAGAAGCGAACGTGGCGATCGCGACGACAGGGATGGAAAACGCCGGGGACAGGAGCGGGAACGTCTGCACGCAGAGCACCCCCAACACGAATGCCAGGAACAGGGAGATGCGAAAGGCGGGATGGGAAGGCGGGGTTCCGTTCAACTTTCAGGCCGGAGCACGTACAATACCGTGCCCGCGGATTCCGGTCCGACGACAATAACTCATTCTCTCACGACCCCTATGCCCAAGAAATTCCTCAAGCGTTACATGCCGGACCGGCACCGAATCAGCGACATCAAGAGCCTCGAGTTCCTGGGAGAGCGCCTGCATGCGCCCAATCTCTGGCATCTCAATCGGCGCTCGGTTTCGCGTGCCTTCGCGATCGGTTTCTGGGCCATGTACACGCCGCCACTTCCCTGGCAAATGGTCATCGCGGCGATTCTCGCCATTTCTTTCGATGCCAATGTCCCCATTGCCGTGGCTCTGGTGTGGATCACCAACCCGGTGACCTGGGTGCCGATGTATTACTTCGCCTATCTCGTGGGTACCTGGGTGTTGCGGCAGGACTCTTATACGTTCACCCAGTTTTCCGAATTCTTTTCCATGGAGACGGCCTGGGATCTGGGCGCCCCTTTCCTGGTCGGCTGTTTCACCTTGATGAACGTCGGCGCCGTGGTGGGTTACTTCACCATCCGTTGGCTATGGCGGCGCTCGGTGATCAGGCAGTGGGAATTGCGCAAGCTAAGGGACCGCCCTCTTTCCGCCGCGCTCCTAGCGAACATGAGTTGTCGTGCATACTGGAAGGTCCTCCATCACCATCATGCCGACAAGTTCTGATCCCGCGCCGGCTGTCGCAGCGCCGGGTTGAACGCGAAGAGCTTGCCGTCCTCCATGTGGAGGATGGTGCCCATCTTCTGCGCCAGCGCCGGATCGTGGGTCACCACGAGGAAAGCCACGCCAAACTCCCGATTCAGTTCCAGCATGAGACCGTAGACCTGCTCGGCAGTCTTGCTGTCGAGGTTGCCGGTGGGCTCGTCGGCGAGCACGCATTTGGGCCGTGTCACCAACGCTCGGGCGATGGCGGCACGCTGGCGCTCGCCGCCGGAAAGCTCGCCAGGCTTGTGTTCCAGTCGGCGGCCGAGTCCCACTCGATGTAACAATGCCTCGGCCCGTTCCCGAGCCTTCCGCACGGGTTGACCCCGGATCAGTAAAGGCATGGCGACGTTTTCCAGCACCGTGAACTCGCCGAGCAAGTGGTGGAATTGGTACACGAACCCCAAGGTGCAATTGCGCAACCCCGCCAAACGGCGCTCGTTCAGGGAGGCAAGGTCCACGCCATCGATGTACACGCTTCCCGCGCTCGGGGTATCCAACCCTCCCAAGAGATGCAGGAGGGTGCTCTTGCCCGAGCCGGAAGCTCCCATGATGGCGATGCGCTGACCTGGGTAGACTTTCAGATCGACGCCATGCAATACCTCCACGTCGAGCGGACCCTGGGCAAAGCGCTTGAACAGGGCGCGGCATTCCAGTACCGGTTCACTCATAACGGAGTTCCTCGGCCGGGCGCACGCGCGAGGCTTGCCATGCGGGATAGACGGTGGCGAGAAGCGACAGCAGGAACGCCATGCCGGTGATTTGATACACATCGGGCCAGCTCAGCTTGGAGGGCAGCTCGCTGATGTAATAGACGTCCGCCGCCAGGAATTGGACGCCGAACAAGCGCTCGATGGCAGGCACGATGGTCTCGACATTGAGGGCCAGCACCACGCCGCCGATACCGCCGAGCAGGGTGCCGACGGCGCCGATCACGGTGCCGAGCACCATGAATACTCCCATCACGCTCATGGGAGTCATGCCTTGGGTTCGGAGTATGGCGATGTCGGCGCGTTTGTCCGTGACCACCATGACCAGGGTGGATACGATGTTGAAGGCGGCCACCGCGACGATCAGCAACAGGATGATGAACATCACCCGCTTTTCGGTTTGGATGGCCTTGAAGAAATTGCTGTGCGCCTGGGTCCAGTCGGTGATGTGGTAAATTCCGGGGAGCTTCGGTCCCAGGTCGCGGGCGATGAGGTGGGCGTGGAAGAGGTCGTCCAACTTGAGCCTGAGGCCGGTGACCGTACCTTCCATGCGCAGGAGGCGGGCCGCGTCGTCCAGCTGGATCAAGGCCAGGTTGCGGTCGTATTCGTACATGCCCACCTGGAACACGCCTACCACGGTGAAGCGCTTGAGCCGGGGCAGGATACCGGCAGGGGTGGCGGTCAGCTGGGGGGTGATCACGGTGATCTTGTCGCCGATGCCGACGCCTAGATAACCGGCCAGTTCGGCGCCGAGAATGATGCCGAATTGCCCGGCGACGAGGTCGTCGAGGCTCCCCCGCAGCAAGTGGTGGGCGACCTCCGACACACGGGGTTCGTACTCGGGCAGGATGCCGCGTAGCATGACACCGCTCACGCGCGTGTCGGAATTCAGCATGGCCTGTCCTTCGATGTAAGGCGCCCAACCGAGGATGCGCGGTTCTTCGCGCAAGAAAGGTTCCAGCTTTGGCCAATCCTCCAGGGTGGCGCCGGGACCGGAAATCGACGCGTGCGACGTCATTCCCAGGATGCGCTCGCGCAACTCCGCCTCGAATCCGTTCATCACCGAGAGCACAGTGATCAGTGCCGTCACACCCAAGGCGATGCCGAGTACCGAGGTCAGGGTAATGAACGAAATGAAGCGCGTGCGTCGTTTGGCTCGGGTGTAACGTAGCCCGATGAAAAGAATGAGGGGTCTGAACATCTCGTCTTAATGCGGGCCAGGAATCGGCGGATGCCGCGCAAACTACGGGGCGGGCTCAGCGTTCTTGCACTTCGCGCAGATGCCGTACAAGCAGAGGGAATGGTCGGTGAGTTCGAAATCCATATCGGCGGCAACTTCCCGCTGGCGCTTTTCGATGATTTCGTCGCGAAACTCTTCGACGCGCCCACATTTGACGCACAGGATGTGATCGTGATGTTCGCCCTTGGCCAATTCGAAGACCGAGTTGCCGCCTTCGAAATGGTGGCGCTTGACCAAACCGGCGGCCTCGAATTGGGTGAGCACCCGGTAGACCGTAGCCAAGCCGATCTCCTCCCCTTGCTGGATGAGCCGTCTGTAGATGTCCTCGGCGGTCATGTGGCGGTCGTCCTTGGAACGCTCCTCCAGCATTTCCAGGATCTTGATCCGGGGAAGGGTTACCTTGAGGCCGGCGTTGCGGATGTCTTGCGTTTCCATGGGAGCTGACCCGACGTTATGGTTCTTCGCCTGTCTTCTGAAGTATCATTCAACCGTGCCTGACCCGCCGGCCAGCCCTTTCCTGTATGCGTCCACATCGTATCATAATCCCCTTGTCCATGTTTTCCCTGTTGGCAGCCTGTTCCTATGTGGACCGACTCCCGGGACTCTATCACTTGGACATTCATCAGGGGAATCTCGTGTCGCAAGAAATGGTGGATCAGCTCAAGCCGGGTATGAACAAGCGCCAGGTCACCTTCATCATGGGCACGCCCCTCCTGGTGGACCCGCTCCACGACAACCGTTGGGACTATCTCTATTCCAATCAGCCGGGTGGCGGCGAACGGGTGCAGCGGCGGATTTCTCTCTGGTTCGAGGACGACGAGTTGGTGGGATTGCAAGGAGACTTCAAACCGGGCGAGCTGCCGTCGATCGAAGCGCCCAAAGACACTATCGTGGACATCCCCAAGATCCAACGTGACGAAAGCTTTTGGGGACGTGTCAAGAGTTGGTTCGGCAACGGTTAAAAGGTTCCACTCGTTTTCCCGCGCCCGTTGTGATTCCTCGGGATGGCGCGCAGCGCCGCTCAATCATTACGCGATCGCCCGCTTCGAAGATCTGCTTCGGACGCAGGGATTGCCGAAGATTCCGATCCGATGGGTCGCTAGGTCGATTTCCGGAAAGGGTCGCAGCAACCTGATCCGCGCAATGGCGTCGACCTCGATCCCGTTCCCCATGCCGTGCCCAGCAAAGGCTCGGGATCTCAAAGGAAATGCAGGGCGCGCAGGAAGATCACGCAGACCCCGGCCGGAGCGATGTAGCGCACCAGGAATCTCCAGACCTGGTAGCCAGGTCCTTCGCCCATTTCGAGTTCCTCCTCCGTGTCTTTCCGTTGCAGGATCCAACCGGCGAAGACCGCCATCAAGAGCCCTCCGGTCGGCAGCAGGATATCGGCGGTAAGGAAATCGACGAACTCGAAGAAATTCTTGCCGAATAGGGTGAGGTGGGAACCGTCGCTGAACGAGAACACCGTTCCCAGTCCGAAGGCCCAGCAGGCCAATCCACTCCACCAGCAGGCAGAGGGCCGATCGAGGCCACGGTTCTCGGTCAGCCAGGCGACCGCCGGTTCGATCATGGCGATGGAAGAGGTCAATGCAGCGAAGAAAAGGAGTATGAAAAACAGAACGCCGAACAACGAGCCGGCCGGCATATTGCTGAAGGCGATCGGCAAGGTTTGGAAAACCAGTCCGGGGCCCATGCCGGGTTCCAGGTGATTGTCGAAGACGATGGGGAAGATCGCCAATCCTGCCAGCAGGGCGACGAGCGTGTCCGCGACTGCGACGAAGAAGGTGGATTTGGCGATGGAGACATGGCTGGGCAAATAGGAGCCGTACACCATGATCGATCCCATGCCGAGACCCAGGGAAAAGAACGCCTGTCCCATGGCGGTCAGGACGCGCTCCCCGTTCAACTTGCCGAAATCGGGCCGAAACAGGAACCCGGCTCCTTGGCCGAACCCTTCGCTGTGCATGGCATAACCCACCAACAAGACGAGCATTACAAAAAGGGCTGGCATCATGTAGCGTGTGCATTTCTCCAGGCCGGCGCTGACTCCCCGACTGACGATCAGCATGGTGATGAGTATGAAAAGGCTATGCCAAATCGTTTGTAACTGCGAGTCGGCGCGGAACTCTTCGAACAGGCGGGCGGCGTTGTCCGGGGTGATATGGGCGAAGAGCCCGCTGTTCATCTTGAAAATGTATGCCATCGCCCAACCGGCGATGACGCTGTAATAGGAAAGGATCAGGAAACCCGAAACTACGCCCAGCCAGCCGGTGTAATGCCAGAATCGGCTGGCTCGCGCCGCTTCGGCCAGGGTCAGCATGGTGTTGATCGGACTTTGCCGACCGCGGCGACCCAACAGCGTTTCCGCCATCATGATGGGAATCCCGATGAGCGCGACGCACAACAGATAGATGAGAACGAAAGCACCACCGCCGTTTTCCCCGGCCAGGTACGGGAACTTCCAGATGTTGCCGAGACCAATGGCGGAACCGCTGGCGGCGAGGATGAAAGCCAGCCGCGATGACCATTGTACGTGTACCAAGCGCTGATCAGTCATACTTGTCCTCATAGGGGATTTTCCGAATGGCCGTGAAACGCTTTTCCGTCTCGGAGCCGGCGCGACACTGCGGTAAAATCACAAAGCATAACAAACGGGTTCTGGAAAATTCCATCGGATGAGCGACAGGAAAAGCGCGGTGGGGCGAAGCACCATCGTTTTGAATCGCCAGGCGACGCACGACTATTTCATCGAGGAGCGTTTCGAGGCCGGGCTCGTCCTGCAGGGGTGGGAGGTGAAAAGCCTGCGATCCGGCAAGGCCCAGATCAAGGAAAGTTATGTCGTGCTCAAGAACGGCGAAGCATGGTTACTGGGCGCTCACATTTCGCCCTTGGCTTCCGCCTCGACGCATGTGGAACCCGATCCGACGCGAACCCGCAAGCTGCTGTTGCGGCGGGACGAGTTGAACAAACTGATTGGTCAAGTCGAGCGTAAGGGCTATACCTTGGTGCCATTGGTGCTTTACTGGAAGGACGGCAGGGTGAAGCTGGAAATCGGTCTGGCCCGGGGCAAGAAGCACCACGACAAACGCGCCACCGAGAAAGAGCGGGATTGGCAGCGTGAAAAACAGCGCTTGATGAAGCAGCGTTGAGGTTTTCACTGCCGTTCGATGTGGGATCCCTTGCGCTTTCTGTAGGCGGAAAGATAATCGATTTCAGGGATAGTTGGGGAGCGGAATTCCATGTGGTCGCGGCGACTTTTCTGGGTGCTCTTGTGCTTCACCATGCCGTTGGTGGTCGGAAACCTGATGGCGGCCGGTCTCTATTCGGCACTGGTGGTCGAGCCCGAATCGGAGCGGGTGCTATACGAGCAGAACGCAGACGAGATCCGGCATCCGGCATCGCTGACCAAGATGATGACGCTTTACCTCGTGTTCGAAGCGTTGAGTCGCGGTGAGATTTCCCCCCAACAGACTTTTTACGCCTCGCGATACTCGGCTTCCCGTGCGCCGTCGCGGATCGGTCTCAAGCCGGGGGATCCCCTGACCGTGGAAGAGGGCATCCTGGCTCTGGTGACCTGCTCGGCCAACGATGCCGCAGTCACGCTCGCGGAAGGGTTGGCGGGTTCCGAGGCGGCGTTCGCCTTTCACATGACGCGCAAGGCGCGGGAACTCGGTATGACCCGTACGGTGTTCCGGAATGCGTCCGGGCTGCCCGACGACGAACAGGTCACCACCGCATGGGACATGTATCGGCTGGCGAAGGCATTGCTGAAACACTTCCCCCAGTATTACCCGTATTTCTCGACTCAGCGTTTCCAGTATCGCGGGCGTAGTTTCCCGAACCACAACCATTTGCTGAAGGATTTCTACGGTGCCGATGGTATCAAGACCGGTTTCATCAATGCTTCTGGCTTCAATCTGGTGGCCTCGGCGCGGCGCAATGGAATTCGGTTGATCGGTGTCGTTTTCGGGGGTAGTTCGGCGGCCCGTCGTGATGCTCATATGCGGGCCATCCTCGAAGACGGTTTCGCCCAGCTCGATGGTCATGAGCCCAGCATACGGTTTGCCGGCTTCGATCAAGCCGTGCCCCCGCGCCTACTGTCACGTCCCACCGAGCGTAGAGACCTCGTCCATCCGCGTTCTTCCCACCGGGTGCCGCGGGGCGCGGGTGTTCTTGCTAGGGCGCGGCGGATGCAAGGGGACGGTATCGAGCGCGTCTCGGGCAAGGTTCGACACCCCATCGCCAAGGGCCGGACCGTCTCCAAGCGGTCGGTGTCGGCCAGGGGGAGCCGATCTTGCGTTCGCTCCCGAGGAAGCCATGAAAAATGTTCCAAGGTCTCTCGGCGGAGGTGACCGTGTCGGCAGGCCCAAGGCAACGAGCCGAAAACGTGCTGATTGAGAAGAAATGAGTGCCTCGGAACGATGGTTTTTGCTGGTTTCCCTGGCCGTGGCCGGCGGTCTCGTGTATCTCCTCGCACCGATCCTGATGCCTTTCGCCGCCGCCGCCATACTCGCCTACCTGGCGGATCCCCTCGCCGATCGTCTGGAAGCCCGCGGACTGGGCAGAACGACCGCGGTGATTTTGGTGTTTTGCGGTCTGATCGTTCTCTTCGCAGGTTTCCTGTTGTTGCTCGTGCCGATCCTGGAACATCAGATCACTCGCTTGGTGGATGATCTGCCGGTCTATATCCGTTGGATCAAGAGCGCGGTTCTGCCCTGGTTACAGAAGCGCCTCGGGGTTTCCACCAGCCTCACCAACCTCGACCAGATCGCGCGCATTCTGAGCGGCCACTGGCAACAGGCCGGTGGTGTCGCGGCTTATGTTCTCTCGTCGCTGACCCATTCCGGCGCCGTTCTCTTGTCCTGGCTGATGAACTTGATCCTGATTCCGGTGGTGACGTTCTACCTGTTGCGGGATTGGGATGCTTTGGTCGCCAAGGTTCATGACCTCCTCCCACGCCGCTATGCGGACACGGCGGCGCGCTTGGCACGGGAGTCGGATGCCGTTCTCAGCGCATTTTTTCGCGGACAACTCGCGGTCATGGCGGCATTGGGCGCCGTTTACAGCATCGGCCTGTGGCTGATCGGTGTGGAGCTCGCCTTTTTGATCGGGCTAGGAGCAGGGTTACTGAGTTTCATCCCTTATGCCGGGTTTCTGTTGGGTGCCACTTCGGCTGCGATCGCTTCGGTCGTGCAGACCGGTGACGTCTGGTCGGTGCTCCCCGTGTTGGCGGTATTCGGATTCGGCCAGGCATTGGAAGGGATCGTGTTGACGCCCTGGCTGGTGGGTGATCGCATCGGCCTGCATCCGGTCGCGGTCCTATTTTCCATACTTGCCGGCGGCCAGTTGTTCGGCTTTCTCGGAGTTCTGCTCGCTCTGCCCGTAGCATCGGTGGTCATGGTCCTGCTTCGCCATGCCCACGATCTTTATCGGGAGAGCGGGTTTTACGGTTCCGGCAAAGGGACCGCCGGGAATGGCCCGGTGAAATCGGAGGAAGGTGAGGCCGGTTCGGCGGGGACGAGCGAGGTTTCCAACCGCACGCCTTGAATCCGGACCGGGGTGCCGCCAGAAACCCGGTTTCCGGCGGCACAGTTGGACGAGTTCCGGGACGCTTCGCCAGGAGTTGAGTCTCGGTGACCCAACTTCCGGGTCGTGCGTAAACCGAAGCCCCGGATCTTACTTCGCCAGCTCGAGTTCTCCCGGCGGTACGGTTCCGTCGGAACGGCCTTTCAGATAGGCATAGAGATCGTCGATTCCTTCGACGACTTTCTTGTTGCTCTCGAACTTGGGCATGGCGTTGCGGCCGTTCAGCACGACCTCCTTGAACTGCTCCTTGCTCAGCTTCTTGAGGCCCTCCACAAGGTTCGGGAAGGCGGCTGCACCTTCGGCAGTGGGTCCATGGCAGGTCTCACAGCGCTCGCGCTTGTAGAGTTTCCACCCGTTGTAGGTAGCCTGGTCGACCGCCGCCGCATGGACGGACGCCGCGGAACCGACCAGCAATGCCAGGAGAACGCCTTGATAGACGGGTTTCTTGATGGGGTCCATTGTGCCTCACTCTTGCTTTCGTATTGTTTGGGTTTGATCGGGAAACTTCCTGGCTTCCACCCGGAAGGGCACGGGATGACAGCGACCTGTTCGTTGCCGTCCGTCGATACCGCGAAAGTGTCCCGCATTGGTATCACTATAGCGAAGCCTGCGCAGCAGGCTTCGACCCTATAAAAAATATCATAAATCGATTTCTTCCTGTATCGCGCCGGAGTCCTCCTAGGGATCAGCCGCACGACGTCTGCGGGTGCTCGCTCCTCGAGGTTGGCGGCTGCTGGCCCGGATCGCGTAAACTACCGTCGCGGTAAGGTTCGGGTGAGAACCGCCGCGACAATGGTTTTCTTGGAGGATGGGAGGACTTTAAGGTGATGAGCGAGAGAGAGATCCTGGAAACGCTGGAGCAGTTGCGCGCCCAAATCGCCGCCATGGATGCCGACGTAGCCTCGAAGGCACGATTGCAGTCCCTCGTCCAGGGGCTGGAACAGAAACTCAGGACCCCTGCCGATGAAGAGCATCACCTGCACTTGGTCGAAGAGGTCAAGGACGCGATTTCCTACTTCGAGGTGGAGCATCCAAGGCTGACCGGCATTCTCAATGACCTGATGATGGCGCTCAGCAGCATGGGAATTTGACTCCGGGCGATTGGCCTGGGAGTGATGATACCTTCAATGGGCCGCGAGACGCGTTTCCCGCCAGTAATTTCGTCCCCAGACATAGACATAGATGCCGCCGCTCACCACCGTCGTCGCCAGTGTTCCGAACAAGAGCCCGTCGAGCACCAGTTGTGGCAAAGGGGTGACGCCACTATGGAACAGGGTGGCGACGATGAGGAGAAGCTGCAGCAGGGTATTCAGTTTGCTCGCGAGGATCGGCTGACCTTCGAAAGGTCGCAGCAACAGGTAGTAGGCAACGGCACCGGTAACGATGATCACGTCGCGCAATACCACTGCCCACGCAATCCATGCGGGCAGGAGACCGACCCAGGCCCCGGTGATGAAGCAGCCGACCAAGAGGAGCTTGTCTGCCAGAGGATCCAGATAAGAGCCGAGGCGGGACTGCCAACCGTAATGTTTGGCGAGAAAACCATCGATGGCATCGGAAATTCCGGCGACCACGAACACGGCAAGCGCAGCGCCGAACCGTTGTTCCAGCATCAGGCGGATCACTGGGTAAACCAGCAGGATCCGTACGATCGTGATGGCATTGGGAATGTGCTGGGCTCGCACGACTTGTACTCATCGGTCACGATATTGAAATCTAAATTTAAATCTAAGCGCGTTCTGGCAAAGCCGCAAGCCTGCACCGTCCGGTGACGGCTCGGGGGCCGACGGTGGTACACTATTTGAACTTGAAGGTGGTCGCGATGCAGCCGGTATCGGTCGAGGAATAGTGCTTCCTGTGCGCGTTTTCTTGCAGCGGGTCTTGCCGCCACTCTCGTTGCTCGTCTTGTTGGCGGGTTGCCGGGCGCTCTCGGATGGCGGAGACGTTTTGCTGGGGAAGGCTTCCGTCGACGACGTGAAGACGGAGGAGAAGGCCGTGCCGCGGAAGACGCCACCGGTCGTCTTGGTGGCCGATTTCGAGATGGACCCGGCGAACTATTCACCCGACCAGGGAATCACGCATCGCCTCGGAGTGACGCGCGCGTTGAGTGAACTGCGGGAAGGTGAACCTGCCGCCCGGGCCGCCGATTTGGTCGAGGAAATGGCGGTGGGGCTCGTGCGAAATCTGCGGGAGCAGGGCGTGAATGCCGAGCGCGTGTCCGCGGGTGCAGGGCTTCCTGCGGAGGGTTGGCTCGTACAGGGGCGATTCGCGGCGGTGGATGAAGGCAACCGCTTACGGCGTGCCGTGATCGGGTTTGGACAAGGGGCCACGCGGATGGAGATCCGGGTGGCAGTGGTGGATCTCGCCGAGGGAGCGAGAGTTCCGTTTCTGGTGTTCGGTACCCATGAGGAACCGGCGAAGGCGCCCGGCGCCGCCGTCACCATGAACCCGTATGTTGCCGCCGCTCGTTTCGTCATGGAGCGGAACGCGACCCAAAGGGATGTCGATCAAGCCAGTCGGCAAATCGCCGCTGAAATCGTCCGGTTCATGAGGTCCGCCGCGCACTGAGTGCTTTTTTCAGCCATGCGCGGTTTTCGGATCGGCAAAAATCAGCTCTTCTGGTGGGGGCGCCGCCATTTCGTCGCAGAGGTGCGCGTGGTGTCCGGGACGGGTGAGTACGAGGAAACGCGTTGAAAGATCAGGATTCTTCTTTGGATTATCGAAGCGCCGGGGTCGACATCGCCGCCGGCAGCGACCTGGTGGAACGGATCAAACCGATCGCCCGGAAAACGTTCAGGCCCGGGGTGTTGGCGGGTCTTGGCGGATTCGGCTCGCTGTTCGAGCTGCCGCTGGGCCGTTTTCGCCAGCCGGTTCTCGTCGCCGGTACGGATGGCGTGGGCACCAAGCTGAAGTTGGCGATCACGGCGGGGCGTCACGAGGGGGTTGGCATCGATCTCGTGGCGATGTGCGTCAATGACATCGTGGTCCAAGGCGCCGAGCCGTTGTTTTTCCTGGACTATTACGCGACCGGCAAACTGGATGTCGAGGTGGCCAGTACCGTCATCGCCGGCATCGGCCGTGGTTGCGAACTCGCCGGCTGTGCTCTGGTGGGGGGCGAAACGGCGGAAATGCCCGGAATGTATGCGCCTGGGGATTATGACCTGGCGGGTTTCTGTGTTGGCATCGTAGAAAAGGCCGCGATCGTGGACGGTCGACGGGTGCAACCGGGGGACCGTTTGATCGGATTGGCGTCTTCCGGTCCGCATGCCAACGGTTATTCCCTGATCCGCAAAATCCTCGAGCGGGCCGGGCTGGGACTGGAAACCGAAGTGGAAGGGAAGAGCCTCGCGGATTGGTTGTTGGCACCGACGCGGATCTACGTCAAGCCGCTGCTCGAACTCATGAAAAGCGTCGAAGTGCGTGCCATCGCGCATGTTACCGGCGGCGGCATCACGGAGAACCTGCCGCGCGTATTGCCTCCGGGTGCCATGGCGCAAATCCGCAAGAACGCTTGGGAGCGACCCGCGATCTTCCGGTGGCTGCAGGAGCAAGGACGGGTGGAGGAAGCCGAAATGCTCAGGACTTTCAATTGCGGCGTCGGCATGATCGTCTGCGTGACGGCGGAGGACGAAGGTCGCGCGCTCGATTTTCTCCATGGCGCCGGCGAACGGGCTTTCCCCATCGGCGAGATCGTTGCCGGCGAGCCTGCGGTCCGCTACGTCTGAACCGCGACGAGCTTTCCCGATCGCTTGCATCTTCGAGGTATTCCGCATGCGTGTTTCCGTGGTCGTTCCCGTGCACAACGAGAAGGAAAATTTGGCCCCCCTGGTCGAAGAAATCGTACGGGAGATGGCTGCCATCGGAGAATACGAAATCATTTACGTCGATGACGGCAGCGACGACGGCACCACGGAGAGCCTACGGATGCTGGCCGAGCGCATCCCGGAGTTACGGATCCTGCGACACGCCCGTTGTTGCGGGCAGAGCACGGCACTCAGGACCGGGATTCTGGCGGCAAGGGGAAGTTACATTGCGACCCTGGACGGGGACGGACAGAATGATCCGGCGGACATTCCCCGCTTGCTCGCCGCCCTGGATCGACTCGCGGACGCGAACGGGCGCGGCATGGTGGCGGGTCATCGGCGGCGGCGTCGGGACACTGGTTGGCGCAGGTTTTCCTCCAAGGTGGCGAATGCGGTGCGCGGGACCTTGCTCAAGGACCATACCCCGGACACCGGATGCGGGCTCAAGGTATTTCCTCGCGATTTGTTCCTCGAATTGCCTTATTTCGACCACATGCACCGTTTCTTGCCGGCACTGGTACGGCGTGCGGGAGCACCGGTCATTTCGGTGGAGGTGAATCACCGGCCACGACTTCGGGGAACGTCGAAATACGGAACCTGGCATCGCCTTTGGGTCGGCATCGTCGACCTGATCGGCGTGATGTGGCTGCAACGGCGCGCCTGTCTGCCCCAGGTCGAGGAAATCACACCCCTGCGCTGATCCCCGCGCCTGCTCTGCTAGCCACGATGCGTTTCCGTTGGAGCCCAGGTTTGTCTTATTTCTTGCTATGGGCCGTCACCCTGGCGACTACTCTTTGCCTCCGGCCGCTCATACCGGTGGACGAGACCCGCGCCACGACCGTCGCCTGGGAAATGTGGGTGCACGGAGACTGGCTGGTCCCGCACGTCAATGGTGAGCCATACAGTCACAAGCCACCTTTGCTGCAATGGACGATTCTCTTGGGATGGTTGCTCTTCGGAGTCAACGAATGGACGGCGCGGGCAGTCGCCCCGCTCTTCGCCCTGGCCAGTCTCTACCTTACCGCATGGTTGGGAAGGCAGCTGTGGCCCGGAGATTTGCGGGTTTCCCGGCTGGCCCCCTGGTTCCTGCTCGGTACGATTTTTTGGATCACGTGGAGCACGCTCATCCTTTATGACATGCTCCTCGTCTTTTTCGTGCTGCTGGCGTGGAACGGCATCTTACTGGCGGGCCGCGGATGGGCGGGCTGCGGGTGGCTCATCATGGGGCTGGCCCTCGGCGGGGGGATTCTGGCCAAGGGTCCGGTAGTTTTTCTGTTCGTTCTCCCGGCGGCCTTGGCTGCGCCGCTGTGGCTGCCGGTCTCGGCAAGGCCGAGCTGGAGAGCCTGGTCTCGGGGGGCATTGGGGGCTTTGGCTCTGGGGGCAGCGGTCGGGTTGGTTTGGGCGGTTCCCGCGGGCCTGGCGGGAGGCGAGGAGGATCG
>DATMAX010000082.1:0-10708 GCA_035559395.1 Methylococcus sp. | reverse complement strand
ACCACGTGGTTGTAGAGCCGGGTATTTTCGTTGACGGTATTGGTCTGCAAGCGCGTGTGGGCCAAAACCGGAGATCCCGTGGCGCACAGGGCGGCGGCCAGGGGAGCCAAGGTCCATTTCAAGAGCGGGGGGTGGGACATAACCTCTCCTTACGTTTCTTGTCGTGATTGTTTCGTTCTCTCCCTCCGAGAGGGAGCATGTCTTTGGGCAGATCCTTGTGCCCTTCATTGGTCCCTCGGTTTTCCCACACGCAAGAATGGTACCCGGAGGAAAGATCGCGATGACGCAGCGAATTTTCCCGCGACCGAAGGGTTCGGAAAGACGAAGGTGAGGGAATGCACTCATCTCGGTGTGTGATTTCACACACCATGCCGCAAGTCCCGAAAGAGGATCCGGAGTTTACTTTCCGCCTCGGCTTCGAAGGCAGGACGGACGGCGATGCGGAAGGTTCAGGCGACCAGCCGCGCCAGAAAGAACGCCACCGCGGCGGCCAGGCCGCCCACCAGGGTGGTCTGCAGGGCGCCACGCCACAGCGGAACCCCGGTAAAACGGGCCTTCCAGGCGCCGAAGAGGGCGAGCGCGCTCAAGGTGACCAGCACCGAGACGAGGAACGCCTGCCCGATGTCGGTCAGCAGCACATAGGCGCTCAAGGGAATCCATCCGCCCACGACATAGGCCAAGGCGATGGTCAAGGCGCTTTGCCACGCCCGCCCCGGCTGCGGTGGTTCGAGGCCCAGTTCGAACCGCATCATGAACCGCACCCAATCCTGCGGCCGTTGCCGCAGGGAGGCGACGATCGCGGCGCTTTCGGCGTCGGTGAGGCCGTAATCTCGCAAGATGTCGGTCACCTCGCGGGCCTCCTGGTCGGGAACGGTGACGATCTCCCGTTCCTCGCGGGTTTTCTCGTTGGCGTAGTGCTCGGCGTCGCCGCGCGCAGCCAGGTAACCCCCGAGCCCCATGGCGATGGACCCGGCGGCGATCTCGGCGAGCCCCGCGGTCACGATGATGCGCGTTTCGGCGACGGCTCCGGTCAAGCCGGCGGCGAGAGCGAAGGGTACGGTGAGCCCGTCCGCCATACCGAGGACGAGATCGCGGACGACCTGGCCGGCGGTGAAATGCTTCTCGAGATGGGGTGTTGCGGGCATCCTCAAGAGGCCAGCAGTTGTTTCAGCCGCAGCGCATTGTGCCAGGCGGCGCCCGATGCGGTGTTGTCGAAATAAACGTAAACGTCTCGGCGTTCACCATGCCAGGAGGCAATCCGCGCGGCCCAGTTCCGAAGCGCCTTGTCGTCGTATTCGGAGCGATAGGTGTCTTCATGGCCGTGCAGGCGCACGTAAACGAAGCCGGCGGTGACCCGGTCCCAAAGAGGCCAGTCGGCGGCATCGGACAGCGTCACCGCCAAACCGTTTCGGGCGAGGCGTTCGGCGACCTCGTCCCGGAACCAGGAAGGGTGGCGGAACTCGATGGCATGGCGCGCCCCCGGCCAGGGGCGGAGAGATGCCAGGAAATGCTCCAATCGCTCCGGATCGAAGTGCAGACTCGCCGGCAGTTGCCAGAGGATGACGGCAAGCTTTTCTCCCAGGGCGAGGCTCGCCGTTTTCTGCCGTTGCAGCGCTTCCGGTTCGAATTCCAGGCGCCGCACGTGGGTCATGTACCGATGTGCCTTGATGCAGAAACGGAAGGGCGCCGGGGTGGCCCGAACCCAGCCCTCGAAGGTGCCGGTCCGAACCTGGCGATAAAACGTGGCGTTCACCTCCACGGTATCGAAGTGCTCGGCGTAAAGACCCAGCCAATCCCGCGACGGGGCTCCGCCGTAGAGATCCCGGCCCCAGACGCCATATTGCCAGCCGCTGGTACCGATCCGGACTTCACCCGCCCTGTCCACGCGCGGCGAACCCTCGAATCAATTTCCCGAGCGGTGAGCCAGCATGATCCCTGCGACTTCGAGCAGAATGCCGAGTCCGACGAATACCAGGCCGAGCCATGCATTCTCCGGAGCGAGAAAGAGTAAAACGCCCCCGAGGATCAAAAGGCCAAACGAAACGGGTCTTCGAGTGCGTGGGTTTTTCATTCGATTTTTCGCCCTCACGAAGGAAATTTCCTGAACGCGCCCCTTTTTCTCGGATACTACCGGCAGTCATCCGGTAAAAAGCTTCCAACGGCCCCTACCACAGCCGTTTAACAGTTCGGATCGTGCCCGAAGAGAAACACCAGGGCCCCAAATTCACGACCTGGGCCCCCTTGGAGATGAAGTTGCCCTGAAACTTCCGGACTTGGAAAGAACCCGAGAAAGACACCTGGATCTGGGCGGTGAAATAAGCCCCGTCCTCGAACGCCTTACCCCCGACGAAGGATGCCGACTTCTTGCCGGTGATGTAGCTTTCCCCGCCGAGGGTGAACTTCTGCCAATCGTAGAAATCCGGTGAGTCCGAAATCACCAGTTCCCGGTCGTTGGCGAAGTACGCATAGAGCGGTTTGCTGGATTGTTTCGTCAGCTTCCGGTAGCTGTAGTTGCCGCAGTATTCCCAGCCCTTCATGCGGACCTCGAATACTTCATTGAAGGCGAAAGTAGGGGATGCAGCCGAGGCGAGCGCGGCGAAACCGAGGGCGGCGACAATGGTTCTTTTCATTCGATCGTACCCGTTCCTGAAGCCCAATATGGATGTATGCCGAGGAAACGCCGCATGAGTCTGAATCCGTCATTGCGACCGCGACTGCGAGCCATGCAACACGGGGGCAATCCATGGATCCTGCCCGAGCAACGCGTTATGGCGCGCCGCGTCGCCAGGCTCTTGGCGATGACGGACTTACCCGGCGTCTCCCTGAGTTCCTATCGGCACGGGCGCGTTTCCGGCACCCGTTCCGAAAGATCCATATCCTACCGCCAGAAAGGCGCCGGCGCGACGGGAAGCGGCAAGAAGAAAAGGCGGAGCGGTTGTCGCGCCGGGCGCCCGGACTGGACCGGATGGTTCGATGGTCAGATGGCCTGCGATGCGCGGTGGTTTTTCACCTCCCCGCGCTGGATGCGAACATATTCCTCGAGTTGGCGTTTGGCCGCGTCGAAGGCGTCGCGCAAGGCGACATAGACGTCTTCGTGGGCTTGCTTGTCATGATGTTCGCGGCTGACGACGAGGTGCTTGTTGGGCACACTCAAGTCGATCCGGACGTGATAGAGATTACCTTGATGCTGGTGGTGATGCTCGGCTTCCACTGCGACTCGGCAACTGATGATGTGATCACAGAATTGCTCTAGCTTGGCGGCTTTTTCGCGAATCTTCGTTTCCACGGCCTCGGAATGGGGGATTCCGCGAAACGTAATCTCTAGTGGTACTTGCATAGTCAATCCTGTCGGCTTTCTCTCGTTTGGTTTCCAGGGAATGCATCGTGCCGGCGTGGGTTCGAGGCGGAGCGGGTTGGCATTCCTCCACGGGCTTTCGATTCCAAGTCATTCTTTCATGACCCGTTCGCGTCTTTCCGGCCACGACGCGCATGATTATGCCTCAATAAATGATTATGACATTGCCGTCCATCTGCTGTCGAACTATGATTCCCTTTCCGGTGCTCCACCGGGCCCAGACGACTGTGCGCGGGACCCGATTTTCGGTGGGAACGTCCTAGTCGTTGGCAATGACAGAAAGATCGAAATGAAAGACGAGGAACTCTACACGCTGGCGGAAAAGGTGGGGAAGACCCTAGCCCAAGGCCGTCTCCGCCTGGTCACGGCGGAATCTTGCACCGGCGGCTGGGTGGCGCAGAGCATCACCAGCGTTCCGGGCAGTTCGCTTTGGTTCGATCGCGGTTTCGTCACCTACAGCAACGAGTCGAAGGAAGAGTTGTTGGGCGTGCCTTCCGAATTGATCGCCGTGCACGGTGCGGTCAGCGAAGCGGTGGTGCTGGCCATGGCGGAAGGTGCTCTGGAGCGGAGTTGGGCCCATTGCGCGGTCGCAGTCAGCGGGGTGGCAGGTCCCGAGGGGGGAACACCGGAAAAGCCGGTGGGTACGGTCTGGGTGGCGTGGCAGGTGAAAGGTCGGGTCGGACATGCGCGTCACTTCCACTTCAGCGGCGATCGGGCCGAGGTTCGCCGGCAGGCAGTGGAAGCCGCGCTGGCGGGGATCCTCGAAATCCCCTTCGCCGATGGTGAATGAAGGAGTCTCGCGTCTCTTTTTTGCGCTGTGGCCGGACGAGGCCACTCGCGAAGCGATCGTCGGGGCGGTTCGCCCGCTGCAAAGCTGTATCCGGGGGCGATGGGTCGCCCAGCAGAATCTGCACATCACGCTGATCTTCCTTGGCGCCGTGCCGTCGGAAAGGGTGGCCGAACTGGAGCTCCTGCCACGACGACTCGGTGGCGCCGGGGGCGAGTTGATCCTCGACCGCCTGGAGTTCTGGCGCCGCAGTCGGGTCCTCTGTCTCGGTGCCAGCGCGCCGCCGCCGGCACTACTCGATCTGGTGGCAAAACTGCAAGATGAACTGACTCGCGCCGGCTACACCTTGGAACAGCGCCCGTTTCGGGCTCATGCGACGCTGGCCAGAAAAGTGGATGTGGAGTGGTCGACGAAACCTTTGCCGACGCCCGTGGTCTGGTCGTTGGACGGCATCGTGTTGGTGGAGTCGAAGCTCACGCCGGAGGGCCCGGTCTATGACGTGCGTGGTCGCGGATAGACGTCTCTATGCCCGAAAAGGGCTCTTATGAAATAATGATCGAAATTTTTTAATACTCGCTCCTTCGCTCCAATGGATGAAAACAAACGCAAAGCCCTAGGCGCGGCCCTGTCCCAGATCGAAAAACAATTCGGTAAGGGCTCGGTCATGCGCATGGGAGATGTCCCGGCGGTACGGGACATCGAAGTGGTGTCGACCGGTTCACTGGCGCTGGACATCGCGCTGGGCTGCGGAGGTCTGCCGCGGGGCCGGATCGTGGAGATTTACGGGCCGGAGTCTTCCGGCAAGACCACCCTGACCCTCGAGGTCATCGCCCAGGCACAGAAGAACGGAGGTGTGGCGGCTTTCATCGATGCCGAGCATGCCTTGGATCCGGTTTATGCGGAAAAGATCGGCGTGAACCTGGAGGACCTGCTGGTTTCCCAGCCCGACACCGGGGAGCAGGCGCTGGAAATCGCCGACATGCTGGTGCGTTCCGGCAGCGTCGACGTGGTCGTCATCGACTCCGTCGCCGCTTTGACGCCCAAGGCCGAGCTCGAGGGCGAGATGGGCGATTCGCACATGGGTCTGCAGGCCCGGCTCATGTCGCAGGCCTTGCGCAAGCTCACGGCCAACATCAAGCGCTCCAATACCTTGGTCATCTTCATCAACCAGATTCGCATGCGGCTCGGCGTGCTGTTCGGCAATCCGGAAACCACTACCGGCGGCAACGCTCTGAAGTTCTATGCTTCGGTGCGCCTCGACATTCGCCGCTCCAGCGCGATCAAGAACGGCGACGAGGTGATCGGCAACGAGACCCGCGTCAAGGTGGTCAAGAACAAGGTGGCGCCGCCTTTCCGTACCGCCGACTTCGAGATCCTGTACGGGGAGGGAATTTCCCGTGAGGGTGAGTTGGTCGATCTTGGCGTTCAGTACGACATCGTGCAGAAGTCCGGTTCGTGGTACAGCTATGGAGGGGATCGTATCGGGCAGGGCAAGGACAATGCCCGTGCCTATCTGAAGGAGCATCCCGATGTCGCCGCGGCGATCGAGGCGGCGGTTCGGGAGAAGGCGCTGGTTTCCGGGTCGCCGGCAACCCATGGGATGGCGGAACGAGTCGCAATTCCGGGAGAAGGGGATCTCTGAGCGAGGAAGATGCGCTCGAAGCGGCGCGTGCCGCCTGTCTCCGGTTTCTCGCACGGCGTGAGCACAGCCGGCTGGAACTCAGGCGTAAACTCGTCGCTCGAGGGTTCGCTGCCGAGGTGGTCGAGCGCGTCCTGACGCAATGTGCCGAACAGGGATGGCAGAGCGATGAACGTTTCGCGGAAAACTATCTGCGCAGCCGAAAGGCACGCGGCTTCGGCGGCGAAAAGATCCGGCGGGAACTGCGCCTGCGCGGGATCGATCCGGAAGGTCTGGAATTCGGCAACGAGGATTGGCAGGCCGCTCTGCGGCTCGTATATGCCAAGAAATACGGTGAAGCTCCTCCCGCGAGTCCTCGGGAGTGGGCGTCACGAGCCCGGTTTCTGTTGCAGCGCGGTTTCTCTGCCGCACAAATCCAGGATTTCCTCCAGCGGCTCGGTGCATCGGGGGAGTTTCCCGGCGACGACCCCGATGGATCGCCGTGATCCCTACCTTCTGGGAAACGCAAGCCGTACGCATCCCGCTTTCACTTTCCATCACCCTGGGTGATTCCAGTATGACCAGTGCGGAACTACGTGCCCGATTCCTGAAGTTTTTTGAAGAACGCGGCCATACCGTCGTTCCTTCGAGTCCCTTGATCCCGGCCAATGACCCGACCCTGCTGTTCACCAATGCCGGGATGGTGCAATTCAAGGACGTGTTTCTCGGTCGCGAAGAGCGACCCTACACGCGTGCCGTATCTTCGCAACGCTGCGTGCGCGCGGGCGGCAAGCACAACGACCTGGAGAATGTCGGCTATACCGCCCGGCACCATACCTTCTTCGAAATGTTGGGCAATTTCAGCTTCGGCGACTACTTCAAACGGGAGGCCATTGCTTATGCCTGGGAATTTCTCACCGAAGAGCTAGGGATTCCCAAGGAAAGGCTCTGGGTGACGGTATACAGCGAAGATTCGGAAGCCGAACGGATCTGGCTGCACGAGATCGGCGTCGATCCGCGGCGGTTCACCCGCATCGCCGGCAAGGACAACTTCTGGTCCATGGGCGATACCGGACCGTGCGGTCCCTGCACCGAGATTTTCTATGATCATGGCCCGGAAGTCTCCGGTGGTCCGCCCGGAACGCCGGATGCCGACGGCGACCGCTACGTCGAGATCTGGAATCTGGTGTTCATGCAATACGACCGCTCCGCCGACGGATCGCTGCATCCCTTGCCGAAGCTCTCGGTCGACACGGGCATGGGACTCGAGCGTCTCGCCGCGGTGATGCAGGGGGTGTCCGACAATTACCAGACGGATCTGTTCCAGCCCCTGGTGCAGGCGGCTGCCGCCTTGGCCGGCACGGACGATTTGCGCCAGAGTTCCCTGCGCGTTCTCGCCGATCACATCCGGTCCTGCGCATTCCTGATCACCGACGGCGTATTGCCCTCGAACGAGGGGCGCGGCTACGTGCTGCGCCGCATCATCCGGCGGGCGATCCGCCATGGCTATAAGCTGGGTGTCCGGGAGCCGTTCTTCCACAAGCTGGTGGCGCCTCTCTGCACCGTAATGGGTGCTGCCTATCCGGAACTCCTCGCGGCGCGGTCCCGGGTGGAGCAGGCCCTGCAGCGGGAGGAAGAGCGTTTCGCGGAGACCCTGGAACAGGGGATGAGGATCCTCGATGCCGCCATGCAGCACCTGCCGGGTCGGGTAATCCCCGGGGAAACGGTATTTCAGTTGTACGATACTTATGGTTTTCCGGTGGACCTCACGGCCGACGTGGCGCGCGAACACGGCTTCGGCATCGATATGACTGGCTTTGAGCAGGCCATGGAGGCCCAACGCGAGCGCGCCCGGGCGGCCAGCCATTTCAGTGTGGATTACTCGCACGAGATTCATCTCGACATCCACTGCGAATTCACCGGCTACCAGCATCTCGCCGAAGACACGAAGGTGCTGGCCTTGCTCCGCGGGGGTCAGGTGGTCGATCGTCTGCGGGCCGGTGAGGAGGGCGTGGTGGTCCTGGAAAAAACGCCGTTCTATGCCGAGTCCGGTGGGCAGGTGGGGGATCGCGGGGTCATCCGGGCGGGGCAAGCGGTTTTCGATGTGGTCGACACGCAAAAACAAGGCAGTGATCTGATCCTGCATCGGGGGCGGGTACGGCAGGGTGAGTTGCAGGTGGGGGTCTCGGCGCACGCCGAGGTCGATGCGGCGGCGCGTCAGGCCACCGCGCTCAACCACACCGCCACTCACCTTCTGCATGCCGCACTGCGCAGGGTGCTGGGGGATCACGTCATACAGCGTGGCTCACGGGTCGATCCGGAACGCTTGCGCTTCGATTTTTCGCATTTCGAGCCCGTGCGCCTGGAGCAACTCGCCGAGGTCGAGCGTCTGGTCAACCGGGAGATCCGCGCGAATGCCGAGGTGTCGGCAGAAGTCATGGCGCGTGAAGAGGCCCTGCAAGCCGGGGCGCTGGCTCTGTTCGGCGAAAAGTACGGCGACGAAGTGCGAGTTCTCAAGATCGGTGATTTTTCCACGGAGCTGTGCGGGGGGACGCATGTGCGTCGCTCCGGGGACATCGGTCTGTTCAAGATCGTCAGCGAAACCGGTGTCGCCGCCGGCGTCCGCCGGATCGAAGCGGTCACCGGAGCTGCCGCGGTGGAGGCGGTGGAAGCGACCGAGACGTTGTTGCGGAAGCTGGCCGATCGGGTGAAGGCGGGGCGGGAGAGCCTCGAAGATCGCATCGAGCAGATCCTGGAAAAGAGTCGGACTCTCGAGAAGGAACTGGAAAAGATGAAGGCCAGGTTGTCCAGTTCGGCCGGTTCGGAGTTGGTGGATCGGGCGATTCCGGTCGGTGGTGTGAAAGTGTTGGTGGAGAGGCTCGAAGACGCCGATCCGAAGACCTTGCGTGACTTGGTCGACCAGCTGAAGAACAAGCTGGGGAGTGCGGCGATCGTTTTGGCTACGGTGCGGGAGGGGAAGGTCAGTCTGGTGGCGGGGGTCACCAAGGACCAAATCGACCGCATCCCGGCCAACGAATGGATCAATGCGGCTGCCAGCCACGTCGGTGGCAAGGGTGGCGGACGTCCCGATCTGGCGCAAGCCGGAGGATCGCGGCCCGAGGGTCTGCCTGCGGCCCTGGAAGAGGCAAGGGAATGGATCCGTCGCAAGATTGCCTGACCCACGGTTACCAACCCGTTTTTGGATAATATTTAAGGAACATGGCTCTTTTCGTGCACAAATATGGCGGCACTTCGGTCGGGACGGTCGATCGGATCCGTAACGTCGCCAGGAACATCATTCGGGCGCGCAGTCGGGGCGACGACATCGTGGTCGTGGTGTCCGCCATGAGTGGCGAGACCAATCGCCTGGTGGCGCTGGCGCACGAGATCCAGGAACGCCCCAACCCGCGGGAAATGGATGTCTTGTTGGCCACCGGCGAGCAGGTCACGATCGCCTTGCTCTGCATGGCGCTCGAACACGAGGGCTATCCAGCCTGTTCCTACACCGGCGGTCAGGTGCGCATCCTGACCGACGATGCCCACACCAAGGCGCGGATCCTCGATATCGACACCAATCGTATCCGCCGGGATCTCGCCGAGGGCAGGGTGGTCGTCGTCGCCGGCTTTCAAGGGATCACCGAGGAAGGAGACATCACCACGCTCGGTCGAGGGGGATCGGACACCACCGCGGTAGCCTTGGCGGCCGCGCTCAAGGCCGATGAATGCCTCATATACACCGATGTGGATGGGGTCTACACTACCGACCCACGGATCGAACCCAGGGCCCGCCGCCTGGAACGGATCACGTTCGAGGAAATGCTGGAGATGGCGAGTCTGGGTTCCAAGGTGCTGCAGATTCGCTCGGTCGAATTCGCCGGCAAATACAACGTTCCCCTGAGGGTGCTTTCCAGCTTTACGGAAGGCCCCGGAACATTGATCACTTACGAGGAAGCGGGTGTGGAAAAGCCATTGATTTCCGGAATCGCCTTCAACCGCGATGAGGCGAAGCTGACCATCAAGGGGGTGCCGGACCGGCCTGGCGTTGCTTATCGGATCCTGGGACCGATCGCGGAAGCGAACATCGAAGTCGATATGATTGTCCAAAATGTCGCCGAGGACGCGACCACGGATTTCACCTTCACGGTGCATCGCAACGATTACCGCAGGGCGTTGGAATTGCTCGAGGCTAGCCGTGAGGGTCTGGGCGCCCGGGAGGTGTCGGGGGATGACAAGATCGTGAAGGTATCGATCGTCGGCGTTGGCATGCGTTCTCACGCCGGAATCGCCGCCCGGACGTTCGAAGCCTTGGCCCGCGAGGGAATTAACATTCGGATGATTTCGACCTCGGAGATCAAGATCTCGATCGTGGTGGACGAGAAATACCTGGAGCTTGCGGTGCGCGCACTGCATGAGGCGTTCAACTTGGACCGGGAGGTCGAAGTCGTCTGAAAGTCTTCAGGATTTGGCTTTGTCGCCAGGCGGAAAATGTGTGTTATGATTTCCCATCCGGTATGTTGAGCTCGCCTGATCGCGATGGGTCGGCAACCGAATCGGTTTTGCCGGTGTGGTGATGGGAGAAGCACAAAGGAAGGGCTTATGCTGATTTTGACACGTAGAGTGGGTGAAACCCTAATGATCGGCGACGATGTGACCGTCACAGTGCTAGGGGTTAAGGGCAATCAAGTACGTATCGGCGTGAATGCACCCAAGGATGTGTCGGTACACCGCGAGGAGATTTACGAGAGGATCCGGAAGGAGCAGCAGCAACAAACCGCAACCGATGAGGGCGGCGAGAGTTGAACATTCTTCAATTTTATCGACCGGTAAGGCAACTGGATTTCCCCTCCCGGCCGAGTCGTTAGTCAAGGTCTAAGGTCATAGGTCATGAATCTAGGGTTGGAATTTGCGTTTCGAATACTGGTCGTACTTTCCGTTGTGCTATTGGTCG
>DATMAX010000081.1:0-66383 GCA_035559395.1 Methylococcus sp. | reverse complement strand
TGGAACGGGAAGATATACGGAAGGATAGACCCGCTCAATCAAGGGTTAGGCGGCGGATGGTGTGGTAGAAGAGTCGCGGAAGATACGCGGAAACTATTGCTTCGGCAATTGAAGTGTGATTTTCAGTAAACGTGAATCATAATTGAATTCAAGGAGAGATGGCCGAGAGGCTGAAGGCGCTCCCCTGCTAAGGGAGTATGGGCCCAAAACGCCCATCGAGGGTTCGAATCCCTCTCTCTCCGCCAAGTACGGCAAAGCCCGTGCACCAAGCGGTGGGCGGGTTTTTTGTTTTATCCGCTGGCAGCAAACCTTGAGTTTCGGCTCTTCACAAAAGAGCAGTACGGCATAAAATACGAACTTTTTTCAAACGATTCAAGCAACAGAGGCAAAGGCATGGTAACCATTCGTCTGGCACGGTCCGGCGCCAAAAAGCGTCCTTTCTATCATGTGGTGGTGACGGAAAGCCGCAACAAGCGCGACGGTCGTTACGTCGAGCGGGTCGGTTTTTTCAACCCGATCGCCCAGGGGCAAGAAGAACGCCTGCGACTGGACCAAGCACGGATCGATTACTGGATCGGCACTGGCGCCAAGACCTCGGATCGGGTGGCCTCGCTGATCAAGGAGTTCCGCAAGAAGGGGTGAGCGCGATGCGGCCGCGGCTCGTTCCCACCTCAGACAAGTTCGTCGGGAAAGACAAAATTGCTGGGAACAATTTTGGCCCGCGTAGCGGGCTCCGCAGGGGCGAGTCCCAGGGAGGGGACGAGCACCAGTTCGCCGGGAGCGAACTGGGACCGCATGGCGGGCCCCGCAGGGGCGAGTCCCAGGGAGGGGACGAGCAGAAGCGGGTCGTGGTGGGGCGGATTGCCGGTGTCTTCGGGGTGCGCGGCTGGGTAAAGACGATTTCCTATACCGCGCCGCCGCGGAACATTCTCGGCTATTCGCCATGGATCCTGGAACGAAACGGGGTCGAACGGCAGCTGGAACCGTTGGAGGGGCGGGAGCATGGCGATACCGTCGTGGTGCGGCTCGAAGGCATCATCACGCGGGAGGAGGCCGAGACCTTGAAGGGCCTTTCGGTGGCGGTGGCAAGGGATCGGTTGCCGCCCTTGGAGGCGGGTGAGTATTATCGAATCGATCTGATTGGACTCCGGGTGCGGAATCTCGAGGGCACCGATTTCGGCTTGATCGCCGATGTCTTGGAAACGGGGGCCAACGACGTGTTGGTGATCCGGGGGGATCGGGAGCGCCTGGTTCCATTCGTACAAGGAGAATTCGTCAAGTTGGTCGATTTGGACGAAGCCCTCGTCGTGGTCGACTGGGATGCCGATTTCTGAGCCTTCGGGAAAGGGGAATGCGTTTTGACGTCGTGACGCTGTTCCCGGACTTGGTCCGGGATGCGGTACGATACGGTGTCACCGGCCGTGCACTGGCCAGCGGACGGGTGGAGTTGCGCCTATGGAATCCCCGCGACTTCGCCACCGATCGTCATCGAACCGTCGATGACCGGCCTTACGGAGGCGGTCCTGGCATGGTAATGAAAGTCGAACCGCTGCGCAGCGCCATTCGCGCCGCGCGTGCCGCTTCGGTTCCCGGGGCACGGGTGGTTTTCCTGAGCCCACAGGGGCGGTTGCTCGATCAATCGGCGGTATGCCGGTTCGCCTCGCTGCCCGGGCTGATCCTGGTGGCGGGTCGTTACGAAGGCGTGGACGAGCGCCTGATCCAGACCGAGGTCGACGAGGAGTGGTCGATCGGGGATTACGTGCTGAGCGGCGGCGAGTTGCCGGCCTTGGTGGTGTTCGACGCCGTGGTTCGCCTCCTGCCGGGGGTGCTGGGGGACGCGGAATCGGCGGTGCAGGATTCCCACACCGAAGGCCTGCTGGACTGTCCGCACTATACCCGTCCGGAGGTGGTGGACGGCCTGGCAGTGCCGAAAGTGTTGCAAAGCGGCGATCATGCCGCGATCCGGCGCTGGCGGCTCAAGCAGTCGCTCGGAAAGACCTGGTTGAATCGACCCGATTTGCTGGCGCGATATCCCATGACGCCGGAGCAGGCGAAGTTGCTGGATGAATTCAAGCAGGAATTGGAAATGCAAGTGGAAACAGAGAGGGTAGCTTCATGAACATCGTTCAACAACTCGAATCCGAGTGGATGAGCGGGAAGACCGTTCCCGAATTCGCTCCCGGCGATACCGTGGTGGTCCAGGTCAAAGTCACGGAAGGGACACGCGAGCGCCTGCAGGCGTTCGAAGGGATCGTCATCGCCAAACGCAATCGGGGTTATCGATCCGCGTTCACTGTCCGCAAGGTGGCCCACGGCGAAGGTGTCGAGCGCGTGTTTCAGACCTACAGCCCGCAGGTACAGGAGATCCAGGTCAAGCGCCGGGGCGACGTGCGCCGTGCCAAGCTTTACTATCTGCGGGACCGCGCCGGCAAGTCAGCCCGCATCAAGGAAAAGATCTAAAGGCGTGGTGGTTGTCTTGGGCCAGGCTCACGGGACGAAGGGCGGGTTTCCGCCCTTTGTCTTTCCGGGGCGATAAGATAATGGGAGATCCGGCCCTGGCCGATGCGGGCGAGTCCGCGTGTATCGTCGTGACCCCGGTGGGCTGCTTGCGTCTCCGGGCCAACGCGAACGCACTCACGGCCATCGACTTCGTCGTCGACGGTGCCCCCCGCCCGCCCGCTCACCCAGTATTGGCGGCCGCAGTCGCCGCCATCGAGGATTACTTCGCCGGCCGTTCGTGGATCTTCGGCCTTCCCCTGGCTCTTCGGGGTTCGTCTTGGCAGTTGCGGGTCTGGGAAGCTTTGCAACGGATCCCGCCCGGGGAAACCCGGACTTACGGCTGCTTGGCGGTGGAACTGGGAAGCGGGCCGCGCGCCGTCGCCGCAGCTTGCCGGAGCAACCCGATCCCGATCGTCATTCCCTGCCATCGTGTGGTCGCGGCCCAGGGACTCGGCGGATATTGTGGGGCTCGCGAAGGGGCGGCGGTGGAGATCAAGCGTTGGTTGCTGGAGCATGAGCGAAGTGCCGGTGTCAGCCGATGATCCAGGGCCGAGCGCGGCCGATCGTCGGTTGATCGAGCGCTTTCTGGAGACTTTGTGGGCCGAAGCCGGTTTGAGTGACAACACGCTGAAGGCTTACGGCAGCGATTTGTCCCTGTTTGCGGCCTGGCTTGCGAAAACTGGCCAGGGTATGGAGTCGGTGGGGAAAGGTGACATCGAAGCCTACTTGGCTTTTCGGTTCCGGGAAAACACCGATGCCCGCACCGCGGCGCGGCTTCTGTCCAGCCTGCGGAGATTTTTCGCTTATCTGTCCCGCGAAGGAAGCATCGACTCCGACCCCACCCTGCACGTGAAATCCCCGTTCCTCGGCCGGCCGTTGCCGAAGATCCTGACCGAGTCCGAGGTCACGGCGCTGCTGGAAGCTCCCGATACCACCGTCCCTTTGGGATTTCGCGATCGCACCATGCTGGAATTGCTGTACGCGACCGGGCTCCGTGTGAGCGAGCTGGTCGGCTTGCGCTTCGGTGAGGTCAATTTGCGCCAGGGCGTGGTGCGGGTGCTGGGGAAGGGGAACAAGGATCGGCTGGTGCCGGTCGGGGAGGAGGCGTTGCACTGGCTCGAGCGCTATCTCGGCGAGTCACGGTGTGCGATTTTGCGGGGACGGCAGAGCGAACATCTGTTCGTGACCGAACGAGGCGGCCCCATGACGCGGCAGGCATTTTGGTATTTGATCCGGCGCTACGCGGTGCGTGCGGGAATCGCCAAGGAGCTTTCGCCCCACACTCTGCGTCATGCATTCGCCACCCATCTTCTGAACCGCGGCGCCGACTTGCGGGTAGTCCAGCTTCTTCTCGGGCATAGTGATCTGTCCACCACCCAGATTTACACCCATGTCGCGCAGGAGCGTCTCAAGGAACTCCATGCGCGCTGTCATCCGCGTGGCTGAGGTTTCTCCATGACGACGATCCATCCCTCCGCATGCATCGCCGCCGATGCCCGCCTGGGCGCGAACGTCGTGGTCGGGCCTTATGCGATCATCGAGGAACGGGTCGAGATCGGCGACGGCTGCCGGATCGGAGCGCATGCCGTGATCCATTCCTATGTGCGCATGGGTCGCGACAACGTGATCCATCCCCATGCCGTACTCGGCGGCTTGCCGCAGGATTTGGGCTTCGATCCCGAGGCGGAAACCTATCTCGAACTGGGCGACGGCAATGTGGTACGGGAAGGAGTGACACTGAGCCGGGCCACCCGGCCGGGTGCGGCCACCCGCCTGGGCTCCGGCAATTACCTGATGAACAACGCCCACGTGGGCCATGACTGCGTGCTGGGCGATCATAACATCCTCGCCAGCGGGGCGACGCTGGGAGGCCATTGTCAGGTCGGCGACCGGGTGTTTTTCGGTGGCGGTGTGATGGTGCACCAATTCTGCCGGGTGGGGAGCCTGGCGATGTTGCAGGGGCTCGCCGGCATCAACAAGGACGTGATCCCCTATACTCTGGTGGGAGGCCGCCCCGGCAAGCATTACCGCATCAATCTGGTCGGCCTGCGCCGGGCCGGCATCGAAGGACCACGGTTGCAGGCCGTATCCACGGCGTTTCGCCGGCTGCGCGCTCGCTCCCCCCTCGACGATCTTCCCGATACTCCCGAGCTTTCCTATCTACGTGCTTGGCTTGCTTCGGGGTCCAAGCGCGGGACCTTGGCGTTTTTCGAACCGGCGGCAAGCGCCGATTCCCTCTGAGGGATGGTCACACCATGAAGCCGTTGCGTTGTGCCGTAGTCGGGGTGGGTTATCTGGGCAAGTTCCACGCCGAGAAATATGCCTCCCTGCCAGAGTGCGAATTGGTCGCCGTAGTCGATAGCAACCCGAGGACCGCACAAGAAGTGGGGGAACGGTTCGGTGTGCCCGGCCGGACGGACTACCGCGAGCTCCTGGGCCGGGTGGATGCGGTGAGCGTGGTGGTGCCCACCAGTCTTCACCATGCCGTGGCACGGGAGTTTCTCGAACACGGGGCCCATGTCTTGGTGGAAAAGCCGGTCACGGTGACCGTGGAGGAGGCAGACGACCTGATCCGGGTGGCGCGGGAAAACCAGCGCGTGCTCATGGTGGGGCATCTCGAGCGGTTCAACGCCGCCCTGCTCGGCCTGGAACTCGAGGCGCACAAGCCCATGTTCATCGAATCCCATCGCCTCGCCCCCTTCAAACCGCGTGCCAACGACGTCAGCGTGGTGTTGGATCTGATGATCCACGACATCGACATCATCCTCGATACCGTCGATTCCGAGGTCGAACGTATCGATGCCAACGGGGTCGCAGTGCTCACCGGGGACATCGACATCGCCAACGCCCGCATCCAGTTCCGCAGCGGCTGCGTCGCCAACGTCACGGCCAGCCGGGTCAGTCTCAAGACCGAGCGCAAGATGCGCTTTTTCTTCCCCCACGCCTACGTGGCGGTGGATTTCCAAAACCGTGTGTTGACTCGTCACCACAAGGGCGCAGGCGAAATGTTCCCCGGTATCCCGGAGATCGTGAGTGAGGAGTCCGTGTTCGAGAATGGCGATGCCTTGCGCGAGGAGATCCGCCATTTCGTGACCTGCATCCGCGAGCGGCGCGAGCCGCTCGTACCGGGGGAGGCAGGGCGCCGCGCCCTGGCGACCGCCATCGAAATCACTCGGTTACTCAAGAACGGAACGAGGAGTTTGATTGCATGAGCAAGCCGTCCGGAACGAACGGGGGTGCGGGTGGGGCTCGCGCCATTCCCATGGTGGATTTGAAGACCCAGTACGCCCGCCTCAAGGCGGAAATCGACCGGCGATTGGAAGAAACGTTACAGGGCTGCGCTTTCGTTCTGGGTCCCAATGTGCAAGCCTTCGAGCAGGAAGTCGCGGCGTATCTGGGCGTCCGCCACGCCATTGGGGTCGCCTCCGGAACCGATGCCCTGCATCTGGCCTTGCTCGCGGCGGGGATTGGCGCGGGCGATGAGGTCATCACCACGCCCTTCACCTTCATCGCCACCGCGGAAGCGATTCGCTATGTCGGAGCCGAGCCGGTGTTCGTGGACATCGATCCGCGGACCTTCAATCTCGATCCCGTCGCCGTGGAAGGAGCCATCAGCGAACGCACACGGGCCATCCTGCCGGTGCATCTGTTCGGCCAACCGGCGGATCTGCCGCGTCTCCAGGCCATCGCCGAGCGCCACGGGCTCAAGCTCATCGAGGATTGCGCGCAATCTTTCGGAGCCGAGGTCACGGGACGGCAGACCGGAAGTTGGGGACTGGCGGCGGGGTTCAGTTTCTTCCCCAGCAAGAATCTCGGGGCCTACGGTGATGGCGGCCTGGTGGCCACCGATTGCGACGAACTCGCCGAGCGCGTGAAGATGCTGCGCAACCACGGCTCCAGGGCTCGCTATCACCATGACGTGATCGGCTTCAACAGCCGCCTCGACGAGTTGCAGGCCGTGGTCCTGCGGGTCAAGCTGAAATACATCGACGAGTTCAACGACAACCGCCGCAGGGTGGCTCGCTGGTACTCGGAGCGCCTCGCCGACGTCGTCGAAGTGCCCTACGAGGACGGTATCGGGCGGCACGTGTACCATCAATACACGATCTTGAGCGACCGGCGCGATGCCATTCTCGAGGCCCTGCAAGGAGCGGGGATCGGCTGTGCCATCTACTATCCGGTGCCTCTGCACCGGCAGAATGTGTTCGCCGAGACCCACCCCGGAGTATGTCTCCCGGTCACCGAGGCGGTCGCCAGGCGCTGTCTGTCGCTGCCGATGTTTCCGGAACTGAGCGAGGCGGACGTCGATCGTATCACCGCCGTGGTACACCGCGCCGTCGATGGCTGAGGCATCCCTGGAGATCTGCCTGGCCGCCGGCGAGGCTTCCGGCGATCGCCATGGCGCTGCACTGTTTCGGGAGTTGCAACGGCTCGTCCCGCACCTCCGGGGTTTCGGCATGGGAGGGCCCGCGATGCGGGCGGCCGGGATCGACGTGCAGGTCGATTCCAGTGGGCTCGGGGTCATCGGCCTGGCCGAGATCGCCCGTCACTACAGGGACATTCGCCGGGCGCTCGCCACCATGAAGGACTTGCTCCGGAGCCGGCGGCCGGATCTGCTGATCTGCGTCGACTACAAGGAATTCAACCTGCGCCTGGCGCGCGCCGCCAAGGCCGAGGGCATCAAGGTGCTGTTTTATGTGGGCCCGCAAGTCTGGGCGTGGCGGCCGGGACGCGTCAAGAGCTACGGCAGGGCGATCGACCACATGGCGGTGATCTTCCCTTTCGAAGTACCATTCTACGAGGAGCACGGCATTCCGGTCACTTACGTCGGACATCCCTTGGCCGGAACCCTCGCTCCGATCGAGGACCGCGAGCGCGTGAAACGGGAACTGGGGGTTCCGGATGACCGGCCGCTGGTGGGTCTGCTGCCGGGGAGTAGGGAGAACGAGATCCGCCGCTTGCTGCCTGTGCTGTTCCACACCGCGGAAAAGATCCGTCGGCAGCGGCCCGAGGCCCGGTTCCTGCTGATCCAGGCGCCTTCGGTATCGGATGCCTGGATCGCGCCTTTCCTCGCGGCTTGCCGGATCCCCGTGCAGGTCGTGAAGGAAAGACGCCACGAAGCGATCGGAATCTGTGACACCGTGGTGACGAGTTCCGGGACTGCCACCCTGGAAGTGGCGCTACTCGGCGTTCCCATGGTCATCCTTTACAAGCTGAACCCGATCAGCTATTGGCTGGGGCGGATGCTGGTGCAGATCCGCCACATCGGTTTGCCCAACATTCTTGCCGGCCGGGCCATCGTCAGGGAGTTCATCCAGCACGAAGCCGAGCCCGAAGCGCTGGCGGAGGAGGTCCTCAAGATCCTTGAGGACCCGGTCTACGCGGCGACGGTGCAGACGGATCTGGCCGAGGTCCGCCGGCGCCTGGGGAATGGCGGTGGCTCCCGCCGCCTGGCGGAACTGGCCCGCGATTTGATCGGGGATCCCCGTTCTCCCCAGAAGGCCGGGTAAGAAGATCGGGTTTGTCACACCGGGGTGCTTGGGGATATCCTGCCAGTCCCCGGCCCCACGGGTTTTGCACCTCTATCTTTGGAGCGATCATGAGTCGTGCATTCGTCAAAGAACGCGATGGCGAGGAAGCCCCGGACAGCCTGCCGCAACGTCCGGTCAGCCCGCATCCGAATTACATGACGCCGGCGGGTTTGGCCGAACTGCAAGCGAAGGTCGCCGAACTCCTCCGGGAAAAGGCGCGCCTGTCCGGAGAAGATTCGATGGACGCGGTGCAACGGCTCCGGTCCGTGGAACGGGAGCTGCGTTATTACGAGGGTCGGGTCGCGAGCGCCATCGTCGCGGATCCGGCCACGCAACCCCGGGATCGGGTGCATTTCGGGGCCACGGTGGAGGTCGAAGACGAGACCGGCGCGGTTTCCCGTTACACCATCGTCGGCGAGGACGAGGCCGATGCCGCACGCGGCAGGATCAGTTGGGTGTCTCCGTTGGCCCGCGCACTGCTCGGTGCCGAGGTGGGGGAGAGCGTCACCTGGAGGCGGCCGGCGGGTGACAAGGAGTTGATCGTGCGCGCCATCACCGCGTGAGGAAAAGCATTCATGGTGAGCGGCCTGGCGGATCGGATCCATCTTCTGGGAGAAGATTCGGGCTGCGGGCGGGTTCCGCTGAACATCCGCCGCAGCGCACGGGCCAAACGGCTGCGCCTGGTGGTTCGTGCCGCCGGCGTCGAGCTCGTCGTCCCGGCCGGGGTCCCGGAGGTACAGGCGCTGGCATTCTGGGAGGAACACCGGCACTGGGCGGCGGCCAAACTCGAGACGATGCGGGCCCGTCTGGGCCGGTTCGGAAACGGGGAACGGTTCGCGGCGGGCGCTACCATACCCTGGGAAGGGCAGTCGGTGCCGCTTTGGGTGGAGGAAACCGACGGCCGCCGCATGCGGGTGTCGCTAGAGCCCGCCGGGTTTCGGGTCGTCCTGCCGAAAGGTGCCGGACCGGGGCGGGAGGTGTGGATTTGCCAAGCGCTCTACGGTTTCGTGAGACGCTGGCTGCCGGACAAGGTGGCCGCTTGCATTGAGCGCCATGCGCCGCGCTGTGGGCTCTATCCCCGGCAGTTGCGGATCAAGCGCATGCGCACCCGTTGGGGGAGCCTCGGGCCACACAACGACATCAACCTCAACTGGCTATTGGCTTTCACGCCGCCTTCCGTCTTGGAATATGTCGTGGCGCACGAGTTGTGCCACATCCGCTACCGCAATCATGCGCCGGAATTCTGGGCGCTGGTCGAGGCTCATGTCCCCGACTGGCGCGATCGGCGGCAGTGGCTGAAACAGCATGGCGGTACGCTCATCCAGCGTTTCGAACCGTATCCATGAGGAAAGAGACCGCCCGGGTCATCCCTCCCCGCATGCAGGCCGTCGAGATCACCCAACCCGGCGGTCCCGAGGTTCTTCGGCTCTGCGAGCGTCCGCTGCCCGTCCCCGGCCCCCGGGAGGTGTTGATCGAGGTCCAAGCCGCCGGGGTCAATCGACCCGACGTCATGCAGCGGCGCGGGCTCTATCCGCCGCCGCCGGGAGCTTCGGATCTACCGGGCCTGGAGGTGGCCGGCCGCATCGTCGCCGTGGGAGAAGAGGTAGGGCGGGAATGGCTCGGCAGGGAAGTCTGCGCTCTCGTCACGGGGGGCGGCTATGCCGAGTACTGCGCTGCGGCTCCGGAACTGTGCCTGCCGATCCCGCGCGGGCTCGATTTCATCGCCGCCGCCTCCCTGCCGGAAGCGTGTTTCACGGTTTGGACTAACGTCTTCGAGCGCGGCGCCCTGCGCGCGAACGAGCGTTTCCTGGTCCATGGCGGCAGCAGCGGCGTCGGTGTCATGGCGATCCAATTGGCGCGTGCCTTCGGTGCGGAAGTCTTCGCCACCGCGGGCAGCAGGGAAAAATGCCGCTTGTGCGAGGAACTCGGGGCCACGGCCATCCCTTATCGCGAGGAGGATTTCGTCGCTCGTGTGAAAGAGCTTACCGCCGGGCGGGGCGTCGACCTGATCCTGGACATCGTCGGCGGGGACTATCTCCAGCGCAATCTGGAAGCCTTGGCCACCGAGGGGCGCCTGGTACAAATCGCCTTCCAGGCAGGCTCCAAGACCTCGATCAACCTGGTACCGATCCTCCTGAAGCGCCTGACCCTGACCGGATCCACCCTGCGTTCCCGCAGCGTGGCGGAAAAGGCTCATATCGCCAAGGCGTTGCGGGAACGGGTTTGGCCCCTGCTGGAAAGCGGTGAGGTCCGACCGGTCGTGGATTCGACCTTCCCCTTGGCACGGGCCGCCGACGCCCACCGGCTCATGGAAGAAAGTCGTCATCGGGGCAAAATCGTATTGATCGCGTCGGAATGAACAGCTTGATTTTTGGGTTGCTGGGTCTCGTATGGGCCGGGACTGCCTGGGCGGACGCAGCAGCGGGAATCCTGGCGGTCGAGCGCGGGGATTATGAAACCGCTCACCGGGAATTCAGAGCGCTGGCGGAACGGGGCGACAGCAGCGCGCAAGTGAACCTGGGCAATCTCTACATGAAAGGTCTGGGGGGAAATCCAGACTATATGGCGGCCGCGCAATGGTACCGAAAAGCCGCGGACCAGGGTGACCCCTTGGGTCAGAGCAAGCTGGGAATCCTCTACTACTACGGTCTCGGTGTGGAGAAGAATCCTGACGAGGCGGCGCGCTGGTTTCGCAAGGCGGCGGAGCAAGGAGAGCCGGGCGCACAGGCCATACTCGCATCGATGTACGCCGCGGGTGAAGGCGTCATCCGTGACAACGTGAAGGCCTACTATTGGTACACGTTGGCGGCGGACAACGGCCATGCGGAAGCGCTCGAAGCACGATCCAGCCTGGTGGACGAGATGGCCCCGGGCGAGATCAATGAGGCGTTGCAGAACGTCGGCGAATGGCGCCGGGAACAACTCAAGCGACTTCAGGCCTCCTTCGGGAAGGATCCGGCCGGATCACCAAAGAGCAGGTCGGCCACCCGGCGCAGGAAATCGGCACATGTCGAACCTGGGAAGAATGACGAGGGCGAGTCCACCGGGAAGGCGTCCGGGCGACCCCGGTAGAGTCCGAGAGCGAGCCTCGGTGGGCGTACCAAAGCTACGTTTCCCCCGAGGGGGAACGCGCGCCATCACATCACACCCGATCGCCGAGATGTGGATCGGGAACGGAACTCCCGTTCTTCGCGAGAGCCAAATCGGCCGGGGAAATCTGTTCGATCCCCGTGAAGAGGAGATGAGGTAGAAGTTATGAAAAAGCTGATTTCCGCTCTTGGCTTGATTGTGATCTCTCTGGTACTCGGCGGTTGCGGCAACGCGCCGGACACTGACAAACAGCATCTCGCGGCTCCTTACGAGGTACCGACACTCTAAGATCCTCTTTTTTCGATTCCTTGAAGGCCTACTCTCCGCAGTGGGCCTTTTTTTGTTCCCGATCCAAACTTTTCTCGGTAAGCGCCTCGGTCTGGCAAATCGGTTCGAAAGCTTCCCGGGTCTTCTGGAAGACCGATCCCCCTCTTGTGCCTCGCGGCCTGCTGGAAAGCCCTGGGACTTGACATTTTCTCGGGATCAAGACAACGTCGCATCCACTGCCCGGCGGGCGCAAGGTTTGTTCTTTTGTTACCCACGCCGCGACCCGCCCGGAGGAAATCGACGGTGTCGGCTGGGTAGCCTGGGGGAGTTCATGAGCGATCCGGAAGTGTTTTCGGCCAATGGATTTTCCCTCTGCAAAGGGGGACTGGCCTTCGACCTGATGCTGAAGCTTCACGTCGGACATCGCCACCGCTCCCACCTGTTGCGGCGCGTCGCACTCTTCATCCTGGTGACTTGGGTGCCGATGGCGGTGTTGGCCGGAATTCGGGATTGGGGTCCAGCCGTTGGCGGCCCGATCTCTTTCTTCGCGGATCTCAGTATCTATGCACGGTTCTTCGTCACCTTTCCACTGTTCATCGCCGCGGAGGTTTCCATCGATCCCTGGATCGGCGGTATGGTCGCGCAATTCGTGGAAACGGGCCTGGTGCGCCGCGATGTCCTTCCGGCTCTCCGCTCGGCCCTGAGCGATACTGCGAGACTTCGCGATTCCTGGTGGATCGAGGGGGCGATCCTGGTTGCCGTTTGGATGGTCAATTCCGTGATCCGTCGGGAAGAATTCACCGAACATCTGGCCAGTTGGGCGAGCGTCGTTACCGAAACCGGGCGGCATCTGACCCCGGCCGGCATGTGGTACACCTACGTGAGCGCGCCCTTGTTCCTATTTCTCGCTGCGCGCTGGCTCTGGCGCATCGGGCTGTGGGCTTATCTGCTGCGGCGGATTTCCACCCTGGATCTGCACCTCGCTCCGGCCCATCCGGACCGGGTTGGGGGTCTGGGGTTCCTGGCCGTGGGCCAAACCCGGTTTGCGATCCTCTCCTTCGCAGTGGGCACCGTGGCGGCCTCGCACCTCGCCAATCTGGTGGTTTTCGAGCATGTCTCCGCCCTGAGTTTCCGCACGCTGTTGATCGCCACCGTGGTGGTACAGCTGACACTGGTTCTCGCCCCACTGCTGGTATTCACTCCGCGGCTCTTCGATCTGAAGGAAAAAGCCAATCTCCAGTACGGTGCTCTGGCGACGCGTTACGTCCGCGATTTCGACGCGAAGTGGCTGCGTGGCCAGGGAGTGTTACCGGAGCAAGAATTGCTGGGCAATAACGACATTCAATCTCTCGCCGACCTGGCCAGCAGTTTCAGAATCATCCAGGAGATCCGGGTGGTTCCTTTCGGCAAGGAAACCGTGCTTATCATTGTCTTCGCTTACATACTCCCGCTCCTGCCGTTGTTCGCCAGCGAACTGCCGCTGAAGGAAATCCTCTCGGTGATGGGCAAGATGCTGGCTTGACGGGATCATAGGAAGGGAGTCTCTTCATTCCACGGGGCTTCGAGCATGAATGCCACATCCGGCAGAACCCGTTTCGCCATCCTCGGGATCGTGTCCCTGGCGTTGTTCCTGTTGCAGGGATGCGCCGCGCCCCCGCGCCGCGATGCGGTCCCTGCCGCGCTGCAGACCCGGGCGGAGATCCCGGGCCTGCCCGGGATACGTTACATCCCAGTGATCCCCGAGGACGTGAAGGCGATGGCTCAGGAAGGGATGGCCGCATTCCTGCGCGAGAGAGCCTATCTGGAATCCCACGGCCTGCACGGACCATTGCCGCCCGCGGTTTATCTGGCCATCTCCGGCGGCGGCGATAACGGCGCATTCGGTGCTGGCCTGCTGAATGGCTGGACCGTCTCCGGCACACGGCCGACCTTCAAGCTGGTCACGGGTGTGAGTACCGGGGCGCTGATCGCACCCTTCGCCTTCCTCGGTCCCGCGTACGACGGCAAGCTCCGGGAGGTCTACACCCAGGTCTCGCCGCGCGACATTCTCGAGATGCGGAGCCTGCTTGCGGCGATCTTCGGCGATGCTCTGGCCGACAACAAGCCCTTGTGGCGCCTGCTCGAGAAGCACGTGGACCAGCGTATGTTGGATGCGATCGCCGCCGAATACGCCAAGGGAAGGCTGCTCCTGGTCGCCACGACCAACCTGGATTCGCGTTTGCCGGTGGTGTGGAACCTGACCAAGATCGCCGCCAGCGGTCATCCCAGGGCCCTGGAATTGTTCCGGACGCTGATGATCGCCTCGGCAGCGATTCCGGGCGCCTTTCCTCCGGTACTGATCGACGTGGTCGCCGACGGCAGGTCGTATCAGGAAATGCACGTGGACGGCGGCGCAACGGCACAGCTCTTCGTCTATCCGCCGTCGCTCCATGTGAAGCAATTGCTGCGCGAGCACCATGTGCAACGTGAACGCAAGCTTTACATCATTCGTAATGCCCGGCTGGACCCCGAGTGGGCGCAGGTCGAGCGTCGCACCCTGCCCATTGCCCAACGCGCCATTTCCTCGCTGATCCAGAGCCAGGGTGTCGGCGATCTCTATCGCATTTACCTGACCGCCCAGCAGGACCAGATGGATTACAACCTCGCTTATATCCCCAAGAGCTTCCAGGCGCCGCATCGGGAGGATTTCGACACCACTTACATGAGGGCGCTTTTCGATCTCGGGTACCGCTTGGCGCAGAAAGGGTATCCCTGGCAAAAAGCACCCCCCGGAGTGTAGCCGTCTTCGCCGTGACCCGCCAAGGGGCCGAGTTTATGATCGCTCCCGATGTCGCTCTTGAGCGACGGGAACAGGGGCAGGCGATGTTCTCGCCCCGAACCGCCCACCCCAGATTCCGTCATGGGCCCAATCCGTGAACGGTATCCGCTGCCCTGAGCTGGGCAAGGCAGGACGAGTCGGTGTCGGACCCTGTCGAGATTTCAGATGATTCTGGCATGATCTTTGGTAGGGTTTTCAGGCATGAGCACGACTGTCCCATACCCTTCGATGATTTCCCCCGGTATCTGCGCCGAAACGGCGACGGATCGAATGCGGTGTCTGGCCATCCTAATCCTGGTCTGTATGGCGATGACCGGTTGCGCAACCGGTCCCAAGCCCCGCGAAGTACCTCCGGTTCTGCCGGAGACTCCTCCGGTCTCGGTGGAGAAACACGTCTTTGACGTGCCCAAAGCCGCTACCATGGTGGGCGAGTTCGCCAGCGTCGAGCTCCGCGGGGGAGACACGCTGCCGGATATCGCCCGTCACTATGGACTCGGTTTTCAGGAAATCGCGGATGCCAACCCGGAACTCGACCCCTGGGTTCCCGACGGCAAGCGGGTTCTCTTGCCTTTGCAGTTCACGCTTCCCGAGGCGCCGCGCACGGGTGTGACGCTCAATCTGGCAGCCTACCGCTTGTTCTATTTCCCGCCCGAGGCCAAGGGCACGAAAGTGTTGACCTACCCGGTCGGGATCGGTAAGGAAGGGCGGTCGACGCCCATGGGTTTGATGAACGTGGTGCGCAAGGCCGAGTTCCCGACCTGGTATCCGACCGAGAACATTCGTCGCGACCATGCCCGCAAAGGCGACCCTCTGCCGGCGGCGGTGCCACCCGGTCCTGACAACCCCCTTGGGGACCATGCGCTGTATTTGAGCCAGTCCCGCTATCTGATTCACGGTACCAACAAACCCTATAGCATCGGCCTGCGCGCGAGCAACGGCTGCATACGCTTGTACCCCGAGGACATGACAGTACTGTTTCCACAGATTCCCCGCGGTACCCCGGTCCGCATCGTCAACCAACCGTATCTGATCGGGCGCCGCGACGGGCAGGTATTCCTGGAAGCCCATCGGCCTTTCGAGGAACTCGACCCGGCCCGGTTGCGGCGCGAGCTTTACGCGCGTCTCAAGCGCATCGAGAAAAAGGAGCAGGTGGCGTTGGATTGGCAGAGGATCGAAACCATCCTCGCCGAGGCACGTGGTATCCCCTTGCCCATCGGCGCCCAAGCCCCGGCAGATGAGGAGGTTTTCGCCCAAGCCAAGGTTTTGCCACGCCCCCGCTCCTGGTTCGGGCAACCCCAGGTGCTTCCCGAAAGCGAAGAAAAACACACCGAACGGGGTTCGACCGGTGACGGCCAAGGCGGGCAGAAGGGGCAGTCCGCGCCTATCGCCGCTGCCTGGTTCGTACAAGTGGCGGAGATGGAGAGCGCGATTCCCGCCAAGAAACTCGCAGCCATCCTGCGCCACCAAGGGCCATCGATCCCGGCCCGGGTCGTTGCCACGGACCGAGGCTATGAGATCCTGGCCGGGCCTTTCCGCGCCGCCACCGAAGCGGAAGCGGCGGCGCGCCGAATCCGCATCGATCTCGAACTCGATGCCAAAGTGCTTGCCCCACGACAAGCCGCCGAACCCAAGGTGCGGCTGCGCAATGTCGCCGTGCCTTCCGCCCCGCCGGCATGACAGGGAGTCGCGACTGCCCGTGCGTTCGTCGTACCCAGCGGCCTTCGGCCTCTGTGAGCCGATAGCGACGGTCTCTCATGGCGCACACGTCCCCTGGGATGGGTGCCGTCGCCCAAGCCATGCAATGGACCGCGAGGGTGGAACGACCGGAAGTCTCCCGAAATCCCTTTCGGGAAAAGTGTATACTTGCAAGACAGAAATTCGACGGTTCCGTGCGGACGCCGGAAAGAACTAATGAAGGCGGTTCGTTGGCGGTGCGGGTTGGGCATGACCCTTCTCGAACGCAGGCTCGCAACCGCGCCAGTCGAATGCAAGTGTTTGCCTGATGTCCATCTACGCCATCCCCGGTTTCACCCATCCGGTCAGTTCCCTGATGCACCTGCTCGGTGCCGGGATCTTCGCGTTGCTCGCCATTCCGTTGTGGCGGCGCTGCCCCAGCCGGTCGTGCCGCTGTACCATGGCGATATTTTCCCTGACCGTCGTATTCCTGCTGTCCATGAGCGGGGTCTATCACCTGCTGGGGACCGACGGCACGGCACACCGGGTATTGCAGCGGCTGGATCATGCCGCGATTTTCGCCCTCATCGCCGGCAGCTTCACGCCCCTGCAACCCGGGTTTTTTCACAACGGTTGGGCGCGCTGGGGAGTGCTGCTCGTGGTGTGGAGCCTAGCCATCACGGGAATCGTGCTGAAAGTCATTTTCTTCGACGCGATCCCGGAATGGCTGGGACTCACGCTGTACTTGGGACTCGGCTGGATCGGCCTGGGTTCGGGGGTGGCCCTGGCCCGCCGGCATGGTTTTTCCTTCATCCGGCCCTTGGTATACGGCGGTCTGGCCTATACTCTGGGAGGGATCGCCGATTTCGCCCAATGGCCGGAACTCATCCCGGGAGTGGTGGGCCCCCATGAGCTGCTGCACGTCGGCGTGTTGTTCGGTATCGGTGGATTCTGGTGGTTTTTCTATCAGCAGGTGTCCGCGCTTCCGTGTCCCCCGCCCAACCCACGGCGAACGGCCAGGGAGCCCTGGTCATCGGTCGGTCAAGCCCAGCCGTAGGATGGTCATGGACCTGATCCGCATCCGAGGGGCCCGGACTCATAACCTCAAGAACATCGATCTGGATCTGCCGCGCGACCGGCTGATCGTGATCACGGGTCTTTCCGGGTCCGGCAAGTCATCCCTGGCTTTCGACACCATCTACGCCGAGGGACAGCGGCGCTACGTGGAATCGCTGTCGGCCTACGCGCGCCAGTTTCTCTCCATGATGGAGAAACCCGACGTCGACCACATCGAAGGGTTGTCCCCGGCCATTTCCATCGAGCAGAAATCGACCTCGCACAACCCCCGTTCCACCGTCGGTACGATCACGGAAATTTACGACTACCTGCGCCTGCTGTTCGCCCGCGCCGGGATCCCGCGCTGCCCGGAACACGGCGTGTCATTGGAGGCCCAGACGATCAGCCAGATGGTCGACCATGTGCTGAGCCAGCCGGAAGGGAGCCGCTGGATGTTGCTGGCCCCGGTGGTGAAGGAACGCAAAGGGGAACACCAGCAAGTCCTGGAGGGGCTGCGTGGACAAGGGTTCATCCGGGCGCGCATCGACGGTGAGGTGTTCGAGTTGGACGAACCGCCGAAACTGGACCTGCGCCGGAAGCACACCATCGAGGTCATCGTCGATCGTTTCCGGGTCCGCCCCGACCTGGCGTTGCGTCTGGCCGAATCGTTCGAGATGGCATTGCGTCTGGCCGAGGGCATCGCCGTGGTGGCGTCGATCGACGAGGAGGGGAAGGAACTCCTTTATTCGAACCAGTATGCCTGTCCCCATTGCGGCTATTCCCTGAGCGAGCTGGAGCCGCGCATCTTTTCCTTCAACAACCCCAAAGGCGCCTGTCCCGAGTGCGATGGTTTGGGGATCCAGCAATACTTCGACCCCGAGCTGATCGTGCACAATCCGGAACTGAGTCTGGCCGGCGGCGCGGTACGCGGCTGGGATCGGCGCAATGCCTATTATTACGGGATGATCCGCTCCCTCGCGGAGTATTACGGTTTCGACCCGGAAGTGCCTTTCGCCAGCCTGCCGGAGCGGGTGCGCGAGGTGGTCCTCTACGGCAGTCAGGGCGAAGAGATCCCGTTCAAGGTGTCGACCCCCCGCGGTGAAGTATTGCTGCAGCGGTATCCGTTCGAGGGCGTGATCCCCAACATGGAGCGCCGCTATCGCGAAACCGATTCGGCCGTGGTGCGTGAGGAATTGGCCAAATATCTCGCGCACAAGCCTTGTCCGGCCTGCGAGGGAACCCGGCTCAATCGGGGCGCACGCCACGTGTTCGTGGGGGACGCCAGTTTGCCGGTCCTGACCGGCTTGCCTGTGCGCCGGCTGCTGGAGTTCTTCGAGTATCTGGAGCTGCCGGGTCGCCGCGGCGAGGTGGCAGCGAAGATCATTCAGGAAATCCGCGCCCGGCTCCGCTTCCTGATCAACGTCGGGCTCGATTACCTCAGTCTGGATCGCAGTGCCGACACGCTCTCCGGGGGAGAAGCGCAACGCATCCGTTTGGCGAGCCAGGTGGGCGCCGGTCTGGTGGGGGTGATGTACGTGCTGGACGAGCCGTCCATCGGTCTGCACCAACGGGACAACCAGCGGCTCCTGGATACCCTGCTCAAGCTGCGCGACCTCGGCAATACCGTGATCGTGGTCGAGCATGACGAAGAGGCGATCCGCCTGGCCGATCATGTGGTCGACATGGGGCCCGGTGCCGGCGTCCACGGCGGAAGGGTGGTGGCCCAGGGCACGCCGCAGGAGATCCTGGCCGCTTCCGAATCGCTCACCGGTCAATACCTGTCGGGTCGTCGTCGCATCGCCGTGCCGGCCGCGAGAGTGCCCCCGGATCCGAAGCGGCATCTGGTCGTGCGGGGCGCGTGCGGGCACAATCTCAAGTCGGTCGACGTTTCCATCCCGGTGGGGCTGCTCGTCTGTATCACCGGGGTTTCCGGTTCGGGGAAGTCCACGCTCATCAACGATACCCTTTACCGCGCCGCGGCGCGTACACTGAACGGGGCATCGCTCACCCCGGCCGCACATGCCGCGCTGGAAGGATTGGAGCATTTCGACAAAGTGGTCGACATCGACCAAAGCCCGATCGGGCGCACACCGCGCTCCAATCCCGCCACCTATACCGGGCTGTTCACGCCGATCCGGGAGTTGTTCGCGGCCACGCCCGAGGCACGCTCGCGCGGTTATTCCCCCGGCCGTTTCAGCTTCAACGTCAAGGGCGGCCGTTGCGAGGCCTGCGCCGGCGATGGGGTGATCAAGGTGGAAATGCATTTCCTGCCCGACGTGTTCGTCCATTGCGACGTCTGCAAGGGCAAGCGCTACAACCGGGAAACCCTGGAGATCCGCTACAAGGGCAAGAGCATTCACGAGGTCCTGGAGATGACGGTCGAAGAGGCGGCGGAATTCTTCTCCGCCATCCCGGTCGTGGCGCGCAAGCTCAAGACCCTCATGGAGGTCGGTTTGAGCTACATCCCCCTGGGGCAGAACGCGGTGACTTTGTCCGGGGGCGAGGCGCAACGGGTGAAACTGGCGCGGGAGCTGTCGCGCCGGGATACCGGCAAGACGCTCTACATCCTGGATGAACCGACCACCGGGCTGCATTTCCACGATATCCAGCAACTGCTGCAGGTACTCCATCAATTGCGCGATCGCGGCAACACGGTGATCGTGATTGAGCACAACCTGGACGTCGTCAAGACCGCCGACTGGATCATCGACCTCGGACCGGAAGGCGGGGAGGGAGGCGGCCGCGTGGTCGCCCAAGGCACGCCGGAAGAAGTCGCGGCGAATCCGCATTCCCATACCGGACGTTTCCTGGCGCCGGTTCTTGGCCGGGAAGTGTCGCCGGGACTGATTTCGGGCCGCTCTCCGGGGGCCGCGCTGGAGGCAGGCTGATCGATGGACGTCTGCTCGTCCCCTCCCTGGGACTCGCCCCTTCGGGGCCCGCATAGCGGTCCCAGTTCGCTCCCGACGAACTGGTCCGGGTTCCCCCATACCGCCGGTCTCTGCGCGTCCAAGGGTGTTCCCGGCTTACCGGGGTGACTCGCGATGGGAGGGCGTGTGGCCAGCGCATTCCGCCCGGCCTGGTGGTTGCCGGGACCGCATGCCCAGACCCTGTGGGCCGCTCTGCTCCGGCGCCGGGTCGATAGCGGATGGCAGGGTTGCAAGCGCGAGCGGTTGACGACGCCGGATGGGGACTTCCTCGATCTGGATTGGCATGAAAGCGCGGCGCGTGGGGCGTCCCTGGTTCTGCTCCTGCACGGGCTGTCCGGGTCCTCGCGTTCCGGGTACATCGTCGGGCTGCAACAAGCCCTGGCTGCATACGGGTTTCGCAGTGCGGCGCTGAATTTTCGCGGCTGCAGCGGGGAATACAACCGCACCGCCTGGTGTTATCACTCGGGGGAAACCTCCGACTTCGACTACGTCTATCGGACGATCCGTCGGCGCGAACCGCAAACGCCGTTGGCGGCGGTCGGTTTCTCCTTGGGGGGAAACGTGCTGCTCAAATGGCTGGGGGAGCGCAGGGAGGGTGCCGACCTGTTCGCGGCTGCCGCGGTTTCGGTGCCGATGGTGCTGAACCGCTGCGCCGATCGCATGGATCGTGGATTCTCGCGTCTCTATCGCGATCAATTGCTGGGCGAACTGAAGGCCTACATCCACGGAAAACGGCTGCACCTCGCGCGCATCGGCGCCCACCGCGAAGCCGAGCGCCTGGAACGACTCGGGGACCTGCGACCGATCCGCTCGTTCTGGGAGTACGACGAACGGGTGGTGGCCCCGCTCTACGGTTTCCGTGATGCCCTCGATTACTACCGCAAATCCAGCTCGCGGCAGTTTCTCGGAGCGATCCGGGTTCCGACCCTGATCGTGCAGGCCGCGGACGACCCGTTCCTGACCCCCGATATTCTTCCCGCGCCCGACGAACTGCCCGCAGGTATATGTCTGGAGGTGAGCCCCGCAGGCGGGCACGTGGGCTTCGTCGCCGGATCCTGGCCCGGTCGGGCGCGTTACTGGCTGGAGGAGCGGATCCCCGCGTTCCTGAGACAAGAATCCTCCGGTTGGGGAAGCCAGAAAGCCAGACTGTCCGTGGGCGTTCTTTGAGTCCTCACTCCGGGGGACCTCAAACCAGGAGCTGAGGGAAAGTCCCCTCCTGGAACAGGAGGGGTGGCGCAAGGCGCCGGAGCCAACCACGGGCCTCGGACCTCACGACGAGGAAATCAGTAAGCGCCTTGGTCGACTCGCAGCGGGGGCAGGGCCCCGGTCTCGCGAAACCGGGCGTAGTCGGCAAGCACTTCCCCATGATCGAAGGCCAGGGGACGCGGTAGCTCGTCGAGCCGAACGATCCGACAGTTCTTCGCGTCATCCGCCGCCTGAGGCGTTCCCTTGGCTTCGCCGACGTACACGGCCGTCACGGTATGGCCGCGGGGATCCCGATCGGGCCGGGAATAGAGCCCCAGCAGAGCGATCAACCGCACATCCAGCCCGGTTTCCTCGCGTGCCTCCCGAATCGCGGCCTGCTCGACCCTCTCGCCGACGTCGACAAAGCCGCCGGGAATGGCCCAGCCGAGCGGTTCATGGAGCCGCTCGATCAGCACGATCGGACGATCGGGGCAATCGACCAGTTCGATGATGACATCTGCGGCCAACAATGGGGTCACGGGTTTCTCCTTCGAAGCCTTTCGGATGGGCATGACGGCCTCCCGCCTTTCAGATGTGGATCGGCGATGCCGCCTGCAGGCGGCATTCGCTCTCCGCGAGTGCCGATCGATCCTCCCGCCAGGGTCCCGGATCGCGGAAAGAGGCCGGCAACTCCCGCACCTCCACGAGAGTGCCCCACAGGCGGGAGACGAGCACGCGCGCATGGGTCGGCGAGCCGCTGGTCCAGAATTCCTCCTTGCCGGGACGGTCGGCCTGCGAACCGATCCCATGCTGTTCCAGGCGGCGCCTGAGTTGCCGCGCGACCGCCAGGGCCGGGTCGACGAGCGCCACGGCGGGTCCCGCCAAGTCCCGGAGGAGGGGAGCGAGAAACGGATAGTGAGTACAGCCCAGCACCAGGGTATCCGCACCCCTTTGCAACAAGGGAGCGACATAGCGCTCGAGCAGGGCGCGGGTTCCGTCGTCGTTCAAAGCCCCGGCCTCGACGCGCTCCACGAGCCCCGGACAAGCCTGGGCGAGGATTTCGACATCGGCGCTGTGGCGTGTGAGCAAGCGCTGGAAATTCTCGCTGCAAAGGGTTCTTCGGGTCGCCAGCACCCCAACGACGCCCGAGCGGGTCGCTTGCGCAGCCGGCTTGACGGCAGGCTCGATGGCGACGATCGGCACCGGAAAGCGCGAACGCAGAGCCGTCACCGCAGCCCCCGTGGCGGTATTGCAGGCCACGACGATGGCCTTGGCCTTGCGCCGTAACAGGAACTCGACCACGGCCACCGACCGCGCCGCGACGAATTCCTCGGACCGCTCGCCGTACGGTGCGTGACCCGAATCGGCGACATAGACCAGATCTTCGTTCGGCAACTCACGCCGGATTTCCCGCAGGATCGACAACCCTCCCACGCCGGAATCGAACACCCCGATGGGACGCGAGACATTCATGGTGCGGCGATTCCCTCTTTTTGGATGACTGCGCGCTGCATTGTGCCACAATCGGCGTCGGTCGATGACCAATCCAGGCTCATGCGGACCATCGGGCGTCCGATTTCTCGGCGCCCACCGGGGTCGCCCAGCCGCCGGGGTCGCTGTCAGTCCTGCTTTAGGGAAGCTCTGAATAAATCGCTCTGTTAAGTTTTGCTCCATTCAACTGGAGTGGTGACGAGATGAAACAAACCAGTTTTGCCTCGTTGACGTTTGAGGCCAAGAAGAAACAGACCCGCCACAAGAAATTCCTGGCCGAGCGGCGGTTCGCCGGGCTGGAATGGGAGGAAGGGACTGCTGCTCAAGGGCGGCACCATGGTGGATGCGACCTTGATCCATGCGGCGCCCTCGACCAAGCACAAAGAGAAGTCGCGTGATCCGGAGATGCACCAGACCAAGAAAGGCAACCAGTGGTACTTCGGGATGAAGCTGCATGTGGGGGCGGACATCCGCAGCGGGCTGGTGCATACCTGCCTGTCCGGCAGGCAGGCGGTGTCGGTGACGCCAGCGAACGTTTCGGACATCAGCCCGTTGCCGGATTTGCTGCGCGAAGACGACCGGGTCGTCCTGGGGGATGCCGGCTATGTCCATAACGGCTTCAAGCGGGCGGCCCGCAAAGCCGGCGTGTTCTGGGGCGTGGCGCTGAAAGCGCGCCCAAAGCGCCAGCTGCCGAACGGGCAGAAACGGCGTAATCGCAAGCTCTCGTCGGTGTGCAGCCGAGTGGAGCATGTCTTCCGGGTGATGAAGTGCCAGTTTGGCTACATCAAGACGCGTTACCGGGGAGCCGCGAAGAATGCCGCCCAAGTGTTCACGCTAGTCGGGTTGACCAATCTCTCTCTGAAGAGGCATGCGTTGATGACTTGACGGGTGAAGTCTGCCCGCTGTTCGTCCAAACGGACGAATCCGGTCAAAAAGACCGGAGGAAGCAGTGGAAAACTCGGATGAATGGGACCCTTGCATGTGTTTTTTCCGTCAAGCCCGATTTCTGTCGCCCAGTTTGGTTTTATTCAGAGGTTCCTAGCACGACGCGTGTCACCATCGCGACCAGTCGCCGAGCACCCACCGGAATGATCGCGTACGAGTTGATGTGTCAACCTCTCGTGGACTCTCATAGGTGCTCCGGCTCATCCCTTTGAGGTTGCGGTTCAGCTCGATGCTGACCTACGCCGTATCCACTGCGACGACCCGGCCAATTTCGAAGTCAGTTGGCATCTGATCCCTCGTTGGGCTGGTCGCTCTTGGAGGCAAGGGTACGGTGCGTCGCCATCACCTTCTTGCGCACCTCCTCGTCTCGCAGGTCAGGAAGGAGATGCTCGACGAAACCAGAGATCGTTCCCACGGTCTCGCCTTCGGCAATCCAGGCGCGCCGGTTTTCCTGCCCACGAAGCGTTGGGATCGACAATGACCAGGGTAAAGCTCGGCACGGCAAGCGCTTGCCGGATGATAGCGTTTACGTGTTCGTCGCCGAAACGGGCTGCCAAACCCGCCATGGTCATGTCTGGGTTCCCCGCTTACAATGTATAGCTTTTCGGTAGTAATCGAATTTCGGATGGAAGACTTCGCGGATCGATCCTTTCCCGCGGTTTCCACGGTGGCGGCGCTTCGCTGGTCGGGGCACGGTCTGGAGGTGCTCGACCAGCGCAAGCTTCCGGAGACCGCGGTGTACGAGACCTTCGACTCCGCTGCCGGTGTCGCCGAGGCGATCGCCACGATGCGCGTCCGCGGTGCGCCGGCCATCGGGATCGCGGCGGCCTATGGGGTGGTGCTGGCGGCGCGTCGGCGCTATGCAGAGGATCCCGAGCACTGGAAAGATGACATCGAGGAGGATCTGCGCGTGCTGGCCGCCTCCCGTCCGACGGCGGTCAACCTGTTCTGGGCCCTCGACCGGATGCGCGCCGAGATCGCACGGACGCAAGGGGACCCGGTACCGGCTCTGCTGACTGCGGCACGTGCCATCCATGACCAGGATGTCGCCGCCAATCGGACGATGGGGGAACTCGGGGCGGATCTGCTCACCGGCGCCACTGGGGTATTGACGCATTGCAACACCGGGGCCCTCGCCACCGGGGGTTATGGCACGGCGCTGGGAGTGATTCGCAGTGCCTGGAAACGGGGAGGATTGCAAAGGGTCTATGCGACCGAGACACGGCCTTGGGCGCAAGGGGCGCGCCTGACCCTGTGGGAGCTCGATCAAGACCGGATTCCCGCCACCCTGGTGGCCGACTCGGCGGCGGCCTGGTTGATGCGATCCGGCGCGGTGCAGTGGGTGGTGGTCGGAGCCGACCGCATCGCCGCCAATGGCGACGTGGCGAACAAGATCGGTACCTATGCGCTGGCCGTGTTGGCCCGCCATCACGGCGTGAAATTCATGGTGGTGGCGCCGACCTCGACCGTGGATTGGACGACCGCCGAAGGGGAGGCCATCCCGATCGAAGAGCGCGATGCGGGCGAACTCCTGCACCCCTGCTTCCGGGGAAAGGAGAGCGTGGTAGGGGCTTGGAACCCGGTTTTCGATGTCACCCCCGCGGCGCTGATCCATGCCATCGTCACCGAGTCGGGGGTGATCGTGGACCCAAGCCCGCAGGCATTGCGGCAAGTCCTTCGGGGGCAGGGCACAGATGCCTTCTCGAATCCCGTTCCTCCGCTCCGGAGGTAGCGGATCGCAAACCCGGATTGCCGGAGATCTTCGTTTTCGAATCGATACAGGAGAACCCAACATCATGCTGGATCCACGACTGGTGCGTGCGCAACTGGAGCAGACGGCGGCTCGACTCGCGCGCCGCGGCTTTACGCTCGACGTGGCGGCCTTCCGGGAACTCGAGGAACGCCGCAAGTCGCTGCAAGTGGAAACCCAGAACCTGCAAAACGAGCGCAATGCCAAGTCGCGGGCCATCGGCCAGGCGAAAGCCCGCGGCGAGGACGTCGGACCTTTGCTGCAGGCGGTGGCGGGCCTGGGTGATCGCCTGCAGGAAAAGGAAAGCGCGCTCGCCGAGATTCAGTCCCGTATCGAGGAGCTGCTGCTCGGCGTTCCCAATCTGCTCGACGACGACGTGCCCGAGGGAAGCAGCGAGGCCGACAACGTCGAGACCCTGCGCGTGGGCGAACCGTCCGATTTCGACTTCGAAGCGAAGGATCATGTCGACTTGGGCAGTGCGCTCGGTTACCTCGACTTCGAGGCGGCGGCCAAGATCGCGGGTTCCCGCTTCGTCACCCTGAAGGGTCCGTTGGCCCGGCTGCAGCGCGCCCTCACGCAGTTCATGCTCGACATCCACACCGGCGAACACGGCTACGTGGAAACTTACGTGCCGTTTCTGGTCAATGCCGACAGCATGCGGGGTACCGGCCAACTCCCCAAGTTCGAGCAGGATCTGTTCCGGGTCTTGCACGAACCACCTTACTATTTGATCCCCACCGCCGAAGTACCGGTCACCAACCTGGTCCGCGACGAGATCCTCGATCCGGCATCGCTGCCGCTCAAGTTCGTCAGCCACACGCCGTGTTTCCGCAGCGAAGCGGGCTCCTACGGCAAGGATGTGCGCGGCATGATTCGCCAACACCAGTTCGAGAAGGTGGAGTTGGTGCAGATCACCCGGCCGGAGGACTCGACGGCGGCCCATGAGGCGCTCACCACCCATGCCGAGAGCATATTGCAGCGGCTCGAGTTGCCGTTTCGCCGGGTCCTCCTGTGTGCCGGCGATACCGGGTTCGCTTCTGCCAAGACCTATGACCTCGAAGTCTGGTTGCCCGGACAAAAGGCCTACCGGGAGATTTCCTCCTGCAGCAACTTTCGCGACTTCCAAGCGCGCAGGTTGCGCGCCCGTTGGCGCAATCCGGCCACCGGCAAACCCGAGCTGGTTCACACCCTGAATGGCTCCGGTCTCGCGGTGGGGCGCACTCTGATCGCGGTGATGGAGAACTATCAGGATCGGAACGGTCGGATCCGGGTGCCGGAGGTATTGGTCCCGTACATGGGGGGAACCACCGTCATCGAGTAAACGGGGTGTATCCCGGGGACAGCGGCGGAACCGGTGGAGTGCTGGTCGGACTTCGCTCGCCCGTGTGCGAAAGTTGACGAGTCTCGTTCGAGCTCCGACAATACACGTTTTTTTTCATGCCCGATCCGGCGATACGGCGCGAAACGTTCTCATGACTTCCCCGTTTTCGGACCAGAGCGCGCTCGTCTCGATCCGCAATCTCACGTTCACGCGCGGCGGACGCAAGATCTTCGACGACATCAGTCTCGACATCTCCCGCGGGAAGATCACCGCCATCATGGGGCCGAGCGGGACGGGCAAGACCACGCTGCTGAAACTGATCGGCGGCCAGCTGCGGCCGGACAGCGGAGTGGTGCAGGTGGACGGGATCGACGTGCATCGCCTTTCGCTCGGCGACTTGTATGAACTGCGCAAGCGCATGGGGATGCTGTTCCAGAGCGGTGCCTTGCTCACCGACCTTTCGGTATACGAAAACGTGGCTTTTCCCTTGCGGGAGCACACGCGCCTGCCGGAGTCCATGATTCGCAGTGTGGTGCTCATGAAGTTGCAGGCGGTGGGCCTGCGGGGCGCTCGCGATCTGATGCCGGGCCAGCTCTCCGGAGGGATGGCGCGACGCGTGGCACTGGCCCGTGCGATCGTGCTCGACCCCATGATCATCCTGTACGACGAGCCCTTCACCGGGCAGGATCCCATTTCCATGGGCGTGCTGGTGCAGTTGATCCAGGATCTCAACCGCGGCTTGGGGTTGACCTCGGTGGTGGTGTCGCATGATGTGCGCGAGACGGCATCTATCGCCGATTACATTTATCTCATTTCCGATGGCAAGATCGTCGGCCAGGGGACTCCGGAGGAAGTCGACCGATCCGATTCTCCCTGGGTCCGGCAGTTCATGCACGGGCTTCCGGACGGGCCGGTGCATTTTCATTATCCGGCAGTGGATTATGCGAGCGACCTGCTCGAAACTGCCGTGAGCGGATGATCGGGCATGGTGACCGCACTGCAATGGTTGGGTCAATGGGCCATGGGCGCGGTCCACAAGCTCGGACGGGCCCATCTGTTCGCGCTGCATGCCCTGTCCGGGTTTCCGCAGGTGCTCGTGCGGTTCCCTCTGCTCGTCGTCCAGGTTTATTCGGTCGGCGTCCTGAGCATCCTCCTGGTGGCGATTTCCGGCTTGTTCGTCGGCATGGTCTTGGGATTGCAAGGCTACAACGTGCTTTCCGATTTCGGCGCGGAGGAGAGTCTCGGCGTCATGGTCGCGGCCTCCCTGGTACGGGAGTTGGGCCCGGTGGTGACGGCACTTCTGTTTGCAGGCAGGGCCGGGTCGGCGCTCACCGCGGAAATCGGACTCATGAAGGCGACCGAGCAACTGGCGGGCATGGAGATGATGGCGGTGGACCCTGTCAAGCGCATCGTCGCGCCGCGGTTCCTGGCCGGGATCGTTTCCATGCCGCTGCTGGCCGCGATGTTCAGCATCATCGGGGTGCTCGGAGGCTACTTCGTCGGGGTGGGGCTCCTTGGGGTCGACGAAGGAGCTTTTCGATCGCAGATGCAGGCCAAGATCGATTTCCACGAGGATATCGTCAACGGAGTCATCAAGAGCCTCGTGTTCGGTGTCATCGTCACCTGGATCGCCGTATTCGAGGGGTATGACGCAGTACCGACCTCGGAGGGGGTGAGCCGGGCGACGACGCGGTCGGTGGTCTATTCGGCTTTCGCCGTGCTGGGTTGGGACTTCGTCCTGACGGCGCTGATGTTTGGAAAGGATTGAGCGCGTGTATTCGAGAACGATCGAAATCTGGGTGGGGATTTTCGTCGCGCTGGGTCTGGTCTCGCTGTTCTTGCTCGCCATGAAGGTGAGTAACCTTGCCGAGCTGGACACCGGAGGACGCGGATACATCATCACCGCGCGGTTCCAAAATGTCGGAAGCCTCAGGCCGCGGGCGCCGGTTTCCATGGCCGGTGTACGGATCGGTCGGGTCACTAAGGTTGGCTTCGACAAGAGTTCTTACGAAGCCATCGTGGAAATGCGCATTTCCGGGGAATACGATACCCTGCCCACCGATACCAGCGCGGCCATTCTGACCGCCGGGCTTCTCGGCGAACAGTACGTCGGCCTCACCCCCGGCGCGGAGGAAGAATATCTCAAGGATGGCGACGAAATCGAATTGACGCAATCGGCCTTGGTATTGGAACAGATGATCAGCCGTTTCCTGTTCAACAAGGCCGAGGAAGCTGGCGGCACGGAGGAAGGGAAGGCGGAGAAGAAAGCGACTGGATCCGCGAAGCGTTGAGTCATGGAGTCCAGGACAGCGCCTAGGAGTCGTTTTGTGCTGCACCGGGAAGGCCGTGGCGCGTACAAGCTGGAGGGCGAGCTGACCTTCGCCACCGCTGCGGAAGTCTTGCAACGAACCGCCCGGTTGTTCCAGGAAGGAGGCAGGTTGACTTTCGACTTGCGGAACCTGGAGCGGGCAGACAGCGCCGGGGTGGCGTTACTGATCGAATGGATGCGGCTGGCGCGGAAGAACCGGGTACGCTTGTGTTTGGAGCACCTGCCGGACCAGCTCGAAAATCTGGTGCGCGTGTCCGGAGTGGATGCCTTGCTGCCAAGCAGTCCCGGACTTGGGCAAAAAACAGCGGATTGATCGATGGACAAACTTCTTATCTCAGGGGGGATTCCACTCTCGGGCGAGCTGCGGATCTCCGGCGCCAAGAATGCGGCGCTCCCGGTCTTGGCGGCTACGCTGCTTTCGGAAGATCCCGTCACCGTGGGCAATGTCCCCCATTTACACGACATCACGACCACCATGGAGTTGCTCGGACGGATGGGGGTGAGCCTGATGGTCGACGAAAAACTCAACATCGAGGTCGATCCCAGTACCATCCGAAACTTCTTCGCGCCGTACGAACTGGTGAAAACCATGCGCGCTTCCATCCTCGTCCTCGGGCCCTTGCTGACCCGTTTCGGCCGGGCCGAGGTTTCCCTGCCCGGGGGATGCGCGATCGGGACCCGGCCGGTCAACATCCATCTCGAAGGATTGGCCGCCATGGGCGCCGACATCCAGGTACGGAACGGGTACATCTACGCCGAGGCGAAGCGGCTCAAGGGTTGCCGACTCGTGCTCGACCAGGTTACCGTCACCGGCACGGAGAACCTGATGATGGCGGCCACCCTCGCCGAGGGCACCACGATCATCGAGAACGCAGCGCGGGAACCGGAGGTGGTCGATCTGGCCAATTTCATCAATGCGATGGGGGGGCGTGTGCGCGGGGCCGGTACCGACGTCCTCGAGATCGAGGGGGTTCCGGCCCTGTCGGGAAAGGACCTGACCTACCGTATTCTGCCCGATCGCATCGAGACCGGCACTTACTTGGTCGCCGCCGCGATGACGGGGGGGCGGGTCAAGCTCAAGGGCACGCGCCCCGACCTGCTCGACGCGGTGCTCGCCAAACTCAGGGAGGCGGGGGCCGAGATCACCTTGGGCAATGACTGGGTCGAACTCGACATGAAAGGCCGCCGACCGCGCGCTGTCTCGCTCCGCACCGCGCCCTATCCGGCCTTTCCCACGGACATGCAAGCTCAGTTCACGGCCATGAATGCCATCGCCGAGGGCGTCGCCGTGATCACGGAGACGGTGTTCGAGAATCGCTTCATGCATGTGCCGGAAATGCAGCGCATGGGCGCGAACATCAAGCTCGAATCGAATACCGCGATCGTCAAGGGGACCAAGCGTCTGACCGGGGCGCCGGTGATGGCGACGGATCTCAGGGCGTCGGCGAGTCTCGTGCTGGCCGGCTTGGTGGCGGAAGGACAGACCAAGGTGGATCGCATCTATCACATCGATCGTGGCTATGAGTGCATCGAGGAAAAGCTGGCCCAACTCGGCGCGGAAATCCGCCGCATCCCGCACTGATCGATGCTGACCCTCGCCGTTTCCAAGGGCCGCATCTACGACGAAGCGCTGCCGCTCCTGGCGGAGGCCGGTATCGTCACGACGGTCGATCCGGACAAGAGCCGAAAGCTGATCCTTCCGACCAGCCGGGACGACGTCAGGCTGTTGATCGTTCGTGCCGCCGACGTGCCGACGTATGTCGAATATGGAGCGGCGGACCTGGGGATCGCTGGCAAGGACGTGTTGGTGGAGTACGAAGGCGAGGGCCTGTACGAACCACTGGATCTCGGCATTGCTCGTTGTCGTCTCATGACGGCGGCACGACAGGGGGTCGTCTGGAGCGGTCACCGCTTGCGCGTGGCGACCAAATATGTCGCGACGGCAAAGCGGTTCTTTGCCCGGCGCGGCGTGCAGGCGGAGATCATCAAGCTCTACGGTTCCATGGAACTGGCGCCGTTGGTCGGTCTTGCCGAGTGCATCGTCGATCTGGTCGATACCGGCAATACCTTGCGCGCCAACGGCTTGGAGCCCAGGGACTTGATCATGGAGGTCACCAGTCGCCTGGTGGTCAACAAGGCCGCCATGAAAATGAAGCACCGGGTCGTGTCCGAACTCGTCGACCATCTCGGTAACATCGTTGCGCAGCGCACACCAAAAGCGGGGTAACGCATTCATGAGCGATCTGAACCTGCGGCGACTGGACTCGGCGGATGCCAATTTTTCCGCTCAACTGGAGCATCTTCTGGCATGGGACGAGAGCGAGGACGCGGAAATCCATCGGCGGGTCCTCGACATCGTCGGGCGGGTGCGCAAGGAGGGCGACCGAGCCCTGCTGGAATTCACCCGGCGCTTCGATCATTTCGAAGTCGAGAAGCCGGCTGCCTTGGAACTTCCGCGCGCCCGGCTGGAGAAGGCTTGGAATGGATTGCCTGCGGACACCGCGGCGGCCCTCGCGCTCGCCGCCGAGCGCATCCGCGCCTATGCCGAACGCCAAAAGCTGTCGTCCTGGGAATATACCGAGACGGATGGCACGCTGCTGGGCCAACGGGTCACGCCGCTCGACCGCGTCGGCATCTACGTGCCCGGAGGCAAGGCCGCTTATCCGTCTTCGGTGTTGATGAACGCCGTGCCGGCCAAGGTGGCGGGGGTGCCGGAGGTCATCATGGTGGTGCCGACCCCGGGTGGGGAAGTGAACGAGCTGGTTTTGGCCGCGGCCCATGTCGCCGGAGTCGACCGCGTGTTCCGCATCGGCGGGGCGCAAGCCGTCGCTGCGCTTGCGTTCGGTACCGAGACGATCCCGCGGGTGGATAAGATCGTAGGTCCCGGCAACATTTATGTCGCCACTGCCAAGAAGTTCGTTTTCGGTCAGGTCGGCATCGACATGGTGGCGGGACCTTCGGAAATCCTCGTGATCTCCGATGGTCGTACCGACCCCGACTGGATCGCTATGGATCTTTTCTCGCAAGCGGAACACGACGAGGATGCGCAAGCCATTTTGGTCAGCCCCGACCCGGTCCATCTCGATGCCGTGTGGCAGAGCATGAATCGTTTGTTACCGCAGATGGAACGTGCCGCGGTGATCCGTACTTCCCTGGAAAAGCGCGGCGCCCTGATTCGGGTGGCGGATCTGGCACAGGCGGCCGAGGTGGCGAATCGCATCGCCCCCGAGCATCTGGAGCTTTCCGTGGAGGAGCCGTCCGATCTGGTCGCATCGATTCGAAATGCCGGTGCGATCTTCCTCGGACGTTATACGGCGGAAGCGCTCGGCGATTACTGTGCCGGTCCCAACCATGTATTGCCGACCGCGGGCACGGCACGATTCTCTTCGCCGCTGGGCGTCTATGACTTCCAGAAGCGTTCTAGCCTGATCCGCTGTTCGGCCGCGGGGGCGGACCGGCTCGGGCGTACCGCATCGATCCTCGCCCGGGGCGAGGGTCTCACGGCGCACGCTCGTTCGGCGGAGTATCGGATCCGGTCCTGAGCATGGTCGATTCTCCCACTCTCGTAGATCAGGTACGTTCCCTCATCCGGCCGGAAATCCTGGCGCTGTCGTCTTACCATGTCGCGGACGCCGCCGGTCTGATCAAGCTGGATGCGATGGAAAATCCCTTCGGTTGGCCGGAGGAGATGGTCGAGGAATGGCTCGAACGACTCAAGGAGGCGCAACCGAACCGCTACCCGGAACCTTCGGCGAGCCGGGTCGAAGCCGCCCTGCGCCGGCTTGGGGAGATCCCGGATACCATGGACATCCTGTTCGGTAACGGCTCGGACGAGTTGATCCAGATCCTGCTGATCGCCGTCGCGAAACCCGGGGTCCGCGTCTTGGCACCGGAACCCACTTTCGTCATGTATCGTCAGATTGCGCGGTGTCTGGGGATCGAGTTCGTCGGGGTACCCTTGCGTGGCGAGGATTTCGGGTTGGATATGCCGGCGATGCGGCGGGCGATCCACGAGACCCGGCCGGCGATCGTGTTCTTGGCCTATCCCAACAATCCCACGGGCAATCGGTTCGCGCCGGAACAGATCCGGGAAATCATCGAACTCGCACCGGGCCTGGTCGTGGTCGATGAGGCCTACGCACCGTTCGCCGGGGCGAGCTTCCTGTCGGAACTCGCCCGCCATGAGCGTCTCCTGATCCTCAGGACGCTATCCAAACTCGGGTTGGCCGGTCTCCGGCTGGGCTATCTGGTCGGTGCCAAGCCCTGGCTCCAGGAGTTCGACAAGGTTCGGCTTCCATACAACATCAACGTCCTGACGCAGCTCAGCGTGGAGTTCGCGTTGGAACGGATCGAAGTGTTGGAAGCGCAGGTGCGCATCCTGATCGAAGAGCGTGAATCGTTGTTCAGGAATCTCGCGGCCCTGCCGGGCATCCGGGCATTTCCGAGTCATGCCAATTTCATCACTTTTCGGCTGCTCGATGCCGAAGCCGACGCCGTAGTGCGTGACCTCGTGAAGGCAGGCGTGTTGGTCAAGAACCTGCATTCGGCCGGCGGACCCTTGCGCCAGTGTCTACGGGTCACGGTGGGGACGCCGGAAGAAAACCGGGCTTTCCTGCACGCCTTATGCGAAGCCCTGCGAGTTCCACTCCCTCCGGCGGTGATTCCCGAGGTGGGAACGGACCGACCGGGGCCGGCTTGACCGAGGCGACGCCTGTGAAACACAATCGCCGGCAAAACGACAAGGGAAGCCTACCGCAATGGAGCGTTTCCCAAAGAACCCATGTCCCTGCCAAGTCTGTGGAGGAGAAGTTTCCATGAGTGAAGGCGTCGATTCGGACAAGCGCCGATTTCTGACCCAAGCGGCGGTGGTGGTCGGTGCCATCAGCGCCGGTGCCGGCGCTGTGCCTTTCGTTAGCTCGATGCAGCCCAGTGCCAAAGCCCAGGCCGCCGGCGCCCCAGTCGAGGTCGATATCGGCAAGATCGAACCCGGCCAATTGATCCGCGTGCTCTGGCGCGGCAAACCGGTCTGGATCTTGCGCCGCACCCCGGAGGAGATCGAGCGTCTTGCGACCCTCAATGACCGCCTTCGGGATCCACTATCCGAGGAGTCGGATCAGCCCGAAGTGACCAAGAATTTGGTGCGATCCATCAAGCCCGAGATTTTCGTCGCCTTGGGCATTTGCACCCATCTCGGTTGTGCGCCCACTTTCCGTCCGGACGTCGCTCCGGCCGACCTTGGCGCGGATTGGCCCGGCGGTTTTTTCTGCCCTTGCCATGGTTCGCGTTTCGACCTGGCCGGACGGGTGTTCAAGGGGGTTCCGGCGCCCAAGAACCTGGAAATTCCACCGCACAAGTACTTGAGCGACACCCGTATCCTCATCGGGGTCGATAACGAGGAGGAGGCGTGATGGCCAAGGGATGCTTTCACAATCTCAGGGAGTGGATCGATCAGCGACTTCCCGTCAGTAAGTTTTTCCGGGAGCATCTGACCCATTACTATGCCCCGAAGAACTTCAACCTACTTTATTTTTTTGGGTCCTTGGCGCTCTTGGTGCTGATCAACCAGATCGTCACCGGAATCTTTCTCGCCATGCATTACAAGCCGGATGCTGGATTGGCGTTCGATTCCTTGGAATACATCATGCGGGATGTCAACTGGGGTTGGCTGTTGCGCTACATGCATTCCACCGGCGCTTCCGCGTTCTTCATCGTGATCTATCTGCACATGTTCCGGGCTCTGTTCTACGGGTCCTACAAGAAGCCGCGGGAATTGGTCTGGCTGTTCGGAATGGTCATCTTCCTGCTCTTGATGGCCGAGGCTTTCATGGGCTATCTGTTGCCGTGGGGGCAGATGTCGTATTGGGGCGCCCAGGTGATCATTTCCCTGTTCGGTGCCATCCCCGTCATCGGCGAGGACCTCGCGACCTGGATCCGGGGCGACTACGTGGTGGCCGACGCCACCCTCAATCGGTTCTTCGCCCTGCACGTCGTGGCCATCCCGCTTCTGATCTTGATCCTGGTGGTGTTCCATCTCGCAGCCTTGCATACGGTGGGGTCCAACAACCCGGACGGAATCGAGATCAAGGAGAAAAAGAATGCCGAGGGGATCCCTTTGGACGGCATTCCTTTCCATCCCTACTACACGGTGAAGGATTGTTTCGGCGCCGCGGTGTTCGCCTTCTTCTTCGCTTGGATCGTGTTCTATGCTCCGGAGATGGGCGGATATTTCCTGGAGCACCCCAACTTCGAACCGGCCAACCCGATGCGAACTCCGGAACACATCGCACCGGTCTGGTATTTCACCCCCTTCTACTCGATCCTGCGCTCGATCCCGAACAAGGTAGGCGGTGTATTCGCCATGGGGGGAGCCATCTTTTTCCTGTTCCTCTTGCCTTGGCTGGATCGCTGCACGGTGCGCTCCATCCGTTATCGGGGGCCTTACTACAAGACGGCGCTCACCGTGTTCGTGCTGAGTTTCATCGGTCTCGGGGTTCTCGGTACCAAGCCCGTGACGATGACCACCACGTTCCTGGCGCGATTCTTCACTCTCAACTACTTCGCTTTCTTCTTCCTCATGCCTTGGTATACGCGTTTGGACCGCACGAAGCCGGTTCCGGAACGTCTCACCGAGGCGGTGATCCCGCTCGCCAAGCGGGAAGGCTTCGGTTGGCGGTGGGTACGGCGGGGTCTCGCCGCCATTGAATCATCCGAAAAGTATCGGCGTTTGCGTTCACAATTCGACCTCCAGTTGGGAAAAGCCAAAGAATGGTACGAAAAAAAACAATGAGACGGCTCGCGGGATTTTTGCTCATGTCGTTGACTGGGGTGGCTTGGGCGGTGGAGAGCATCATTCCCGTTCAGGAGGTGGACGTCGATGTATTCGACAGAGATTCGCTTCGCCGCGGCGCGATCACCTACGTCAATTACTGCCAGGGATGTCATTCGCTCAAGCATCTGCGGTACTCGCGCATGGCAAAGGATCTGAAGATCGATGACGAACTCCTAGAGAAGGAGTTTCTGCGGGGACAGGCGAAGCCGCACGACAGTATGTTCACGGCCATGGCGGGGAGCGATGCCGAGGCGTGGTTCGGCATAGCGCCGCCGGATCTTTCGCTGATTGCGCGCTCGCGGGACCCCGATTGGATCTACAGTTATCTGCGCGGCTTTTACCTGGATCCCTCGCAGCCCAACGGCGTCAACAATGCATTTTTCCGGGAAGTGGCCATGCCGAATGTGTTCGCGCCCCTGCAGGGAACGCAGAAGCCCGTGGTGAAACGAGAGGGCGGAGTCGAGGCGATCGTGGGATTGGAGCTGGCCGAGGCTGGCAGTCTATCGCCGCAGGAGTTTGATGCGATGGTGGCCGACTTGGTGAACTTCTTGGTGTATGCCTCGGAGCCTGCCCAATTGGATCGCCTCCGGCTCGGGAAGTACGTGATCGCGTGGTTGATCCTGGTCATGGTCCTGATGTACCGGCTCAAAAAAGAGTACTGGAAGGACGTCCACTGAAACGCCACGAATCGACAGGAAGGTCTTTCTTGGGAGATTACGTTGTGTGTCGGTACGCGATATGGGTCCCAAAACCCAGGAAAAGCGTGCCGGAATCGGTGTATCGGCTTCTTGTAGATTACGCGAGGTGTGAGGCGTGGTGACGGCGGCCAGTCGAAAATCCGTGATGACTCTGTTCTGTTCCCCCACCTGTCCCTTTAGCCACCGTACCCGGATCGTGCTTTACGAAAAGGGGATTTCGGCGGACATCGAATATGTGGACCCGGCGAGTCCACCGGAGGATCTGGTCGAGTTGAACCCTTACGGCACGATGCCGACACTGGTGGATCGGGATTTGGTACTGTACGATTCCCGCATCATCATGGAATACTTGGACGAGCGCTTTCCGCATCCGCCGCTCCATCCCATGGATCCGGTGTCGCGGGCGCGGGCTCGTTTGCTCGTATATCGGATCGAACAGGACTGGTATAGCCTGCTGAGTGAGATCGAGAACGCACCGGATGGTTCCGACTCGAAGGCGCGGAAAATCCTCCGTGAGAGTCTCCTCGCCGCGGCACCGGTGTTTGCTGCCAAGCCGTATTTCTTGAGCGACGAGTTCTGTCTGGTCGATTGCTCGCTGGCGCCGCTGTTATGGAGACTTCCTGCACTCGGAATCGATCTGCCGCCGCACGCCGAGGCGATTACCGCCTATGCGTCCCGTTTGTTCGAGAGACCTTCGTTCCGGCTCAGTCTGAGCGAGCAGGAACGGGAAATGGGGAGCGATAGAATCTTGCTGAACGAAGAATGACTCCGCTCAAACCTTATCTCTTACGCGCCGTCTACGACTGGTTGGTGGATAACGGCATGACGCCTTATCTGCTGGTCGATGCGGAAGCTCCTTCCGTAGACGTGCCAAGACAATACGTTCAGGATGGCCGTATCGTTCTCAACCTGCGGCCCCAGGCCATTCAAGGGCTGCAGATGAGCAATCGGGAGGTCAAGTTCCACGCCCGTTTCGGCGGCGTCCCCACGGCGGTGTCGATCCCGATTTCCGCAGTGTTGGCGCTGTATGCCCAGGAAACCGGGCGGGGGATGATCTTCGATCAGGAGGAGGGGCAAGGAGAAGAGCCTCCCCCGACTTCCGGCCCCGAACCCGGCCAGACCCCGGCGCGGAAGCGCCCGTCCCTACGGGTCGTGAAATAAACGGCTCTTGATCCGGCATCCGGCACGGCTGGATCGACGGCGGCGAAAACCCTACGGTTTGCCGACGGGGATGAGGTATAGGACTGGTTGATCCTTGGGCAGTTGCAGCAGGGTATGAACCTGTTCGTCGACGAACGCCCCTACTACCGCGGTACCCAAATCCAAGGCGACGGCCTCGAGCAAAACGTTTTGCGCGGCGTGGCCGATCTCCATGTGGATGTAGCGAATCCCGCGTTCACCGTACTTGCGCGTGGTGCGTTCGGGCACCGCAGCGAACGCCAACACCGCCGCGGCATCCCCGATCCAGCTCTGATCCAGAGCAGCATGGGCCAGCGGGGTGCGTAGGTCGCCGTCGAGGATCTTGAGCAATTGATTTTTGCCGGGTTCGTACCAGTAAACGCCGGCGCTCAATCCCGTCACCTCGCCGGCGATCAGGTAGAGCTCCAGAGGATAAAGCGCACCAGCGGAGGGGGCCGTGCGAAATCCATCGCCATGGGTCACGCCTTGTGCCGCCCACAAAAGTTGCGCTACCTCGGTGAGGGCGATGGGGGCTTTGCGGAATTCCCGAACGGAGCGCCGCGAGCGCAGCACCTGTTCGACGGAAACCCGGCTGTCGAGACGCGGGGCGGGTAAAGAGACGACGTCTGCGGATGGGGTCATGGCGCTGATCTCCGGGGTGGCGGGAAAAACAGGACCCTGCAACGCAATTGCGCAGAGGACGTAAGAGGCGATCCGCGTGATCGGCAGGCTGCCTTCGCGTTTCACTCGGCGGATCAATCAGTCCACCTTCAGAAACGGATACCGTTGCAGGTCTTCCCGCCGCCACAGGGAGAGACCGGCCTGGGGCCCTAGGGTTTCCACGGCGATGATGAAGTCGGGATCGGCGAAGGCAATGCGTCCGGGTGTTCCCGCTTCTTCCAGCCGTTGCAGCAGAAATTCGTCCAAAAAGCGTTCCTCGGCTTGACTGGAAAGCCGGCCGGCGAAACCGCGCCGGTGCATGCGGATATGGAAGGTTTGGTTGCCCAACACCGAAGTCCAGGGCGCTACCGCTTCTTTGGCTTTGGTCTCGAATTCTTCCGGCGATTGGAAGACGAAGGTGGTCGTGAGCGGGACGATCCGCGAAATGGAGCGGGAGAAAAGGTCGGGATCGGCGGCGCCGTGCTCCAGAACGGCTTCCAGGAAGGCGGGGATGTCGTCCACTTTCATCACCAGCACGTTGAAAAAACCGGACTTGGCGACCGTGCCCAGCGTTTGCAAGAACTGGAAGGCGCGGCGAAAGCCTCCGTCGTATACGCTCACGATTACGTTCCAGTCACGCATCGTCTCCTCCACGGATGGGGTTGGATGGTTGGTGTTAAGCCCCGCGTTTTCTCACGAAGGGAAGGCTCTCCGACAAGTCCAGACCTTGGGCGTGTGTGAGGGTGCCTCTTCCTTGCCGAGTTTAAGCCAGGCGACAGGATGATTCAAAGGCTGTCTTCCGGGTCATGGCATGTCTGGCTGGCAAAAGATCCCGAATCGGTTGTGGTTTTGAAACTTTTGTTGCAAACAGCGGTCTTGAAATTTTCAATGAATCATCGCGAATCGGGTCTTCGGGTTGGATCGAGCCCGTGCACTCGGGCAAATGGGTCGGATCGAAGGTCCTCACCACATTTTTCTTAATTACGTGACCGAAAAAATCTCGATCGACGACTTGCATCTCCTCACGGCGACTCTTCCGCATCACTTGCGTGAGGCTTTGAACGAACACCCCCAGCAGGATCTCCTTGAAATCGTCATGGACTTGGGGCGTCTTCCGCAGGCCCGCTTCCCCCGGTCCACAGTCGCCCTTTCCGATCGCCCCGTCAGCCGCGCCGACCTGGAGGGTGTGGTGGCTTCGGTCGGTGCCTTCGGTGCGGACAATCGCGCCGGTATCGAAGGGACTCTGCACCGCATCTCGGCGTTGCGCAATCGGCGTGGCGACATCATCGGCTTGACGCTGCGCGTCGGCCGCGCAGTGTTCGGCACCATCGATCTGATCCGCGATCTGGTGGAGAGCGGGTCCAGCCTCCTACTGCTGGGACGTCCGGGCGTAGGGAAAACCACCAAACTGAGGGAGATCGCCCGCGTCCTGGCGGATGAATTCGGCAAGCGCGTGATCGTGATCGATACCTCCAACGAAATCGCGGGCGACGGCGACATCCCCCATCCGGCGATCGGCAGTGCCCGCCGGCTGATGGTGCCGCATCCCGACCAACAACACGCCGTCATGATCGAGGCCGTGGAAAACCACATGCCGGAGGTGATCATCGTGGACGAAATCGGTACCACGCAGGAGGCGATGGCGGCGCGGACCATCGCTGAGCGGGGTGTCCAGCTCATCGGCACCGCCCACGGCAACACTCTGGAGAATCTGGTCAGGAATCCGAGCCTCTCCGACCTGGTCGGTGGCGTGCAAACCGTTACCTTGGGGGACGAGGAAGCGCGGTTCCGCGGAACCCAAAAAACCGTGAGCGAACGCAAGTCGCCGCCGACCTTCGACGCGGTGGTCGAGATCGTGGAACGGGAAGAAGTCATCGTCCACCGGGACACCGCGGCGGCAGTGGATGCCCTGTTGCGGGGAACGAACCCTGGCGGAATTCGGCGCACCGTCCAAGGGGGGGAAGTCGACGACAGACGGGATCCAGGGCGCGCGCATCGAAACGTTCTTCCTGCCGAAGCCCGAGCGGAACGGACCGGACCGGTTCGGATCTTCGCTTATGCGCTCAGCCGCGATTCCGTCGAACGCGCCATCCGCGACCTGCAGATCGAGGCTCGAACCGTCAAGTATCCGGATCAAGCCGATTGCATCGTGACCCTCCGCGCCCGCGCCGACGACACACGTCTGTTGCGCATGGCCGAAGCACGTCGCTTGCCGGTACATCCGGTCAAGAAAAATACCACTGCGCAGATTCGGCACCTGTTGCGCAGCGTGTTCAACGTCATCCCCGGTGGGGATGAAGACGTAGTCGAGGAAGCGGTCAGGGAAGCCGAAGCCGTGGTGGCGCGCGTCAAGGCGGATTCCGTGGCGGCGGAACTCGCACCCCGTCCATCCGTCCTGCGCAAGTTGCAGCACCGCATCGTGGTCCGTCACGGCCTGATGGCCGAGAGCATCGGCAACGAACCCCATCGCCGTTTGGTGGTCTACCCGGCCTGACGGATGTCGCGCCGCCGGGAATGCCTTCGGTGCGCGTCCACGAAATCATCGGGAAGGATCTTGCACGGCTGCCAAGCCGACCCCGGAGGGATTTCCTCCATGGGCGGGGCAATTGGCTGTTTTTGCAGATTGGTCCTCAGACGATGGGGCGGACGTTTCCTACCCTGTACGCTCCCGGGGGATAACGCTAACGCGCCCAATTCACCCTAAGGCTCGCATCCTCCTCGGTATAGCGGAAGTCCAGTTCGCCTTTGAAGGCATGATGGATGGCCTCTCCGACACCCCGGGTGAGATGGGCGTCGGTGAAGGTGATCAGCACCCCGTCTTCCGATTCCTCGATCTTCATGATGCGTTCGAGTGGGTGTTCTTTCTTGGCTCGTTCCTCGACGTTGTGCACCAGGTTCATGACCTCGTCCTTGTGCGCGGCGAAGAAATCCCCTCTCAGTGTCAGAAACCCCCCGGGCACCTCGTCGCGGATGCGCTGGCAGGCGGGACACAGCTCTTCGTGGGCCGATGCTGGACTCGCACCCCACTGCCAGCGCCCGTGCTGGAAGAGGGCACCGCAATCGGGGCATACCGTGGGCTCGGGCGGCTTGGATTTCGACTTGTAGGGGTCATGGATCCATTCACGGAGCAGCCGGTCGTGCCTTCCCTCCCGGAGAAAGTCCTTCGGTTTCTTGGGTCCCGTCATAGATTCACCTTGTGATGTTCGAAAGAAGTGGATCATATCTTCTTGAATTACCGAGATGATCCGGTCTTGCCGCAGTCGCGCTTCATAGCCAGTCGCGTTCGGCCTGGGCTCGCAAGCTACCCCATAATGCACCGGGCGGCAAGTCGAACAGGGAATATCCGCCCGCTTTGCACGCAGGCAGAGCGCGGGCGGCGGCGAGCATGCATTGGGCGCACAGTGCCAGCTCGGAGAACCGAGCCTCCAGAAGCAGCAGTTGGTGTGGCGTGTGCCCTGCGGTGCCGTGACGCTCCATCAAAACCCCCTGGCCCTCGTCTTCCAGCGTTGCCACGTCGTCCACCGGAAAAACCAGAGTCTCCTCTTCCACGAAAAGTGGATCGCTGCGGATCGCCGCCTCCGCGTCCTCGAATTTGGCTCCCTCTTCCAACTCGATGTAGACGTAACGTTGGCGTTTGCCGCCCATCGCTCGAACCTCGGTGCACAGCGCATCTTTGACGCCTGGTACCCCCCGGGCAACGGTGGTGTGATGGAGATTGCTACCGGGTCGGTGGCTGATCTCGGTATGGCCTTTGGGCGTGAGCAGGGCGAACAGATGGCGGAACAGGGACATCGCGCCCGGGTCCCATCCGGCACCGACGATGGCAGGCACTTCGAACCGGGAGGCCAGATGCGCGATTTCACGCTTGTGCTCGCTCAAGTCTTCGCCTTCGAAGCGCGCGCACTCCACCACCGGTATGCCCTGCTGGAGCAATTCGCGCGCCGTCGCGCGCACCTGTTCGAGAGGTACGCACACCAGGGCGGCGTCGACATTGCCGATCTCGCTGATGTGAGTGACGGCGGGAACGATGGTGAAAGGGGTAGGCAAGGGTTCCATGACGGTTTCCGCTCGGCGGACGATGCCGGCAAGGACCAGCTGGTCATCCAGCGCGATGGCATCCGCGCAGGCGCGACCCAATCTGCCAAAACCTATGATCGCCACTCGCCTGGGTCTCATGACTGTCTCCTCTGCTGCTGATGGGCGGGATCTTTGCGAAGCACGGGGGATGCGGCCAGGCCGTCAACAGGTCAAGTGCAGCGCCGCCACGACGCGCGCCGCCTCCCGTTGCAGCCGCTGAAACTCGTCTATGGCGTCCCGCGTGGAAGCGATGCGGGTTCGAATGCCGCGGGCATGCAAGGCATCCAGCGTTTCCTGCGGTACCGCCATGCGCCCGAAATAGCCTGTGCCGATGACCAACACCGCCGGCGCTTCGGTCAACACCTCGGGCAAATCCTCGAGATGCAACTTATGGCCTTCCTTGCGCCACCATGGGGAATGTACCCGGTCGGCGAAAACGATCACATCGGAAGTGTACTCTCTGCCGTCGATCGTGATTTTGCCGAACGCATAGTGGGTGATGTTCATTGCGCTTCGAGCGACCACTAAATCCTGGCCTGGATCTGATCCACGACGTCCTGGACGCCGGGCACGCACCAAGCATCCATGACCGCGAGGTGCTTTTCCTCCTTGCTGGCGACATAACCATCGAGCGTCGCTATGCCGTTCCGGACGCTGACCGACAATTGCCCGGCGTGGACCAGGGGATCCTTTTCCAACACCATGCGGATCGCATCCGCCAGCTCGCCGTCGTTGTCTTCTTGCGGCGGAGACACCTGCAAGCGATTATCGACGACCTCGCAGCCGGCCGTCCACCACACCAGAGCTTCGGCCAAGCGCAAGTGGGACAGACTGCCGACGGAACCGGTCAAGACGACTTTCCCGTCTTGGACTTCGATCTCCAAAACCCGGCTCGGATCCCCGAGCGGCTCGCGTAAGACGTTCACGGTGCCGTTTCTCACGACACGCAGTCCGTATTCGAGAAATACCGGCTCCTGCAGCAACATATTGCATACCTCGTCGCGCAAGGCGCCGTCTTCTTTGGGTTCGGCTGCGGCAACCCGCAGCCGGTCCACCACCGGTGCAGTCTTCGCGATGCGTCGCGCTGCCGCGTTGATGAGCTTTTTGGCGGCGACGCTTTTCACCGAGCCCTCCAGGATCAAGCTGCCTTCTTGAAAATGCGCTCGCACGGGGTGGTGATGGATATCGATCCGCGGGTCGCGTTCCAAGGCAGCCATGAGTTCATTGAGTCTTTCGTCGGATGCTTGATTTGCCATGTATTTTGTCTCCTTCTTGGTGAGAAATAACCGGGGCCGGGCACCCGCCGTTGCGAAGCCGTCATCGCTGACCGTGATTACGACTTTACTCTGAACCGCCTTGGGTTGTCATGATTCGGCTGCTGCCCCCCGTGGCGATGCTCAAGCGAAACCGCGGTTCTCATGGCCACTCTATCCGTCTGGGTGAGGCGATGTTAATGTGTTCATGGAGGTCCGCCCTTGGTGGACCCTGGCCGTTTTTCGCGTTCTCAGGCGAGATGAAGGGAGGGAAAGATGAACTCCGAAGCAGATCCGATCGTCGGTAACTGGTATCGACATCTGGACAAGGGCCAGCCGTTCGTGGTCGTGGCGGTGGACGACGAGGCGGATTTGGTCGAAATCCAACATTTCGACGGCGACCTGGAAGAGATCGAGCTGGAAGCTTGGTATCGACTCCCCATCGAACCCATCGAAGAGCCGGAAAACTGGAGCGGGCCATTGGATGTCGCGGAGTTGGACGATCTCGGCGGCACCGAGGTTACCGACACCCGGCCCGAAGACTGGTCGGAGCCTCTGGAAGAAGTGCTCAAGCAGGAAGAACGACCCTCGGGAGGCATTGTCGAAGAAGAGGAGGAGATCGTATCGGGCGAGGGCTCGTGGGAAGAAGAGCAGCTTACCGAGGAGCCTGCGGCAGAAGCGCCCGAAGAGGTCGAAGAAGAAGAGGAGTTGCCGAAAGAAGGCGGCAAGGCCTGGTCCGAGGGTGAGCCGTAAAGAAGACCGTCGTTTCCGGTGTCTCAGATTTCTTGCTTCGCCGGGCACGGGTTGACTACTTTGCGCGTCTGCGCGGCTGGATTGGGATCCAGCCTACGGCACCGAACCCGCCATGAAACCCGTCTATCATCCCGCACTGGTCAACGGCCCTTACGGTGATCCGGCAGTGTATGTGGACTTCCTGTTCGAGAAACGCGCCCTGTTGTTCGATCTGGGCGACCTTCACAACCTCTCGGTCCGCAAGATTCTGCGTCTGACCGATGTGTTCGTGTCCCATACTCACATGGATCACTTCTTCGGCTTTGACTGGCTGCTGCGGCTGTGCCTGGGACGCGATCTCCGCATCCGCATGTTCGGGCCGGCGGGCTTCCTGGCTCAGGTCGAGCACAAGCTGTCCGCCTACACCTGGAATCTGGTGGCAAACTATGCCACCGACTTTTCCCTGGAAGTGACCGAGGTCCTCAACGACACCGGGGCCCGGCGGGCATTGTTCCGCTGCCGAACCGCCTTCCGCCGCGAGGCGGAAACCGAATTGCACGTGAAAAACCGCTTGCTGCGCGAGGAAGCCAACTGGACGATGCAATTTGCCATTCTGGATCACAAGACTCCTTGCCTGGCTTTCGCCTTGCGGGAAAAGCAGCACCTCAACATCTGGAAAAACCGGCTGGACGAATTGAATCTGGAGCCTGGCCCCTGGCTGCAGGACCTGAAGCGCGCCCTGCTCGCGGGCGAGCCCGAGGATACCCCGATCCGAGCGGTGCGGAGGGAGAGGGGCGGGCTGCGCGGAGTAGTGTTTCCGCTGGCTGAGTTGGCGGAGGCCATCGTCCATGTGTCGGAAGGGCAAAAAGTCGCCTACGTCACCGATGTCGTCTTTCACCAGGAGAACGCCGGGCGCATCGTGGAGCTGGCTCAAGGCGCCGATCAGTTCTTCATCGAGGCGGTGTTCGGCGAGGAACACAAGGAACGCGCGGCGCAGAAATATCACCTGACCGCCCGCCAGGCGGGGATCCTGGCACGGCGGGCCCGGGTCAAGTTCCCGGTCCCCTTCCACTTCTCGCCGATCTATCATGACCGGGAAGAAGAACTGCGGCTGGAGTTCGAGCAAGCCTTTCGCGGCGGCTGAGGCTATGTGCGCCAACCGCGGCGGCGATCCAGGCGCTGCAATCCGCACCGGCGCGCGATTTCCAAGGCCTGGCGATACTCCTCGGCAGTGATGGATCTCGCCAGCGGCGGATAATCGTAAGCCCGGTAACAGGGGAAGTATTGGTCCATGAGGTTGAGGTAAGTATCCGGCGAAATTTCCCGCGCCAGAAAGCTCAGCACCTTTTCGGTGCCGGCCAGTCCTTCCGGCAGCACCAGGTGGCGAACCAGCAGCCCACGGTAAGCCAGGCCGCGGTCGTCCAATTGGAGATCGCCGACCTGGCGATGCATCTCCTTGACCGCCGCGCAGTTGACTTCCCAATAGTCGCGCACATGGGAATAGCGATGGGCGGTTGCCGAATCGCCGTACTTCATGTCCGGCATGTAGATGTCGATCACCCCGTCCAGGAGCGCGAGCGCCTCGGGACTGTCGTAGCCGCCGGTGTTGTAAACCAGCGGTAGCCGCAGTCCCCGCCGCGCGGCGATGAGCACTGCGCCCAGAATCTGCGCCACCACGTGGCTGGGGGTCACCAGGTTGATGTTATGGCAGTCCCGCCGCTGCAGATCCAACATCATCGCCGCCAACTCCTCCGGGGTGGTTTGCCGGCCCTCGCCCCGCTGGCTGATCTCCCAGTTCTGGCAGAACACACAGCGCAGGTTGCACCAGCTGAAAAAGATCGTCCCCGAGCCATTCCAACCGCGCAACGGATCTTCCTCGCCATGATGGGGACCCCAGCCGTAGACCACGGCAAGCTCCCCCGTTCGGCAAACCGCGCCTTGGATGGTCTCGAGCCGATTGACGCGACAGTAACGGGCGCACAGATCGCAGGCTTGCAAGTGCTCACGCGCCTTTTGCGCGCGCAGTTCCAATTCGCCGGTTTCGAGCAGTTTTTCATAGCCCGGCTCGAAACCGGGCCGGTTCGCACTGGGATCGCTCATCGTGTTCCTCCAAGGGCTTGGTTTCCCTTGCGGTTTCGAAAAAGGATGCCGCTCTGGTACGTCCATGTCCCCCGCTGCCCGGGAAGGGCATGAGCCCGGTCGATACATCGGAACCGGATGCGCAGGGAAACCGGCTTCGGTACGGATTTGACCGGGATGCGCCCCGGTCTGCTCCGTGAGATTCCGCGGATTCGAAGGAACCGGCTCCCTCACGGGAGTGGGCATGGCCCACTCCCGCACGCGAACCGCGACTCAATAGGTCAGGCTGATGCCGCCGTAGGCGGCCGCTCCCGTGGCGCCGTACCCATAAACTTCCTCGTACCATTGGTTCAGGACGTTGTCCACCCGAGCCCATAGGGAAAAGGTGCGGCTGGGGGAATAGGATGCGGCGAGGTTGAGGATGACGTAGCCGGGAACCGTGCGATCGCCGGTGCTGAGGCGTTCCCCCACCATCAGGACGTTGGCGTGGAGGTTGATGTCGTCGAAGCGGTAGTTGGCATCGAAGGAACCCTTGTTGCGGGCGCGTTGGAACAGGGCCCGGCCAGTCTCGCCGTCGATCGTCTGCATATAGGTATAGGTGCCGCGCAGGTCCAATCCATCCGCCGGACTCAACTCCAGGTAGGTTTCGACACCTTTGGCGGTGGCTTGGCTCACGTTTTCCACGCGGAACGTGGCGAAGTCGAACTGGATGAGATCGGTGAACCGATTATCGAAATAGACGATCCCGACTTGAGCACGCGAGTCTCCCAGGGGTTGTTCGACGCCGACGTCCCAGTTGCGGCTCTCCTCCGGCCGGAGATCCGGGTTGCCGGTGTTGAACAGGGGGTCGTACAGCTGCGCCAGGGCCGGCACCTTGAAACCGGTTCCGTAGTTCCCTTTCAGGCGCGTCCGGGTGATCGGCAGGATCCAGGTCTGGCTGACGCGCCAGGTGGTCCTGCCGCCGACGAAATTGTTGCTGTCGTGGCGCACGTTCGCGGTGGTGAACCACATTCCGCCCAAGGCGATCTGGTCTTCGAGGAAGTAGCCGAGGGTGTTGTAGCCTCGGGTGAATTGGGAGGGTTCGAGTATAGTCATCCGGTCTTCCTCGTCGTCGACGCCGAACGACAGCGTGTTGGTCGGATGGAGCCGGAGCGTGTTCAGCCAGTTGCCCTTGAGTTTTTCCCCTAGGTAACCCGAGTCGAAGGGGAAGGGATCGCCGGGGTTTTCCCGGTTGATGTTTTGCCGGTCGACGCGGGTGTAAGCGACGCCGGCGCTTTGTTCCCAGAATCGATCGAACAGACTCAGGCCGGCAAAGCCCCGCGTATAGAGTTCGCCGGTGTTGCCGATGAAATTCGGATCGTCCACCGGACGCCGCAGCGAGAAGTCGTAGTTGTCGAGCTTGGTGAAGGCGTCGACGTAGCGCAGCGTCCAGCCCAGCTCCAGGTTTTCGGTCGGCTTGCCGGTGACCCGGGAACTGACCGTGGTGTTGCGGTAGCCGTCCCGCTCGTGGGCTCCGAAGCGGCGGTCGGCGGCGGAAAAGCCGCGGGTCTCGCGATGGCTCGCGCTGAGGCTGTAATTCAGTCGTTCGTCCCCGCCGGCGACGTCGCCCAGGACCCGGAAAGTATCGTAACCGCCGCCGTCCCCGTTGACCTGGAGACGAGGCTTGCCGGCCCCTTTCTTGGTGATGATGTGGATGACCCCGCCCATGGCCTCGGAGCCATACACGGAACTCGCCGCACCGCGCACAATTTCGATCCGTTCGATGTTGTCGACGGTGAGGTTGGCGAAGTCGAAGGCCGAGTTGGCCGAGGAAGGGTCGTTCATTTCGACCCAGTCGATCAATACCAGGGTTTGACCGGAATTGGCCCCGCGCAGGAAGACTGAGGTCTGCTTGCCGGGGCCGCCGGTCTCGACCACATCGAGCCCGGGCACGACGCGAAGCACGTCCGCCACGGAGTAGAGACGCCGTTGCGCGATGTCCTCCGCGGTCAACACCGTGATCGAGCTGCCGACCTGAAGACCTGGAGTTTCGGTTCGGGTGGCCGTGACCACCAGGGGTTCGAGTTCTCGGACATCGGCGTCGGTCGCCAGGCCGGTGAGCGGCACGGCGGCGCCGAGCAGGAACTGGAAGACAGGGATAAATTGGGATTTCATGCTGGCCTTGCGACAAATGCCACGCACACCCGCGTGGCGTGGATGAATCGCGGAAGGTCAGCGAAAGAGGCTCTTCTCCGTGCCGGAACGGGCCTGCAGATTGCGCCCCGGAATCGTACGGCCTCTTTCCCACACCCGACGGTGGGTTCGTCGGGTGCCGGAAAGAGAAGCAAGGAGAACAGCTGATCCGCGCCCTCCGCACGGTCGGTTTCGACACAGGCCGGTCTCCGGGCTGATGAGTGGCTTTGCGCCGACGCGCTCACCTTCCCGCGCTTGTGCGCAGTGGTCCATCGAACGCGTCTCGGAACCGACGCCCGCGGAGGGCGGATTCCGGCTCAATCACCGTTGCGGGGGCAGCGCCGGATTGGGATCCCTGACGATCCACACCGGCTTCCCGTTTCACCACCCGCCTCGCGGCGGGTCGGCACCTGTGAAGGAAGGGCATTGTAGTATCTTTCCTCGGGCCATGCCAGAAGTGGCAGCGGAAGGCGGGATCGATACGCAGGGCCAGGGGTCTTATTGACTTTAGGACGGCGGAGGAGCGCAATCATGGGGAAATTTCTTTGGGTGATAATGTTGTTTTGCTGGCTTGGAGGTTCTGCCATGGCTTGGGATGCGGAGCAGTTCAAACGTCCGACACGCGAAGATCTGAAACGTCGGCTCGCGCCCGATGAATACGCGGTGACCCAGGAGGAAGACACGGAACCGCCATTCCGCAATCGGTATTGGGACAATCACCGGGAAGGGATTTATGTGGACGTGGTTTCGGGGGAGCCCCTGTTCAGTTCGCGCGACAAGTTCGATTCCGGAACCGGCTGGCCGAGCTTCACCCGGCCGATCGATCCCCACAACGTGGTTACCCGGCTCGATCGGTCCCTGTTCACGACGCGGACGGAGGTGCGCAGCAAACATGCCGACTCGCACCTGGGTCATGTATTCGATGACGGGCCGGAGCCGACCGGCAAACGCTATTGCATCAACTCGGCGGCGTTGCGCTTCATTCCCAAGGAGAAGCTGGTCGAAGAAGGTTATGGGGAATATCTCGCGCTGTTCGAGTGAGCGGGGTCCCAAAGCGGACGCAGGGTGGAGGTCGACAGGAACGGAGAACGATGGGAGGTCGTTTGGGAATCGGTAAGGTCAAGGGAATCAGCCGGTCGACCCGGATGGTTCTCGCGGAACACGGTATTTTTTCGGTCGAGGAACTCGCGGATGCGGACATCGAGCGGCTGACCAAGATCCCCGGATTCAATCGTCAGAAAGCCCAGCGAATGATTCGGGCGGCCAAGTTCATGGTCGGCGACATGGAGAAGGGCGCCGAGGCGGTCGAGCTCGCGGCCGCCGGGGTGGAAGGGGCTGCGGAACCTGGCCCGGAAGAACCCAGCCTCGACGATCCGAAATGGTATCTGAACCGGGAACTCAGCCTGCTGGAGTTCAATTGGCGGGTGCTGGAACAGGCCAAAGACAGCCGCATTCCGTTGTTGGAACGGCTCAATTTCCTTTGCATTTCCTGTTCCAACATGGACGAGTTTTTCGAGGTCCGCGTCGCCGGATTGATCCAGCGGGCGGAACTGGGCGCGGCGCCGACCGAGCCGGACGGGCTCTCGCCGGGCGAGACACTCGCTGCGATCGCGCAGCGGGCGCACGAGCTGGTGGCGGAACAATACCGGGTCTTGAATCAGGAATTGTTGCCGGCGTTGGAGGCTCAAGGCATCCGCTTCGTGCGTCGTGCGGACTGGAACGAATCCCAGCTGCGCTGGCTGCGCCGCTACTTCGAGGAGGAACTGTTGCCGATCCTGAGCCCGATCGGACTCGACCCGGCGCATCCCTTTCCCCGCATCCTCAACAAGATGCTCAACTTCATCATTTCGCTGTCGGGCAAGGATGCGTTCGGGCGCGACATCCATCTGGCGATCCTCCAGGCTCCGCGGGCCTTGCCGCGCATCATCCAATTGCCGCAGGGCGAAACCGACAGCGGTCCGCACGATTTCGTGTTCCTCTCGTCCGTTATTCACGCCTTCGTCGGAGATTTGTTCCACGGCATGAAAGTGCGTGGTTGCTATCAATTCCGGGTGACGCGCAACAGCGACCTGTTCCTGGACGAGGAGGAAATCGACGATCTCTTGCGGGCGGTGGAGGGAGAGCTGGCCAGCCGCAATTACGGCGACGAGGTGCGGCTGGAGGTCGCCGACAATTGTCCGGATGCCATCGTCAAGTTTCTGCTGGCACAGTTCGGCTTGAGCGAAGATCGCTTGTATCGGGTCGATGGTCCGGTCAATCTCAGTCGCACGCGGGAAATCTACGAGCTGGTGGATCGGCCGGAATTGAAATATCCGGTCTTCACACCGGGCTGGCCGGGGCAACTCACCGGACACAAGGACCTGTTCGAAGCCATACGCCATCAGGACATCCTGCTCCATCATCCCTACGAGTCGTTCATGCCGATCATCGAGTTGCTTCGGCAGGCTGCGGACGATCCGCACGTGGTCGCGATCAAGCAGACCCTCTACCGTACCGGCCCGGACTCGCCGATCGTGGAGGCATTGGAGCGGGCGGCGCGGGCCGGCAAGGAAGTCACGGTGGTGGTGGAACTGCGCGCTCGCTTCGACGAGCGGGCCAACATTTCCCTGGCCTACCGGCTCCAGGACGCCGGCGTTCAGGTGGTCTACGGGATCGTCGGCTACAAGACCCACGCCAAGATGCTCCTGATCCTGAGGCGGGAAGGGCGGCAATTGCAGTATTACACCCATCTCGGTACCGGCAATTACCATCCCAAGACGGCGCGCCTTTACACCGACTACAGCCTCCTCACCGCCGACAGGCAACTGGGCGAGGACGTACGCCGGGTCTTCGTGCAACTCACTAGCCTCGGCAAGATGGGTAAGCTGCACAAACTCTTGCAGTCGCCGTTCACGCTGCACCGGTCCTTGCTGCGCAAGATCGATCGGGAGATCGAGCATGCCCAGCAGCACCGGCCGGCGCGGATCATCCTCAAGGTCAATTCGGTGGCAGAACCGAAATTGATCCAGGCGCTGTACCGGGCGTCGCGGGCGGGCGTGCGGATCCACATGATCGTGCGCGGAATCTGCTGCCTGCGTCCGGGGATTGCGGGACTCTCGGAGAACATCGAGGTGCGTTCGATCATCGGTAGATTCCTGGAACACAGCCGCGTGTATTACTTCGAAAACGGTGGGGAGCCGGAAGTATACGCATCCAGCGCCGATTTCATGGCGCGCAACATGTTCCGGCGGGTGGAAACCTGTTTTCCCGTCGAGAACAAGAAGCTGGCCGAACGTATCCGCGCCGATCTCGATCTCCTTTTGCGGGACGACAGCCAGTCCTGGCTCCTCGGTCCCGACGGCAGCTACCATCGCAGCGAGAACTTACGGCACGTCGAGGCCCAGTCGATCTTGTTGGATGGCTTGAAGAAAGCGGTCTGAAGAACCCGTTGGCGGCGTTCGGTGGGCACGGAGAGGCTGAAGTTGGCCCGACTCTCCTAGAGATTCATCGTGTTTTCGTTGACTTCCGCCAATAATTGATAATAATTCTCAATTACTGATCCTGAAACAGCAACGATGATGCGGAGGGGTGAATCCATGGGCGTGCGAAAACTCGGGTCGACGGCGAAAGCGAGCGCGAACATCACCGTAGGGGAACGGCCCAGTCACTCGGGTCGGGAATTGGGCTTGCTCCATCTGGCGGCAGGTATGCTGGTGGAACGCTTTTACATGGAATACGATCCTTGCGCGGCGGTGGGGCTCAGCCGCCAGTTCCGGCAGATTTCGGAGCACCCGGCGTTGGCGGACAACGAGCTGCGGCTGTTGTACCGGACGCTGGCCGCGCGCTGGCATGTGCTGGCCATCCGCACCTTGGCAGACACACAACCGCGGGGATCCTTGCTCGACGAGGACGATGCGGCATGGAGGATGGTTTGAAATGGAAAAGAAAGCCTGTCGGCTCGAAACCCTGGGCGGAGATTCCGAGATTGGCGTATCGTTGTGCCGGGAGTGCGGGGTGATCCACCTCCACTTCGGTTTCATCACGGTCAAACTCTCCACGACACGATTCCTGCAGTTTCACCGGGTCGTTGGCGCGGCGGCCCATCGGCTCGGGGAACGTGAACTCGATGCCGCATCCAAGCCCGGCCGGTGGCACTGGGTCAAGCACTGAAAGGGAGAGCGAGAAACCGGGCGTTTCGGGAATGGGAGGGGACGGACGGCTGGAGTGAAGATCTCGATTCTGGGCGCCGGCAGGGTCGGTTCGACCCTGGCCTATACGATCGTACTCAAGCAACTCTGCGAGCATCTCGTGATCGCTTCCCGGGATGAGGGGAAGGCGCTGGGCGATGCTCTGGATCTGCAACATGCGTTGTCCTTTTTTGCCCGGCCGATGACCATCGAAGCCTGTGCTCTCGAAGCGGTCGCGGACTCGGACATCGTGGTGATCACCTGCTCGGTCCCGGCAGATGCGCGGTTCACCTCGCGCATGCAGTTGGGACCGGGCAACGTCGCCCTGTTCCGTCAGCTCATTCCCGGAATCGCGGTGCGAAATCCCGAGGCCTTGCTGGTGGTCATTACCAATCCGGTCGACGTCATGACCTTCCACGCCACCCGGTTGTCCGGGTTCAGCCCGGATCGGGTCATGGGTGTGGGGACGCTGGTGGATTCGGCGCGATTCCGCACGCTTTTGTCGCAACGGGAACACATTCATCCGGACGATCTCCGCGCCTATGTGTTGGGAGAGCATGGACCGAACCAGTTTCCCGTGCTGGGCAACGCCCAGGCCGGCGGCGAGCCCATCCGGGATTCCCCGGCGCACCGCGATATCCTGCGGCAGGTGACGGAGGCCGGCTTCCAGGTCTATCGACTGAAGGGCTATACCAACTATGCCATCGCCGCCGCCACCTGTTTGGTGTTGGAGGCCATCGTCTTCGACGAGCACCGAACCATACCCTTGGCTACTTATTTCGACGAATGGATGGGGATCCGGGAGAACTGCTTCAGCATCCCGGTCGTGGTCGGACGCAAGGGCATCATCCGCCATCTGCGGCCGCGTCTGAATCGACGCGAACGACGGCAACTGGAGAGCGCCGCCGCCGCCGTGAAGCAGTCGATCCGGTCGTTGTTGGGAGACGTCGGGATTGCCCCCGGCCCGGATACCTAGCAACCGAGCACGCCGGGTCGAAACTCAGAAAGGCTTCAGAGTCGCCAGGAGCACGATGGCGAAAAGAAACAGCACCGGGACTTCGTTGACCCAGCGATAAAAAAGATGGCTGTGACGGTTGTTGTCCTCGGCGAACTCGTTCAGCCACCGCCAGCACAGACCGTGATAGCCCACGAGAAGCAAGATCAAAACCAGCTTGACGCGCAACCAGCCGCTGTCGCCGTAAAGATCCCAGGCATAGTCCAGCAGCATCCAAATCCCGAAGACCAGCGTCAGCACCATGGCGGGTGTCATGATGCCCCAAAACAGTTTTCGCTCCATGATCTTGAAACGCTCGATGCTCACGGCATCCGCCGCCATGGAGTGATACACGAACAGGCGCGGCAGGTAAAAGAGGCCGGCGAACCAGGTCACCATGAAGATCAGATGGAATGCCTTGAGCCACATCGCGGTTCATCCCTTGGGAAGCAGCGGCGCGAGCGCCTCCCGGAACGCTGCGGGATCGATCTTCCCCAGTCGTGAAAGGATCACGCGACCCCCTTTCCCGATCAGGAAATTGGCCGGGACGTAACGGACCCGGAGCGATTCCGCCGCTTCGCCCTTGGGATCGAGCGCGACCAAGAACGGCCATTCCTGCTGTTTGGCCAGCGCCACGACCCGACTCGGAAGGTCATGGGGCATGGCCACGAGGACCACGCGTAGCCCCCGTGGCGCGTATTCCCGGTGCAGATCCAAGAGTGCCGGCAGTTCTTCCCGGCAACTCTTGCAGTCGCTGGCCCAGAAGGCGAGAACGATGGGAGGTCCGCGCCAATCGCGCAAGTCCAGTCGCTCTCCGGTGATCGTCGTCACGGACAGATCGGCCCTGGCATCGGTGCTGGTTGTCCCATACCAAGCCAACGCCGCGACGATTGCGACGACGAGCACGGCAGCGGACCGCCACGGTATCTTTCCGCCGAGCGCGGCGTTCACTCCTCGACTTGCTGGATGCCGTCCAGAAACCAGGTGGGTTGCCGGCTCGAACGCGGCCGCACGAAATGCCAGACCTCGCGCACCGGATGAGCCTCTTCTTCGGGAGATTCACGCAGCAGGGCATCGAACAGGACGGCGACTTCCCGCTCCGGATCGAGGTCACGCACTTCGAGGATTTCCGCGTCCAGGCGCAGGATCTCGGTGGTTTGCCGCACCGGCATGGCGCGCAGCTGTTCCTGCAGTTCCGCGAACACCTTGTCGGTCACCAGGGCGCGCAATTCGGCCAGATCGTGTTCATCCCAAGCCTGTTGCAAGTGTCGGTACGCCGCCTTGGCCCCGGCCAAAAAGCTCTCGGCAGCGAAATCGGCGGGAAACCGGGGTGCCGTGGTACGCGCACCGCGCAGCAGGTCGGTGTCGAAATACCTCCGCGTCGGTTCCGGTGCATTCTCTCTCAGGTAAGGAGCTTCGTGAGCTTCCCGGCCCGGTTCAGGAAAACGTACCGCTCCCCCTGCCGTGCTCGTGGACGGTTGTGGGCGACGGGAAGCCAACAGACGGAACAACAGATAGGCAAGACCGGCGAATACCAAGAGGTCGAGGAGGTTGATGTGTTCGAAGGCGCCGCCGAACAACATCGCCCCCAGCAAGCCGCCGAGCGCGAGTCCGCCCAATACGCTCGCCCATCCACCGCGGCGGGACAAGGTTTCGCGAACCTCCTGGTTTCTCTGTGTCGCCGTTGGCTTCGCAGGATACCCCGGTTGCGAACTCGGGGTCGCTGGGTGGACATCCGGAGAGCGTCGATATGGCTCACTGTAGGATGGTCGGCTGCCAAAGGATTTCCCGCCGCCGAGCCGCTTGGCGAAAGCCTCGTCGATGCCCCCGAGCAGCAGTGTGAGCAATGCCGCCAGAGCTAGAGATCGACCCATGAATTTTCTCATACGATACCTCGTTGGTTTGAACCCCCCTTCGAGGAAGGGTTGAAAAACGGCGCATTGATGCTGCGATCTTCCCGGCAGCCCCATCCTGGAGGACAGGGCAATCTGCCAGCCGGCTGCAAGCAGGCCGACCTCGATCCGCTGGCGGGTTTTCGCCCGGCTCCTGTCTGCGTCCGAGGACGGACAGGCCGGGATGAGGTAGGGTGTGGGATCGGAACAAAGTGGCACGCATCATCGATTGCGCAAAGATGGCTCTTTTCTAAAGGAAAACCTTGGTCGAATTATAACCTGGCCCACGATTTTCGTGGCGAGCCGGCAGCGCCCAGCTGATATTGGGACATCCCGACGATCTTCGCGTGAGCGGCGGGGGATGGGTCCGCCATGGAATGGACCACGCGGCGTGTCCCGCTCAAGTCTCTTCGGGTTCCAACACCACTGCGGCCATGGGCGGCGCCTCTGGCTCCTTCATGCGCGAACGCATCCGCCACCAAGCCGCCAATAGGCTCCCGAGAAGAGAATGAAAACTGGCGGAAATCGCCGCAGGAACGGGGGCGAGCAGCAAATCGGGGAAGCTACCGCGGGCCAGCACTGCGCCCAGCCCGGAGTTCTGCATGCCGACTTCGATGGACACGGTTCGGCAGATCACTCTCGGATAACCGAGTAGGCGAGCGAAGACATAGCCGAGGGCGAATCCCCCGACGTGAAGCAGGGCCACGGCACAGAACAGCTTCAGGGCGGAAGCTTTGATGGTCGTGGCGTTCGCTCCGATGATGCTGGCGCAGATCAAGGCGATGAAAACCACCGATAGCAGGGGCGCGAACGGGTGGACGGTACGTACCACACGCGGAAAGAAATGCCGCATGAACAAACCGAGGCTCACCGGCAGTACCACGACTTGCAAGGTATCCACGAAGAGTCCCCAGGCATCCACGGGGACGTAGGCACCAGCCAGGGCCTTTGTGAGCAGCGGGGTCAACCCGACCGCGGCGAAGGTGGAGGCCGTGGTCATCACCACCGAAAGTGCGACGTCGGCCCGTGCGAGGTAGCTCACGACGTTGGAAGCCGTGCCGCCGGGACAGCACGCCACCAAGATGAGTCCGACGGCGAGGGCTGGGTCCAGGTGCATTCCCCGGGCGACGATCCAACCCAAGAACGGCATGACGCCGAATTGCGCTACGACACCGGCCAATACCTGGCGGGGACGTCGGCGCACCCGGTGGAAATCGTCGAGGGACAGGGTCATCCCCATACCGAGCATGATGAACGCGAGACCCCAGACGATCAGGGGCCCGCTGAACCAGTCGAACCAACCAGGGAAATGTAGCGCCAGCCCGCTCGTGAGTAACACCCAGAGGGGGAAGAGATTGGCGAGCTGATGGAGAAAACGGATCATGGCGGGGAGCTCAGGAAAATTCGAGGCGAATACCTGCGCTGCGAAGATATTCGGCTTCTTGCTGCAAGTCGGCCGTCGTCAGCGGGTGTTCATGGAGCCAGCGCTCGGAGAATCGCAACAGCACGCGTCGCTCGTCTCCCTCGACCCGGATTTCGGGGTGTGGAGCGGTATGACGGCTTCGGTTGAGGATCACCGCCAATCGCAGGATCACCGCCAGCCACCGGGCCGCCTCGTTCCAGGGCGGCGGAAGCTCGCCGAAGAGCTTGGTCGGAAATTTGCGCCGGTGGGCGCGGATCAAAGCGGCCAAGATTTCCTGATCCTGCCGAGAGAAGCCAGGCATATCGGCATTGGCGGCCACGTAAGCGCCGTGTTTCTGGTATTGGCTGTGGGCGATGTCGAGACCGATCTCGTGCAATTCGGCGGCCCACATCAACCGTTGCCCCGCCGTATCGCGCTCGATCGGTCCATGCCAAGGCCAGCGTTCCAACAGGTAACGGGCGGTTTCGCGCACCCGTTCGGCATGGGTAGAGTCGACGTGGTAGCGCGCGGCCAAGGCGGACACGCTGCGGCTGCGGATGTCATCGTCGAACAAGCGGCCGAGCAGGTCGTAGAGGAGACCTTCGCGGAGAGCGCCCTCGGCCACTTTCATCCGCGGTATGCGGAGGATGTTGAATGCGGCATGGAGGATCGCCAGTCCTCCCGGGAAAACGGGGCGGCGCTCTGCGCTGAGTTCGGGGAAGGGAATGCGATCGACGTGTCCGGCGCTGAGCACGCCATCGATCATGCGGTCGAGACCTTCCGGCGTGATTCCGTCGCGACTCCAGCCGGCGGCCTCGAGGATGCGTTGGATGGAGCGCAGTGTGCCCGAAGTGCCCACGGCTTCGTCCCAATGGTCGCGATGAAAGATATGTTCGATCGGTTCCAGCTCCTGTTCCGCTTGTAGAACGGCGCGCCGGAAGCGTTTGGGCGTGATCTTACCGTCGCCGAAATGGGTGAGGCTCATCGAGACACAGCCGACATGCAAGCTTTCCTTGTTCAAGGGGGTCTTGTCCACGCCGATGATGAATTCGGTGCTGCCGCCACCGATGTCCATGATCATACGGCGACGACCGTCGGCGGCGAGGCTGTGGGCGACGCCGAGATAGATCAGACGCGCTTCCTCGATACCGGAAATGATCTCGATCGGATGTCCCAGGGCCTGTTCCGCCAGAGCCAGGAAGGATTGCACGTTGCGAGCCACGCGGAAGGTATTGGTGCCGACTGCACGCACCGTACCCTGGGGCATGCCGCGTACCCGCTGGCCGAAACGCTCCAGGCATTCCAGAGCGCGGACTTGGGCGTCCTGTGTCAGCGTGCGAGCCGGGGTGAGCCCGGCGGCGAGCCGGACCATTTCCCGCAACCGGTCCAGGATCACCAACTCACCGTTCCGCAGGCTGGCGACGATCATATGGAAGCTGTTGGAACCGAGATCCAGCGCGGCGACCAACTCCGGTAGTTGCTTCCGCCCGCGTTGGCCCCTGTTGCGGAGAAGGGGGACGGCGGGCGAGCCTTCGGGTTGCTTTTGATACAATGGCAGCCTCGTTTTGGGGTTCGAATTTTGCGATTGTAAACAATCGGCTGTGAAAATACCGTTCCATGGTGGCGCTTTCTCTTAGGGCAGTGCGGAAAACCTACAAGAATGGAGTGGAGGCTCTGAAAGGCATCGACTTGGACGTCGCAGCGGGAGATTTCTTTGCGCTGCTCGGTCCCAACGGTGCCGGCAAGTCCACCACCATCGGGATCCTCAGTTCGTTGGTGACCAAGACTTCCGGGACGGTATCGATTTTCGGCCACGATCTCGACCGCGAGCGCGACGCCGCCAAGCGCTGTCTCGGGTTGGTACCCCAGGAAATCAATTTCAATCAGTTCGAGAAAGTCATCCAGATCGTTCTCAACCAGGCAGGGTACTACGGGATTCCCCGTCGCATGGCGCTGGATCGCGCCGAGGAATGTCTGACCCAGCTGGGTCTTTGGGACAAGCGCAATACCGTGTCCCGTCAGCTTTCGGGGGGGATGAAACGACGCTTGATGATCGCCCGGGCGTTGGTGCACGCTCCCCGGCTTTTGATCCTGGACGAGCCGACCGCCGGGGTCGACATCGAGATCCGACGGTCCCTGTGGGACCTGCTTCGGCGCATCAACCGCGAGGGAACGACCATCATCCTCACCACGCATTACCTCGAGGAAGCGGAAAACCTCTGTCGCAACATCGCCATCATCAATCACGGGCGGATCGTCGAACACAGCACCATGGTTGGACTGTTGGCGAAGCTCAAGGTGAATGCCTTCATCCTGGAGCCGCGGCGGCCGGTGGCGGTGTTGCCAGAGGTTCCCGGTTATCGCCTGGAATTTCAAGCCGACGGCACGATCGCCGCCACCGTGCCGCGCGAGCTCGGTGTGCACGGCCTGTTCGATGCCCTGGGCGAGGCTGGCATCGAGGTGGTGAGCATCCGCAATGCTGCGAACCGGTTGGAACAATGGTTCTTCCACATGCTGGAAGAATCCGATCCCGAACGCCTTACGAAAACTGGTCTGGTCGTAGGCACCTTGGAACCGAATGGAGTCGCCTCGTAAGTAGTTCCACGAAAATTTCGAAGTTTCGCTGCATGGAGAATTTCCCGGCAACGTCATCGCAAACGGTCTGCGTATGAACGCTCGCGTCGTTTTGCAAACGATCCTCCACAAGGAGGCGCACCGCTTCCTCCGCATCTGGCCGCAGACGGTGTTGCCGTCGGCAGTCACCAGCGGGCTCTATTTCCTCGTCTTCGGTTCTTTGATCGGCACGCGGATCGGTCCGATGGCGGGATTCCGTTATTTGGATTACATCGCACCGGGCGTGATCCTGATGTCGGTGATCACCAATTCCTATGCCAACGTGGTTTCCTCGTTCTTTTCCGCGAAATTCCAACGCAACATCGAAGAATTGTTGGTCGCTCCCGTGCCCGAGTGGGTCATCTTGGTAGGGTACGTGGGTGGCGGTATCGCTCGCGGCCTCCTGGTCGGTGGCGTGGTGATGGGAATTGCCATGGGATTCAGCGAATCTCGACCGATCCACCCCGAGATCGTCGCCGCCATGTTCATCCTCACGGCGACGTTGTTTTCCCTGGCGGGTTTTCTCAATGCCGTATTCGCCAACAGCTTCGACGATATTTCCATCGTGCCGAACTTCGTCCTGACACCCTTGGTGTACTTGGGCGGGGTATTTTATTCGGTCGAATTCCTGCCGGAGTTTTGGCGGAATCTTTCCCATCTCAATCCCATCCTTTACATGGTCAATGCCTTCCGGTATGGATTTCTGGGCACTTCGGACGTGCCGATCACCCAGGCCTTCGCCATGACCTCGATTTTGATCCTGCTCTTGACGATCGTGGGGTTGGTGATCCTCAAACGGGGGACCGGGCTCAAGACTTGATGGGATCACCGTCGGCGATGCGGATCAGTCCCGCGCCGTCCAGAATGCGTACATTGCGGTTGCGGATCTCGATGATGCCCTGGGCGTCGAACTGGCTGAACACCCGGCTCACGGTTTCTAGCGCCATCCCCAAGTATTCACCGATCTCCTGCCGGCTGAGACTGAGGCGGAACTCCGCGCCGGAAAATCCCCGCTGCCTGAGGCGCTCGGAAAGGTCGGTCAGGAACGCCGCGACACGGGCCTCGGCGGGACGCTTGGTCAAGAGTGCGAGGTCGGTGGCGCTGTCGATCCGTTTGCCGGCATGGCGGAACAGCTCTCGCAGCAATTGCGGCATTTCGCGACACAGCTTGTCCATTTGCGAGGCGGAGATTTCGCAATAGCTCAGGGTCTCCAGCGCCACCGCCGAACACTGGTGGACTTCGCCCGACAATCCATCGAAGCCCATCAGTTCGCCGGGCAGGAGGAAGGCCGTGACGTACTCCTCGCCCAGGCGATCCTGGCTCAGCAGTTTGGCCGTGCCGGCTTTTACGGCGATGATGCCGCGAAACGGGTCGCCGCGACGATAGAGAGATTCGCCGCGTGCAAGGGTTCTGCGCCGATTCACGAGACATCCGATGCGATCGATATCGTCCCGCGTCAAGCCGCGTGGAATGCAAAGGGTGTTCAGGCTGCAGTTACTGCAGGTGACACGAAGTTTGGGCAGGGTATTTTCGCTCTGCGGCATGGCTTCTCGGGTCCGGCCGATCACTCGAGGCAGCATAAGCGCTGTCGGGCTGCGGGGGCAAGAAATCTCGTGGCGAGCTGGAAGGCGATCTGGACGCGACTTCTCAAAATTCGTGCGCGAGGATCGCGCGGGTTCGCCGGCACAATTCCCGGCCATACTCGGTCCAGAGTCCCTGACCCCAGTACCGATAGCAACTGGTCTGGGTCGTGAGCAGATGGAATAACACCTTGCGGTAGCGGGGGTCGTCCGGGCGGATGCCGGCGCGGGTGACTTTTTCGTGGAACAAGGAACTCACTTCCTCCATCGGTCCGAGCACGTTCTCGTATCCGCGAACCCAGGAAATGTCGTTGGTCCAGCTCCCGCCCTCCATGTGGAAGCGGTGATCTTCTTTTTTCAATTCCTCGATGACTTCGGTGAGTTTCTCGGGTCCTGCACCGGGGTTGAAGCGTTCCCAGATCTTCTTCTGGTGGATGGGCTGGAGTTCGGGCAGATCGCTTTCGGAGATGCCGAGGTCGAACAGGAATTCCAGATATTCGCTGACGTTCATCAGCGGGGTATCGCTGCCGCTCGCTTCCCGGACCACTTCCATGTATTTGGGCGGAAACTCGTTCATCATCACGCCGCCATTCTCGCCGTCGGCGATCTGGGTCACCAGGGGTGGTACCGAGCGGCCCGCTAACTCCCAGCGTGATAGCCCTTTGGCCTCATAATAGGGCTGCATCTGCGCCACCAGCTTGGTGTCGCTGCCTTGGGTCTTGACGATGGCGATGATACTGATGCTCTCGCCCTCCGAGTTGCGGCAAACTAGACGATGGGGAAGATGTTTCCGTTCCGGGCCGAAGCCGTTTTCCGGGCGTTCCACCGTGTGTTCCTGCACCAGAACCCAGAGATAGCCACAGTCCTTCAGAGTCTTGACGAACGCATAAGCGACATCGGGATGGTTGGGCAGGGCCATCTCGGAAGGTGAAAAGCCGCGTACGCGGGCGAGGGCTTCTTCGCCAAAGATGGCGGCGAAGTGCTGCTGCCAGGCTTTGACGTGGAGCCGATAGTCCTGGACCGGGGTGGACGGCGCCACCGCGTGTCCCCAGGGACAACCCAGCCACTCCACGCAGCGGCGTAACTCCGGGTCGCAGGTGATCGGTTTGAGCGCTTCGAAGACATCGTTAAGCCCCATCTTGCCAAGGCCATGGAACAGCGTCCCGGAGTATTCCAACATCACGCGGGGTTCCCTGCCTTCGGCGACCAGCTGCGGAATGAATTCTCCCATGCGCTTGTAGCACCAGTGGAACACCGGCGCATTGTGGTTGTCGCCGATGTGTTGGTTTTCCATCATGTATTGGAGATTGCTGATGATCTCGGCGGTGTGGAGATCGCTGCCTCCTGCCGGGATCAACGGTTGGTGCATGTGGAGAGCGATGGCGCAGGCGCTGCGAATTCGATCGAAGGCGATCGGGCTCATGGGCTTGAACACCCGGTCGGGGCGATTTCGCAACACGGACTCGATATGCTCCTCGTTGCCACACAGATTGGGCAGGTCGTCTCTATACTCGGGGATGGGCTGCATGGGTTTTTCTCCGCGGTCGGTCCATTTTCCGGAAAATCATACACCGAGCCGTGGCCAATCTCCGAGGGAACGGGGATTCCTCGCTGAGGAGCCGCGCCGCATACCGAATCGGGACATCGGACATGCGGTTCACGCCAGCCGGTCAATAAGCGTGCTCGGGCGGGGAGGCCCGCACGGCACGGCTGTAAGCCCAGCTCCGGATGTGGTCCATCTGTTCCTTCATGGTCTTGGACAAGGGCACGATCTTGCCACCGGCGCGGAGTAGATCTTCGACCGTTACCACGCGGTTCTCGAGGCGGGCCGTGGTCAGGGCAGACACCACGCACTGCTCCACCTCGGCCCCGGTCCAGCCCTTGGTCAGCTTGGTGAGCCGGGAGAGGTCGAAGTCTCGGGTGTCGATGCCCCGCCGTTGCAGATGGATCCGGAAGATCTCGACGCGTTCCTCATCGATCGGCAGGTCGACGAAGAACACTTCGTCGAAGCGCCCTTTGCGGATCATTTCCGCCGGCAACAAGTCGATGCGGTTGGCGGTGGCGGCGACGAACAGCCCGCTCGCCTTTTCCTGCATCCAGGTGAGAAAGAAAGCAAACAAGCGTCCTTGCTCGCCGGCGGATTCGGCTGAGGTGATGCCCATTTCGATCTCGTCGAACCAGACCACGGCCGGGGCGATTTGCTCCAACATGCGGCAAGCGGTGACGAAAGCCCCTTCCGGCGAACCATGCCGTCCGGAAAAGATTTCGGTCATGTCGATGCGGTACAGGGGCAACCCGAAACAGGAGGCGATGGCCTTGACCGAAAGGCTCTTGCCGCAACCCGAGATCCCCATGATCAGTACTCCTTTGGGTACGATCTCGGCACTGATCTGATCACGCAAACGGAACAATTCCCGGCGTTCGAGTAGCCACTTCTTGAGGTTTTCGAGACCTCCGACCCGGTCGATCTGGGTGCTGTCGGCGATATATTCGATCAGACCGGTACGATTCACCAACAAGCGCTTCTCCTCATACAGCGCCGGCAGTGATTCGGCGCCGAGATGCCGGCTGTCGGCCAGGGCCCGGCGGATGGCATGGCGGGCCTCGTCCAGCGTCAAGCCCTGCAAAGCCCGTCCCATCTGGATCAGGGTAGTCTCGTTGGCGTCGATCGAGCCGCCCAGAGCGGCTATGCTGGCGCTCTCCTGGCGCAGGAATGCGACCAGCTCGGACAAGTCCGGCAGAGTCAACTCGAGGTACATCAGGTTGCGCTCCACCTCCTCCGGTAGGAAACGCACGGGCGAGGAGAGGATCACGAATTTGCCGCGGTCGAAGCAAATTTCGTAGAGATCACGGATACGGCGGCGGACGTCGGGGCGATCCCGCAGCGGCTCGTGGAAGTCTTTCAGGTGAAACAGCGCCGGTTCGGGGTATGCGGCGATGAAATCGAGCGCATCCCGGGGGTCCAGGGTGGCTTCGGCTGGTGCTGTGCCGTCGTCGCGGTGCATGCCCTCGGTGAGGCTCCAGGTCCATACCGATATGGCGGGTTCGAAACCGTGTTTGGCCACTTCGGCCAGCAGCTGGGCGATGCGGCGTTCCTCGGCAGTGCGGACGTATGCCAGGGGACGACCGGAATCAATGATTTCCCGCAGGTCCCGCATGGCTCGGGTCTGAGTATTGGGCAGGGATGAATCTTGACCGTGCATGGATGAAGATCGATGTGGAACGAGGGCGACTTAGTGATGTTTCCCAGTGTAACCGTTTTACGGGAGAAATGCCGTATCGATGCGGATGTGTGATGACGCAGGCAAATTGAAAAAGGCCTTCGCCGCCATTACATAAACAAGAACGTGAACACTGGAACCGAGGGATTCGATCGTGGAAACCGAGATCGTTATGTACACACTTTTTCTCGCCATCGGCTTCGGATTGGGGGTGGTGGCTGCCATGACCGTGCTCGTGCAACGCCTGGAGAAGCGGATCGAGGCCATGAATGTCACGGTGACTCCGCCGAAAGTGGAAATTAGCGTCAGTGAAGAGTTGGTGGCACGCTATCTCGCTGCCTTCGATCTGGTCGCCATCCCCAAGAAACTCGTGATCGGGGCGGGGGAAAATCCGACCCGTCATTGACGGCTTGCGCGTGGTGGCGGTGGCCGCAGCGTGGGACTGCGTAGTCTACCGGTTGCAAATAGCGGCGTAATTCCCTATAAGAGCTTCGCTGAAGCCGGTAAACCCGTCGGCGAAGAAAACCAAGAAATCCCACAGAGGAGGATCATACCATGTTCACCCTACGTTCCCTTGCCTGTGCCCTGACCTTGGCCGGGGTTTCGGCGACCGCCACGGCGGCTGAGTGGCTGGCACTCCCGGACAAGGCGCCGGAGCCCACCGCCAATCCTTCCACCGACGCCAAGGTGGCGCTCGGCAAGATGCTTTATTTCGATCCCCGCCTTTCTTCCACCGGGACGGTTTCCTGTAACTCCTGCCACAATGTCATGCTCGGTGGCGAGGACAACCGCGGTGGCTCGGTAGGCGTCCATGGACAGGTGGGCGGTCGCAGTGCACCCACGGTCTGGAACGCTGCTTTCAACTCCGTGCAATTCTGGGACGGTCGCGCCGCGAGCTTGGAGGAGCAGGCGAAGGGCCCCGTCACCAATCCGATCGAAATGGGGATGAAAAGCTGGGATGATGTGGTGGCGCGGCTGAAATCCATCCCCGGTTATGTCGAGGCGTTTACCGCCGCCTTCGGTGACGCCAACGCCATCAGCGCCGACAACGCCGCCAAGGCCATCGCCGCTTACGAGCGCACCCTCATCACCCCGAACAGCCCCTATGACAAGTATGTCGCAGGAGATCAGAGCGCCCTCACGGAGCAGCAGGTGCGGGGGATGAACACCTTCGCCGAAATCGGTTGCATAGGTTGCCACAGCGGTCCCGCCTTCAACGGTCCGAGCCTGCCGGAAGGAACCGGTTTCTTCATGAAGTTCCCGACCTATCCGAACGGCTATCTGGAAGCCCAATACGGCTTCTCGAAAGACAAGGGGCGGGCCGAGGTCACGAAGAAGCCCGAAGACGAGCACCTGTTCAAGGTGCCGACCCTGCGCAACGTCGCCCTGACCGCACCGTATTTCCATAATGGCAGGGTCAAGACCCTGGAGGAGGCGGTCCGGGTCATGGCCAAGGTCCAGCTCAACAAGGAGCTGACCGAGCAGCAGGTGAGTGATCTGGTGGCCTTCTTGAATGCCTTGACGGGCGAATTCCCCAAACAGGATCTGCCGAGGCTGCCGGGTCTCGCCAACCGGACCTTCGACTTCAACTGAGCCGCGCCTTCGAACGGGATGAAAAGCCAGCCCTCCGCGGCTGGCTTTGTCGTGAGCTACGTGAGCCGCTTCGTGAACGGTGTCGGCGAGGATGTCGACTCGATCGCCGCTCGGCTTTCGGGACCGGGGTTCTGCGGATCATCGGTTACTCGGGATGGACTGAACGCCTGGAACAGTCTCCGGCCTGATTCGTAGCGCCCATCCCCAATTTGGAGTGCATCAATTTTATCGACCGGTAAGGCAACTGGATTTCCCCTCCCGGCCGAGTCGTTAGTCAAGGTCTAAGGTCATAGGTCATGAATCTAGGGTTGGAATTTGCGTTTCGAATACTGGTCGTACTTTCCGTTGTGCTATTGGTCG
>DATMAX010000080.1:0-44857 GCA_035559395.1 Methylococcus sp. | reverse complement strand
CGCGGGCGCTCGCCGCGCGCCTCGGCTGGAATTTCCTCGACAGCGGCGCGATCTATCGCGCACTCGCCGTTGCCGCGCTGGATCGCTCGATCCCCCTCGACGACGAAGCGGCGTTGGCGCGGCTCGGACGCTCCCTGGATTTGTGTTTCGAAACCGGGGATCCGCCCCGGGTGCTCTTGTGGGGTGTCGACGTCATCGACCGGCTCGCCACCGAAGCGTGCGGAAGCACGGCGTCCAAGGTGGCGGCACTGCCAAGAGTGCGGCAGGCATTGCTCGACAAGCAGCGTGAATTCCGCCGTGCGCCCGGCCTGGTCGCCGACGGTCGCGACATGGGAACGGTGGTGTTTCCGGATGCGCAGTACAAGATCTTTCTCACGGCGAGCGCCGAAGTGCGCGCTCTTCGTCGGTATAAGCAGTTGAAGGAAAAAGGTATTGATGTTAATCTCAGTGACTTGACCAAAGAGATCGAAGAGCGTGACCGGAGGGATCGGGAGCGCCCCGTGGCTCCCCTGAAGCCGGCGGACGATGCCGTCATCATCGACTCGTCGGAGCTTTCCATCGATGAAGTTGTCCAATGTTGTTTGGAGATCGTCGATGCAAGGTGAAGATCTCGCAGGTTCGACGGGTATCTGGGTGTGCTTTCCTGAGCCGAGGGAGGGCGCGTTGAGCAACGAAACATTTTGAATCCGCCTGGTTACGATCGGGCGATGGAAATTTTTATGGGCGAAAGCTTTGCAGAACTGTTTGAAGAAAGCCTGGCGAAAGCCGAAATGCGTGCGGGCAGCATCATCACCGGCACGGTGGTCGATATCGGTCCCGATGCGGTGGTAGTCAATGCCGGGCTGAAATCGGAGGGAGTCATTCCGAAGTGGCAATTCCTCAACGCCGAAGGGGAATTGGAGGTCAAGGTTGGCGACCAAGTGGAAGTCGCGCTCGACATGGTCGAGGACGGTCTGGGGTCGACCTTGTTGTCCCGCGACAAGGCCAAGAGACTCAAGGCGTGGGAGGAACTGGAGAAGGCCTACGAAAAAAACGAGACCGTCGTCGGTCGCATCGTCGGCAAGGTGCGTGGCGGTTTCACCGTGGCCATCGGTGCCCTGCGGGCTTTCCTGCCCGGTTCCCTCGTGGACGTTCGGCCGGTGCGGGATACCAGCTTTCTCGAAGGGCGGGATCTCGAATTCAAGGTCATCAAGATCGATCAGCGGCGGAACAACGTGGTGCTGTCGCGTCGTGCAGTGGTCGAGTCCGAATACAGTGCGGAAAAGCAAGCCTTGCTGGAGAGCCTCAAGGAAGGCGCTATCGTCACCGGGGTGGTGAAGAATCTGACCGATTACGGCGCCTTCATCGATCTCGGCGGTATCGACGGCTTGCTGCACATCACCGACATGGCCTGGAAGCGGGTCCGACATCCCTCCGAAGCCGTGCAGATCGGTCAGGAACTCCAGGTCAAGGTGTTGAAATACGACCAGGAAAAGAACCGGGTTTCCTTGGGCCTGAAGCAATTGGGCGAAGATCCGTGGATCAACATCGCCCGTCGCTATCCGCCCGGCACGCGCCTGTTCGGCAAGGTCAGCAATCTCACCGATTACGGCTGCTTCGTCGAACTCGAGGAGGGCGTAGAGGGTCTGGTGCACGTATCGGAAATGGACTGGACCAACAAGAACGTCAATCCGGCGAAGGTGGTGCAACTCGGCGAAGAGGTCGAGGTGATGGTACTCGACATCGACGAGGAACGCCGCCGTATCTCCCTTGGCATGAAACAGTGCAAGCCGAACCCGTGGGAGGAGTTTGCCGCGACGCACAAGAAAGGCGAAAAGATCAAGGGAACCATCAAATCGATCACCGACTTCGGCATTTTCATCGGACTTGAAGGTGCCATCGATGGTCTGGTGCATCTATCCGATATTTCCTGGTCGGTACCGGGTGAGGAGGCGATTCGCCAATACAAAAAGGGCGACGAGGTGGAAACCGTCATTCTCGCGATCGATCCGGAGCGCGAACGCATCTCTCTCGGCATCAAGCAACTGGAGCAGGATCCTTTCCAGAACTATTTGGCATCCCATGACAAGGGATCCATCGTGCGCGGCGTAGTCAAGGAAGTGGATGCGAAAGGCGCGGTGATCACCCTGGCGGAAGGCGTAGAAGGTTATTTGCGTGCCTCGGAGATCCAGAGGGATCGCGTCGAGGATGCCCGTTCCTTGCTGAGCGTGGGCGACGAGATCGAGGCGAAATTCGTGGGTGTGGACAAGAAGAACAAGACCATTTCACTCTCGATCAAAGCCAAGGACCAGGAAGAGGAAGCCGCGGCAATCAAGGATTACTCACAGCAGGCGGCGACGGGAGCCCCGACGCTCGGCGACATTTTCAAGGAACAGATGGAAAACCGTTGATCGGTCTGGCTTTCGTGGGGGCGTTCATCGCCCCCGCCGTTTCTTCTGGAAATGAGGAACCGAGATGACCAAGTCCGAGTTGATCGAGTCATTGGCCGCCAAGCATCCCCATCTTTCACCGAAGGAGATCGAGCAGGCGATCAAGGAAATGATCGCTTATATGAGTGAAACGCTGGCCGCCGGTGACCGCATCGAGATTCGGGGGTTTGGCAGTTTCTCCCTGCACTACCGGCCACCCCGAGTGGGGCGGAATCCAAAGACCGGTGCCTCCGTCCGACTTCCTTCCAGGCATGTACCTCACTTCAAGCCGGGCAAGGAACTCCGGGATCGTGTCAATAACGCCCGCAATTCGGGGTAGGGAAATCTCTTAGCCATCGGGCATTGCTCGGGCGGTTCGAAGAAGCACATGGCCAGGGTCGGGAAATCCGCGGGCGATATTCTCTGAACCGGGTCATGAGGGAAAGGGCCGATGCTCGAGTTGCTCAGCTTGCTGCTTCCGGTTGCCGCCGCGTCCGGCTGGTATGCCGCCAGGCGACATTACCGATGGGCATTGGCCGCCCATCGCCAGGCGGCGGTGAGCCAAACCTATGGACAAGGCGTCAGCTGCCTCGTCAGCGAGAAAACCGAGGAAGCGATCCACTGGCTCATGCGGCTCGCCGATACGGGAGTCGAAACACTGGATCTGCAACTCGCCATCGGCAAGCTGTTTCGGAGAAACGGTGACCTTGCCCGGGCAATCGACTTGCACGAGCGGCTGGGCGCGCAACCTTATCTGACCGAAGATCAACGCCATGCCGTCCGTTTCGAACTCGGCATGGATTACCTCAGCGCTGGTTTGCTCGACCGGGCCGAGGCGATTTTCGTCGAGTTGGTCGACACGGCGTCGCATCGTACCGCTTCGCTCCGGCAGCTGCTCGGGATCTACCTGAGTGAGAAGGATTGGCCCAAGGCGACTGAATGCGCCAGGTCGCTCAAGAATCAGGACACCGAGCAGAGGAGTGTCATCCTGGCGCAACTCCTTTGCGAACAGGCCGAGTCGGCGATGGCGGTGGGGGCGGTGGCGAAGGCACGGGAATTCCTCCATCAGGCGCTGGGCGAAGACCCACGCTGTGTGCGCGCGACCTTATTGAAATGCCAATTGTCATTGCAAGCCCAACGCTGGGACGAAGCCGGCGTACTATTGCGCGCCGTGGAGTTTCAGAATCCTGCCTTCCTTCCGGAGATCATCGATCGGCTGCGTCTGTGCCATGCCAATCTCCGCCAAATGGACCAGTATATCGCCTACCTGGAATATCTCTACCAGCGCTATCGCGTCGCCGCCGCGGCCCTGCGGTTGGCGGAAGAGGTCGCGCAACGGGAAGGATACGTCGCCGCGGCAAATTACCTGATCGGCGTTGCCGGGGAGCGACCGAAACTGGAAATCGCCCGCAGGGCATTGGATTACATCATCCATGTCTGTAAGGAGGAAGAACTCACTTCCCTGTTGCAGCGCACCCTCCATTTCTTGGAACTCGCGGCCGCGCAACAGGCTCCTTACGGTTGCACACAGTGTGGTTTCGAATGCAGGGAACTGCACTGGCAATGCCCGTCCTGTCGCTACTGGGGCACGATACAACCGGCAGGCTAGCACCGGGACCCGAGCGACTCCCCCATGCGGACCCGCGACCCTGGGACATGGCGGGAATCCCAGCGAACGCGATCTTTCCCGAACAGGACGATCACCGTGGAGCCCATGTTGAACCGCCCGATTTCGTCGCCACGTTGGAGGCGAATCGCCTGCGTCGTGTAATCCCAATGGCGCACCTTGGCTGCGCCCGGCGGTGTCACGACGCCGTGCCAGACGGTTTCGATGCTGGAAACGAAGAGGGCACCCACCAGGATCACCGCCATCGGGCCGGCCTCCGATTCGAAGTGACAAATGACGCGTTCGTTGCGAGCGAACAAATTCGGTACCGTCTCCACGGTGGCCGCGTTGACGCTGAACAGGGCGCCGGGGACGTGGGTCATGGCGGTCAAGATGGCGTCGAGCGGCAGGTGGATGCGATGGTAATCGCGTGGCGAGAGATAGAGGGTCACGAAGCTGCCGTTCTCAAATCGCTGGGCGAATTCGCCGCCTCCTCCCAGGAGTGCGACCAAATCGAAGTGCTTGCCCTTGGCCTGAAGGAGGGTCGAGCCGCGGAGGAAACCGATCTGACTCACGACGCCGTCGGCCGGTGAGGCGATGCATCCGGGTTCGGAGCAGATCGGTCTGGCATCCGGTCGGAGCGGCCGGGTGAAAAAATCGTTGAAGCTTTCGAAATTGTCCGGGCTCGAATGAACCGCCTCGGACAAATCCACCCGATAGATGGCGCAAAACATCCGGATCAGGGTGTTCTTGAGCCACGGGTGAGGAATACGGACGAGCGCATGCACGATCCTGGAAAGACCGTGTTGCGGCAGGAGGTATTGGATGCCGGCGAACAATGCGGCGAGGAAACGGTGGTTCACGGTTCAGGACGCGAGGTGGACACGGGAGAAACGATGTGCTTCGTCGAGGAAAAGCGTAATGTCGGCACGGGCCGGCATTTCCGCCAGCGCGTGGCGGGTGAGACGCTCATAGTGCATGATGAAGCGGCGCAGTGCTGAATCGTCCATCAGGCGATGCCCCCCCGTGCCTCCTTCGAGCCGGAGCGAGGCCGCGAGCTTCCGTTCCTGAAGGCCACGCCATTCGAAAACGCTGTCCATGCTTGGCACGCACAACATCACCAAGCGATCGATGCGGGCGAAGAGATCCGCGTAGGGACCCTTGAGCTGATCATTGACGTAATGCCGCCAGCTTCCGTCCGGATCTTCTTCGGCTTCCAGGGCATTGATGGGGGCGACCAGATCCTCGTCCGCCTGGGGTTTGCAGCCGATACACCAACCCTCGAAGATGACCACGTCCACCGGACCCTCGATGGTCGGCCACTCGGTTCGCGGCCGCCGATCATCCACGGCCTTGTCGAAGGACGGTACGGCGACCGGGGCACCGGAGCCAGCGTTGCGCAGCGCATCGAGGAGACGGCAGCCGAGTTCCACGTCATGGGTACCCGGCACACCGCGCGTGATCAGCAGTGGGTGGATCTGCCGCGCGAGTCGTTCGCGTTCCGCCCGGGTGCGGTAGAGATCGTCGATGGAAAAACCGGCCGTACGCAGGCCGTAACCGTGCGCGAGGATCAGCATCAGGGATTCGCACAGGGTAGATTTTCCGGCACCCTGAGCCCCGTTGACACCCAGCACCAAGGGGTGATCTCTCTTCTGCGATGCGACCCAGGCTGCAAGCGGAAGATAGTCGTGGGCCAGGATCTCCGCGACCGATTCGGCGATGCCCAGCCGTCGCATGTGCCGGAAAAAAGGTTCCCGTACCCGTTCCCACAGCGCGGTGAAGTCGCTTTCCGACCATACTCGTGATGGCCAAAGACAACCCATGATCTGCAAGTCGGCTCTACACCACTTTGTCGGGCGGGACGCGCCCTTCGAAGAATGCCAGCACGTTGTCGATGACCCGCATTCCCATGGCGATCCGCGTCTCCTCGGTCGCGCTGCCCAAATGCGGCAGCAGCACGACGTTGTCCAGGTCGAGGAACCCAGGATCGAGATTGGGTTCGCCTTCGAACACGTCAAGGCCGGCGCCGCGGACGGTGCCCTTACGCAGCGCTTCGATCAGCGCCCTGTTGTCAACCACGTCGCCGCGGGCGGTGTTGATCAAATAGGCGCTGGGCTTCATCAGGGCGAGTCGCTCGGCATTGATGAGATGGTAATTTTCTTTGCTGCCGGGACAATGCAAGGCGATAAAGTCGGCCCTCTGCAGCACCTCCTCGATACTGTCGCACTGGACGGCATCGAACGACGCGACGATTTCCCGTGCCGGCGGGAAGGGATCGAAGAACACGATCGGCATGTCGAAGCCGAAGTGCGCTTTCTTGGCCATCGCCCGAGCGATGCGTCCGAAACCGATCAGCCCCAGGGTCTTGCCGGTGACTTTGGTTCCGAGCATGTGGGTGGGGCGCCAACCCGACCACCGACCCGAGCGCACCTCCCTCTCTCCTTCACCGGCGCGGCGCGCTACCGCCAGCAGGAGCAACATGGCGAGGTCCGCGGTACAGTCGGTCAGGACATCGGGGGTGTTGGTGACGGTGATGCCGCGTCGTTGCGCCGCTTCGAGGTCGATGTGGTTGAAGCCGACGCCGAAATTGCCCAGGATCTTGCAGCGCAGGGGTTCAGCGGCGAGCACCTCGGCGTCGATCGGGTCGGTCACGGTGGGCATGACGCAATCGGCGCTACGCAGCGCCTCTCGGAGCTGTTCCCTCGTCATGGGCCGATCCTCCAAGTTCAATTGGACGTCGAACAGCTCCCGAAGACGCGCCTCGACCGGTGCCGGCCATCGGCGCGTGACGATTACCTTGACGTTGTGCATATCGGCCCCCCCTGCCGAAAGTCCGCGAGGTTTCCTAGCGCGAGCGCGGCGGGAGGGCTGGGGCGGTCGAGCGCCAGTATTCGCACGCCGCCGCCACACCTGAACCGGGCTCGACCGGGATGCCGGTGTCACGCATCGCCATTTCGGCACCGGCGATGGCGCTGATCAGCATCAGCTCGTTCAGGTCGCCCAGATGGCCGATGCGGAATACCTTTCCCATCACCTCGTTCAGACCGGCGCCGAGGGACAGGTTGTAACGGTGATAGGCATAGTGCATGACATCACGGGCGTCGAATCCCTCGGGCACGACGATTGCCGAAACGGTGTTGGAATACCACTTCGGCTCCTTCGCGCACAGTTTGAGATTCCAGGCCTGGACGGCGCGACGCACGCCTTCCGCGAGGCGGGCATGGCGCGCGTAAACGTTTTCCAGGCCTTCCGTCAGCAGCCGTTGGATCGCTTCCCGCAATCCGTATAACAGCGGGATGGAAGGTGTGTAGGGGAAGAAGCCTTCCTTGTTGGCGTTGATGTGGTCCTGGATGTCGAGGAAACCGCGCCGGCACTTGGCGCTGGTACGTGCGCTCAAGGCTTTTTGACTGAAGCACAGCAGAGCCAGGCCCGCCGGAAGCATGAAACCTTTCTGCGAACCGGCCAAGCCCACGTCGATCCCCCATTCGTCCATCCGGAAATCGAGGCTGGCGATGGAACTGACCCCGTCCACCAGGAACAGGGCCGGATGCCTTGCCGCGTCTAACGCCCGCCGCACCCCGGCGAGGTCGCTGGTGACCCCGGTCGCCGTCTCATTGTGACAGATGAGGACCGCCTTGATCTCATGCCGGTAATCGGCCTTGAGGCGGGCCTCCAGGCGGTCCAAGGGAACACCCGCACCCCAGGGCACTTCTTCGTACTCGACATCGAGGCCGAGACGTTTCGCCAACTCGATCCACAAGTGACTGAATTGACCGAATCGGTAGGACAGCACCTTGTCTCCGGGCGACAGGGTGTTGGTCAGCGCGATTTCCCACCCTGCGGTTCCGGTGGCCGGAAAGATGAAGCATTGTCCGGTTTCGGTACGGAAAATCTTTTTCAGATTTTCCAGCAAAGGGGTCACCAATTGCGGAAAGTCCGGACGCCGATGGTCTTCCATCGCAACGTGCATGGCGCTGAGAACGGAATCCGGAACGTTGGTGGGACCGGGAACGTAGAGATGGGTGCGACCTGGCATGAGTTTTTACCTTGGCGTAAGAGTTACCTTCGAGATCTGTTCTTTGGGAATCGGATCTTGCAATGAGGTCGCCGGTTTTCCGGGATTGCGGAAGCCAGCGGCATCGAAACGACGGGTGGCTACTCCAAAATGGCCTCGAATCATGCCATAGCGACGCAGCCTTCTTCAAGGATTCTGCCTCGCGTTCGATTTGGCCGGTGCCTCGGTCCATCATATCCGGTTCAGAATGCGGCCGGTTCCGCTACGTGTCTTTTTTGCTCGTGATGCGTCCGGTCGTGGACTTTTCCTTGATCGATCTGTCAGGAGCAGACTTGGGTCACGGGGGTCCGTGCGGGGAAGGCCCGTGAATTGCCGTATACTTACCGCCCTGAGCCTCTTGGTCTGCTGCGGAGAAATTTTCCGCCCCGCCATGGTTTGGGGGAGCGCGGACCGGAGAGAAAACGAGCCCGGCGCGCTGGCCTTGCAAAAGCCGTTGAGGGCGTACGCCGGGGCGAGCTGAGGGACATGAGGAGGGGAAATCCTTTGGCCACATCTGCCAGGAACGATGGTTGCTCGCAGATCCGGGAGTGGTTGGACTGCGGCGAACCGGGCGACCCCACCGTCGAAGGTCAGGACAAGCGGAATGAACGAGATCGAATACGAACTACGAGAGCAAGACTTGATTGCATTCAGTGAACATCAGATTCAGGAGAGTGCAGCGCTGCAAAAGCGTATCCAACGGCACCAGGCCGTAATGCCGGGTTTTATGGTGCTCATCTCTTTGTTTCTTTGGTTTTATTACAAAGACACGTTGTCGGCTGCTTTCGTCGCCGTTGTGGCTTTGTCGTGGGGCTTTCTGGTTCCGGCCTACCTCAAGTGGAGCCTGCGCCGGCAGATGCGGGGAATGTATTCGGATGCCGACAAGGAACGACTTCTAGGGATCTACTCGTTGTCGGTCGAAGATGATGCCCTGGTCGAGAGGAAACAAGGCGGAGAGGAGTCTCGCATTCCCTGGAACGAGATTCTCCGCATCGAGACGACCAAAAAATACGCTTTCGTTTTTGTCGGCATCGACTCCGCCCTGATCATTCCCAGGGCGACGATACGGAAAGGCAAGCTCCGCGACTTCGTGCGAGCCGCAGACCGAAGGATCGAAGCCGCCGCGTAACGGTTCCGAAAGGGGGTTCGGACGCATGCTGGTTTTTCGAAACGTCACCCTGCGGGTAGGTGGGCGCGTTCTTTTCGAAGATGCTTCTTTCTCCATCCATCGCGGCCAGAAGGTCGGAGTTACCGGCGCGAATGGAGTGGGTAAGTCCAGCCTTTTCAACTTGTTGATCGGATCGATGCAGGCGGATGCGGGCGAAGTGGAAATTCCGGCCGGTCTTGCGATCGCCCATGTCATGCAGGAAATGCCCGAGGACGACCGCTCTGCCGTCGAATTCGTCCTCGATGGCGATACGGAGTTCCGGCGGATCGAGCACGAAATCGTGCAGGCGGAATCCCGCGGAGACGGACTCGCCGTGGCGCGTTGCCATGCCCGCTATGAGGCGATCGGTGGGTATCAGGCGCGATCGAGAGCGGCCCGCTTGCTGGCCGGCCTCGGCTTCACCGCTAGGGATGTCGACCGCCCGGTAACCGCCTTTTCCGGGGGATGGCGCATGCGGTTGGCGCTGGCGCGGGCCTTGATGGCGCGTTCCGACTTGCTGCTTCTCGACGAACCCACGAACCATCTGGACCTGGATGCAGTCCTTTGGCTGCAGGAGTGGCTGAGCACTTATCGGGGAACCTTGCTGTTCGTGTCGCACGACCGGGATTTTCTCGACGGGCTGGCCGATCACATTCTCCATCTCGAAGACCGCCGGATCACCCTGCATACCGGAAACTTTTCCGCCTTCGAGGAAATGCGTGCCCAGCGTCTCGCGCAAAACCAAATGACGTATCAGCGGCAACAAGCGGAAATCGCCCGTCTGGAGAAATTCGTCAATCGATTTCGTGCCAAGGCCAGCAAAGCCCGCCAGGTACAGAGTCGCCTCAAGCTGCTGGAGAAGATGGGGGTGATTTCCCGGGCCCACGTCGATTCGCCTTTCGAATTTGCGTTTCGCACCCCCGACAAGATGCCGCGCCCCTTGCTGCAAGTGGAGTCGGTCGCGGTAGGTCATGACCATCGACCCTGGTTGCAGGGGGTCGATTTTTCGTTGATACCGGGAGATCGCGTCGCCTTGCTGGGGAGAAACGGGGCCGGCAAGTCAACCTTGATCCGGATGCTGGCCGGTGTTCTGGCCCCGTTGTCGGGGATGCGGAAGGCGTCTGGCGAACTCCGGATCGGCTATTTCGCCCAACATCAGTTGGAATTGCTGCGTCTCGATGAGAGTGCCTTGCGGCATGTACAAAGGCTCGACGAGCAGATACCGGAGAAGGAGATCCGCGACTACTTGGCAGGCTTCGGCTTCCGCGGGGAAAGGGTTCTCGAACCGGTATCGGGCTTCTCCGGGGGTGAAAAGGCGAGATTGGTTCTCGCCTTGATCGTCTATCGACGGCCGAATTTGCTGCTGCTCGATGAGCCGACCAATCACCTGGATCTGGAGATGCGTCAGGCGCTGATCCGTGCCTTGCAGGAGTTCGAAGGAGCGGTGGTGTTGGTTTCACACGATAGTTATCTGTTGCGCGCCGTCACGGATACTTTCTTCTTGGTGAGCGAGGGCCGGGTGACGCCGTTCGCCGGGGATCTGGACGATTACCGCGCTTGGCTGCGAACCGGTTCGCACGGCGAGCTTTCGGGAGACCAAGCGGACGAGCGAATTCCTTCGCGCCGGGAAATCCGCCGTGTCGAGGCAGAGCAGAGGCAACGATTGCGCCCTTTGCGCCTGGCGTACGAACGCGCCGAGGCGCTGCTGGAGCAAAGCTTGCGGCGGCAGCGTGAACTCGAGGCGGTGCTCACCGATCCCGCCCTTTATGCGGCCGAGTCCAAGCAGAAACTGAAAGCCTTGTTGCTGGAAAAAGCCCAAGTCGCCGACAGCGTGGCGCGCGCCGAGGAGGCTTGGTTTACGGCTGCGGAGGCGTTGGAGCGAGCACGGTCCGAGCTCGAGGCGACTTGAAAGCAAGCGGGGGAAGCCATGGCGTTGGTGCAACTTTTCATTGAAATCTGTCTGTTCCGGAAAGGACCGCAGGACGTGCCGGCGTCATGGCTGTTGTTTTCGCTAGCACTTGTGACCTATCTGCTGGTGGGGATAGTGCTCTTAGGGCTGGAAGCGGGTTGGGGGTTGGGGGCGATCGAGGCCTTGGCGGAGGCGATCCTATTGCTGGGGTTCCTGTGGCTTTTGCTGTGGTTTTTCCGCAAATCGGAGCGTTGGCTGCCAGTCGCGAGTTCCATGCTGGCGACCGATGTCGTGATCAGCGTGCCGGCGATCCCGCTGCTGGCTTGGGCAATGGTATCCCCCGAGTGGCATGGTGTGTATCTGTTGCTTCTTGCATTGACGGTATGGCATGTGGCCGTGGTGGGTCACATCCTGCGCCATGCCCTGTCGCAGTCGTGGACCGTCGGTTTGTTATGGTCGATCGGTTACGTCATGGGAAGTTACCAGGTCATGGTGCGGCTGTTCCCCGTTTCGATCGGCCAATGATCATTTGCGCCAAAAGGTCGGGGTAAAGATGATCAGGGCGGTGAAAATCTCGATCCGGCCGAGAAACATGGCCACACAACACACCCAGGTCTGAAAATCGGTGAGGGAGGCATAGTTCGAGGCCGGTCCCACGACGTTCAGGCCGGGACCGGCGTTGTTGATGCAGGCGATGATCGCGGAGAAGGAGGATACGAAGTCGAGTCCGCTCAGGATCAGGAGCAGGGTCAGGGCCACGATGCTCATGAAATAGACGAAGATGAAGCCCAACACCGACAGAATGATCTCCGAAGGGATGACGATGCGACCGATTTTCAGCGGATTGATCGCGGTCGGGTGGGTCAGCAAGAGCATCTGGAGCTGACTTTGTTTCATCAAGATCAAGGTGCGCATCATCTTGATCCCGCCTCCGGTGGAACCGGTGCATGCCAGGATGCAACTCAGGAACAGCATCCAGAGGGGCGCGAACAGCGGCCACTGATTGAAGTCGACGGAGGCGAAGCCGCAATCGGTCGCGATCGAGACCAAGTTGAAACTGGCATGACGCAGGGCCGTCAAGAATTCGCCATAGGTGCCCTGGGCGAACAGGAAGGTGGCGATGCCGAGACAGCTTCCGATCAGGAGAATCAGGTAGGGCAGGACTTCCATGTCGTGCCGATAGATCTTGAGGGAACGGGTGCGGATCGCCATGAAATGGGTAGCGAAGTTCATGCCCGCGATCACCATGAAGACGATCAGGACCGATTCGATTGTCGGGGAGTTGAAATACCCGATGCTGGCATCGTGAGTGGAAAAGCCGCCGAGTCCCATGGTCGCAAAAGCGTGGCAAATCGCGTCGAACCAGCTCATGCCGGCCAGTTTCAAACACAGGATGCAGGCCAGCGTGATCGAGGCGTACACCAGCCAGAGGTTTTTCGCCGTTTCCGTGATGCGCGGGGTGAGCTTGCTGTCCTTCATCGGGCCCGGCGTCTCGGCGATGAACAATTGCCGTCCACCGACCCCGAGCACCGGGAGAATGGCGACCGCCAGGACGATGATCCCCATACCCCCCAGCCAGTTGAGTTCGTGTCGCCACAGATTGATCGCAGGCGGCAGGCGGTCGAGACCGGTCAGTACCGTCGCCCCCGTGGTCGTCAGTCCGGACATGGTCTCGAAGTAAGCATCCGTGAACGAAATCCCCTCAATATAAGAGACCAGGGGGAAGGTGGCAAAAGCGGCCATCCCGGTCCAGGCCAGGACGACCAAGAGGAAACCATCCTTGGACTTGATCTCGTACTGGAATTCCCGCGTCGTCAACCAGAGTCCGGCACCGGCGCCGAAGGTGAAGAACATGTCTTCCAGAAACAGAGGCGCCGTTCCGTCGTGCGTGATCATCGCGGTCGCGATGGGGAGCAGGTAGGTGATGCTGAACACCATCAGCATCAGCCCGAATACACGAGCCAGGGACAGGGGGCGTTTCATGATGCGAGGATCCTTTCCCGATCGGCTCCGCCGAAGGCCTGGATGCAGGCGCCGAAATCTCGAGGGGTAGCGGATCCCATGGCCTGGTCGAGCGGGTTCGAGCTCCGTGGTGGTGGACGGTATCCCAAACCGGGAATTAGCGCCGCGAGCGGGATCGTTCTCCGCGGTGGGTTCGATCCGGCCACGACGGTGAGGGGACCTCGGCTTGGGATCGCGGTCCTAGCGGGGCAGGTCCGAGGTTCCCATCAGGAATTCGTCGACGGCCCGAGCCGCCTGGCGCCCTTCTCGGATGGCCCAGACGACGAGGGACTGCCCGCGTCGCATGTCGCCGGCGGCAAAGACTTTGTCGTGCGAGGAACGATAGGTCCGGGTGTCCGCCTTCACATTGCCGCGCTCGTCGAGTTGAACGCCGAGTTGCTGCAACAGTCCTTCACGCACGGGGTGCACGAACCCCATGGCGAGCAGGACCAGATCGGCTTTGAGCGTGAAGTCGCTGCCCGGGACTTCTTCCATGATCCAACGGCCGCCTTCCTGTTTCCATGCGACCTCGGCGCAGTGAATGTGCGTCACGCAGCCGTCACTCCCGGAAAACGCCTTGGTCGTGACGCTCCAACGGCGTTCGCAACCCTCCTCATGGGAGGAACTCGTGCGTAGCTTGTTCGGCCAGTTGGGCCAGGTCAGGCTCTTGTTTTCCTTGACCGGTGGCTGGGGCAGGATCTCCAGCTGGGTTACCGAAGCGGCTCCCTGACGGATCGAGGTTCCGATGCAATCGGAACCGGTGTCACCACCGCCGATCACGACCACGTGCTTGTCGCTCGCCGTAATGCTCCGTTCGGGATCGAGGACATCGCCGGCCACCCTGCGGTTTTGCTGGGTCAGGAACTCCATGGCGAAATGAATTCCCGCGAGTTCCCTGCCGGGTACCGGCAGATCGCGAGGCTGTTCCGAACCCCCGGCCAGGACGATGGCGTCGAATTCATCGATCAGGCGGCTTGCGGGGATGTTGACGCCGATGTGGCTGTTGGGCCGGAATACCACTCCTTCCGCCTGCATCTGGGCGATTCGCCGGTCGATCAGCCTTTTTTCCATCTTGAAGTCGGGGATGCCGTAACGCAGCAGCCCGCCGATGCGGTCGGCCTTTTCATAGACGGTTACGCTATGACCGGCGCGCGCCAACTGCTGGGCACAGGCGAGACCTGCCGGTCCCGAACCCACGATCGCCACCCGCTTACCGCTGCGACTGAGAGGGATTTGCGGCTTGACCCAGCCTTCTTCCCAAGCCTTGTCGATGATCGTGCATTCGATGGTCTTGATGGTGACCGGTTCGTCGTTGAGGTTCAGCGTACAGGCGGCTTCGCAGGGCGCCGGGCAAATGCGCCCGGTAAATTCGGGGAAGTTGTTGGTGCTGTGCAATACCTCCAAGGCTTCCCGCCAATTCCCCTGATAGACCAAGTCGTTCCAATCGGGAATGATGTTGTTGACGGGACAACCTTGGTGGCAATAGGGAATTCCGCAATCCATGCAGCGCGCACCCTGGCGGCTGACCTCCTCCTCGGTCAGCGGGATCACGAATTCGCGGTAATGCTGGATGCGGTCCGCTACCAGGGCATAGCGCCGGTCTTGCCGGGCGATTTCCATAAAACCCGTAGGTTTTCCCATTGTTGAACTACCTCTTGCAGATTCTTTGTAAGGTCGGTCGCCCGGCCCTCACGCCGTAGCCCGACTCGGAGCCAGACGCCGTGCGCGCTCTATGGCTGGGTTCAGTGGTGGAGCGTGGATTCACTTCGCGCCTGTTGCATCTTTTCCAAGGCCTTGCGGTAATCGACCGGCATGATTTTCACGAACTTGGACGCGAACTCCGACCAATGATCGAGAATCCGACGGGCCCTTTCACTGCCGGTATAACGGCGGTGTTTCTCGATCAGGAAGCGGAGCCGCTGCATATCATTTCGGGTCATGTCGCGCATGACGTCGACCATGCCGTGCGTTTCCAGATCACCACCCTGGTGTTTGAAACTTTCCAGGGCTTCGTCCTCTGACAGAACGGGTTCGAGATCAACCATGGCCAGATTGCAGTGGCGCTCGAAATCACCGTTTTCGTCGAGCACGTATGCCACGCCCCCCGACATGCCGGCTGCGAAGTTGCGGCCGGTTGCGCCGAGGACCACTACCACGCCGCCGGTCATGTATTCGCAACCGTGATCGCCGACGCCTTCCACGACGGCGATGGCACCGGAATTCCGCACCGCGAAGCGCTCACCGGCGACGCCGCGGAAATAGCACTCGCCGCTGATCGCGCCGTACAGGACGGTGTTCCCGACGATGATGTTTTGTTCCGGCACGATCGGGCATTCGGCCGGCGGATAAACGACCAGGCGGCCGCCGGACAGCCCTTTGCCGACGTAGTCGTTGGCTTCGCCTTCCAGTTCGATGGTGATGCCGGCGGCGAGGAAGGCACCGAGACTCTGGCCCGCGGTCCCTTGGGCCTTGATGTAGATGGTGTCCTCCGGGAGCCCGGCGTGGCCATAGCGCTTGGCGACTTCCCCGGACAACATGGCGCCGAGGGTACGGTTGGTGTTGCGTACCCGGACGTCGATATGGACCGGTCGACGTTCTTCCAAAGCGGGTCTCGCGAATTCGATCAGTTTGCGATCGAGAGCCTGATCCAAGCCGTGATCCTGTTGCTCACAGTTGTAGCGGGCCACATCAGGGGAAGTGGCCGGCATATGTAGGATTCTCGACAGGTCGATCTTCGATGCCTTCCAATGATCGATCGCCTTGCGCATGTCGAGCCGATCGGAGCGCCCGATCATTTCGTTGAATTTCCGGAAGCCGAGGCGGGCCATCAGGCGTCGGACCTCCTCGGCCACGAAGAAGAAATAGTTGACCACGTGTTCCGGCTGGCCGGTGAAGCGCTTGCGGAGTTCCGGATCCTGGGTCGCCACGCCGACCGGACAAGTGTTCAAGTGGCACTTCCGCATCATGATGCAACCTTCGACGATCAGCGGGGCGGTGGCGAAACCGACTTCATCGGCGCCGAGCAAGGCAGCGATTACGACGTCCCTGCCGGTACGCATGCCACCGTCGGCCTGAACACTGATGCGGCCGCGCAGGCGGTTGAGAACCAGGGTCTGATGGGTCTCGGCGAGACCGATCTCCCATGGGAGGCCGGCGTGTTTGATGGAGGTGATCGGGCTGGCACCGGTGCCGCCGTCGTAGCCGGCAATGGTTACGTGATCGGCATGCGCCTTCGCCACACCGGCGGCAATGGTGCCGACGCCGACTTCGGACACCAGTTTCACGCTGATACGTGCCGCGGGATTCACGTTCTTGAGATCATGGATGAGTTGTGCCAGATCCTCGATCGAATAAATGTCGTGATGTGGCGGCGGCGAAATCAGCCCGACGCCCGGAGTCGAATGACGCACCTTGGCGATGATGGCATCCACCTTGTGGCCGGGCAGCTGGCCGCCTTCGCCGGGCTTCGCCCCTTGCGCGATCTTGATCTGGATGTCGTCGGCGTTGACCAGGTACTCGGTGGTCACACCGAAACGCCCGGATGCGACCTGCTTGATCGCCGAACGCATCGAGTCGCCGTTGGGGAGGGGTTTAAAACGCTCCGGTAGTTCGCCTCCCTCACCGGTGTTCGATTTGCCGCCGATGCGGTTCATGGCGATCGCCAGCGTGGTATGGGCTTCGTAGGAAATCGAGCCGAAGGACATGGCGCCGGTGCTGAAGCGCTTGACGATCTCTGTGGCGGGTTCCACCTCTTCCAGCGGGACCGGCTGTTCGGCAAAGCGGAAATCCAACAATCCCCGCAAGGTGAGCAGGCGCTCGCTTTGCTCGTTGATCAGGTGTGCGTACTCCTCGTAGGTGCGGGCGTCGTTCGCGCGGGTCGCGTGTTGCAGCTTGGAAATCGTCTCCGGGGTCCAGACGTGGTCCTCGCCGCGTACGCGGTAGGCATATTCGCCGCCGACGTCCAGGGCGCTGCGATACAAGGGAGCATTGCTGTATGCCAGGCGGTGACGCCGTACCGTCTCTTCGGCTACCTCTTGCAGACCAATCCCTCCCGTGGTGCACTCCGTCCCGCAGAAGTAACGCTCGAGAAATTCCTTGCCGAGGCCGACGGCGTTGAAGATTTGTGCGCCGCAATAAGATTGATAGGTGGAGATCCCCATCTTCGACATGATCTTGAGCAAGGCCTTGCCGATGGCCTTGATATAGCGCTTGTGGACTTCCTCCTCGGAGAGGGCTTCCGGCAGTTTGTCACGCAGGTCGGACAAGGTGTCGAAGGCCAGATAAGGGTTGACGGCTTCCGCGCCGTAGCCGGCCAGCAGCGCGAAGTGATGGACTTCGCGTGCCTCGCCGGTCTCCACGACCAATCCGGAGTGGGTGCGGAGCCCGGCATGGATGAGGTGGTGATGCACCGCCGAGGTGGCCAGTAGCGCCGGGATCGCGACGTGTTTGGCATCCATTTCCCGGTCGGACAGGATGAGGATGTTGTTTCCCTCCAAGACCGCCTGCTCCGCGCGCCGACAAAGCGCTTCCAGCGCCGGTCCCATTCCGGCCGCCCCGGAGTCGGAAGGAAAGCAGATGCTCAGGGTCTTGGTCTTGAACGCACCCTGGGTGCGCGCCTCGATGCGACGGATCTTCTCCAGGTCGCGATTGCTCAGGATCGGTTGATGGACCTCCAGCCGCTTGTGGGTTCCGCCGTCGTGGAGTCCCAGCAGATTCGGTCGCGGACCGATGTGAGACACCAGCGACATGACCAACTCCTCACGGATGGGGTCGATGGCCGGATTGGTGACCTGGGCGAAACCCTGTTTGAAATAGTCGTAAAGGAGGCGGGGTCGATTCGACAGCACCGCCAAGGCGGCATCGGTCCCCATCGAGCCGACCGGTTCCTGACCGCTCAGCGCCATGGGTTTGAAGAATACCTTGATGTCTTCCTGGGTGTAGCCGAACGCCTGCTGACGGTCCAACAAGGTCTGCGGGTCGGGAGGCATGGCGGCGACTTCCGGCGGCAGGTCTTCCACCCGGATCTGGGTCTTGTCCAGCCACTCCTGATAAGGCGCGCGCCCGGCGAGCTCGGCCTTGATTTCGGCATCGTCGATGATGCGGCCCTGTTCGAGGTCGATCAGGAACATCTTGCCCGGCTGCAAGCGCCACTTCTTGACGATCTTGTGCTGGGGAATGTCGAGAACCCCCATTTCCGAAGCCATGATCACGTAGTCGTCCTCGGTGATCAGATAGCGCGCCGGGCGTAGTCCGTTGCGGTCGAGGGTCGCGCCGATCTGGCGACCGTCGGTGAACGCCACCGCCGCCGGACCGTCCCACGGTTCCATGAGGGCGGAGTAGTATTCATAGAAGGCGCGGCGTTTCTCGTCCATGAGCGGATTGCCGGCCCAGGCCTCCGGGATCAGCAACATCATCGCGTGAACCAGGGAATAACCGCCGGCGACGAGGAGTTCCAGGGCATTGTCGAAGCAGGCCGAATCGGACTGGCCCTCCGCGATCAACGGCCAGATCTTGTCCAGGTCTTCTCCCAAGAGCTCCGACTTCATCGACTGGCGGCGTGCCGCCATCCAGTTGATATTGCCCCGGATCGTGTTGATTTCACCGTTGTGGGCGATCATTCGGAACGGGTGCGCCAGATCCCAGGTTGGGAAGGTGTTGGTGGAGAAACGCTGATGCACCAGCGCCAGCGCGGACACCAGGTCTTCGTCCTGGAGGTCGCGATAATAGGTGCCGACCTGATCGGCGAGCAGCATCCCCTTGTAGACGAGGGTACGGGACGAAAAGGAGGGCAGGTAGAACATGCGCCCCTCGGCGAGCTGCGCCTCGCGAACCGCGTTTTCGACCTGTTTGCGAATGACGAACAGCTTCCGTTCAAAGGCATTCTGATCGGTACAGTTGCGACCGCGCCCGACGAACACCTGGCGGATCACCGGTTCCACGGCCTTGACGGTGTCACCGATGCCGGTGTTGTCCACCGGTACGTCACGCCAGCCGAGTACGCTCTGTCCTTCGGCTTCCGTGAAACGGATCAGGATTTCCTCGCAGCGGCGACGGCTTTCGCCGTCACGCGGCAGAAACAGCATGCCAACCCCGTAGTGCCCGGGTTCCGGCAGGGGAATGGCCAGCCGGGCGCATTCCTTGCGCAGGAAAGCATCCGGGATCTGCAACAAAAGACCCGCACCATCGCCGGCCAGCGGGTCGGCGCCGACGGCGCCACGGTGGGTGAGGTTCTTCAGAATCGTAAGGCCCTGGCGGATGATGTGGTGGCTTTTCCTGCCCTTGATGTGGGCGATGAAGCCGACGCCGCATGCATCGTGCTCATGCCGCGGGTCGTACAATCCCTGTTTTTCCGGCAACCTGTGTTCGTTCATGGACTACCTCTTGCGGGAGCATTCAGTGCCGAAGGCCCCAGGCGGAATGAGAGCCTGCTCGCGGACCGGCATGGTTCCGGGAGGATGCGCTGGGATTCTGACTGATGCTGTGATCGATGGAATGGTGAGAATTCATCACGCAGGTGCACTGCCTGCACTCGAAACAAATGGCTGAAAACTATATGGAATCGGGTGTGGGTTTGCAAGCTTCCGCTGCCGTCTGTGGTGAAATCCAGTATTCTTGCCACGCATTGGGCTTGCTTCGAGAAATGCTGCGCCTTGCTAATATAAAGCTTCCTTTGCGGTCCGGTTGATTTGAATCGACGGCTCCGATTTTCACTCGCACGGGAGGAGGCTTCCCATGTCGGAAAACTATGATATCGCCATCGTCGGTGGTGGTATGGTCGGCGCAACGCTTGCTTGTGCGCTGGAAGGAAGCGGTTTGCGCATCGCTTTGATCGAGAGCACCGAGCCTGTGCCGTTCGCTCCCGAGCAACCGCACGATCTGCGGGTTTCCGCGGTGAGTGTGGCATCGGTGAGCATTCTCGATGCCGTGGGCGCCTGGCGGGGCGTGGCAGCCCGGCGTTGCTGCCCGTTTCGGCGCCTGCGCGTATGGGAAGACCGGGGCGCCGTCGAGTTTTGCAGCGAAGACATCAATGAACCCGTATTGGGTTACATCGTCGAGAACCGGATCCTGCAGTTGGCGTTGTTGGACCGACTGCGGGAGGTCGCTGAAGTCTCCTTTCTCTGTCCGGCAAAAATGCGTTCCATCGATTATTCGGCGAAGGGTTCGAGCATCGAACTGGACGGCAACAGGATCATCGAGGCGCGGCTCTTGGTGGCGGCAGACGGAGGTCAATCACAGGCGCGCCATGCGGCCGGTTTGGGAACCAGTAGCTGGGACTATGAACAGCAGGCCCTGGTGATGACGGTGGAAACGGCCTATGGGCAGCAGGATGTCACCTGGCAGCGTTTCACGCCGGACGGTCCGCAGGCCTTTTTGCCCCTGACCGGCCCTCATGCCTCGCTGGTTTGGTACCACTCCCCGGATCGCGTGAAATGGCTGCGATCCCTCCCCGAACAGGTGCTGCTGCAAGAGCTCCGGCAATCTTTTCCGGCCTGTCTGGGGGAAATCCGCAGGATCGTCTGCCGCGGCGTTTTCGCGCTGCGGCGCCAACATGCGCTGCGCTATTGCAAGGATGGCGTGGTGCTGGTGGGGGATGCGGCCCACATGATTCATCCCTTGGCTGGGCAAGGCGTCAACATCGGCCTTCTGGACGCCGCCGCCCTCGCCGAGGTGTTGATGAAGGCGGCACGGGCCGGCCGCGACATCGGCGCGGCAGAAGTGTTGCGGGAGTACGAAAGCATGCGCCGCACGGACAATCTCGTGATGATGACGACCATGGACCTTTTTTACCGGGTGTTCGGGAATGCCCACGCACCGGTGCGAGTTCTTCGCAACCTGGGTCTGGGGTTGGCCGAACGGATCGCGCCAGCGAAGCGGCTGGCGATGCGCTATGCCATGGGACTGGATGGCAGGGTGCCGAAGCTGGCGCGCGGCCAGGCGCTGGGCGGGTGATGCTTCGCCTATGGTGAGCGGTGGGTCGTTTCATGCCTCGCGCTATCTTTGCTATAGTTCCCGCGCATGCGCCGAACATCGGAGTCCGGTTCGGGCGAACGTTTCTCTTTACGATTCGGAGACGATCTCATGTTGAAGAATACTGTCATGGTAACGCTGCTTGCGGCGGCCGTTTCGGGATGCGCCACTTATTCGGGATGGAAGCCGACCTACGACACCTATGCCGATCCCAACGTCGGCCGGCTTTCCGTCGACGAGGAAGAATGCCGCATCCTGGCCAAGGAAGCGGGGAGTGTCGGTACGGAAAGCCTCAAGGGGGCTGCGGCCGGCGGTCTGCTCGGTGCTGCCGCAGGGGCGGCGATCGGGGCGGCGGTCGGGAGTCCGGGTACGGGGGCCGCCGTCGGTGCGGCAGCCGGTGGTTTGGGCGGGGCGACGCAGCAGGGAGTCTCCGCCGACGAGCAGTACAAACGGGCGTTCATCAACTGCATGCGTGGCCGCGGCCACAAAGTGGTGAACTGATCCCCGTGGCGGAAAGAAAAACCTGGCAGACCTGATCGTTTCATGGACGAGTCGCGTCCGGCCGGGTCGCTCGGGGAGATCCTGCGCGCCACGGCGGTACGATATCCCGACTGCCCGGCCGTATTGGCGCCCGGTTTTCGTCTCGACTTCCAGGAATTCGACCAAAGATCTGACGGGATCGCAGCCGGCTTGGCGAGCCAAGGGATTGCGAAGGGCGACCGTATCGGCCTCTATTGCCCCAATTGTGTGGAATTTGCTCTGGCGTATGCGGGTATCGTCAAAGCCGGTGCTGTGGTCGTGCCGGTCAATCTATTGCTCAGTCCGGAAGAGGTCCTTTACATCCTTAGCGATGCCGAGGTGTCCGGACTCATTTACCACGAACAGTCGGCGGCGCCGATGCAGCAGGTGCTGTCCCGGCTGCCGGGCCTTCGGGTCAGGGCACGAATCGCTGGGACAGGGCCGGACGGCGATTGTTGGCAGGCTTTGCTGAGGCAAACCGCGCCGCCGCCCACGGTCGCAATCGACGCAAGCGAAGATCTCGCGGCGATCCTCTACACCTCGGGCACGACCGGACGCCCCAAGGGGGCGATGTTGACCCACCGTAATCTGCTCGCCAATACGGCGAGCGTGCGTCAGGCCTTGGCTTGGCAACCGGGGCAGGACTGCGTGTTGGTGGTGTTGCCGATGTTCCATGCCTTCGCGGCCACCGTGGGTATGTTGACACCGTTGACCGCGGGTTGTGCGTTCATCCCGCTGCCGCGTTTCGATCCGGAGCGAGTTGCCGACACCATACGTGCGCTGGGAGCCACGATCTTCCTCGGCGTACCCAGCATGTACTCGTTGCTGTGCCGGCTGCGCGACGACTACACCGCTTCTTTGAGTTCGCTGCGTTGCTGCGTCTCCGGCGGGGCGGCGTTACCGGTGGAGGTGATGCAGCGCTTCCAGGCCCGCTTCGGCATCCCAATCCATGAGGGCGACGGACCTACCGAGTGCTCGCCCGTGACCTGCGTCAATCCGATCGACGGCTGGGTGAAACCGGGTACAGTCGGTCTACCCGTGCCAGGCGTGGAGATGAAGATCGTCGGGGAAGACGGCACCGAATTGTCCAGCGGTGAAATCGGGGAAATCGCGGTACGCGGAGACAATGTGTTCAAGGGGTATTGGAAACAACCCCTGGCGACCGCAGAAGTTTTCCGCGACGGCTGGTTTCTGACGGGAGATCTGGGCTGTCGGGACGATGACGGTTATTTCACCATCGTCGATCGCAAGAAGGATCTGATCCTCGTCAACGGCATGAATGTATATCCGCGGGTCGTCGAGGAAGTATTGAGCCGCCATCCCGCGGTGCGCGAAGTGGCCGTGGTGGGTGATCCGGATCCGCTGCACGGGGAAGTGGTGGTGGCCTACGTGGTATTGGATGCTCCGGTCGGCGAACGGGAAATCCGAGCCTGGTGCAAACCGTATCTCGGACGGCACGAGGTGCCGCGGCGCATCTTCGTGCTGGAGGAGTTGCCCCGCAACGCCGCGGGCAAGGTGCTGAAACGCCAGTTACGACGTCATGGCGAAGTGGAGCGGGGGATCGAAGCCCGTAATGTGGGCACTCCTCCCGCCTAGCGTTCGCGTTGTTCCTTTTCCTCCTCGAGAAATTCCTTGAGGCGTTCCTCGATGGCCGAGTCGGTCTGGAAATTGCGACCCGGCGATTTCTGCGCCAGCTTGAGTTGCAGGATCGCGGCGCGTGTCTGACCTTGGGCGTAGTAATGTTCGGCGAGATACCGGTGGGAATCGGCTTCGTTCCCCAATTGGCTACAAGCTTGCGCCATTAGTGCGTAGACCTCCGGAGTTGCGGGAAAGCGGAACAGATATTCCTGCAATCGCCGGCGTGCCTCCGCGGCTTGGCCGGTACGGAGCAGAGTCCGCGTCAGATTGAGATGCAAGGCGCGATTGTTGGGGAAACGTTTCAGCGCAGCATCGAAGGTGGTCAAGGCGGCGGGATAATTCTTGGCTTCGAGTTCCGCTCCGGCGAGGGCATTGTAAAATTGCGACTGTTCCGGATAACGCCGGATCAGTTCCTCCAGCAGGGATTTTCCGGCTTCGATCTTGCCTTGGGCGATCAGGGCTTGGGCCAGGCCGTAGCGGGCGACGTCCTGCTGCTCCTGGGTTCCGACATCGGAGATCGCCGTGAAGTAGGTCACGCTTTCCTGGGGATTGCGGGCCGTCCGCACGTGCAGCTTGGCTTTGATGATTTGATAGGTGAACGAGTCCGGAAACTGCCGGTAGGGATATTGCTCGGCTCTTCCCCGGGTGTCGGAGATGCGGGAAACGGTGACCGGGTGGGTGAGCAGGAACTCCGGGATGTTCCGCCCAGCGAATCGAGTGGATTGCTGCATGCGTTCGAAGAACGTGGGCATGCTGCGCGGGTCGAAATGGGAAGCGGCGAGGATCTTCATCCCGACGCGGTCGGCTTCAGCTTCGTTGTCGCGGGTAAAATTGATTTGGTACTGCGCGCTGGCGGCGGACGCCGCCATGATCGCTGCCTGGCTCAACTGGCCGGAGCCCGTCTTGGCGCCGATGAGGACCGCAGCCAGCATGGCGGCAGCCGTCGGCAAGGACAGCCGGCCGGCAGCCTGGAATGCCTGATAAAGGTGACGTTGGGTGACGTGCGCGATTTCATGCGCCAGGACGGACGCCAGTTCGCTTTCCGCCTCGGTCGTGAGAATCAGGCCGGAGTTGACGCCGATGTATCCGCCGGGGCCAGCGAAGGCGTTGATGGCCGATTCGATCACGACGAAGAAGTGGAAGGGTTGGCCGGGTGCGTCGCTGTTTTCCACCAATTTCTGCCCCAGCGACTGGATATAGTCCGTGATTTCCGGGTCTTCTTCGATCTCGACCCGGTTGTGCAGATTGCGGAAGAACGCATCGCCCAACGCGCGTTCCTGTTGCGCCGTGAACAAGGTGCCGGTGGGGTCACCCATGTCCGGGAGTTCCAGATTCAGCGGCTCGGCGCCCGTGGATGGCGGGACCGCAGCCAGCAGGACGGCCAGCAAGACGACGATGGGTCTGGCTTGCGGTATTCGTGCACGGGGTCGGCTTGGGGAAGTCGGAGCTCGGGAGCAAGAACGATTCATAGGTTGGAAATTTTTCGGCGATGACGAAATCATCGGGTTCGGCAGCCAAGCCCGTGAAGTTTGTGGTGCAAGTCAACGCGAGCCCTTGGCAAGGTCAAGGGGCCCATTCGGCATATCAGTTTATCAAAGCGGCTCTGGCCAAGGGCCACGCCATAACGCGGATATTTTTCTTCTATGACGGCGTTTTCAACGCCCAAGTTTCATCGGTGTCCATGGATCAGGATTTGTGCGAGCGCTGGACCGATCTGGCCCGCGAACATGGCGTGGACTTGGTGCTGTGCGTGTCCGCCGCCCAACGCCGGGGTCTTCTGGTGGAGGAGGGAAGGGCCGAAGGTCGGATCGCACCGGGTTTCCGCGTCGGTGGTTTGGGGCAGTGGGTGGAAGCCTGCGGAAAAGCCGACCGCGTCCTGATTTTCGCGGCATGAGCGTGACTCAATCGTTTCTCTTTTTGCTGCGACAACCGCCGTATCAAGGCAGTCGCGACGTCGAGATGTTGGATCAGATATTGACCGTCGCCGCATTCGACCACATCGTGGATGTGCTGTTTCTCGACGACGGTGTATTGCATCTGCGCCCCGGACAGGAGCCCGAACGCGCAAGGCTCAGGCCCTTCGCCCCGCAGTTGCAAGCCCTCATGCTGTATGGCGTTCGCCACCTCGCGGTGGAGCTGGAGTCGCTCGAGGAAAGAGCGATGTCGTCGGAGCGTTTGATCCTGCCCGTGCAGCTGGTGAAGCGAGCTGCGGTTGCGGACTGGATCGGGCAGCATCAAGTCGTGGTGGGCTGTTGATGCGGGCGTTACACCTGGTTCACCGCTCTCCCTTTGAAAATAATGTGTTACGGTGTTGCGTCGCCCGGGCCGCAAGGGGTGACTCCGTGCTGCTTTTGGAAAATGCGGTCTATGCTGCTTTGCTCGACGGTGCCATGGCCGGCGTCGTCGCCGATGCGACGAAATGGCTGCGCATGGCCGTGCTGATACCGGATCTCGAAGCGCGGGGGCTCGCCGGCGTGGAATTATTACCCGATGTCGAAGCCATCGATTACGATGGATTTGTGGATCTGGCGGTGGCTTATCCCGTGATCGTCACGTGGAGCTGAGAGGGGAATGTTGGAACTCGACCGTGACGGATTTCTCCGTGATCCCCACTCCTGGGACGAGGGGAAGGCAGTTCTCTTGGCCGCTACCGTCGATCTGGAATTGACCGCGGCGCACTGGGAGATCGTGCGGTTTTTACGCACATATTATCTTCGTTATCACCACCTGCCGAATGCACGCCTGTTCGTGAAAGCCATACAAAAAGAACTGGGCCCCGAAAAGGGTAACAATCGTTATTTGCACAAACTGTTTCCGGGTGGCCCACTCAAACAATCCTGTCTGGTCGCAGGGCTCCCCAAACCGCCCGGTTGTCTGTGACGGCTTCTCACGGTGCCAGTGGGGTCGTCTGGACGGTCTGATAAAATGATCCATTTTTGAGGCGGGCATCGGTCTTGAATCGTAAGAGTGAGCTCTTCACCAGGGCGCCCGAGTTCCGTAGTCTGGTACCGGGACGAAATCGGGCCATTCCGAGGGCGATGCACCCCTGGGTTTTTGTCTCCGGATCGCTCACCCGGCATCTGAAGTCGTTTTGTGGCCCGAACTTTCGGGTCCAGGTGCTCCGGCAGTCGTTCGCCAGCCCGTTTCCGGATGAGCGGCGACTGCTCCAAATGCGACAGGGACGCTGGGCTCTGGTTCGGGAGGTGGCCCTCTTCTCCGGCAATGGTCCCCTGGTCCTGGCGCGCAGCGTGCTTCCCCTCAAGACCCTGCGGGGTGCGGGAAGGCGTTTGGCTCATTTGGGAAATCGTCCTCTGGGGGAGTTCTTGTTTTCCTACCGGAACTTGGATCGGGTCCGGTTCGAAGTTGCGGAGGTAGACCGCTCCTGCTGGCATCCGAGCGTCGGCTCGGAATATGGGTTAAACGGGGGAACCTGGGGTCGGCGTTCGCTTTATACCCTCGCGGGTCGCCCGTTGTTGGTGGCCGAATTTTTCCTGCCGCCGCTGTTTTCGTTCCCGGATCCGTGATGATCGTCTCGCCATCGGTACTTGCCAAAATCAGGGAACGTGGTCGCCAGTATTGGTACCTCATGCGCTTCGACAAACCGGTCGGGATCTTCCTGTTGTTGTGGCCGGCTCTCTGGGCGCTATGGATCGCTGGGCAGGGACACCCCGATTTCGATGTGCTCCTGGTCATCGTGCTCGGGGTGATTTTGATGCGCGCCGCGGGATGCGTGATCAACGACTATGCGGATCGCGGGTTTGATCCCCATGTCGAGCGCACACGCTCGCGCCCGCTGGCAGCGGGGCAGGTGAGCCCGCGCGAGGCCCTGGTCCTGTTCGTGGTCCTTTGCCTGTTGGCCCTTTTGTTGGTCAGCACCCAAAATCGTCTCACCATCGCCTTGTCCGTGCCGGGGGCCTTCCTGGCGGCGTCCTATCCTTTCATGAAGCGTGTCACGTATCTGCCCCAGGCCTATCTGGGCCTGGCTTTTGGTTGGGCGGTGCCGATGGCGTTCGCCGCACAAACCAACAGCATTCCGGGGGTGGCATGGGAACTGTATGCGGCGACGGCCCTTTGGGCGCTGATCTACGACACGATGTACGCCATGGTGGATCGCGACGACGATTTGCGGATCGGCGTGAAGTCAACGGCCATCCTCTTCGGGGAACTCGATCGAGTTATCCTCGCGACCCTGCAAGTGTGTCTGCTCCTCTTTCTGTTCGCCATCGGTCAGCGACTCGGGTTGGGTCTCTACTATCACCTCGGGTTGGGAGGGGCGGCCTGGCTCGCGATTTATCAGCAGGCCCTGATCCAAGGCCGGGAGAAGGAGGGCTGCTTCCGTGCCTTCCGCAACAACCACTGGTTTGGGGCCACGATCTTCGTGGGTCTCTTTCTCGACTACGCGCTGGCGTAGGAACTTGCCCCGGTTGAGGCGTTCAGACCCGCCCGAGCACGATCTCGAGCACCATCTTGCTGCCGAAATAGGCGAGCATCAGAGCGATAAAACCGCATACGGTCCAACGGATCGCCGTCCGTCCACGCCAACCTCGTTGGTAACGCCCGACCAGAAGCACGGCGAATACCCCCCAGGCCGTGAGGGAAAGGACGGTCTTGTGCGCCAGATGTTGGGCAAACAGGTCTTCGAGAAACAGGAATCCGCTGAGGAGCGATACGCTCAGCAAGGCAAAGCCCGTGGCGATCAGCTGGAACAGCAGCTTTTCCATGGTCTGCAGGGGCGGCAGGGAACGGACGAAGCCACTGGCATGATGGGTGCGCAGCCGCCAGTCCTGGATCGCCAGCAATCCCGCTTGGAGTGCCGCGATGTTGAGGAAGCTGTAAGCCAGCATCGAGACGAAAATGTGCAGTCGCATGGGCCAGGAGTGGGCCTTCAGAAGATGCGCCTTCTCGGGGAATCCCAGCTTGAGCAGCAGCACGACCGCGGCCATGGGAAATATCACGATTCCCAACTTTTCGACCGGCTTGTGGAGTGCGCTGAACAATAAAGTCAGCACGATCAACAGCACGGCGGCGGAGGAGGTGTTGAGAAAGCTGACGTTCATTTCACCGCTGGTATCGAACAACTCGGTCAGGGTGAGGGCGTGCAGTCCCGCCGCCAGGAATCCGAATCCCAATATCATCAGTTTCGGCCGTATACCTCGCTTCGCGGCGAGGTAATCGGTATGGAGGGAGCCATAAACGGAAAATGCGGCGACGAGATAAACCAAACTCGCGGCGGTGGCGAGAACTGCGGGGTGCATACGGGGTCATGTCCTCCAGAAAGTAGTCTGGCATAATGTACAGTTAAGTTGAAGCAGCGACCCTCGCATCGCGGGGGTCGCAAAACGAGACAGGAAATCAACCATGTTCGACAACCTGACCGATCGTCTTTCCCACTCGCTGCGCAAGTTGCGCGGCCAAGGGCGGCTGACCGAAACCAATATCCAGGATACCTTGCGTGAGGTGCGCATGGCCTTGCTCGAAGCGGACGTCGCTCTGCCCGTGGTCAAGGAATTCATCGAACGGGTGAAGGAGCGGGCCCTGGGGCAGGAGGTGCAAAGGAGTCTGACTCCGGGCCAGACCATGATCAAGATCGTGCACGAGGAACTGATCAAGGTCATGGGCGCCGCCCATGAAAAGCTCAACCTCGCCACGCAGCCGCCGGCGGTGATCCTGATGGCGGGCTTGCAGGGATCTGGCAAGACCACCACGGCGGCTAAGCTGGCGCGATGGATCAAGGAAAACCTGCGCAAGTCGGTGTTGTTGGTCAGTACCGACGTATACCGTCCGGCGGCCATCCAGCAACTGGAAACGCTGGCCGGGGAGGTGAAGGCCGAATTTTTCCCGAGCGATCCGAGCGAGCGACCGGTGGACATCGCCATGCGTGCCATCGAGCATGCGCGGAAGCGTTACCACGATGTGGTCATCGTCGATACCGCAGGTCGCCTGCACATCGACGAGGAAATGATGGGCGAGATCCGCGCCATCCATGCTGCGATCAAGCCGATCGAAACCCTGTTCGTGGTGGACAGCATGACTGGGCAGGATGCCGCCAATACCGCAAAGGCATTTCACGAGGCATTGCCGCTCACCGGCATCGTGCTGACCAAAACCGACGGTGATGCGCGCGGCGGCGCTGCCTTGTCGATCCGCCACATCACGGGCAAGCCGATCAAGTTCATGGGGGTTGGGGAGAAGACCGCGGCGTTGGAGATGTTCCACCCCGATCGCGTGGCTTCGCGCATCCTGGGCATGGGGGATGTGCTGTCACTGATCGAGGATGTCGAGCGTACCATGGATAAAGAAAAGGCGGCGAAGCTTGCCAAGAAGATCCAAAAGGGGCGCCGCTTCGACCTCAACGACTACCGCGATCAGTTGCTGCAACTGAAGAAGATCGGGGGGCTCACTGCCATGCTGGACAAGCTGCCCGGTGTGGCGAGTATTCCCCAGCACGTCAAGGAAAAGATCAACGACAAGGAAATGCTCCAGCAGCTGGCGATGATCGATTCCATGACGCCGGCGGAGCGCTCGTCCCCGGACATCATCAACAACTCCCGCAAGCGCCGCATCGCCATGGGTTCGGGCACCGACATCCAGGATCTCAACCGCATGCTCAAGCAACATGAGCAGATGCAGAAGATGATGAAGAAGCTCAAGAAGGGGAATCTTCTGGGCATGATGCGGGGCTTGCGGGGGCAGCTGAACCGGAGCGGCATGCCATTCTGATCGCGTCCGCGGTGCTCCGTTGTCGCAGGGCGCGGAGCGCGACATTCTGATAATGGCGGTTGAACGATTTGGCGAGAAAAGCCATACCAAAGTAACCGCAGGGCAGAGTCGGTCCCTCGGCACAGTGGTTCAACAGGAAGTAAGGGCGAGCGGCGTGGGTATGATGGTCCGCGTGCCGGGAGAGCCCGAGGAAAGCATGCTGAGTGAACCAGGAATCGGTCGTCCAAGCGTGTCGTGGGAGAAAGGGGCCGGAATCCCGCACAAGACCCCAGTGTTGGAAATAATTCACCGCTTCCAGCAGGCGGACGGCGGCTAACGCCTGCCACAGGAAGACAAGCGCGGCCAACCCTCCAAAACGGGCGGCAATGACAGTAAGCAAGGCCAATTCGAAAACCACCCCCAACACCACTTCGTGGCGTACCCAGCGCCGGGGTCCGCGGATGGAAAGGCGGTCGAGACGCTCATTTTCGAGGCGCCAGGCGCTGCGCCACTGAGCCACGATCGCCCGACGCCAATACTCCCGATAGCTTTCCCCGAGGCGGGCCGTGGCAGGATCCGCGGCGGTGCCGACGAAACGATGATGGCCGCGGATGTGTTCCACGGCGAAATGGGCATAACCCACCGTGCAAAGCAAGGCGCGCCCGAGCAAACGTGGGAATCGCTGGCGCCGATGGATGAGTTCGTGGGCCACGGCGATACCTGAGCAGCAGGAAGTGTTGCCGAGCAGCACCCGGATCGCCAAGAGGTTGGCGAGACCCGTGATGATGCTCTCTTGGTCATACCAGCCGAGACGCGACACCAACTCTCCCAGCAATACGATGTTGGCGAATTGCAGAGCTGCCAGAGTATAGAGCAAGGCATCGAAGGGCCAGCGCGGGAGTCGGGGATCGGGGTCGCTTCGGTTGCCGGGACTTAGCAGATCGGCGATGAGGCAAAGCCACAGCGGCATGGTCCAGGCCAGCGCCAGCACGGGCCGATGGGGTCCGGAAACCAGGAACAAGAAAGTGCAGAGCGGCAACAACAACGCTACGCCATAGCTGGCGAGCGTTCGAAGTGTTGCTGGCGGATGCCGGTTGCGATCGTTGCGACGTTGTGGCAGCAGGGGACTCATGCGACGTCCGAATCCACGCTTCGTTCCATTGTAATGCCGGGACGGTTTGCTCTCCCAGTGTTTCTACCGAGGGCGTATTTTGGGCATGTCGGACAGGACTTACTATCTTGGTCTTTGCGCCACTTACCATGATCCCGCCTTGGCGATCGTCGATCAAAATGGAGCCGTCCTTTTCGCCGAGGCGACCGAGCGTTTTCTGCAGTGCAAGCGCGCTCTCAACGCCGAGCCGGACCATTTGTCCTATCTCCCGGAGGTCCTGGAGAGGTACTGTGAGCTGCCGGCGAAATTCGTCGTGGCCCTCAATTGGCGGCGGCGGCGGCCTTGGTACGAAAACACGGTCGCGGCGCTCGGTATCCTGCGGGCCGAAGGGTTGTTGCGCAAAGGCTTGCGGCGTCTGAATCTGCCGCTGCCGAACTATAAGATCCATCACATGATGGCCTGCCAGCGGTATGCCATCCACAGGGCGGGCCTGAATGTTCCCCGATTGCTGGAGGAGCGATTCCCCGGCTGCCGTTGGCGCTTTGTCGACTTCGATCACCATCTCACCCATGCCGCGATCGGTTGTTTTGGCAGCCCCTTCGATGAGGCTGTTTGCGCCGTGGTCGATTCTTACGGCGAACGCGGGGCGCTGGCGCATTACCATTACCGGGATGGACAATTGCACCTCCTGCACGAGTCGCGAGGCATGGGGAGTCTCGGCATTTACTACATGAAACTCACGGAATTGTGTGGGTTCGACTGGCTGAAAGGGGAAGAGTGGAAAGTGATGGGCTTGGCGGCCTATGGACGGCGACACGAACAAGCCTATCGTTGGTTACGGGCGGCAATCGATGTGGCGGGTCTGGATGTCCGCCATGACCGCACGGGCTTGCAAAGCTCGCTGCGACACCTCGAGAAAATCGCCCGGAAGCCTGGCGAGCCGGCCGAAAAAGCTGCCGACCTCGCATTCGCCGGTCAGGAAGTGTTTTCGGAGATCATGGCGGAATTGCTCGGCAATCTCCATGCCCTGGGATTGTCGGCGAATTTGGTGTTGGCGGGAGGCTGTGCGTTGAATTCGTCGTTCAATGGCTCGATCCTGGATAGGACGCCATTCACCCGGCTCTATGTCCCGCCGGCACCCGCCGACGACGGTACGGCGCTGGGGGCGGCATGGCTGGCATGGCGGTGGGAGAATCGGGATGCCCCAGTTCCTGCAGAAATGCTTTCACCCTATCTCGGGGCTTCCTGTGCGGAGTTCTCCCTCGCCAATCTGTTGCGCTTCGCTCGCGGGCTGAAGATCCTCCATCGACCCGACTCCATCGCCGAAGAAACGGCGCAACTCCTGGCCGCGGGGCGATTGGTCGGCTGGTTCCAGGGAAGGGCCGAGTTCGGCCCCCGTGCCCTGGGCAACCGGTCGATCCTGGCCGATCCGCGCGATCCGGGAATGAAAGCGAGGATCAACGCCTGCGTCAAGTTCCGCGAGGAGTACCGGCCGTTTGCTCCTTCCATCCTGCCGCAGTATGGCCGGGAATGGTTCGAGAACTACCAAGAATCGCCCTACATGGAGCGAACCTTGCGTTTTCGACCAGACTATCGAAAGCGGGTACCCGCGGTCGTGCACGTGGATGGCACTGGGCGCGTGCAGACCGTCGAGGCGCGCTGGAATCCGCGGTTCCACCGCCTGATCGAGCAGTTCCACCGCTTGACCCGGGTGCCGATGGTCCTGAATACCAGTTTCAACGTGATGGGCAAACCCATCGTCCACTCCGTGGAGGATGCCGTCGCAGTGTTCCTGACCACCGGGCTGGACGCCCTGGCGATCGGCGATTATCTGCTCCTGAAGCCCGACTGATGGTGCCGGGCCCGCCGTGGCTTCAATAGATCCGTTGTTGGGGCGGGATTGGTTCGACGTCGTCGGTCAGGGTGTACAAGTGGACCGGACGGTAAGCGATGGAAACCTCATGCTTACCATGGAGCCAGAGTAGGGAATGTTTGAGCCAGTTCTGGTCGTCACGCTCCGGAAAATCTTCCCGGGCGTGGCTGCCTCGGCTCTCTTCGCGGTTGAGAGCGGCGACGACGGTCACCATGGCCTGCTGCAAGAGGTTCTCGAGTTCCAGTGTTTCCAGGAGATCGGTGTTCCAAATCAGAGAACGATCGGAGACGCGGACATCCTCGAAGGAGTCGATGATCTTTTCCAGCAAGGAAACCCCTTCCCGCAGTATTTCCCCGGTGCGGAACACGCTCGCGTGGCTTTGCATAGTGCGCTGCAGGTCGAGGCGGATTTCCGCCGTGGGGCGGCTGCCTTTGGCATGGCGGAGCCGGTCGAAGCGATCGAGAATCGCATCGCAGGCGTTTTCTGGAACGGGTTTGTGCAGACGACGCGGTCGGACGATTTCGGCGCAGCGCATGGCCGCGGCCCGCCCGAACACGACCAGATCGAGCAGCGAGTTCGAACCGAGCCGGTTGGCTCCGTGCACGGAGACGCAGGCGCCTTCCCCGATCGCCATCAAGCCCGGCACGATCGTTTCCGGATTGCCATCCCTTGGAGCCACGACTTCGCCCCAGTGGTTGGTGGGCACACCCCCCATGTTGTAGTGCACCGTGGGGATGACCGGGATCGGCTCCTTGGTGACATCAACGCCGGCGAAGATCATCGCGGTCTCGGCGATTCCGGGAAGGCGTTCCTGAATGACCGCCGGATCGAGATGTTCGAGGTGTAGGTGGAGATGATCCTTGTGTGGGCCGAGGCCGCGGCCTTCCCGAATTTCGATGGTCATGGCGCGGCTGACCACGTCGCGCGAGGCCAGGTCCTTGGCGTGCGGCGCATACCGCTCCATGAAGCGCTCTCCCTCGGAGTTGGTGAGAAAACCACCTTCACCACGCACCCCTTCGGTAATGAGGCAGCCGGCACCGTAAATGCCGGTCGGGTGAAACTGCACGAACTCCATGTCCTGCAGCGGCAATCCGGCGCGCAACACCATGGCGTTGCCGTCGCCGGTACAGGTATGGGCGGAAGTACAGGAAAAATAGGCACGCCCATAGCCTCCCGTCGCCAATACGGTGACGTGGGCGCGAAACAGGTGCAAGGTGCCGTCATCCAGTCGCCATGCCAAGACGCCGAGACACTCGCCTTCGCTCATGATCAAGTCCAGCGCGAAATACTCGATGAAGAACTCCGCTTCGTGCTTGAGTGACTGCTGGTAGAGGGTGTGGAGAATAGCGTGGCCGGTATGGTCGGCGGCGGCACAGGTGCGTTGGGCGATGCCCTTGCCGAAATGGGTTGTCATTCCGCCGAAAGGCCGCTGGTAGATCTTGCCGTCTTCGGTACGGGAAAACGGTACGCCATAGTGCTCCAGCTCGATGATCGCGGGCACCGCCTCGCGGCACATGTACTCGATCGCATCCTGATCGCCCAGCCAATCGGAGCCTTTGACCGTGTCGTACATGTGCCAGCGCCAATCGTCCTCTCCCATGTTGCCGAGAGCGGCGCTGATACCGCCTTGGGCAGAAACGGTATGACTACGGGTGGGAAATACCTTGGTAATGCAGGCGGTCTTCAGCCCTCGCTCCGCCATGCCCAGCGTGGCGCGCAGTCCGGCGCCGCCGGCGCCGATGACGACCGCGTCATAAGTGTGACGAATGATTTCGTAGGCCTTGCCCATGTCAGCCGGCGAAAACGATGCGTAGGGTAGCGTAAATCGCGGCCAGGGTCAGGAAAGAAAACACCAGCTTGACGGACAGGATACCGACGATCTTGAGCCAGTCGACGTGAACGTAATCCTCGATGATGACCTGCAAGCCCAGCATGGTGTGATAGAAGACGATCAAGGTGAACGACAGCAGGAGAATGGTGTTCCATGGGGCACGAATCCAGGCCACGATTTCCTGATAACTCGCCGAGGGTAACAAGGCCAGACAAAACGCAAACCAAAACCCCAAGGGAATCAGTGCGATTGCCGTGACCCGTTGGCGCCACCAGTCGTTCAACCCTTCGCGAGCGGAACCCAATCCCCGTGCGCGGGCCAACGGCGAGCGATAATTCATGCAAGATCAGCTCCGTGCCACGGTGGCGACCGCGACAGCCAGTGTGAACACCAGGGTCGCCACCAGTTCCCCGAGGGCGTAATAAGTGAGCCACTCACGCGAAAAGCTGTGACCAGTGTCCCAGATCAAGTGCCGAATGCCATGGGACAGGTGGAAGAAGAGTGCGATGAGGAACCCCCAGGTGGCCGCTTTACCAAAAGGACTGGCCAACCACCATTGCACTTGGGCATAAGCATCCGGCCCTTGGGCCACGGACATCAGCAACAGCACCAGCGCCACGAGGCCAAGAGCAAGCGCCACGCCGGTGATACGGTGGGTGATGGAAAGTACCGCCGTGATCGGAAGCCGGTAGATCTGGAGGTGCGGGGACAGGGGCCTTTCCGCCACTGCTCGGGACGCTCGCGCGACCTCGCTGTTCATGCGTGCCATACCCTTCACCGAATCGGTACGGTGTTCAAAAATCAATGCAGCGGCCGTTCTTCTCCCAATCCCCGTAACGCGTAGGACCCGGTCGTTCGTCGGTGCGCGGCCGACCCTCGCCGATCGCTTCCTCCTCCGAATTCCGCTCCGGCTTCCCCTGACCCTGCGCCGGCAATTCACCCGCCGTGTCCTCGTCCCCGGGTCTTGGTTGTCTGGCCATATCTTCAAGGCTCACGGACCGGCAACACTGAGAACGATCTGGACTACCGCGTATACCGCCAACACGAACACAATCGTACCGATGATTCCGGTCACGATATACGCCTTGGCAGACCCATACTGGAAATCGCGTTGGCGGTTTTTTTCACTCTGTACGCCGAACGCGGCGGCGAGCGTGCTCTGGATGACTTGGAGCAGCGTCGGTTTGTGGGCGTCGTTCGGTTCGGACATGAGAGTTTCGAAAGCCTCGGTCAGCCTCCTCAGGAGGCGGGCTGATTTTTGCGGATCAAATAGGTCTTGATGCCGAAGGCGGCACCGATGACGAGCAGGGCCAAGACCAAAGCGATCTTGTCACTGCTGATGATGTCCTCATCGATGTTGAAACCGTAGGTCCTCAGATAGGTGGTGAGGAAATAGAGCGTTTGCACCGTGGCGATCGAAAAGAAGAACGATACGATGAACTTGTCCACGACTGGATACTCGGTGAACACGAGCTTGTCGAAAAAGAGCTTGGTGATGACGTATCCCGGTACGAACATGATCAATATGGTCACCAGGAACCGTGCCAGCCAGTAAAACAGCGAAGTCGTGGTGAACACGGACAAGAGCACGATCACGATGCCGCTTACTGCTCCGATCCCGATCCACAATTTCTTGTCGACGGCGCTGAATTCGAAATACTTATTCATTGATTCGTCCCCTAGCGTTTCTTGAAGAAGTAGAATCCTTCGATACCGCCTTTCAGAGTCATGTTGTCGGCGGTCTTTTCGTACACCGTGTAATCGATCGTCTGTCCCGGTCGCCCGGGGTCTTCGACGGCGATCTTTCCGTCGACGATCCGATAATTCCACTGGTGACGGTCTTCCATCTTGAGGTGTCGGTTGTACCCGGAGGTGACGATGATTCCGTCCGGGCGGAACTCCCACGTGCGGTTCTCCTCGATGCGCGGTCCCTTGAGCGAAGCGGCGACGGTTTCGAGCTGCCATACGCCGACGATCTCAGACGCGTCTTTTAGATAGAGATCAGCCCTGGCGGTTCCGGCAAAAAGCGCCGTGAGCAAGGTAAATCCGGTCAGCGTGGGAAAGCGCTTCATCACAATGCTCCTCAATGCCCAAGGACAATAACGTATCTTCCCTTCCCTGGGCAGGGTTGCCTCAGAAGAAAGGCCGTTGCTGTTCTGCGGGGGCAATTCTCCCTCGGTTGCGGTGGTTCTGGCAAGGAAAGATGCCGGTTTATCCAGGCCGGGGTTCAGTCTAGAATGAAACTTTTACGTTCAACCCATACCCATGCCGATTTCCACCGCCTCGGCGGAGCGCTCCCGACTCCTTGCCGCACTCTTGCGCGATCGCGTTCTGTTCCTCGATGGGGCCATGGGCACGATGATCCAGGCCCAGGCATTGCAAGAGCACGATTACCGTGGAGAGCGTTTTGCCACCTGGCCCCGCGCCCTCAAAGGCAACAATGATCTGCTGTCCTTGACCCGCCCCGATGTGATCGAGGGCATCCATCGTGCCTATCTCGAAGCCGGGGCCGACATCCTGGAAACCAATACCTTCAACGCCAATCGCATCAGTATGGCTGATTATGGCATGGAGGAACTCTGTTACGAGATCAATCGCGAGGCCACGCGCTTGGCGCGGCGGGTAGCCGACGCGATGACTGCACAAACCCCAGACCAGCCCCGCTTCGTCGCCGGGGTATTGGGCCCCACCAATCGCACGGCTTCGATCTCACCCTCGGTCAATGATCCCGGATTCCGTAACGTCACCTTCAACGACTTGGTCGAGGCTTACACGGAAGCGACACGTGGTCTCGTCGATGGGGGTGCCGACATCATTCTCATCGAAACCGTGTTCGATACCCTGAATGCCAAGGCGGCGGTGTTTGCGGTCGAGCAATTTTTCGAGGAAACGGGCTTCCGCTTGCCGGTGATGATTTCCGGCACCATCACCGATGCCTCAGGACGGACACTTTCCGGCCAAACCACGGAAGCATTCTGGAATTCCCTGCGTCATGCCCGCCCGCTTGCCATCGGCTTGAACTGTGCTCTGGGCGCCAAGCAGCTTCGCCCTTATGTCGAGGATCTGGCGCGCATCGCCGATACCCACGTGTCGGCCCATCCGAACGCCGGTCTGCCAAATGAATTCGGGGAATACGACGAGGCGCCGGAGAGTATGGCTCGGGAGATCGCCGATTGGGCCGAGCAGGGATTCCTCAACATCGTTGGCGGTTGTTGCGGCACCACGCCGCGCCATATCCGGGCGATCCGGGACGCCGTTTCGCCCTATGCTCCACGCCGCATCCCGAAAATTCCGCCGGCCTGTCGTCTGGCCGGGCTCGAACCGCTGAACATCGGCGAAGATTCCCTGTTCGTCAATGTCGGCGAGCGGACCAACGTGACCGGTTCGGCGGCGTTCCGACGGTTGATTCGCGACGAAAAGTACGAGGAAGCGCTGGAAGTCGCCCGGCAGCAGGTCGAAAACGGCGCCCAGATGATCGACGTCAACATGGACGAAGGCATGCTCGACTCCCGCGCGGCCATGGTGCGATTTCTCCGTCTCGTCGCCGTCGAGCCCGATGTCGCGCGCGTCCCCGTCATGGTGGATTCGTCCAAGTGGGAAGTTTTGGAAGCCGGCCTGCAGTGCCTGCAAGGCAAGGGGGTGGTCAATTCCATCTCCTTGAAGGAAGGCGAAGAAGTCTTCCTGCACCATGCCCGCATGGTGCGCCGTTACGGTGCGGCCATCATCGTAATGGCATTCGACGAGCAGGGTCAGGCCGACACCAAGGAACGGAAGGTCGAGATCTGCACCCGGGCCTATCGACTGCTGACCGAAAAAATCGGCTTCCCGGCCGAAGACATCATTTTCGATCCCAACATCTTCGCCGTGGCGACCGGCATCGAAGAGCACGAGCGCTACGCGCTCGACTACATCGAGGCCGTCGCGGAAATCAAAGCCCGCTTGCCCCACGTACTGGTCTCCGGGGGAGTGTCGAACGTTTCCTTCTCGTTCCGTGGCAACGAGCGGGTGCGGGAAGCCATCCATGCGGTGTTCCTCTATCACGCGATTCGCGCCGGGATGGACATGGGCATCGTCAATGCCGGGCAACTCGCGATTTACGACGAAGTCCCACGGGAACTCAGGGATGCCGTGGAGGACGTGATCCTGGCCCGTCGCAAGGATGCCACCGAGCGGCTTCTCGTCCTGGCGGAGTCCTTCAAGGGGGAAGCCGGGGGCGGCGAGAGGAAAGCCGATTTGGCGTGGCGTTCCTGGCCGGTGGAAAAGCGGTTGGAACATGCCTTGGTCAAGGGCATCGACGAATTCATCGAGATCGATACCGATGAGGCCCGACGGAAGTTCGAACGGCCTCTCCAAGTCATCGAAGGTCCCCTCATGGCGGGTATGAACGTGGTCGGTGACCTGTTCGGCGCCGGCAAGATGTTCCTGCCCCAGGTCGTCAAGTCGGCCCGGGTGATGAAAAAAGCGGTGGCTTTCCTGATGCCTTTCATGGAAGAGGGGAGAATGGGAGACAGGGTCGGTTCGAACGGCAAGATCCTGCTGGCGACCGTGAAAGGGGATGTGCACGACATCGGTAAGAACATCGTCGGGGTGGTGTTGCAGTGCAATGGCTTCGAGGTGCTCGATCTCGGGGTCATGGTGCCTTGTGAAAAGATTCTCCAGACCGCGCGGGAGGCCAACGTCGACATCATCGGCTTGTCCGGACTCATCACGCCGTCCTTGGACGAGATGGTGCATGTCGCCAAGGAAATGGAGCGCCTGGGATTCGGGATCCCACTCCTCATCGGCGGTGCGACCACTTCGCGTGCGCACACGGCGGTCAAGATCGAACCGCATTACCGGGGTCCTACGGTTTATGTCTCCGATGCATCGCGCAGCGTCGGCGTGGCCAGCAGTCTCTTGAGTCCGGATCTCAAGGAGGACTTCGTGGTCGGGATCCAGCGCGAATACTCGGATGTCAGACGCCATCATGCGGGGCGGCGCGAGGCGGGGTCTTTGCTCCGGATCGAAGAGGCACGGGCCAACCGCTTCCGCAGCGACTGGGTCCATTATGTGCCGCCGCGACCGGCTTTCTTGGGGCTTCGGGTATTCGAGCACTATCCTCTGGAAGACATCGCGCGTTACATCGACTGGTCGCCGTTCTTTCATACTTGGGAATTGGCGGGAAGCTATCCCAGGATCCTCGAGGACGAACTCATCGGTGAGCACGCCCGCTCCCTGCTGCGCGATGCACAGGCGATGCTTAAGCTCCTGATCGAGCAACGTTGGTTGACGGCGCAGGCGGTGATCGGTTTCTTCCCTGCCAACGCCGATGGTGACGATATCATCTTGTGGGCCGACGAGGGCCGTAGCGAGCGGCTCGCGGTCTTGCATCATTTGCGCCAGCAACAAGCCAAGCCGGGGGGGCAACCGAATTATTGCCTGGCCGATTTCGTGGCGCCGGTGGACAGCGGCATCGCCGATTACCTCGGTGCTTTTGCCGTTACGGCCGGGCACGGCATCGAGGAGCATCTCGCCCGCTTCGATGCGGCACACGACGATTACAGCGGCATCCTGCTCAAGGCGTTGGCCGATCGCCTGGCGGAGGCATTCGCGGAGTTGCTGCACCAGCGTGTGCGAACGGAGTTTTGGGGCTATGCCCCGGAGGAGCACCTCAGCAATGAGGATCTGATCGACGAAGCCTACCGGGGGATTCGTCCCGCCCCGGGCTATCCGGCCTGTCCCGATCACACCGAGAAGGGTACCTTGTTCCGACTGCTCGATGCGGAAATCAACGCCGGTATCGCCTTGACCGAAAGCTTCGCGATGTACCCCGCAGCCTCGGTGAGCGGGTGGTATTTTTCCCACGCTTCCGCGAAATATTTCAACGTCGGACGGATCGGCAGGGACCAGGTGGAGGATTACGCCCGGAGAAAGGGACTGAAGATCCGGGAGATCGAGCGTTGGCTGGCGCCTGTCTTGGGGTATGAGGCGGATTGATGCAAACCGTCCCTGGTTTGCCCCCTGTGGGCGCTGCCGCGTCCCCTCCGCCCCCCAGCGGAGGGGTGATGCAAACCTTCCCTGATTTGCTCCTTGCGGGCACTGTCTCCCCTAGGGGGCGCACCATGAACCCGAGGTGTTCGCTTCGCGCGACTCCGGGGCTATGATGACCATGCCGGGTGAGAGTTATTTCCTGTTCGGCACGGTGGGCTGTCATCTGTGCGAAGAGGCACAATCCCTAGTGCAAGGCTTGGCGTTGGAGTGGCGGTACGTGGACATCGCGGCGGACGAGAGCTTGCTCGAGCGCTACGGCACCCGCATTCCGGTGTTGCGCGACGAAAAGGGACGCGAGCTGGCCTGGCCGTTCGACGAGGAAGCGGTACGGGGTTGGATCGGGGCTCCCAAATTTCCCTGTGACTGAGGAAAAAGACTTTGAACTCCAACGAATTTCGCATCGAAAAAGACAGCATGGGCGAGTTGCAAGTGCCAGCCGCCGCTCTCTATGGGGCACAGACCCAGCGTGCCATCGAAAACTTCCCGGTCAGTGATCTCAGGTTGCCACCCGCGTTCATCCGGGCCATCGCCCTGATCAAACGATGCGCCGCCCAGGTGAATCGCGATCTCGGGATCTTGCCCGCAGACAAGGCCGAGGCGGTCATCGCCGCTGCGGAGGAAGTTCTCTCCGGAGTCCATGCCGACCAATTCCCGGTCGATGTGTTCCAGACCGGTTCCGGCACCAGCACCCATATGAACGTCAACGAGGTCATCGCGACGCTCGCCAGTCGGCGACTGGGGCGTCGGGTCGATCCGAACGACGACGTCAACCTGGGGCAGAGCAGCAACGACGCGATCCCGACCGCGATCCACGTCAGCGCCGCGCTGGCGGTCAACGAACAGCTGATCCCCGCTCTGGAACACTTGGCGGCCACCATCCGCTACAAGGCGGCGGCACACCCGGGTGTGGTCAAGACCGGGCGTACCCATTTGATGGATGCCATGCCGATTCGTCTCGACCAGGAACTCTCCGGCTGGGCGTTACAGATTGCCAAGGGGGTCGAGCGCTTGCGCGCCACCTTGCCGCGCCTCTACCAACTGGCGCAGGGGGGGACGGCGGTGGGTACCGGGATCAACGCTCATCCTGCGTTCGCCGGTCGTTTCGCCGAGGCGATGGCCGATGCCACGGGCTTGCCTTTCCAAGCGAATGAGTCGTTCTTCGAGAGTTTGAGTTGCCAGGATGCGGCGGTGGAGCTGTCCGGCCAGCTCAGGACCATCGCCGTGAGCATCATGAAGATCGCCAACGATCTGCGCTGGATGAATTCCGGTCCCTTGGCGGGGTTGGGGGAGATCGAATTGCCTGCCCTGCAGCCCGGAAGTTCCATCATGCCGGGCAAGGTCAATCCGGTGATTCCGGAAGCCGCATGCATGGTGGCGGCGCAAGTGATCGGCAATGACGTCACCGTCACCGTGGCGGGACAATCGGGTTCATTCCAGCTCAATGTGATGCTGCCGGTGATTGCCTATAACCTGCTGCAGAGTATCGAACTGCTCGCCAACATCGCCCGTCTTCTCGCGGACAAGGCCATCGCCGATTTCCGGGTTCGCGAAGACAACCTCGCACGAGCCTTGGCGATCAACCCGATCTTGGTGACGGCGCTCAACCCCGTGATCGGCTACATGAAAGCCGCCGAGATCGCCAAGACGGCCTATCAAAGCGGTCGTCCGATCTTGGATGTGGCGGTGGAGGTCACCGACTTGACGAGAGAGGAACTCGCTTCCCTGCTGGATCCCATGCGCTTGACCGAGGGGGGAATCCTCGCTGGCAGCCGGGAAGCATGACCATGTGCCTCCGGCCCACGGTACGGGCGGGGAAAAACTGAATTGATCCGGGTCGCTCTCTCCCGATGACGGGAAGTCGGTTAGACTGCACCGGGAGGCGGGAACGATTTGCGGCCCGTCCGGAAGAACGACGGGACGAAGCGCCACATGGGATTGTTCAAGCTGCCGAAAAACTCGCTTATTCGCAAAGGAGGAAGTGTTGCTCCGCCAAAGGGTGCGCAGCGCATCCAGACCATCCAGGTCTACCGCTGGAACCCGGAGACGGGCGAGAATCCACGCCTCGACAGCTATGCGATCGACCTCGATCGCTGTGGGCCGATGGTGTTGGATGCATTGATCCTGATCAAGAACGAGATCGACAGTACCCTCGCTTTCCGCCGTTCTTGCCGCGAAGGGGTGTGTGGTTCCTGTGCCATGAACATCGACGGGCGCAATACGCTCGCCTGTATCAAGCCCCTGCGCGACTGTCGCCAGGTGGTCAAGGTCTACCCCCTCCCGCATCTGCCGGTGATCAAGGACTTGGTACCGGACATGACGCATTTCTACGCCCAATATGCTTCGATCAAACCCTGGATCGTCACCCAGACGCCGCCCCCGGCGGACCGGGAACGCCTGCAGAGCAAAGAAGAACGTGCGGCGCTCGATGGACTTTACGAATGCATCCTGTGCGCCTGTTGCTCGACGGCATGCCCGAGTTATTGGTGGAACGGCGACCGCTTCTTGGGGCCGGCGGTCTTGCTGCAAGCCTACCGCTGGATCGTCGATAGCCGCGACGAGAATACCGGGGAACGCTTGGATGATTTGGAGGACCCGTTCAAACTGTTCCGATGCCACACGATCATGAATTGCACCGAAACCTGTCCGAAGAGTCTGAATCCGGCGAAGGCCATCGCAGAGATCAAGAAGCTGTTGATCGAACGGCAGCAATAACACCGTCGGGGCGATTGTTGTGGCGATGTCGACGGGGCATGGCCGAGCTGGATCGGATGTTGCTGCGTTATGTCGAAGTGGCGTATCCGGCGGCGGAGGAGGCCGAGCGGAGAAATTTCGAGGGGCTGCTCGAGCTCGATGACAATCTGTTGTGGTCCTACTTGATCGGGTACCTGGAACCGGCGGAGCCGGACGTTTCCCGTCTGACGACAAAGATCAGGAAACTTGCTTCGCATCGAACCTGAGCGTTCCAAACTGTATCGCAACTTCCTCGGGCTGTCCGCACTGGCGAGTGGCGTCGCCTTGTGGGGTGCAGGGCTTCCACCCGGGGTCAAGGCGGTGTTGTCGTCGATCCTGGGACTTTATCTCTTCCGGCTGGGGAAACACAGGGTCCTGGGGGCACGTCTCGACGGATCGGGCCATTGGTTTTTGCTTCGTCCGGATGGCAGCGAGGAAAGAGTGACCCTGGGTCAGTCGACGTTCGTTTCCGACGTTTGCATCGTGCTTCATCTCGAGACGGAACGGGGCCGGGAGTTGCTCCCGGTATTCCGGGATGGCGTCGACCCGGAGACTTTCCGCCGCCTCCGGGTGCATCTCGCTTGTGCCCGGTCCGAGAAGTCCGAAGAGCAGGATCGCGCTTCCGGCCCCACCTAGCTCGGGGCTGCGCGACGCTTCCATTTCGAGTCGAGAGGAATCAACCCGATGTCTTCCGCAGATCAACCCAACAGCCATACCGCAGCACTATTGCCCGAATTGCTGCGAGCCGTCGCCGTCGCCCTCGAGGAAAATGCAGAAGCCGTGGCCGAGCTGGATCGGGCGATCGGCGATGGGGATCACCTCGTCAACCTGCGGCGGGGAATCGACGCGCTCCGCGCGCGGGGTGACGAACTCGCCGGCATGGACTGGCCGTCGGCGTGGCAGCAGATCGGCATGACCTTGATGACCACGGTCGGAGGTGCCTCGGGGTCCTTGTATGGCACCTTGTTCGTGACCATGGGGAAGACCGCGCGCGGAAGGGAACTGACTTTGGAGACCCTTGCGGACAGTTTCGGTGCCGGAGTCGAGGCAGTCAAACGACGGGGAAGGGTGGAACCGGGGGAGAAGACCCTGGTCGACGTCTTGGATCCGGTAGCGAAAGCCCTGGTGCGACTCGCCCAAGTCGAGGCGCCGTTGCCGCGCCTGGTGGAGGAACTCGGGCAGGTGGCGGAAGCCGGGATGGAGTCCACCCGCGACTTGGTCGCCACCAAAGGGCGGGCTTCGTTCTTGGGAGAGCGGTCCAGGGGCTGGATCGATCCCGGCGCGAAGACCGCACAACTGATGATCGCTGCGGTCGGTCAGGCCCTCGTGGCGG
>DATMAX010000079.1:0-49958 GCA_035559395.1 Methylococcus sp. | reverse complement strand
TGGCCGGATTTCACTCTTTTTACCGCCAGTTCCTTGAACTCCGCCGTGTATTCCTGCTTCGGGATCTTCATCGCCTTCCTCTCCAGTGTGATCGTGATTCTACGTCACCATTGGAAGACTATTTTTCGGGGGAAGGTCAGTTTTGGGGTTACGGTCGAAGTGGTGGAAAGGGTCACGTGGGTATTCCGGCGAATCGCTGAGGAAGAAAAAAGCCTAGGGACCACACTGAATCACGTCAACTGTGTGGGAACGCTACGACCAAGGTTTTGTCGGCGACTTCTCAATAGTTGATGTAGGCGTCTCAAACTTTACCCGCGGCGCGTTATGTCCGGCACATGGTGGGAGGAGCCACGGAAGGCACGCCGCGAGGCTGGCTACCGCTTTCCAACCGCGCGAAAAGACCCCCCTGACCTACGGCTCAAGAAAGCACGCCGGTTGACAGCTCCTTGAGATCGGATGGATTACCGAAGGAGTGGGTCAAGCGAGCGATTTCCTGCTCTTCCGACGGAACAAGGCGGAGATGTCCTCCTCCCCATGGCCCTGTTCCATCAGGGCGGCGTAGTCGTCACGTGTCGCGGTGGCAAGGGGTAGGGAAAGACCAAGATCCTTCGCCGCCTCCAGGCAGAGATTCAGGTCTTTATGGTGGAGGGTCAACTTGAAGCCGGGTTCGTATATGCCCCGAATCATGGTGGGGCCACGTCTTTCGAGAAACCAGTTGCCGCCGGCTCCAGCACACAAGACCTGAATGACCTTTTCGAGATCGAGTTCCAGCGCTTCGGCGAAGGCGAGAGCCTCGGTGACTGCCTGGTTGATGCCGGCGCAGAGGACTTGATTGACGGCCTTGGCGGCTTGGCCGGCACCCACCCCGCCCATGTGGAGGATGCGGCTCGCCATCGCCGCCAACGCCGGGCGGATTCGCTCCAAGACCTCCGGCGAGCCGCCCACCATCATGGCGAGGGTTCCATTACGAGCCCCTTCCACGCCGCCGGTCACGGGAGCGTCGAGGAAGTCCACGCCCCGGCTGCGCAGGCGTTCGGCCACCCGGCGGGCGGTTTCGCCGCTTACCGTGGAACAGTCGACGACCACCGCGCCGGCCGCGAGACCCGGCAGCAAGCCCTCGATCACGGCAAGTACGTCGGCGTCCGCGGAGACGCAGATCACCACCAGATCCGATGCGGCTGCCAATCGGTCCAAGCGGTCGTAGGCGGGAATACCGAGTTCGGTCGCCAGTGCCTCGGCCTTGGCGGCGGTTCGATTCCAGACCCCGCTCAAGAAACCGGCCCCGTGCAGGTTCCGGACCATCCCGGAACCCATGGCGCCCAGACCCACGAAACCCACCCTCATGCTCAGTTCTCCAGATAGGTGTAGCCGCTCAAGCCAGCGATGAGTTCGCTTTCGAACAGGCGACGTTTTTCGAAAGGAATGTTCGCTTCATTGAGCTTCTTCCGGTAGGAGCGCATCAGTTCCTCCGGATCGACATGGACGTAACGGAGGAGATGGTCGCTGCCATCGCCGCGCAGCGTCTGGGTCAGCGTATAGCCACCCTGGCCGTCGAGCCGGACGTCGACCGAATGCGTATCGCCAAACAAATTGTGCATGTCGCCGAGGATTTCCTGGTAGGCGCCGACGAGGAAGATACCGATCAGGTACGGTTCTCCCGGGATCAGTTCGTGGACTGGCAAGGTGGTCTCGATGCTTTGTCGATCCACGTAGGCTTTGATTTGCCCATCGGAATCGCAGGTCAAATCCTGGATGACGGCGCGTCGAAGTGGTTCCTCGTTGAGCCGCTGGAGCGGCAAGACGGGAAAAATCTGCTGGATCGCCCACGCGTCCGGGATCGATTGGAACACGGAGAAATTGCAAAAAACCTTGTCTGCGAGGCGTTCGTTGAGTTCGTCGTGGAGTTTCCGATGGGCCCGTAGACGGATGTCAAGGCGCTTTTGTATCTCATGGCACAAGGCGGCGTGGAGACGTTCCGCCTCGGCCAGTTGCTCCAGTCCGAGCCGGCCCTGGATGTACATGGCGCGTGCCTCGGCGAGGTCGAAACAGGCGTCATGGTAGATTCCGATCACAGGTTCCCGCTCCAGCCGGGCAAGGAGCCCGGCCAGATCACGCAACGGCTGCGCTGCGGGTTGGGAACCGGCCCGAGGATCGTGCAGTACCGATTCGACATCGATGACATTGGTGATGAGCACGGCGTGATGCGCGCTCATGGCGCGGCCGGACTCCGTGATGAGATGGGGATGGGGCAGCCCGTATTCGGCGCAGGACTCGGCGATGCTGCGCACGACGCTCTGGGCATATTCCTCGATGCTGTAATTGATGGAGCAGTCGCTCGCGGAATGCGTGCCCTCGTAATCCACTCCCAGCCCTCCGCCCACGTCCACGTATTCGACCGGCGCACCGAGCCGCCGCAGTTCGGCGTAGTAGCGGCCGGCTTCACGCAATGCGGTCTTGATGTCGTGGACATTGGCGACCTGCGATCCCATATGGAAGTGCATGAGCTGGAGCCAGCCGAGGTGATCGATTTCTTTGAGACGCTGGACGAGCCGCAGAACTTCCATGGCGTGGAGACCGAACTTGGATTTCTCGCCACCGCTGTTTTGCCACTTGCCGGCGCCGATGCTGGCGAGACGGATGCGTACCCCAAGCTGCGGGGTGATGCCCAAGGCGCGAGATTCCTCCAGAACGAGTTCGAGTTCCGACAACTTTTCGATGACGATGAATACGTCCAGGCCGAGACGGATCCCGATCAAGGCCAGGCGGATGTAAGCCCGGTCCTTGTAACCGTTGCAGATGATGGTATCGGATTGAGCGAGTGCGAGAATGGCGAGCAGTTCCGATTTACTTCCGGCCTCGAGCCCAACGTGCCCCTCTTCGCTGTGGAGAATGGTTTCGACCACGCTGCGCTGTTGGTTGACCTTGATGGGATAAACCGGGGTGTAGCCGCCGCGGTAGCCTTGCTCGGCCATGGCGTCTTCGAAGGCGGCGGTGAGAAGACGCACCCGGTCGCGCAGGATGTCGGTAAAGCGCACCAGGACCGGCAGCGACAGGCCTTCCTTGCGGACTTCCCGGGCAATGTGGTACAGGCTCACCCCACCGGCGGTGCGCCCAGCACTGGGGTACACGATCACTTCACCCCGGTCGTCGATGTCGAAATAGCCATCGCTCCAATGCGCGATGGCATACGTATCGCGCGCGTCGTCGCGGGTCCAGGCCACGGTCGTGTTCCGAATGGTCTTTCAAAAATAATCAATTATCGGGAAAATGCGCGATCTTTTCCAATTTCTTTCTGGAGTCATCGATGCTCGACGATCGGCATTGGTTCACCGAGATCTATTCGCAGCATGGCAGCGCGCTGTCGATCAAAATCAAGGCGAAGTTGCATGAAGAAGAGACCCCGTTTCAACGGATCGAAATTTACGATACGGAGTGGTTCGGCAAGCTCATGGTGATCGATGGTTGCACCATGGTGAGTGATCGGGAGAATTTTCTCTACCACGAGATGATGACGCATCCGGCGCTGTTCACCCACGGGGATCCGAAGGTCGTGTGGATCATCGGAGGCGGCGACTGCGGCAGTCTCCGGGAAGTGCTGAAGCATCCGCAAGTCGAAAAGGCGGTTCAGATCGAAATCGACGAACGCGTGACCCGGCTGGCGGAAAAATACTTTCCGAGTCTGTGCGAGGCGAATGGAGACCCGCGCGCGAAACTCCGTTTCATCGACGGGATCCGCTGGGTCAAAGAGGCCCCGGCGGCAAGCGTCGATGTCATCATCGTGGACAGCACCGACCCGATCGGTCCCGCCGAAGGGCTCTTCAACGAAAGTTTCTATCGAGAATGCCACCGCTGTCTGCGTGAAGGTGGCATCCTCGTCCAGCAAAGCGAGTCACCCCTGTTCCATACCCCTTTGATCCGCGACATGCATCGAACGATGCGCGCGGTCGGCTTCGCCGACACGCGCACCTTGTTCTTCCCCCAGTTCATTTACCCGTCCGGATGGTGGAGCGCGACGATGGCCGGCAAGGAGGATCTGAGCGGTTTTCGGGCCGAGGCCGTGGCGGCGAAACCCTTCGCGACGCGCTACTACAACCTCGACATCCACCGTGCGGCCTTCGCACAGCCGGAATTCTTTCGCGAACTGTTGGCGGCGGGCGCGAGACCGTGACCCTGCCCCGGGGTCCTGTCGAGCCCTCCGCGGCTCTTGGCCCAATGTAAGCTCCCGTGCAGTGTAAAGGCTCTGCTCCCTCGGCTCGGATTCTCCGAGCCGAGGGACGCCGGACCTCACTCGCAGGGCTTGAGGCTCGCGAGATAGGCCGCCAGGTCTTCGATCTCCGCGTCCGTGAGGTTGGCAGCCATGGCATTCATGAGCGCCGCGGTACGGCTCTTGTCCCGGTAGGCACGCAGGGCGTTGGCGACATACCCCGATTTCTGACCCGCGAGATTGGGGAATGCCTCCGCCGTGCTGACCCCGTTGGCGCCGTGACAATTCACGCAGAGTGCGCCGAACTTGGCCTTGCCGGCTTCAACGTTGGCCGCCTGGGACAATCCCGTCCAAGACGCGATGAGGACGGTGACGAAATAGGGGATAAAGCTTCGCATGGTCGTTCTCCCGGCATGAAGGTATCGATTTCGATGCGGCAACACCGGTGCGATTCCAGACGGGTTTCCGCGGTTCATCACTCCACATCGCGTGGACAGCCCTCGAGCTTCATGATTCCGTACCCGCGCCGGGCGATTTGCTCGGCAATGAAATCGGGTGCGGTAGTTTCGCTGTGACAGTAAACGCAGTTTTCCTGACTGACCGTTGCCCCCTCCTCGCCGATCCGGGCTAGCCAGTCCTTGGCATGGGTGAGTGCCAAGGCGGGATCTTTCTCCGGGATCACCACGTCGAAGTGCAGGATACGCCCTTTCTGCGTGCGGGCATAAGTGTCGAAGACGTGTACCTGAGGCATATTCACTCCTTCGTCGATCGTGTGAACGTCGCTACTCCATCGGTAGGCGCCGGCTCGTGCCGTGCGTGTCGAGCGGAAGCCGGACGGCGCAGGTGAACCGCGCGCTCGGCCTTCAACGTACTCATCGCAGGCCATTTGTCAATATCTTTTGGCTCCGATACCATAATCTCATGGAAACTGATCTCGTTTACGATTATTTGGAGCGGATTTCCAATCTGATTCGGATGGATGCCCGCAGATCCGGCACCCTCAAGGGGTTACAACCGGTTCAGCTGGAGGCCTTGCATTATCTGACGAGCTGCAATCGTTACAGCGACACTCCGGTAGCGGTGGCCGAATACTTGGGACTGACCAAGGGTACGGTATCGCAGACCTTGGGCGTGCTGGAAAGCAACGGCTTGATCGTCAAGAAAGCCGATACCCGGGATCGCCGCGTCGTGCACCTGTCATTGACCGAAGCGGGAAGACGGCTGATCGCGGAGGCCATCCCGCCGAAGACCCTGCGGGCAGCACTGGCCATGTTGCCCGAGTCCGAGCGTCCGGCCGTGGTAGCGGCGCTCAACAAGATTCTCATGGCGATGCAGTCGGCGAACCAGCTCAAGACCTTCGGGGTTTGCAAGACTTGTCGCCATCATCGGGTTTTGGCGGACGGCGCGCGGCATTGCGCACTCACCGGGGAGCAGTTGTTCGAGGAGGACATCGGCAAGATTTGCCGCGAACACCAACTGCCTTCGGTCGCCTGACCGAACCGTTGATCCATCTTCGATCGCTCGCTACTCGACCGAGTATTGCCAGCATCGCGGTGCCGCCGGCGGGTTTTCACGTGCTCGTCGTGACACTTCCCTGTGCCCGACGATTCCTGACAGAGGTAGATATTTTCTGGTCAGGGCTACAATGCCAATGAATTCGTTCCGATTCGATCAACCCGCCATGTCCAAGACGCAGCCGGAGACAATAGAGCCGCCGGAAATGATGACGGTGCAGGAGGTGGCACGTTACCTTCGACTGAAGGAGCGCAAGATCTACGATCTTCTTGCACACAAGAGTATTCCTTGCACAAGGGTGACGGGGAAGTGGCTATTTCCGAAGGAACAAATCGACCTTTGGTTGCGCCAGCACAGCGAACTGACCTTGGAGCCGGGCAAGAGTACGCGGCTAGTCCCCCAGGTCGCGCTGGGGAGTCACGATCCGCTGTTGGAGTGGTCGATCGGAGAAATCGGATTTCCCTTCGCATTGCAGATGAATGGGAGCGCCGAGGGTCTAACCCGCTTCGCCAGGCGGGAGGGGGTGCTCTGCGGCATACATCTCGTGGATCCCGATGGCAGAGAATACAATGTAGAAGCGGTCCGCCGCAGTCTCCAGCAGGAAGAGGTGGTGTTGGTCCATTGGGCATGGCGCCAACAGGGCCTGGTACTGGCCGCAGGCAATCCGCTCGGCATCCGTGATCTCGCCGATCTGGCGCGAACCCGTGCCCGCGTCTGCGAGCGTCAAGAAGGTGCGGGAAGCCGGGCGCTGTTCCATCATCTGCTAAAGCAGAGAGAAATTTCGATCGAGACACTGAACCGGCTTCCGGCACCGGCACGGAGTCACGTGGACGTCGGTTTGGCGGTTTGCAGCGGTGCAGCCGATGCAGGAATCGCGGTGGCTTCGATCGCCCGGCAGATGAGACTCGACTTCCTTCCCCTCGCCCGCGAGCGCTTCGATCTGGTGATCCGCCGCTTCGATTATTTCGAACCGGGTTTCCAGGAACTACTGGGTTTCACGCGCTCGCTTGCTTTCCGTGAAAAGGCGGTCGCTCTTGGCGGTTACGACGTCGAGGCGTGTGGCGCGGTGCTTTACAATAGCCCCTGAGGGCGAAGGCATCGGTCGGTGGCGGCACCGGGCCGTCGATCCGTGCCTATGGTTCAAATACTCAAGCGCGTTCCCTCCTGGTTTCTCCCATCCTCGCAGCACGACGAGGATCAAGAATCACCAAAACCCCGGAGAAAATCGATGCCGACTTACGACTTCCATTGCGAATCCTGCGGGCAGGATTTCACCGTACTCCAGAAAATCAGCGATCCCAAACCGGCTTGTCCGCAGTGCGGCACCTCATCGGTGACGAAGAAGCTGTCTGCACCGGCGGTGCATGGTGGTTCCAAAGCGTCCCGCCCGGAACCATCTGCGGGCTCCGGGCATGCATGTGGGAGCGCGGGCTGCGGCTGCAAGCACTAATAGACCCACGGAAGTTCGAAAAAGTTTCGCCGTTGCCGACCGCGCGAGGCAGTGGGGTATGAGGGATGCCGGGGTTCGGCACGGGCGACGGCGAGACCGGACCGCGCCGAGGTCCCCAGAAATTGGGTGGAACTCAGTCGGACCCGTCGTCCATCGGTTTTTGCGGCGGATGATCCGGGTCACGGCGGTCGGTATCGAGGTCTGCACCTCGGTCGGGTGCAACGAAGTCCGTATTGTCTTCGGTTACCGGAGACGCCGATCCTTCGGCCGGCGGGCGGCGCTCTCGTCTGCCGCGTCCGCGCCGTCGCGTGGCGACTCGACGCGAGCCGCTCGGTCTCGTTCCGGGACGGCGCTCGTCGGTGCCCTCGCCCGTCGTGGACCCGGCCTCGGCTCCCGCTTCGCTGCTGTCGACCATGGCTGACTCGCCGCCGGCTGGCTCTGAAGCGCCCGGTTCCGGTGCGACGTCCGGTTGGTCGGGGCGGTGAGCATGTTCCTCCGTGTCAGGAGCCGCACTCAGTTCGGAGCCGCCACGTTCGATGGCGCGAGCGGGACGGCGCCCGGTGTGCGGTCCCGCGTGGCTGCGCGAATCCCGGCGGGCGGATTCGATGGACGGCGGGGTTACGCTCTCGGCCGCTTCCAGCGGTCCAGAAGGAGTATTGTCGACCTCACTGACGGCGGAACGTTTCGTCGCGCCTTCCTCACGCTGTCCTTGGCGTTTTCGGCGATTGGCATTGCGGGAGCCCGGTTTCCGGCGCCGGCGTCCGGATGGAACGCTGCTTTCCTCGCCGACGGTCGCGGCTTCAATTGCCTCCTCTTTGGATTTGGACTCGATCCGAGTCGCCGGTTTCGCCGGCTCGGGGTGCGCTTCGCTGGGAGTGAGACCTTGTGTTTCGGATTCGTGCAGCTCTTCCGGTCGTCCCCCGGTGATGATGCTCAGGAAGCGCTTGATCAAGCCACTGCCGCCTTGGGCGGTGGCTTGCGCTTGCTGCCGGCTCTCACTCACGCTGGGCAACGGCGTGGAGGGCAGGAAGTCACGAACCGCCGCCACTTCCCGCGGCGCCGCCGGTTCCTCGGCGAAGCGGGGGAGTTCCGTGGGCCGAGGGGAGATCAGTTGATAACTGGGCTTGCGAGGTTCCTCTTCGGCCCCAGCGGCGCCCGTACTCCGGATCCGTTGGATTTCATAATCCGGTGTTTGCAGATGCGGACTCGGGATGATGATGATGGAAACATTGTGACGGGCTTCGATCCGCTCGATGGTGGTTCGTTTCTCGTTGAGCAGATAGGTTGCCGATTCGACCGGCAGATGGGCGATGATCTTGCCGGTGTTCTTCTTCATGGTCTCTTCCTCCATGACGCGCAGGATGGAGAGAGCCAAGGATTCGACACTGCGGATGGTACCTTGTCCTTTGCAACGGGGGCAGGTCAGGAGGGTCGATTCACTCAAAGAAGGCCGCAGGCGCTGCCGCGACATTTCCAAAAGACCGAAGCGGGAAATGCGACCGACCTGGATGCGGGCGCGATCGGCTCGCACCGCATCCCGCAGCCGGTTTTCCACGGCGCGCTGGTTGCGGGCTGCCATCATGTCGATGAAATCGATCACGAATAACCCACCCAGATCCCGCAGACGAAGCTGGCGGGCGATTTCGTCGGCGGCTTCGAGGTTGGTATTGAGAGCGGTTTCCTCGATGTCGCCGCCCTTGGTGGCCCGCGCGGAATTGATGTCGATGGTGGTCAGGGCTTCGGTATGATCGATGACGATGGCGCCACCCGAAGGCAAGGGAACTTCACGCGAATAGGCGGTCTCGATCTGGCTTTCGATCTGGTAACGGCTGAACAGAGGTACGTTGTCCTGGTAAAGCCGCGCCTTGTTGATGAACTGCGGCATCACCTGTTGCATGAAGCTGTGCACCAGCTTGAAGGTGGCGGGGTTATCGATCAGAATTTCGTCGATATCGCTGCGGAGATGGTCGCGGAGGGCACGAATGATGACGTTGCTTTCCTGGAAGACCAAGAACGGCGCCGGCTTCTCGTGCGCCGATCGTTCGATCGCCTCCCACAGTTGCAGCAGGTAGTTGAGATCCCATTGCAATTCCTCGACGGATTTGCCGCCGCCGGCGGTGCGGATGATCAAGCCCATTCCTTCCGGGACTTCGAGCTGGTTCAGCAATTCCCGCATGTCTGCCCGGGTTTCCCCTTCGATACGGCGGGAGATACCGCCGGCCCTTGGGTTGTTGGGCATCAGGACGAGATAGCTTCCGGCGAGGCTGATGTAGGTGGTCAGCGCGGCGCCCTTACTACCACGCTCTTCCTTTTCGACTTGCACCACGACTTCCTGTCCTTCCTTGAGGACGTCCTTGATTTCGCGGCGTGAGATTCCCTCTTCGCCGGCGGGTCCGAGGTATTTCGCGGCAATTTCCTTGAACGGCAGGAAACCGTGACGTTCCGATCCGTAATTGACGAAAGCCGCTTCCAGACTGGGTTCGATACGGGTGATGAGCCCTTTGTAGATGTTTCCTTTTTTTTGCTCTTTCGATGGGATTTCTATGTCGAAATCATAGAGTTTCTGCCCGTCCACCAGCGCGACCCGCAATTCTTCGGGCTGCGTGGCGTTGATCAACATTCTTTTCATTCTTGGATTCCTTTGAGGTTCCTGGCATGAATCCACCAGGACCGGGGGTGCCGCGGGGGATCACCAAGATCCGATTCCCTTCCGGTCTTTCCCTCATGCGAGTGGTTACGCTGGCGAGTGGCGGGTTGGAATACGGAAAACCTTGGCGCCCTGTTTTCGGATGGGCTGGTGACGAACCGATGATCTGTGCTGGTATTGATCCGGCAAGCAGCATGTTTCGTGCGTTCTGCCGTCGACACTGCATCCGGGACGACTCCTCACCATTCGGTCTACATCGTCCCGGAGCGACGGCCCGCTCGTCTAACCCGAAGGCCGGCCCGGCGGTTGGTTGAGTGTTGGATGGAAAAATCAGTAATGTGCGCTCGTCCAGTTCGAGCGTCCTGATCCAATTCTTGATTCCCGTGATCGTGTCCGCGGGTCCGCTGTCATTCAGCCCATGGACTGGGCCGGTTCGCCGACCTCGTTCGGTCGAGACCGATTCTGGTCGTTTTCTCGCCACGCACAATCGGTGCACAGCGAGTTTCGATTCTCCGCTACCTCCGCCACGATCCCTCGGGGTCGTCTCCCGGCCGCGTATATCGTGCTCACACGACGTTCGCGAACCGGTGGTTCAACGATCGCTCGAAAGCAGTGCAACTATAACAATGTTCTGCAAAAGCATCAATTTATGATTCGAAACTGATATGATTTTTGCATGATCAATCCTTCCAATACTTCGACTGCGGTTCGATTCATCGAGGTGGACGGGGACGCCGCCGGGCAGCGAATCGACAACTTCCTCTTCGGGCAATTGAAAGGAGTGCCGAAGAGCCACGTCTATCGGATCTTGCGAACCGGCCAAGTGCGCATCAACGGGGGTCGGATCCGGGCCGAATACAAGCTCGCCGCAGGTGATGTCATTCGGGTTCCGCCGGTTCGCAGTACAGCGGTCTCGGGGGGAGAGCCGTCACGATCTTGGGGTTCCGACAAGTTGGAACATCGAATTCTTTACGAGGACGACCACCTGTTGGCCCTCAACAAGCCGGCCGGTATGGCGGTACATGGAGGCAGCGGTGTCAGCTTCGGCGTCATCGAGGGCCTTCGTGCCATGCGGCTGGAAGCGCGATTCTTGGAGCTGGTACACCGTCTCGATCGGGACACCTCGGGTTGTCTCCTCATCGCCAAGCGCCGTGTCGCATTGCGTGAGCTGCATCGGCAGTTCCGCGGGGATGGCGTAGAGAAGAGCTACGTCGCTTTGCTGTCGGGGAACTGGGCACGCAAGGCCGCGGTGGTCGATGTTCCGCTCCTCAAGAACATCCTGCAAGGCGGCGAACGTTTCGTCAAAGTGTCGCGACTAGGCAAGGAGGCGGTCACGGAATTCCGCCGACTCCAGCGGTTTGCGGACGCGACCTTGGTGGAGGCGAGGCCGGTGACCGGCCGTACCCACCAGATTCGGGTCCATGCCAAGAGCTTGGGACACCCTTTGGCCGGCGATGAGCGCTATGGCGAGGAAGAAGCCAACCGTCGGTTCCGACAGCGCGGCCTGAAGCGTCTTTTCTTGCATTCGGCGTCGTTGACCTTCCACCACCCGGAAACCGGCCGGGTGCTCCGGATCGACGCCCCGTTGGAGCCTGATCTGGCCGATTTCCTGGCGATCCTGAAAGGATGAGAGAGCGCTTCGATCTGGTCATCTTTGACTGGGACGGTACGCTGTACGACTCGATTGGCTGGATCGTCGAGTGTTTGCAGCGAGCGGCCGTGGATTGTGGGCTGGCGGTCCCTTCGCGACGGTCGGCCCACGCCGTCATCGGTCTAGGTTTGCGGGAAGCATTCGCGGCCTTGTTTCCGGGCGTTCCGGGAACGCGGCTGGAATTTCTCGTGAACGCATATCGGTCCCATTACTTCGCCCGACCGGGCGGTCCCAGCGATCTTTTCCCGGGTGTCCACGATCTCCTGGAAACGTTGTGCGACGCCGGGTTCCAGCTCGCCATCGCCACCGGAAAGAGCAGAAACGGGCTCGATCACGCGTTGGCTGCGACCGGTCTGTCACATCTCTTCGCGGCCACTCGCTGTGCCGACGAATCGGCGTCGAAGCCTGATCCGCGGATGTTGTGGGAGTTGCTGGCAGAACTTCGCATCGCGCCGGAACGCGCGCTGATGGTGGGAGATTCCATCCACGATCTGGAAATGGCCCGCAATGCCGGCGTCGACGCCATTGCCGTCGCCTGCGGGGCGAGCGAGGCGGAGGATCTGCTGCTGTGGCAACCGATCGCTTGTCTCCCGCGAACGGCGGATCTCCTGGATTGGGTGTGTCGAGTCACTTCGGAATGATGGATCCGTAATCTGGAAAGGTGGAAACCCATGAGTCAAGAACAAGGGTCAGGGCAGGGTCAGGACACCGCCGCCACGCAGGAATCGGGTTGGGAACGGCAAGTGCTGGAAAAGGCGTTGCTCGAGTCCTTGTCCGAGCAAAGGCGGGCGCGCCGCTGGAGCATGATTTTCAAGGTGATTCTGTTGATCTACCTGGGTGTGGGGATCTGGTGGGCTGCCCGGCCCTGGCCGCCCGATCGCCTGCCGGGGGCGGAAAAGGAACACACCGCCGTGGTCGATGTCTTCGGCATGATCGCCGACGGTGGACAGACCGATGCCGACGCCATCATCGAGGGGCTGCGCAAGGCGGAAAAGGCGAAAGGAGTGAAGGGCATCGTGCTGCGGATGAATACGCCGGGTGGCACCCCGGTGCAGTCGGCTTACGTCTATGACGAGATTCGCCGGCTCAAGAAAGCGCGTCCGGATCTGCCGATTTATGCGGTGGTTTTGGATGTGTGTGCATCTGGGGGGTATTACATCGCCGCCGCCACGGACAAGATCTTCGTCAATCCTGCCAGCATCATCGGGTCGATCGGGGTGATCATGAACGGCTTCGGATTCGTCGGGGCCATGGAAAAACTGGGTATCGAGCGACGGGTGCTGACCGCCGGCAAGCACAAGGCCATCCTGGATCCTTTCTCGCCTGTGAACGATGAGGAAAAAGCCCATGTCCAGAAGGTTCTCGATGCCGTCCACCAGCAATTCATCCGGGCCGTGAGGGAAGGAAGGGGGGAGCGCCTCAAGGACGATCCACAGATCTTCTCGGGTTTGGTCTGGACCGGTACGGAAGGGATCGAGTTGGGTCTGGCGGATGGAGCGGGGGATCTCCGGATGGTGGCGGAAACCGTCGTGGGCGCCAAGGAGATCGTCAACTATTCGAAGCGGGAAAGCTGGCTCGAGCGCCTGACGCAGGAACTCGGCACGAGTCTGGGGACGGCATTGGCGGCAATGGCGACCGCCGAACCTCGTCTGCATTGAGGCCCTCATGGAACGGGAATTCGATCTGCAGCAGGAAGAGCAGCTCTATTGCGGCTTTTTCCATTTGAAGCGTCTCCGGCTGCGCCATACGCTCCATGCTGGCGGTTGGAGCGGGGTGTTGACGCGCGAGCTTTATTCCCGTCATGGTGGCGTAGCGGTCGTACCTTACGATCCCGTGAGCGATCGGGTGGTGCTCATCGAGCAGTTCCGCGTCGGTCCCATCGAGGTCCACGAGACGCCTTGGCTGATGGAAATTGTCGCCGGCGCCTTGGAACCCGGTGATGACCCCGAAGTGGTCGCCTGCCGCGAGATGTGGGAAGAAGCCGGCTGCGAAGTGCGCGACTTGATCCGGATCTACGAGTTTTTTACCAGCCCGGGGGCTTCTTCCGAGAAGATCACGCTTTATTGTGGCATCGTCGACGCCTCGGAAGCAGGAGGCGTCCATGGTCTGGCCGAGGAGGGCGAAGACATCCTGGTGTGTCCGATGCCGTTTGCCGATGCTTATGCGTTGCTCGAACGCGGCGGCATCGGATCGGCGATCCCGATCATCGGGTTGCAGTGGCTGGCGGCGCATCGACAGCGGCTGCGGGAACGCTACGCCTGACCCATTCGTCTCGGTCGGGGGATTTTTGCGGAGGTGGCGGCACGGCGTGTGATCCGCGGCGCCGACGCGATGTCTTTCGAGAATGCAGAGTGCAAGACGAGGGGGGAAGCCGATGGATTCTGCCAACGCCGTGTGGTTGGCGATTGCTGCCGTTGCCGGGCTGACCGGGGTGGCCATGGGAGCTTTCGGTGCCCACGGACTGCGCGGGGTGGTTTCCGCGGAACTTTTGGCGGTTTATCAGACCGGGGTCCAGTACCATTTCTGGCACGCGCTCGCCATCGGCTTGATCGCCACCTGGCTGGGAAAAGATCCGAATTCCGCGCTCTTGCTTTGGGCGGCTCGTTTCATGCTGGCGGGAGTCATCCTGTTCTCCGGCAGTCTCTATGCGCTCGCGGCCACCGGCGCCCGCTGGTTAGGCGTCGTCACTCCGCTGGGTGGCACGGCTTTTCTCGTCGCGTGGACCGTTCTCGCGGTCTATGGCTGGAAGCGTCGCTGACCGGGATGGCGTCACCCGTCACCCCCTCCGTGGGGCACGGGTCGGATACTCAAGGGTCTTCCTGATACAGGCGCTGCACCGTGCGTTCGAACCAAGGCGGTCGGCGGAGGATCACATACAGGGCGATGATGCCGATGACCGGGATCGGCAGAATGTCCAGGATCATCAGGCTGATGATGATGAGAAGGCACTTGGTGCGGGTCCGCATGGTCTTACAGGGTACTGAGAGTATGAACGTGGAACGGGAGGAAAGACCTTCGGGTTTTCATCGCGAAGCGATCCACCGTATCATCCCCTCGCCCGAATCCAGCGTAACTTTCCACCGACCGACATCGAGCCCTCATGCGCGAACCCACCCCGAAAACCATATATCGCAAAGATTATCGTCCCCCCGAGTACCTGATCGATCACGTCGATCTGGTCTTCGAACTCGAAGAACATTCGACTCGCGTCGTCTCCCGGCTGGAGATCCGTCGCAACCCGAAGCTCGAAACTCCTGCTCGGGCACTTGTACTCGATGGGGAAGGACTGCTCTTGGAGTCGCTCCGGCTCGACGGCCGCGACTTGGACGAGGCCGAATATAACGTAAGCGAGGAAGCACTGGTACTCCCTTCGGTACCGGAAGGCCCTTTCCTCGTCGAGATCACGAACCGTATCGACCCGAAAGGCAATACGACCCTCGAAGGGTTGTATCTTTCCAATGGAATGTTCTGCACCCAGTGCGAGGCCCAGGGATTCCGCCGTATCACTTATTTCATCGACCGGCCCGATGTGATGGCGACCTACACCACCACGCTTATCGCCGACCGGGATCGATATCCGGTACTGCTCTCGAATGGGAATCCAGTCTCTCGCGGGGAGGTCGGGGACGGTCGCCATTGGGTGAAATGGGAGGATCCCTTCCGCAAACCCTGCTACCTTTTCGCCTTGGTGGCCGGGCGGCTGGCCTGCAGGGAGGATCGCTTCATCACCGCCTCGGGTCGTACCGTCACCTTGCAAATCTTCGTGGAGCCGCACGACTTGGACAAATGCGACCATGCGATGCGGTCGCTCCAGAATGCCATGCGTTGGGACGAAGAACGTTATGGTCGTGAATACGATCTCGATCTCTACATGATCGTTGCGGTCAGCCACTTCAACATGGGCGCCATGGAGAACAAGGGGCTCAACATCTTCAATACCAAATACGTGTTGGCCCGGCCCGATACCGCGACGGATACAGATTACGAGCACATCGAAGGGGTCGTCGGCCATGAATATTTTCACAACTGGACTGGCAATCGGATCACTTGTCGGGATTGGTTCCAGCTCAGCTTGAAAGAAGGCTTGACCGTGTTCCGCGACCAGGAGTTCACTGCTGATCGTACTTCGCGGGCCGTCAAGCGCATCGACGACGTCAATCTGCTCAGGACCCGACAGTTCGCCGAGGATGGGGGCCCCCTGGCGCATCCGGTGCGTCCGGAGTCCTACATTGAGATCAACAACTTCTACACCCTCACCGTCTACGAGAAGGGGGCCGAGGTGATCCGCATGATCCAGACCCTGGTCGGATCCGAGGGATTTCGCCGCGGTATGGATCTCTATTTCGCCCGGCACGACGGTCAGGCGGTGACCTGCGACGACTTCGTCTGCTGTATGGAAGACGCAAACGGGATCGACCTCGAGCAGTTCCGGCTGTGGTACAGTCAGGCCGGCACGCCGGAGCTGAGTTTGGGGGCGGAATATGATCCAATCGGGCAGCGCCTCCGCGTCATGGTTCGGCAATCCTGCCCACCCACTCCGGGACAGCCCGTAAAGCAGCCCATGCACATTCCACTGGCAATCGGTTTGTTGTCCCGCGACGGGCGTGATTTGCCTTTGCGCCTCGCCGGGGAGTCGGGTCCGGGAGCTGTCACGCGGACCTTGGAGGTCCGGGAATCCGCGCAGGTGTTCGAATTCCTCGATGTTCCCGAACCGCCGGTGATCTCGGCGCTGCGGGGTTTTTCCGCCCCGGTCCGCTTGTATCTGGAACGAGATGCTGAGGAACTCGCTTTTTTGTTCACACACGACAGCGATTCCTTCAACCGCTGGGATGCTGGACAGACCCTGGCGACGCGGGTCATGCTTGGTTTGATCGAGCGGATCCAGGCCGGCGCCGGTGCGGATTTCGTCGATCCTCGGCTCATCGAGGCGTTTCGTGTGGTCCTCGCGCAGCCGCTGGAGGATCTCTCCTACCAAGCATTGTTGTTGACCTTGCCTTCGGAAGAATACGTGGCCTCGCAATTGAGCGTCATCGATCCCGATGCAATCCACCAAGCCCGGCAGATCGTGCGCAAGACTTTGGCCCATACGCTGTGGGAAGACTTTCGCAGGCAGTATCGGGAACACCATGCCCAAGAACAGGGCCAATTGGGTGCGGTCGCGAGCGGACGACGCCGGTGGAAGAATCTGTGCCTTGATTACCTCAATGAGTTGGAGACCCCGGAGTCTTATACGCTCTGCATCGAGCAGTTCCAGCAGGCCAAGACGATGACGGACCGGATCGCCGCTCTAGGCTGCATGATCAACAGCGAGAACCCAGAGAAAGCAAGGAGCCTCGATGCCTTTTATGCGCGCTGGCGGCAGGAGCCGTTGGTGGTCGACAAATGGTTCGCCTTGCAGGCGACCTGCCGGCGGCCGGGGACTCTCGAAACGGTGAAGAAACTTCTGTCCCACCCGGATTTCGATCTCCGCACACCGAATCGGGTGCGCGCCCTGATCGGCGCCTTTGCCCAGTCCAATCCCATCCATTTCCATGCCCTGGACGGGAGCGGCTATGCGTTCTTGGGAGACCAGGTCATCGCCCTCGACGCGCTCAACCCCCAGGTCGCAGCGCGCATGCTCGGCGCACTCACGCAATGGCGCCGCTACGACCGGCAGCGCCAGACCCTGATGTGTCGGCAACTGCAGCGGATCGCCGGACGGGAGGGCATCTCCAAGGATGTCTACGAAATCGCGATGAAGAGTCTGGCGTAAGGAGTGCGCGTCATCGCGGTCTTCCGACGACCATGCATCAGGAACGGAATGGAAGCCACCGCCACGATTCGGACCGGTTGACAGCGAGGGAAGGAGATTCGTGCCATGAGAGTTGACCGGCGTCTCGGGGGTATCGGCGGTCTGTTGCTGGGAGTCGTGCTGACCGCCGTCGCCGCGGCGGAACCGGGTGCCGCCGATACCCCGAAAGGGCGCATCGAAGCCTTGCTGAAAACGGGGTCAGATTCACGTTTGCGCTGGGGACGGGTCCCCGATTTCCGGACGCGGATCGAGAACCTTTACGCGCAACGCGGCTACCGGCCCCTGTGGGTGCAGGAGGGACGCCCAGTGCCGCAGTCTTCGGAAATCGTCGCTTGCCTGGGCCAAGCCGAGACAAAGGGCTTGAGGAGGGGCGATTACGACGTCGACCGGCTCGGCATCTGGGTCGACCGACTCGACGCCGGAGGAGCGGTCGACGCGGAACAAGTCGCCCTTTTCGACGTCGCCATGACACTCGCCGTCGCGCGCTACGCGACCCATCTGTCGACGGGCCGGATCCATCCGCGCAAGGTCAACTTCGGCTTCGACACCGAGCGGAAAAAGGTGGATCTCGCCGCTCTGATGGCCGCGATTCTCCAGGATCCACATCCGTGCGGATCGATCTCGGCGCTCGAACCGAAGATTTCTTTTTACCGGGCACTGATCGGAGCCTTGGCGCGCTACCGTGGACTGGCCGAGAAGATCGGACCCATGGACATCCCCCTTCCCGCCAAACTCGAACCGGGCGACCGTCACCCCGATGTTCCTACCTTGCGGACGCTTCTCGTGAGTCTGGGGGATCTGGCGCCGGACGCGGCTTCCCCACGGGATCCGGAGGTCTATTCCGGCGCAATCGTGGAGGCGGTGAAGCGATTCCAAATACGGCACGGCCTCACGCCCGACAGTGTCGTCGGCAAGGCCACCCAGGCGGCCTTGAAGGTTCCGCTGACCGCTCGCGTACGGCAGATCGAACTCGGGCTGGAGCGCCTGCGGTGGCTGCCGGAGCCGCCCGGCGGACCCTATCTCCTGGTCAACATTCCCTCGTTCCATCTGTTCGGTTACCGGAACGGCGCCGATGAAGAACGGCCGGACCTCGTCATGAACATCATCGTGGGACAGGCCGTCTCAGGTCGGGCCACCCCGATATTCCATTCCGACATGACTTACATCGTGTTTCGGCCTTACTGGAACGTGCCTTATGGGATCACGGTCAAGGAAATGCTGCCCGGGATTCTGAAGAGCCCTGACTATCTGGCTCGTCACGATTTGGAAATCGTGCCCGGTTTCGGTTCCGGCGTGCCGGTGTACGAAGCCGATTGGGGCACCATCCAAGGCCTGTCGTCCGGGGCGTTGCGGCTGAGGCAACGACCAGGGCCGAAAAACGCCCTGGGTCTGGTGAAATTCGCCTTTCCCAACACCGACAACATTTACCTGCATGGCACTCCCAGCAGAAACCTGTTCCAGCGTTCCCGGCGCGATTTCAGCCACGGTTGCATCCGGGTTGAAGATCCCGTGGGTCTGGCCGAATTCGTCCTGGAAAGGCAGGGAGGGTGGACCCGGGAGCGGATCGAACAGGCGATGAACGGTTCCCAGTCGAAAATCGTCACCCTGAAGTATCCCGTGCCGGTGTATCTGTTCTATTCCACCGTTCTGCTGGGACCGGATGGCGAGGTGCAATTTTTCCAGGACATCTACGGGCATGATCGGGTGCTCGAAGACCTCTTGGCCCGCGAATTTCCCCCGATCGACCCTGAAGGGAAGGTGCCGTAATCCTCGGGGCCGTGCTCAGAGCCGCCCTTTCACATCCTCGGGCACGAAAGGACCCGGCTCGGCGATCAGGTCCCGAGCGGCCTGCACCTTCTCCCAGACATTCCACAGGAGGACGCCCCGCACCCGGCGATCCTGCCAATAGTAAATCACCCCTTGCCGGTAGGGGTCCGACCAATCCGAGGTCGTGTCCAGCCGGGAATCCACCTTGCCGACGGCTTCGTAGCCCAACTCGAACAGGTCGGAGTAGAAGTAGGGGAGGTGGTGGTAGGGGTTCGCCTCGCCCGCCATGTTGCGGCCGGCATGTCGGCCCATGGTGAGCGCGTTGTCTTCGTGCTCGACGCGGATGCGAGCGGCCAGCGCCGGGTTGTAGAAGTTGGCCACGTCGCCGGCCGCATAGATGTCCGGATGGCCCGCCCGCAACAATTCATCCACCACGATGCCGTTGTCCGTCGGAAGCCCTGCGTCTCGAGCGAGCGCCGTGTTCGGCTCGATGCCGATCCCGGCGACCACCCCGTCCGCCAGAATGGTCTTCTCCGCACCGGTCTGGGCATCCCGGACGCTCAGTGCCAGTTTCCCGTTCTGCCGCTTCAGGTTGGTGACCAGGTGACCGGGCAGGATTTCGACGCCCTTCTCGCGGTAGTGCTGATTCAGGAACTGGCTCAGATCATGCGGAAACACACGGGCTCCGATGCCTTCCTCGGGAAACATCATCACCACCTCCTTGCCGTTCAAGGCCAGCGCGGCGGCGATCTCGGAGCCGATGAATCCACCGCCGATCACGGCGAAGCGCTGTTTTTCATCGCTCAGCGTCCGAAGCTTGTGGTAATCGTCCAGGGTACGGAAGTAGAGGATGTCGTCGCCTCCGAAGGGGAAGCGACGCGGTGTGCCGCCGGTCGCCAAGAGCAGCTTGTCAAAAGTGTAGGCGTTTCCCTGGTCATCGGTCGCGCGCTTCTGCGACAGATCCAAAGCTTGGACGGTTCGTCCGAGGTGCAGGCTGATGTCCAGCGTCTCGGTCTTGCGCCAGATACTCTCCAATGGCTTTCCCAGCCAAAGCTTTTTGGACAGGGGCGGCCGGTTATAAGGGGGATGCGGTTCTGCGCCGATCAGTCCCACCGAGCCTTTCGGGTCGACTTCCCGAATTCCGCGGATGGCGGCATCTGCGGTCATGCCGCCGCCGATGACGAGGTATGTGTAGTGCGGCATCTGAATCCCTCCTCCTTAGGAACGATGAAAAGCAGTCAGACGCAAGACGCCCCATGGGTCGGAGCGCGGGTCAATCCATTAGACCCAGGATTTGGGCGATCCGCTCCCGCCCACCTGCCGGCATCGTGGCACGAGCATCGGGATCGGTCAAGGCAAGATCCTGCATGGGTACGGGGCGTTACCGGACGGATGCGATCCTCGTGGCCGACGCTCGATGCCGGTATCCTAAGGAGGTCAACTTGAAGACAGCCGAGAGGGGCTACGGTCGTGAACAAAAGCATCGGCCTGGACGACAAACTCTACGCCTACCTCACTTCCGTCTCCCTGCGCGAGCCGGAAATTCTTAGGCGGCTGCGGGAAGAGACGGCGTCCGACCCGTATGCGGGAATGCAGATCGCACCGGAACAGGGGCAGTTCATGGCGCTCCTGATCCGGCTCATGGGCGCCTCGAAGATCCTGGAAATCGGCGTATTCACGGGATATAGCTCGCTTTGCATGGCCCTCGCCATGCCGCCCGAGGGTAGGATGACCGCCTGCGACGTCAGCGAACTCTGGGCTTCCGTGGCGCGCCGTTACTGGGCCGAAGCCGGGGTGGCAGAGCGGATCGGCTTGCGTCTCGGTCCCGCCCTGGAGACACTGAAAGCCCTGATCGCCGAGGGCCATTCGGCCAGCTACGATTTCGCCTTCATCGACGCCGACAAACAGAATTACGATGGCTACTATGAACGTACCCTGGAGCTGCTCCGGCCGGGCGGATTGCTGCTGATCGACAACGTCTTGTGGGGAGGCCGGGTGGCGGACGAGCGCGTGGATGACGCCGATACCCGGGCGATTCGCGCCCTCAACGAGAAAATCCACCAAGACCCGAGGGTCATCATGAGCCTGCTTCCCGTCGCCGACGGGCTGACCTTGGCCTTGAAGATCTGAGCGCCGAGTCGGGATCGCCGCTTCTCACCGCGCAGATCATGTCCTCGGTCGTCCAATACATGACCCAGGCCCCGCTGTGGTCGACGCCGATCCAGCCGTATTCCTGTTTCCGGTCGAGGGCTTCGCGGAACGTCCGCTCGGAGGCGTCGGGCAGGGTACTTCCGTCCCGCACGCGGGTCTCCAGCCTCACGGCCAGACCGTCGTCGACGATCTGCTCGCCGACGCCGGTGCAACTGATGGCCGCGAAGGCGGAAGCGTAATTGCCCGCCACGGTCGCGGAATCGGAAACGCGCTCGGGGAAGTTGCAACGGCTGCCGCCGGTGGAGGTCGCCGCAGCCAGATTGCCGGCCAGGTCCAGCACCACCGCGCCCACCGTGCCGCTGACCCGCTCTCCTTCAGGAGGTTTTTCCAGACGCTCGGCCCACTGCCGCGCCCGGTTGGCGGTCGCCGGATTCTCGGGAGGCAGACCGAGTTCCCTGGCCAACAACTGGGCGCCCAAGGGTCCCAGCACCGACTCGGTCCGGTCCTGCAGCGCCAGCGCCAGCCGGGAGGGATGGATGAGATGGGTCGCCAGCAATACCCCGGAAAACTTCTGCCGCTTGCCGTCCATGAGCGAGGCCGACAGGCGCGCCAGACCGTCGCTTTGCAGCACGGCGCCGCGACCCGCGTTGAAGAGGGGAGACGCTTCCAGCTCACGCACGATTCTACCCGCCGCCTCGACCGCACTCTCGCCGGCGGCCACCCGCGCCCAGGTCTCCTCGGCCAGAGCGGCGACCAGGCGGCTGCGTTGTTCGCGCAGTTTCTCGTCGGCTTCTCTGGAGCCGGCCCCGCCGTGAACCAGGACCACCGGCGGCTTGGACTTTCGGGAGGACAGGGTTTGCATGACTGATCCCATGAATCTCACAGAACTTCTCGATGACTTCCGCCTTGGATTTGCGTTCTTTCCGCCAAGTTCACCCCTGCGGTCGCGGCGATTGTCCAGAATTCGTCTTGTCCCTGAGCATGCGAGCGAGGTCGGGCGGGAAGAGCGCTTGCCTGCGAGGTAGATTTTTGGTGCCGACTCGCCCAGTCGCGCACCCAGCCTGACCGGTCGAGGATATTGGAGTCGTCGCCCGAACAGCCGATGAGACAGAAGACCGTCTCCATCATAGCCTGCTGCACTGTGTTGACGAACGGGGCGGACCGCCTCGGATAGGCCCGGTAGTCTTCTTCAGTGATAATGAAAGGAACGTGGGCCGGGAACGAGCCGTGCAGCTTGACGATGCGCGGTCTTGGCGCGCCGCCAGCATGAGGTTCTGCACCAAGTCGGGCAAGCTTTCGCGTGGGGTCAGGCCCCGCCTGACAGCATCTGCAGCGGCAACAGGGTGATGATTAGCATCATGCCCATCTGCGGTATCGAGCGTGCCACCGTGCCGAGAAAAAGATGCCCATCGAGGGGGTGGCAAACAGGTGCAGCGTCATCCCCAGGACGAACAGACTGATGGAGCCTTCGATCGGCACCTTGGCGCACCCCGCACGACGAAACGATCGAGGCCGTTGCCACGACGACCGCAGGCAGCGTGGAAAACGGTCTAGAAGCAAGTCAGCCGCGCTTCGACAGCAGGCACCTAGGAAGTGTCTAAATTACGTTATTGTAGTTACAATTTAATGATTAAATATATATTAAGGGTTGGTGGTGCGGTTTACATGGGATGAAGTTAAGAACCGTATCAACCAGCGCAAGCACGGCGTCAGCTTCGAGACCGCCAAGCTGGTGTTTGACGATCCGCTGCACCTGACGCGGCTGGAACGTATCGAGAACGGCGAGGAACGTTGGCAAACCTTAGGATTGGCAGGCGGTGTGGTATTACTGCTGGTCGCGCATACCGTCACCGAGTTGGACGCGGACGACACCCTGATCCGCATCCTTTCCGCGCGAAAAGCGGACCGCACAGAACGGAGGATTTATGAACAAGGTACCTAAGGCGATTCAGGAAGAGCTGCGAGCTCTGGCCGCTCTTCCCGATGATCGAATCGACTATACGGATATTCCGCCCACGACCGAGGCGGATTGGCAAAACGCGGTGCGCGGCCGGTTTTACCGGCCCGTCAAGAAGCAGATCACCGTGCGCGTCGATGCCGACGTGCTGTCCTGGCTGCAAGAGAAGGGCAAGGGGTATCAGACGAGGCTCAATCAAATCCTGCGCGCCGCGATGCTGTCTGAGCTGAAGCAACGGCGGTCCTGAAACAACAGCCGCTTGTGATGATCAAGCCGGAGTATGTCCTGCTGGCCTTACCCTTGGCGCTAATGACGCGGTGTACGCGAGTATGACTGATGGCTTACAGCACCGATGGTCCGTCATCGTCGACTCCAATCGGGTGTTGTCCACGGACTACTTACGAATGCGCATGCCGCGCGTCTCGTCCCACTCGAGAGGCTTGTCACTTCGGGGCAACGGGGCCTCCGGTGTTTGTCCGATCGATACGCCGTGCGGCCAATCCGCCGGGCACACCGCGACGTAACGGGCATAACCGCCGAGACCTCCGGCGAATTTGGCGTAGCCGATGGTGACCAGGCACCCGGTTTCCGGCACCTGGTCGAGATAGGCCACGCCTTCCGCTTGGGCATAGCCGTGATGCATGAGCCAGCGTTCCCCTTCGAGTTCGGGCGTCGCGAGGGGTTCGTGTCCATGGAAGAGGATACGCCGCTTAAGGTGTAGGAACTTCAGGGCGTTCAGCGATACGCCGGGGAAGATCGCTTGCGAGGCCAACGTCTGGTCGGGCCACCTCCTGGACCAGTCCGAACGCACCATGACCACGGAGCCGGCGGGAATCCTGCCGTTCTTGGCCTCCCAGCGTTCGATGTCGGCGACTTGCAGGTGGTACCCCGGATTCCGCGCCACTTGGTCGATGATGGAGATGACCACCAAAGGTCTCACCGCATATGTGGGCGGCAGTTCGTCGATGGCGGGATATTCCGGCGCCCAATGGGCGGGCGGGTCCAGCTGGGTGCCGAGTTGGTCGGTACTCAGATGGTACTGGGTGGCTTCGAAGTGATCCCGGGAATACCGGTAAGGCTGGCCGGTCTCGGGATTGAGGCTGGGCCCGAAAGTGGACGGTCCGAATCCCCTTCCACACGGGGATGGAAGGCGTCAGCGCGTGCGTGAGGTCGATGTACCGGGCACTCTTCAGAAATCGATCATAGACTTGCCACAAGCCGGGGCCGGGAGAGGCTGAGAGCGGCGGGATGGATTTTTGGTCCCCACTGAGGGTGGAGGCGGAGCATGCCGAGAGCAGCACGACGATCCCCAAGACCGATAGGGTGGAGGCGATGTTTTTAGCATGTCGCATGACAGTGGTCCTCCTACCCGAGGTCGGCGCCAAATCCGGCGCCTTCGCGGGAGGCGCATCGCGAAACGGAACCCGACCGACGTCGTGACGGTGAAGCTTTCGGCAAACTTTTGGGTGGGTTTTGGGCCGGACTGCGGAACCACGCGCCCTGCATACGTTCCTACCAAGCAAGGAGCGAGTGGGCCGACACTTCCGCTCCCGCCACGAACCGAAGAGAGGTCGAACATGAAAAAAGTCCTCAGTCTTCATGCCGCACGCTCCGAGCATTGGGTGGGTGACGGCTTTCCCGTGCGCACCGTGGTCTCATACGCGGATCAAGGGCAAAGTATCAGCCCGTTCTTGCTGTTGGATTATGCCGGTCCCGCCGAATTTCCGCCAAGCGACACCCCGCGCGGTGTCGGAGAACACCCGCATCGAGGGTTCGAGACCGTCACGATCGTGTTCCAGGGGGAATTGGAACACCGTGATTCGGCGGGTCATCATGGATTGATCGGCCCGGGCGACGTCCAGTGGATGACGGCGGGATCGGGCGTCGTCCACGAGGAAAAGCATTCGCGCGCATTCACGGCGCGTGGCGGCACCCTGGAAGTGGTGCAACTGTGGGTCAATCTTCCGGCGGCGTACAAGATGTCGCCGCCGCGATACCAGGAACTGCTCGATCGCCAGATCCCCTCGGTCGCCCTCGGCGGGGACGTGGGCAGCGTGCGGATCATTGCCGGCACACTCCGGGGCATCACGGGCCGGGCGCAGACCTTCACTCCGATCAACCTGTGGGACTTACGGCTGATGGCCGGCGCCGCCACGGAATTGACCGTTCCCAGCGGTTGCACGACCGCGCTGTTCGTGGTGCGAGGGGAGGTAGTCCTGGCTGACGGATGCACGGTCCGCGAAGCGGAATTGGCGCTGCTCGAACCCGCAGGAGAGCGATTTCGCGTCGAGGCCCGTGAAAAGGCGACGGTCCTGGTGCTCAACGGGCAGCCCATCGACGAACCGGTGGTCGGTCACGGCCCGTTCGTGATGAACACGCAAGCGGAGATCGATCAGGCGATCGCCGATTACCGCGGCGGCAAGATGGGACACCTTGGCGCTTGACTCCGGGTTGGCAAAACGGCCCATAAGACTGTGAATCTCTGCCCATGAACCGCGTGCAACGTCGATTTTTCCTATTCCAGTCCATCACAAGGATGAGATTCGCGGGCAGCGATCTGTTATTAAAGAGGGTGCTCAGAGAGATATCATTTCCCATACCTGTCCCAATGCTCCTGAAAAAGAGACTGCTCGTTGATCTGGCGCGCAGGAATCGGGCGTGAGACCCAGGTCAGGTTGACGAGGTGCCTGGCGTTCACGTTCTCGGTGGTGATGTTGCCGCCCCAGGTTCCGCAGCTCAGGCTCAAGGTATAGGGCATGCCGTTTCGCGGGCTGCCGGCGCCCTCGTTGAGGCTCTGGTTCACCATGACCCGCGCGGTCTTGGTGCCGAGGGCGAGGGCCATCACGTGCGCATCGGAACGGGTGTGGATCCCGCAGGTATGGCCGCGTCCCTGGTATTGGGTGATGGCGTTGACTAGCTTGACGGCGTTCTCGATGCCGCCGTCGTAGCGGTACAGGGCGAGCACGACCGATAGTTTTTCGCCGGAGAAGGGGTGATCGGGTCCCGCGCCGTCCTCCTCGACGACCAGGAAACGGCGGTCAGCCGGAATCGAAATCCCCGCCATCTCGGCAATCTGCGCCGCCGATTTCGCGACGACCGCGGCGTTGGGAATCGGTGCGCCGGCTACCGGCCACATGAACTCCCGCAGCCGTGTCTTCTCGTCCGCATTGCAGACATGGGCGCCGTGGGCCACCAGTCTGGCGACCAGTACGTCATAAATGTCCGCGGCGGCCACCACGGCATTGTCGGCCAGGCAACTGGTCGCGTAGTCGAACGTCTTGGCCGTGGCGATGGATTTCGCGGCGTCCTCGATGTCCGCCGTCTCGTCGACCACGTGCACCGAGTTGCCGACACCGACGCCGTAGGCCGGAGTCCCCGAGCTGTAGGCAGCCTTGACCATGCCCTCCCCTCCAGTCGCCACGATCAGGTCGGCCCGGCGCATCAGCTCCTGGGTCTTGGGCAGCGAGGGCTTGTCGATGAGCTGGACGAGATCCGCCGGGGCGCCGACCTGTTCGCAGGCCTCGCGCATATACTGCACCACGAGGGCCGTGGTCTTTTGCGTGCGCGGGTGGGCGGCGATGATGATGGCGTTGCGTCCCTTGAGGGCCAGCAAGGTCTTGAGCGGCGGGGTGGCATCGGGGCCCGTCGTGGGAATGAGGGCGGCGACGACGCCGACCGGTTTGGCGATCTTGATCAGCCCTTTTTCGGGAATCTCCTCGACCACGCCCACCGTCTTCACGCCGGCGATATCGGCGAGGGTTCCCATGATGCGGTTGCGGATCTTGGTCACTTTGTCGGCATAGTTGCCGAAGCCCCCCTCATCGACCGCAAGCTTCGCCAGCGTCTCGGCCCGGTCCTGGCGCACCACCGACCAGGCAACGGCCGTGGTCAGCCTGTCGACCTGCGCTTGTGAATAATCCTCGATCGTTTCCTGGGCCCGCCGGCCGCGTTCGATCAGTTCGCCAATCTCGCCTGTCGCTGCAATCGGAGTCTCGGTGCTCATCGCTTTGCCCCTCGTTGACGCAGTGGTCCGCAAAATCCCGCCGTACTTGAACGGCCTTCAAACCGGGCTACTTTAAGCCCAAAAGGACCGCTTACGCCATTCACGACATTTTTATTTATTGACAAATACCGCGGAGGAGTTCAAAGAAGTCGGGTAAGATCCAAAGCGGAGTTGGCCTGTCGAATGCAAAAGTAAAGCGCGGTCGGCCTTTTTATGAGACATCCTGTCGCAACAATATTCCGGTTCAAGAGGGATAACATGGATCTGACCCAAGACAGCAATCAAACACGAGAACGGCGCGGCGCCGAATCGCGCAAGTCAATACGGTTCGCCGGCACGACGCTCGGTGATTACCCCCACATCTGTGCCTTCTTTCACGGTCCCGATGATGAATATCGGGTGCTTCTTCCCTTCATCAAGGAAGGGTTCGAACATGGTGAGAAGGCTTTCCACGTGGTGGATCCCGAACTGCGCGAGGAACACCTGCGGCATCTGAGGTCGGCCGGCATCGACGCGGCGGAGGCGGAGGAAAGCGGCCAATTGGAACTGCGCAATTGGCAGGATGCTTACCTGCAGAATGGCCACTTCGATCAGGGCAGGATGCTCGACCTGCTCCAGAGGGCGCTGGACGACGCCAGGCTGCGGGGATTTCCGCTGACCCGCCTGGTCGCCCACATGGAATGGGCGCTGGAAGACCGGCCGGGGGTGAACGATCTCGTCGAGTATGAGACCCGGCTGAACTACATTCTGCCCCGGTATAGAGACCCGGTCATCTGCGTGTACGATCTCGCCAAATTTGGGGCCGATGTCGTCATCGATGTCATGCGGACCCACCCGATGGTCATCATCGGCGGCGTCCTCCTGGAGAATCCTTTTTACGTCCCCCCGGACGACTTCCTGCGCGAGTTGCGTGACCGTGAGGTTGAGCGCGCAGTCGCACTGGCAATATAGGTTGGGGTGGGTAAGTGAACATCGGCTGGCCGGTTGCCAGTAGCCAGTTGCCAGGAAAAAATTTTCATCAACCGGCAAGGGATCACCGATAACTGGCCTCTGGTAAAAGGTGGGGAATCTCATGCCAGACCGAGTCGAGGATATCCGAGGTCTTCAGCGCTGCCTGAACGATCTGGTCAGCCTCCTGACCCTGCCTGCCCTATGGAGCGGCCGTGAACCGCCCCAGGTCCTCGGCATCCTGCTCGACGTGCTTTTGCGCATGCTGCACTTGGACTTTGCCTATGCCCGGCTGAACGCGGGGGCGGGCGCTGCTCCCAGTGAAATCGTTCGGATCGCGAAGCACTGGAAAACGAATCCGCAGCCGCGGGAAGTCGGATTGGCGCTCGAACCCTGGCTGAGACTCGACGGATTGGACTCTGCTTCCGGAGTGCCCAATCCGGTGGGCGAAGGAGAGGTTTCCATCACCTGCGTCTGGCTGGGACTGGCCCCGGAGCGGGGGTTCCTCGTGGCGGGCGCCGGGCGGGACGGCTTTCCCACCGGCATCGAGACTCTCCTGCTGAAATCGGCGGTAAATCAGGCCGTTATCGAATTGCAGCGGGCTGAAGTCCTTGCCGAGCGCAACCGGGCGGTGGCCATCGAGCATGTGAAGAACCGGTTGCTTGCGGAAAACATCTATCTGCGGCAGGAATTGGACGGCAGACAGCACCGGGAGGAGATCGTCGGACAGAGCACGGTTCTGAAGAAAGTCCTTGCACTGGTGGAACAGGTGGCGCCCACCAGCGCCTGCGTTCTCATCCAGGGGGAGACGGGGACCGGCAAGGAGCTGATCGCCCGCGCCATTCATCGTTTGAGCGGACGGAAGGAGCAATCCTTCGTCAAGCTGAACTGTGCGGCGATTCCCACGGGTCTCCTGGAAGCCGAGCTGTTCGGCCACGAAAAAGGGGCATTCACCGGCGCCATCGGCCAGCGGATCGGGCGCTTCGAATTGGCCCATCAGGGCACGATCTTCCTCGACGAAGTCGGCGAGATCCCCCTGGAGCTCCAGGCCAAGCTACTGCGGGTGTTGCAGGAGCAGGAATTCGAGCGGCTGGGCAGCACGCGGACGATCCGCGTCGATGCACGCCTGGTCGCGGCATCGAACCGGGACCTGGCGCAAATGGTCGCGGATCGGGAGTTTCGCAGTGATCTCTACTATCGGCTGAACGTCTTTCCCATCGTGGTTCCGCCGTTGCGGGAACGCGCGCAGGACATTCCGCACCTGGTGCGATACTTCACGGCGCGCCACGCCCGCCAATATAACAAGCCCATCACCGGCATCGACGAGGAAACCATGGCGACGCTCTGTCGCTATCCCTGGCCGGGAAACGTGAGGGAGCTGGAGAATCTCATCGAGCGCAGCGTCATTCTGTCACAGGGTCCGGCGCTCGAGGTGCCGCTGGGCGGACTCAAGCCGGTTGCCGGCACGGCCGCCGGTGCATCCACGCTCGAAGACTGCGAGCGCGAGCACATCCTTCGCGTCCTGAACCACTGCAACTGGGTGATCGCGGGTCCCTCGGGCGCGGCGGCGAAGCTCGGCATGAAGCGCACTTCCTTGCAATACAGGATGCAGAAGCTGGGGATTACCCGCCCCCGCTAAAATCGTTTGCTGCCCGCCCGCCGGCAGTCCTGCCGGCTATCCGGCAGATCGCTTCGGCACCTGCTCATCCTTTCCGGGTCTTCCCTCGGGAAATCCCTCACGAACCCCATGGCTTGGCGCAAATCCGCTACAAGCGCGCGTGCTGGAACAGCTTTTGCGTATTCTGAAATCGACCGGCCGCCCTTGTTGAGTAAACCTGCATTCGCGACCGGGGGGAATGCTCGGCAAATCTCGCCAAATACACAGAGGCTTGACGGAGGAGACAAACATGAAAATACGCGGCCAGGAAATACTCATCCCGACCAGCATGGTCGGCAACTATCCCAATCCGAGATGGTGGGATGCCGAGTTCGCGAGGCACTTCGCAGGCGACCAGGAACCCCCGGATTCCATCAGGCGCGAGGCCCTGGAGGATGTCATCGCGGCCATCGCCAAGGACCAGGAAAATGCCGGACTCGACATCATCGCCGACGGAAGGGTCCACGGCGACAACTATGCCGATCAGGCGCTTTATTACTATTATCGCCGTCTCGGGTACAACCTGAAGGGCGGCTATCTCGGCTTCCCCATCTACAGCCGTCTCCATGCGGGAACCGTGGATCAGGAAATCAAGCGGCGCGGCGCCATCATGGTGGAACAGGCGCGAGCGCTGAAACGGGCGACGAGCAAGCCCACCAAAATTCAATATACCGGCGTCCAGGTCCTGGCCCAGGCGACCAACGACCTGCATTACAAGTCCTCCCGCGACCGGGCCATGGCGATCGCGGCGGCGATTAACGAAGACCTGCGCGAAGTGGACGCGCTCGGGGTCGATTTCATCCAGCTCGACGAATTCACCTGGCCCTACGGTTTCGAGGATTGGGCCATCGAGGCCTTCAACCGGGCTGTCGAAGGCGTGAAAAACGCCCAGATCATCGTGCACGTGTGCTGGGGAAACTGGGGAGGCACGCCGGCCTACCTGCCGGACGAGACCGCGCAGGCGGGCGAGATATTCGACCTGACCAAACGCCGGGGCCAGGCGCCGTCGGCCACCGCGTCCGTGGTGCCCAAGGCCTATCAGGCGAACATCAATGTCCTGAATCTCGAAAGCTGCGGCCGCCGGAGCGACGACATGAGCGGCCTGGAGATCATGAAGACGCATCCGTTGCCGGAGAACGTCTCTTTCTGGGCCGGGGTGATCGACGTCAAAAGCACCATCACCGAAACCGCCGAACAGGTCGCGGACCGCATCCGGCGTCTGCTGCAAGTGGTGCCGGCCGATCGCCTCGGAGTCACCACCGATTGCGGCTTGATCCTGCTGCAGCGCTACATCGCCATCGACAAGCTGCACGCCCTGGTGCAGGGAACGGAGCTGGTGCGGGCGGAGTTGGCCAAGAAGGCCGCCGCTTAACGCCTCACTCCTGTCCATAACCAAGCGCCTTCAACCCAGGACTCGCGGAGAAACCACGCCATGCCGGTCTACCAACTTCTATGCCCCGACTGCGGCCATGGCTTCAGCGGCATGGTCTTCGCCGGTACCCGCGAGCCCGAGAAATGGGTTTGTTCCCGGTGCGGGGGGGACCGAGCGCGGCCACGCGCGGACTGTCCCCCGGCGCCCCATCCGCTGGAAGCCGCCCACGGGGCGGGATGCCCCTGCTGCGGCCCGGCAGACAGGGGACTCGATTGATGTCCTTTTCAAGGATTTGAGCCATGACCGTGGATGACGTCAACCACACGCGATGGTCCACCAAACGCTGGGCGGAAGAGATCGAAACCCGGCTCGCGGCGGGTGATCGCCAGGAGCCGATCATCAATGTCGATGCCGGCGATCCGCGGGAATTCGATGCGATCTTTCTGGGCGGCGGCGCGGCGGGACGTTTCGGGGCCGCGTACCTTCGCGCGATGGGCGGCCGGCCGCTCATCATCGACCGCTGGCCCTTCCTGGGCGGCTCCTGCCCGCATCACGCCTGCGTCCCGCATCACGTGTTCTCCGATGTCGCCGCGCAGTTGCTTCTGGAGCGGACTTTCTCCGGCAAGCTGTGGTTCCAGGACCTGAACGGAAAGATGACATCCATCAGGGATGTCGTCGAAATGTTTCGCCAGGGCCGGACGGGACCGCACGCGTTCATGAACTTCCAGAGCAAGGAGCAGCTCGATCTGGAATTCGTCCTGGGTGCGCGCGGCCGCATTCTGGATGCCCATGCCGTTTCCGTGGCCGGACGGACGTACCGGGCCAGGAATCTGGTCCTCGCAACCGGCGCCCGTCCGAGAAGTTTGGCGATCGGCGGCCGGGACCTCAAAGGGGTTTATGACTACGCGAGCCTGGTCGATAACCTCAGTGACGAGCCCGGTTCCACCGCGGTGGTCGTCGGCGGCGGCAAGACCGCGATCGAGTACGGCTGTTTTTTCAACGCCACCGGCCGGCGCACCGTCGTCATCTCGCGGGATCAACCCTTGTCCATGATCCCCGACGGAGAGACCCGCGCCTATCTGCTCGAACGAATGAAAGAACAGGGCATGGAGTTTTGTCCGAATTCGGAGCTTGCCGCCCTGGAAGGGGATGAACATGGACGGGTCAAGGCCGCGGTGATCCGCACCCCTACGGGCGAGATCAGAATCGCAACCGATTTCGTATTCCTGGCGCCGGGCCTGCGCCCCAATTCCGAAGAGGCGCGCGAAGCCCTGGGGATAAGTGTGGACGCCGACGGCTTCGTCGAAGTCGACAGCCGCCTGCGGACTTCGCTCCCCAACGTCTACGCGGTCGGCGACGTGGTCGGCTCGCCCATGGAGATGTTCAAGGCCCGCAAGGGCGGGATGTACGCCGCCCGCAATATCATGGGCGAGGAGGTCCATTACCGGATCGATGACTACCCCGACTTCATGCACACCCACTATGAAGTCTGCTGGCTGGGACTCGGGGAAGAAGAGGCCCGCGCGCGCTGCCGGGATGTGGTGGTAATCAAGTTGCCGCCCGACAACCCCGACGGCCACTCGGTTGCCCTCCCGGCGGGGGATCGGATGATGCTGTACGTGATGATGAAACCGCATCTTTCGGGCTTTCAGAAACTCGTGATCGACGGGGCCTCGCGGCGAATCCTCGGGGCCTTCCACGTCGGCTGCGGCGCCAAGGACGGATTCCAATACCTGGCGCCCATGGTCCGGAACGGCCTGACGGTCGATGAATTGGGCGAGATGGACGAGCTGTTCCTGAATCCCTCCTATTTCATCCAGCTTTGCCGCCTGCGGGCGGGCAGCAAGGTCCTGAGGGGGATGTAGATGACTGGACGCTTGGCCGGCAAGAACGCAGTCATCACCGGGGGCGGTGCGGGCATCGGCCTGGCGACGGCGCGCCTGTTCGGACGGGAGGGCGCCCGAGTGTCGATCCTGGACTGCAACGGCGAACGGGCCGAAACGGCCGCAGCCGGGCTGCGCGAAGAGGGAATCGACGCTGCCGCTTTCTGCGCCGATGTGGCCAATGCCCGCGGCGTGGCCGAGGCGTTCGGAAAGATCATCGATCGCCATGCCGGCACGATCCACGTGCTCGTCAACAATGCGGGCATCGCGGAGTTTGCCGGCGTCGAGGAAGCTACCCTTGATTCCTGGGAACGGATCATGGCGGTCAATGTCACGGGCACCTTCCTATGCTCGCAGGCCGTGCTGCCGGTGATGAAGCGAACCGGGGGCGCCATCGTCAATATCGCTTCCGTCGCGGGACTCATCGGAATTCCCAGGATGGCCGCCTACTGCGCATCCAAGGCGGCGGTCATCGGACTGACCCGGCAGATGGCGGCCGATTGCACGGGGCTGGGGATCAGGGTCAATTGTCTGTGCCCCGGAAGAGTGGCGGGCACCGAACTCGATCGCTGGATCATGGGGCGCGATTCCGACGCGGCGACCCGGGCGAAGATGGCCAAGTATCCCATCGGCCGATTCGGCCAGCCCGAAGAGATCGCGCAGGCCGCGCTTTTCCTCGCCTCCGATGAGGCCAGCTTCGTATCCGGCGCCGTTCTCACCATCGATGGCGGGATGACCGTGCTATGAACCCCGCAGTCCATACCCAAGCCGACAAGCGCTGCGAACTCGCAGAACTGGTCGCCCACGTGCGCGAGGGCGACTGTATCGCCATCGGCGGCGGATTGTCCTGGCGGGAACCCATGGCGGCCCTGCGGGAGCTCGTGCGGCAGCGGATCGGGAAACTCAGGCTCGTGGGTTCGGCCCACGGCATAGACGTGGACCTCCTCTGCGGGGCAGGGCTCGTGGCCGAAAGCGCCGAATCCTATGTGGGATTCGAGCAGGACTTCGGGATGGCGCCCAACTACCGGCGGGCCTGCGAGTCCGGGGCGGTCGAGGTGCGGGACAGTTGCTGTTATACCCTGGTCCAGCAACTGCGCGCCGCCATCGCGGGTCTCCCGTTCATGCCCATCCGCTCGGTCCGGGGCACGGGATTTATGGCATTGCATCCCGAGTACAAAACCATGATATGCCCCTTTACCGGCGAAGAGCTGGTCCTCGTGCCCGCCCTCCGGCCCGATGTCGCCATCCTGCATGCCCAGTACGGCGATGCCCGCGGCAACCTTTGCATCGAGGGACCGCCCGTCGCCGATATCCTGTTCGCCAGGGCCTCGAAAAAAGTGATCGCCACCGTCGAGAAACTCGTGCCGCCTGAAGAACTCGCGGAAAAAGGCGTGACCATTCCCTATTTCTACGTCACCGCCCTGGCCGAGGTTCCTTACGGAGCACACCCGACCGCGTGCTATCCCTTCCATGCCTACGACCGCCGGCATACCGCCGAGTATTACCGGCTGGCGAGCGAGGGCGCGGAAGGATTTCATGATGGTTACCTGCAACCCTATGCCTACGGCTGTGCTTCGCAGGCCGAATACCTGGAAGCCATCGGGGGCGCGGCGGTGCTCGAACGCCTCGCCTGCTGGCAGGAAAGCCCGGATGCCTGGATGAAGCTTTATGAATGATCGATCGGAGGCGACCTGCACACTGGGCGAGGCGATGATCTATCAGATCGCCCGGACCATCGAGGACGGCATCGTGGCCTTCCACGGCTTCGGCTCGCCGCTCGTGCAACTCGCCCTGCATCTCGCGAAACGGACCCATGCGCCCCGACTCGTCCTCGTGGCCGGCGCCACCTACGGGGTGAACCCTACGCCGCCGTTCCTCACTCCGACCACCAATGACTGGGTGATGAACCGGGGCGCGGAATGCCACCTCGATATCGAAGAACTGTTCGACCTCGCGGCGAGCGGACGGGTCGGCCGCATGTTTCTCTCAGGTCTCCAGATCGACCGTTTCGGCAACCTGAACGTGACCTGCCTCGGGCAGGAGCGCCTGCAGCTCAAGCTGCCGGGCGGGGGCGGCGGCTGCAACCTGTCCTGCGACGTGGAACATGTGACGATCTGGACCGGCGCCCACCGGGCAACGGTCGATCCCAAGGGCCGGCGCCGGTTTCGACTGGTCGAAAGCTGCGATTTCATCACCAGCGTGGGGCATCGTACCGCCGAGGGCAGGACCCGGTCCGAGATGCGCTATCGGGGACGGGGACCGGATCGGATCGTCACCGAGCTCGGAATCTTCGATTTCGACGAATCCGGCCACGCGCGACTCGCCGCCGTCTACCCGGATGTGGATGTCGCCACGGTGCGCGAGAACACGGGTTTCGAGTTTCCGGTGCGCGATGACCTCAGCTCAGTCCCGCTGCCTACGCCCGAGATGGTGGAATTCATCCGTGCCCTGGATCCGCTGAAGATCCACGAGCGGGAGCTCGGGCTCAAGGAACGGGCTCGCCGTTTTTCGCTGGGGTGACTATGGGCGGCGAAATACTCAAGGTCGGGGATCTCAAGGGCCGGAAGAATTTCGTGCCCCTCCCCTATCGCCGGGTGAGCTTCCAGCCCTATGAGGGCGCCATGACCGTGGCGGCTATCGAAGAGCATTTACTGGCGCGGGAGGTCTATCGGCGCACCGATATTGTAATCCTGCATAACACTAAGCATGAATTGGCCGTGGCGGCGGTGCAGCGGGCCGAATCCGACGAGCTGTTCACCCGTGTCGAGACCGTGGAGGTCTTGGCCCTTCCGGACGATTGCGTTTTTCTGCAGTCGCCCGGTACCGATCCGGCCAACCGCTCAGCACTCGCCAAACTCGCCCGCGCGCACGGTATCGGCCCGGATCGGACGGCGGTCGTCCAGGGCGCCTTCGACCACATCAACATCATCCACCGCCCCGACCCCCTGATTTTGCGGGTCGTGGAAGTCGCTCCCCCGGAACCGCCGAAGCTCTACAAGATGGCCGAACACGTCCTGAGTTATGCCATCCTTCCGCCCATCTGCCTGGAACTGGAGCGCATCGATCTGCGCGAACTCTGCGCTCGTGTGCGGCCCGAGGCTTATCTCGCGCCCTGCCGCTCCGGAGGGCTCGACGATCTCGGGGCGCCCGTGTACTTCCTCGACGAGCGCCCCCCCGAGCGCTGCCCATGGACCCTGATCGGATGCGAGCGCAGTCTCCAGTTCCATCGCCATTATTATGGCGACGAGCCGCCACGCCTGGAGATGTGTCCGCGCAAGCTCGCGCCGGCATCGAACCGTCCAACCCTACTCAAATGTTGCCTCCTCGAGTTCGGCATCGAACAGGTCGGCATGACGGCGATCGTCCCCTGGGGCGCCGACCTCTCGATGGTCGAACAGGCCTTGGACCTGCTCTCGCGGGGGGTGAAATATGCCTGAGCTCGCCTGGGATCCCATCGTCAAGAGTCTCATCGGCGATCGCGTGCAAAAACCCCGAGTTTCCGGGGTGACGATGGTCATCGACACGGGTATCGGTTTAGGGCTGCTTCGCGATACCCTCGAACTGGCGGCCCACTGCATCGACCACTGGAAGCTCGGGTTCGGAACCTCCGTGTTTCTCACCCGAAAGGCACTCCAGCACAAGCTGGCGCTGCTCGCCGAGCATGAGGTGCTGACTTTCCCGGGCGGCACCCTGCTGGAGGTCGCGCTCGTCGAGCACCACTGCCGGGATTACATGAAACACGCCAAAGCCTTGGGTTTCAGCGCCGTGGAGATCTCTGACGGCACGATTCCGCTGCCCGCCTTCCGCCGCAGGAACATCATCCACTGTGCGCTGGACGCTGGTCTCGTCCCCATTACCGAGGTGGGCAAGAAGGACCCGAGGCAGCAACCCACGGCGGATGAAATCGCCGAGCAGGCGCTCCGGGATCTGGAACACGGTGCGCGCTGGGTGGTGGTGGAAGGCCGGGAATCCGGACGGGCGGTCGGAATCTATGACGAGCGCGGCTCGATCATTGACGAGGCCGTGGCGACCATCGGCCGCAATATGGGATCGGCGGCCGACCGGCTCGTATGGGAAGCCCCGCTCCAGGAACAGCAGAGTTATCTGATCCAGCGTTTCGGAACCAACGTGGGATTGGGCAATATCCATCCCGATCAGGTTCTGGCGGTCGAATCCTTGCGCTGCCGACTTCGCTTCGACACCCTCCACCGGGTCACCGACGAGATGGTGCGCTCGGGCGTCTGGGACCCCGAAGCCGTCGAGCCCAAGCGTGGCGAGAAAACCATAAGCTTCCATGCCTACAGAAAATAACCGCGAACCGGACTGCCCATCATCCGCTTCGGAGCACGTGCTCGAAGTGGGGGCGCGCCTGGCCGCCGGCCCGTCGGAACGGCTGGTCCGGGCAGCGTTCAAGAAGGAACTCGACGACCAGGCGGACCTGTTCGAGGCCATGAGCCTGGCGGATCTTGCCCACACCCTGGTAATGATGGGGACGGGCATCGTTCCCCGTGAAGCAGGCCGGGAGCTTCTCGCCGCACTCCTGAAACTCCAAGAACGGCCCTCCGATTTCACCCTGGATCCGGCCAGGGGCGACCTCTACACCAATCGCGAGGCATGGCTGTCCGAACCGTCGCGCGCCAGTTTGTGGCTGGGAGTCGGACGGGCGCGGCGCGAGGCGACTACCATTGCTTTTCTAATTAAGGTGCGCGCGGAGCTCCTTGGTCTGGCCGAGGCGCTGGTGGCGGCCGGCAAGGCGATGACCACAAGGGCGCGGGAGTTCCGCACGGCGCTGCTGCCGGACTATACCTATCTCCAATCCGCGCAGCCGACCAGCTTTGGCCATTATCTGCTCGGTTTCGCCTACCCCCTGCTGCGGGATCTCGACCGCATCCGGGCGCTGTACGGGCGCGTGAATCGAAGCCCCGCGGGCTGCGGCAGCACCAACGGTTCACGCTTGCCACAGGATCGCGAGCGCCTCCGCGAGCTTCTGGGCTTCGACGGTCTCGCCATCCACGCCCGTGATGCCATGTGGCAGGCCGACCTGCCGATCGAGACGGCCGCCATGCTGACCGCGATCCTGGTCAATCTCGACCGCCTGGCCGAGGACTTGCAGATTTACTCCACCGAGGAATTCGGCCTGGTCGAACTCGACGACCGGCACGCCCGCGTGAGCAAGATCATGCCGCAAAAGAAGAACCCCTTTGCCCTGACCCATGTCCGTGGCCTGGCCAGCACGATGATCGGAACGCTCGCCGCGAGCGCGGCGGCCGGCCGCACGCCCTCGGGCCAGCCGGACAACCGCTTGCCGGTCTACGGCATGATCCCGCGGGCGATCGGGGATACGCGGGACGCGGTGGAACTGATGGGCGAAGTCGTGAACTTTCTGAGATTTAATGAGAGACGCGGGCGCAGCCTGCTCGACCGTGGGTTCGCCCTGGCGACCGACCTTGCCGAAGCGCTCGTGCTCGAAAGCGGTCTCGATTTCCGCCTGGCGCACCGGCTGGTTGGCCATCTCGTGCGTAGCCACCTGGCGGATGGCGATCTGAATCGGCTCACGCCGGATGAGTTGGCGGTAGCAGCGGAACAGGTGCTGGGCCGGCGGATCGAGCTCTCGCCGGCGGCTCTTCGCAATGCTCTGGACCCCGAAGTCGCCATCACCGCGAGGCAGGCGCCGGGAAGCGCCGGGCCGGAGACCGTGGAGACGATGATCGCCGAATGCGAACAGGCTTTGCGAGAGGCTGAGGCGTGGACCAATCGGCAGTTTTACCGGCTTCGAACAGCGGAGGAGTCGCTGTTGCGAACGGCTCACGATAGCTTGCAGGGTTCGGCATGGACGGCGGCATGTAAGAATTCCGAAACAAGGTAACAAACCACCATGCCGGTGCACATCAGCGACTCAGCTATCTATCGAAACTCCTGGTCTACGCCCGAACTGCGGGCGCTCTTCGACGATGCCGCGCTCACCGCCGGCTGGATCGAGGTCATGGTCGTGCTTGCCGAGACCGAAGCGGAATTCGGTTTGATCCCTGAAGCGGCGGCGCGACAGCTTGCCCAAGCCTGCTGGAACATAAAGCTCGACGAGGCGTTTTTTACCGAAGTGCGGGAGGATTTCGAGCGTACCAACCACTCGCTGCTCGGCCTGATCCGCGCGCTCCAGCGCCGCTGTCCGGATGACAGTGGGGAATGGCTGTGTTACGGGGCGACGGTGCAGGACATTGCCGATACCCATACGGCCCGAATCTTGATTCAGGTGCGCGAGGTCTTTCGGGGACGGTTGGCCGACATAGCGGGAGTCCTGAGCGGCCTGGCACGCCGCTACCGGGATACGCCTATGTGCGGGCGGACCCATGGCCAGCCGGGCCTCCCCATCACTTTCGGGTTCAAGGCCGCCGGCTGGCTCGATGAAATCCAGCGCCACCGCCAGCGCCTCGATGAAGTGGGAGCGCGCATCGGCATCGGGCAACTCGCCGGCGGCGTCGGCAGCCTCTCCTCCTTCGGGCCCGAGGCGATCGCGCTGCAACAGCGCTTTTTCGAAAAGCTTGGGCTCGATACACCGGCCATCTCCTGGACCGCCTCCCGCGACCGCCTCGCCGAATGGCTCAACCTCCTCGCCCTGGTCACGGCCACGGCCGACCGCATCGGCCACGAGGTCTATAACCTGCAACGGCCGGAGATCGGGGAACTCAGCGAAGGATTCGTGCCGGGTACGGTGGGGAGCATCACCATGCCCCAGAAGCGTAACCCGGAAATCTCGGAGCACCTGGGCACCCTGGCCCGGACCGTGCGGTACCAGGCGGCGCACATGGCCGAAAATCTCGTACACGACCACGAGCGCGACGGGCGGTCCTGGAAAGGGGAATGGGCGATCCTCCCCGGGGCTTGTCTCGCCACCGGCAAGGCGCTGGCGCTGCTGCACGACCTTCTGGAACACATGGAAGTTCGTGAAGAGCGGATGCGCGCGAATCTGCTGGCCACCCGAGGCTTCGTGCAAGGCGAGCGGGTCATGCTCGCCCTGGCTCCCAAGCTTGGCAAGCAGAGCGCTCACGCACTCGTGTACCGCGTGGCGATGGACGCTGCGGAACGTGGCATCTGCCTGCGCGAGGCCGCGCTCGCCGAGCTGCAAATCGTGGCAACGCTCGGCGTCGAGGGGATCGAGAACCTCTTCGACGTGGGAGAGAGCACGGGTTGCTGCACACAGATGGTCGACCGCGTGCTTACCGAAGCGGAGGCGAAGCCGTCATCCGGCCGCGGTGAAAAGCAACTCCGGGAGCATGATCGTGGTAATCGTTGAATCCGGCCTTACCGTCTCCCCCAAGCCATGGAAAGCCCTCAGGCAACTTCGGCGCCAGTCCCTGGCGGAATTCCCGACACCGCTGTTATCTATGCGACGTCTGAGCCGCGCGCTCGGTGGCCTGGAATTCTGGTTCAAGCGGGATGATCTGATCAGCTTCGGCCTCGGGGGCAACAAGGTCCGGGGTCTGGAACTGCTGATGGCCGACGCGTTGAGCCAGGGCGCCGAGGTCATCGTCACCGGCGCGGGTACCCAGTCCAACCACGTCCGCGCGACGGCGGCGGCGGCTGCCTGCCTGGGCCTCCGCTGTACCGCCGTTTTTTGGGGGGATCCACCCAGGCGCATCGACGGCAATTACCGACTCACCCGCATGCTTGGGGCGGAGGCGGTGTTCACCGGCGATCCGGACCGCGCCTCCGTGGATCAGGCCATACAGGCCGTCTGCGAGGAGCTGAGCCGCCAAGGCCGGCGCCCTTATCCCATCCCGCGCGGTGGCGCCTGTGCTCTCGGCGCCCTGGGGCATGCGCTGGCGGCACGGGAACTCCATGAGCAGTGCCAGGCGCTCGGATTCAGTCCCGACCTGATCGTGCTGGCCGCCGGTTCGGGTGGGACCCATGCCGGCTGGCTGGTGGGAACGCGGGCCTTGGGATCACCGTGGGCGGTCGAGAGCTTCACGGTGAGCCGGGAGACCGAGGCGGTCCGCGGCGAAATTTTCCGGCTTGCGACCGAGGCGGCAGCACTGCTCGGCCTCGACTGGCGGTTCACTCCGGAGGAAGCCATCGTGCACGGTGGCTTCGTTGGGCAAGGCTATGGGATTCCGAGCCCGGAGGCGGCGGAAGCGATCCGGCTGGTCGGGCGCACCGAGGGCGTGCTGCTGGACCCTACCTATACGGGCAAGGCCATGGCGGGCTTCCTAGACCACCGGCGGCGCGGCTTGGCCCCGTACCGCTCCGTCGTGTTCCTGCATACCGGGGGAGAGCCGGCCTTTTTCGCGGGAGAAGGCGAGTGGCTGGCGTAGGCGGGTGGCCGAAAGCACTGTTCGAGCCCGAAGCGGTGGCCGTGATCGGCGCCTCCGACCAACCGGGCAGCCTGGGCTGGGTGTTTGTCCAAAACCTGCTCGCGAGCTATCGCGGCGCGCTCTACTGCGTCCACCCCTCCCGTAAGACTATCGCGGACCGGGCGGTCTATCCTTCGGTCCTCGACCTGCCCACCGTGGCCGACCTGGCGGTGGTGCTCGTCCCTGCCCAGGGGGTCGAGGGCGTCATCGACCAATGCATCGCTGCCGGGATGGGAGCAGCCGTGATTATCAGCGGCGGTTTCGCGGAAACCGGGTCCGAGGGTGCGTGCCTGCAGCGACGCATCGTCGATAAGGCCAGATCCGGGGGGCTGCGCCTGGTCGGGCCCAATTGCTTCGGGATCATCAACACGCGCAACGGATTGAATGCCTCTCTGGGCCAGGGGCTCCCCGGCGTGGGCGGAGTGTCGCTCGTGACTCAGAGCGGGGCTTACGGCATGGCCGCATTCACCCGTTCGCGGGAAGGCGAGATCGGTTTCGCGAAAGTCCTCGCGCTCGGCAACCGGGCCGACCTGAACGAAGTGGAGGCCCTGCGCTACCTGGGTGAGGATGCCGAAACCCGGGTCGTGGCGATGCTGCTCGAAACGCTTGACGACGGCCGCGCCTTTTATGACCTGGCCTGCGAAGTCACGCCCCGGAAGCCTGTAATCGTCCTCAAGACCGGGCGGACCCGCGCCGCCAAACGGGCGGCGGTGAGCCATACCGCCGCCCTCGCGGACGACTACGCCGTGACCAGGGCCGCCCTGCGGCAGGCGGGCGTGCGGGTGGTCGAGGATGGCCAGGCCTTGCTGGACGCCGCGGCCGCCCTGGACCGGCAGCCTCCGCTCAGGGGCCGGCGCGTGGGGATCATCACGAACTCGGGAGGCATGGGCGTGGAGCTGACCGACCTGATCGAAGAACGGGGTCTCGAAGTACCGCCGCTCTCGGGCGAGCTCCAGTCTCGCATCAGCGCCCATCTCCCGGCGCACGGCAGCCCCTTGAATCCTATCGATGTCACCACCGCTTGGCAGCGCTTTCCAGAGATGTATTCGGCGAGCGCTCACGCTCTGCTCGCATCGGGCGAGGTGGATGCGGTGGTTGCGGTCTTGGTACACCGGGCAGCGTTGTCGGCTGAGGTCAGCGACGCTCTCGCTGCGGCGCTGAGCGAAGCGCGGCGTTCTGGCGACGAGACACCGCTGTATGTTTGCTGGATGGCAGGTAGCGACGCCGAATCCAATCGGGAGCGGTTGATGCGCGCTGGAATTCCCTGCTATAGGGAGACGTCGAGCACGGCGCGGACTCTGGCGCACGGGCTGGAGCCTGAGCGATGTCCCGCCGTCGGGGGCACGGGGCAGAGCTTTCCTCCGCCCCGGTCAGTGACCGCGGACGGATGGGTTGCGGTGGAGGAAGTCTATGAACTGCTCGAGCGCGCGGCGCTGCCGGTCGTACCCTACCGGATCGCGGCGGATGCCGAGAGCGCCGTCACCGCCGCCGCTGAACTCGGCTTTCCCGTGGTTGTAAAAGCGATCCGGCCCGGCCTGGTGCACAAACTCAGGGCGGGTGCGGTCGCCCTGAACATCTCCGATCCAGAGACGCTGAGCGAGACGCTCCGCCGGCTCGATCGCCAGCGGGGACCGGGGCCTTATCTCGTGCAGCGACAGATCGGCGCCGGGGTCGAGTGGCTTCTCGGGGCGGTGCGCGATCCTTCCTGTGGGCCGGTGGTTCTTTTCGGCCCCGGCGGCGTCTGGGCCGAGGCGCTCGACGATGCCAGCCTGCGGCTTGCCCCGTTCGCGGCGGAAGAGGGGCTCGCCATGCTGGCGGAGATTCGTTGCCAGGGCTTTTTCGATGGCTTGGGATCGGTTCCGGCGGTTGACCGTCGGGCGCTCGCGGACCTGCTCGCGACGGTGTCCCGTTGGGTCGCGGCCGCCCCATGGCTCGCGGAGCTCGACCTCAATCCGGTCATCGCCAATGAGCAGGGATTTCATGTCGTGGACGCCAGGTTGAGAGTATTTTCCGCCGATGCCACGAGTTGAGCTTTCGGAGACGGAGCCATGCATTTGATCATCGTAGGCGGGGTGGCCGCCGGTACCAAGGCCGCCGCCAGGGCACGCCGGGTCAACCGGGATATCGCCATAACTCTCTATCAAGAGGAATCCGAGGTTTCGTACACGGCCTGCGGGCAGCCCTATTATCTGAGCGGCCTCGTCCCGAGCCGGGAAGCGCTGCTCATCCGTCGAGCGTCGGACTTCGAGAAGGGCGGCATCGAGATGCGGCTCCGGCACCGGGTGACAAATCTGAGCACGGCAGAGCGCACCGTCAAAGTGCACGACCTGGATCGCGATGCGTTCGAGGTCGCGAGCTACGACCGGCTGATTCTCGCGACCGGGGCGCGCGCCGTGATTCCGGCCGTTCCTGGTCACGGCTTAGACGGTGTCGTCACACTGCGGACGATGGCCGAGCTCGACCGCTTCCGATCGGCCCTCGATCGCTTGCAGCCGAAGGAGGCGGTCATCGTGGGTGGAGGCTATATCGGGCTGGAGGTGGCCGAGAGCTTACACGCATTGGGTATGGCGGTAACGATCGTCGAGCGGCTCGAGCGTCTCTTTCCGAGACTCGATCCGGAGATGAGCCAGCGCATCCACGACCATCTTGTCTCCAAGGGCCTCCATCTCGTTTTGGGCGATGGGCTGGCCGAGATCACCGGGAATGCGGGGCGGGTTGGTGCGGTGGTGACCGCGTCGGGCCGGCAGTTGCCCGCCCAACTGGTCGTCCTCGCGATCGGTATCCGGCCGAGCGTCGAGTTGGCGAAGCAAGGAGGCATAGCACTCGGACTCACGGGTGCGATCGCCGTCGATCCTCGCATGGAGACCAGCGTCAAAGACGTGTTCGCGGCAGGCGATTGCGCGGAGAGCTACCACCGTCTGACGGGAGCGCCCGTTTGGGGACCGCTCGGGGACATTGCCAACCTGCAAGGCCGTGTGGCCGGCGAAAACGCCGCCGGCGGGGATGTCCGGTTTCCTGGGATTCTGGGTACCGCCATCTTCAAGACCTTTGATCTCAACGTCGGACTCACCGGTCTCACCGAGTCCGACGCCCGCGAAGCGGGTTTTGAGCCCGTCACGACCATCATCACCACCCGGGACAAAGCGCGCTATTTCCCCGGCGCGCGTGATGTGACGCTGAAGCTCGTGGCCGAATCCGGTAGCGGCCGGCTGCTGGGTGCCCAGGCAGTCGGGCCGGGCGCCGTCGATAAGATGATCGACATCGCCGCCACGGCCTTGCTTGGGGATCTCAAGTGTCGAGACCTCGAAAACGCGGATCTCGCCTATGCACCGCCTTTCAGCCCCGTTCTCTCCCCGATCATTGTCGCGGCGAGCTCTTTGGGCAAGAAACTGGAGGCGGGCCATGTTTGATTACATCATCGTCGGCGCCGGATCGGCCGGTTGCGTGTTGGCCAGCCGGTTGACGGAAGATCCTGCGTGTCGGGTGTTGTTGCTCGAAGCCGGCGGCGGGGACGATTCCCGCTCGATCCGGATCCCGGCTTTCTACGGACAACTGCAGGACAGCCCCTGCGACTGGGCCGACCGAACGACCCCCCAAGCGCACATGTACGGACGCCGCATCTTCATGCCTCAAGGCCGGGTACTTGGCGGATCGAGTTCCATGAATTACCTGATCTACATGCGCGGCAACCGCGCCGACTACGATCAATGGGCTCGCGAGGGAAACGAGGGTTGGTCCTACGAGGAGGTTTTGCCTTACTTCATAAAAGCTGAGAGCAATCAGACCTTTTCTGACCGCTATCACGGGAAGGCAGGTCCTCTTGCGGTGACGAGCCACTTCCCTTCGAACCCTCTCGTGGAGCACTATCTTGCCGCCGCACAGGAAGTGGGAATCCCCTTCAACCCGGACTTCAACGGCAAGGTCCAGGAAGGCTGCGGTCCCATGCAGGCCACGATCAGGAACGGCGCTCGATGCAGCGCCGCCGATGCCTACTTGCACCCGGCGCGTTCGCGTCCGAATCTGACCGTTTTGACCCATGCCCATGCGACTAGGATCCACTTCAGCGGGACCCGTGCCGCAGGAGTCGAATATCTCCGCTTTGGCGTGGTGGAAAAAGCCGAGGCAGCTTGCGAGATCATCCTGTCTGCCGGTGCCTTGCGCTCTCCGCAATTATTGATGCTTTCGGGAATCGGACCTAGATCGGAACTCGAACGGTTAGGGATTAGCGTGCGCTCGGATCTTCCAGGGGTCGGCAGGAATCTGCAAGACCATCTCCATACCCGAGTGCGCTGCGAGATCACCCAGCCGCTCACTTTTGCCCCGCTCCCAGGGGTACTGAAAGCAGCGGCGTTACGGGAATACGAGGTAAACCGAAGCGGTGTGCTGGCCTCGAATTTCCTCGAGGCAGGGGCTTTTGTCAAAAGCCGTCCACAAGAGACGATTCCGGATCTCCAGCTGTTCTTTCTAATGACTTTGCCGCCCGATTACCCAGAGGCTGGGGTGAGCAACCGACACGGTATCGCCTTCACCGCCTACATCAATCGACCTTTGAGCTGTGGTGAGGTCACGCTGGCCTCAGCCGATCCGTTAGACCGCCCGATCATCGACCCCAACTACCTGAGCGATCCCGAGGATGTGCGATGCGCCATCGCCGGGATTCGCTGGAATCTCAAGATCCTCTATGCCAAAGCCTTCGACGAGGTCCGCGGCGAAGAGGTAGCACCGGGAGCGCACCTGAGAAGCGATGAGGATTTAGAGACCTTCGTGAGACGGACAGCGTCTACTACCTGGCACCCGGCCGGCACCTGCAAGATGGGCCACGACGACATGGCGGTCGTCGATTCTCGCTTGAGGGTGCACGGAATCGAGGGACTGAGGGTTGTGGATGCCTCGATCATGCCTACGATCGTGAGCGGTAATACCAATGCCCCGACGATCATGATTGCCGAGAAGGCAGCGGACCTGATCCGGAACGGATCGCGACAGGGTCTATGATCCCTGTCCGAAGTGTCGAGATTAGCAGGTTTAACGCTTACCTCAGCCACGGCCTGCATGGTCCGTCGGCCATTCTCCATCCGGGAAGTGAATTCATCGCCGCTCAACACTCCGGGGCCGAAGAGCCTTTGACAATTGCGGAGTGGCCATTGAGGGCTGCGTCGGCGACGCTCCGGATACGCACAATCCGGCAGCTATGGCCAAGCCGCAGGCACTCCACAGGAGGAAATCCGGCGGTAAGTTGAACCGGTGAAGCCTTTCCCACGGATGCCACGCCCGCCCAAAGGAGGCGGGCGTGGCGAACTTCATAAATCAGCCGATCATCCGACCTTGTTTTTGAACGGGACGATCTCGGCCCCGTTCCTCAACCGGTCCAGGTAGTCGGCCCATACCTACATCGTCTTTCTACATTCGGGTAAATGACTGGCGCAGTTGTAGGCACGACCCAGCGGGTCTTTCAGGCAGGGGCAAGCTGGTGCTCGATGATGTGAGGCGGGAACCGTTCGGCGTTCGAGCAGAGGGGAACACATAGCGCCCGCGCCCGGTCAATAGGTGTACCTCATTGAGTATCCCCGTGGCTTGGCGGGACAGCGGAACGATATGGGGCGTGTCTCGCTCTGGGTAACGGTGTAGCGCTACTCCGCCGCGTCCAGATTGAACTGCGCCATTCTGCTTGCCGGAGTTCGCCGGGACGCACGAACACGAGAGGGGCCAACCGCAAGGCGCATTGAGTCATGAGTGGTTCCTCGTAACCGTCCATCGCCCGCAACAACTGCTCAGTTTCACTGGATCGGTGAGTGCCGCGAAGTGCTCGCCCTTGACCGGCTGCAGCGCGCCGCGTAGGTCGCCGGTCGAGCCGCGTTCCGCCCGACCGGTGGCCACGGCATACCAGAAGATTTAGCGACAGTTCTGCATGGCACGGTGGGCGGCCTCCAGGGCGCCGCGTTCCTCGATCCGGCGCGGCATGGTCGGCAGCCCCGGGGCGGTGATCTCCGCAGTCGGTCTGCCGCCGACCCAGGGAATGCGTCACGCTCCAGCCAGCGGATGATCTTGTCGCCGTGCCCCTTCGCCCAGGCCGGGGCATTCTTGGCGTACCACCGCCGTACCACTGCTCCGGAACTGCTCGCCGAACGCTCGGTCTGTGCCGCCTTCCACGCCTTATGTCTTGCAGTATGGCCGATTCCCCAGGATTGTTGGTATGGGGAATCCAGAAAAGACCGATACCATCGGATGTACCGTCAGAAATGATGGTATTGGATGGTATCCGATGAGAGGTTTGAGGCAGTGAAAAACCCGCGAAGCCTTGTAGCTTGCGGGTTCTGAAGTCGTTTTGGTTGAGACTCGATGAGATGGGTGTTTGGTGGTGGGGCGGCAACCTGTGCCAAACCGCGTTCATACTACATAATCGAAGCGTTGCCGGCCAACGCGAACTCTTACGGGTTCAAGTGGATAGCGCCGGTCATCGCTTGTCCTTCTGCTATCCATCAATCGGTTTCCCCTCGCGTATTGGGTAGCAATCCTGGCTCCTCAACCGTTTTGACGTGCCGACCAGTTCGATTCCCAGTTTCGCAATCGAACCGGCGGCCGTTGGCTTGCCGGGCGAAGAGCGCCTTCATGGGGCTTCCACTGAAAAACTCAAAAGGGAGACCAAGATGGAAGTCCGTCATCTCAATCAACGCCAGCTGGCTGAACGCTGGCGTGTCAGCGAGGCGACCCTGGAGCGCTGGCGCAGCGAAGGCATCGGGCCGCAGTTCCTCAAAATCCACGGGCGGGTGCTGTACCGGCTGACCGACATCGAGTCCTACGAGGACCGATGCCTGCGGGCATCGACGGCCAAGGCATCAGTGGAGCGGATGCGGGTGATCCGGTAGAGGCGTCCCCCCACCGCCTTACGCCTTGCTCGTGAGGCGATTCCTCGCCATAATCGCTTCATATATTGGAGCGAATAAGCCGTGCAAACGCCTCTTACCTGGATTTGGCAGCAACCCGACTGGCCTGGCTTCCGTTGGGACGAGGCCTATCTGGCTTCGCTGCTCGCCCGCGCCCGACTAGCCCAGGGCAAGGTCATCGGCGCGGCCCGACTGCTCGACGCCAATCTCACGCTGGAGGCGGTGGCCGCCATCCTGGTGGAGGATGGCCTGACCACCAGCGCCATCGAGGGTGAACGGCTCGATCTGGACGCAGTACGCTCCTCCGTGGCCCGCCGCCTGGGACTGCCAACCGCCGGTCTGCCGGCGCCACCGCGCGCAGTGGACGGACTGATCGACGTGCTGCTGGATGCCACACGACGGCACGATGCACCCTTGTCTGCTGAGCGCCTGTTCGGCTGGCAGGCGGCCCTGTTTCCAACCGGCTACTCAGGCCTGCACGCCATCCGGGTGGGGGCGCTGCGCGGTAATGAGCCGATGCAGGTGGTCTCGGGTGGCATCGGCAAAGAGAAGGTCCATTTCATCGCGCCACCCCGCAATGGGCTGGAGGCGGAGGTCGATCGCTTCCTCGCCTGGTTCAACGCATGTCCCACAGTCCTCGACGGCCTCGTTCGTGCTGGCCTCGCCCACCTCTGGTTCGTCACCCTCCATCCCTTCGAGGACGGTAACGGCCGACTCGCCCGCGCCATCACCGACATGGCGCTCGCCCAGGACGAGCGCCAGCCGATGCGGCTGTTCAGCCTCTCCGCGCAGATCCAGCGCGAGCGCGAGGCCTACTATGACATCCTGGAACGCACCCAGCGGGATGGGCTGGACGTCACCGAGTGGCTCGCTTGGTTCCTCACCCAGGTCGAGGCTGCCGCAACCGCCGCGGAGCAGACCGTGGCCAACACCCTGGCGAAGGCCCGCTTCTGGCTCCGGCACCAAGCCACCGACCTCAATGAACGCCAGCGCAAAGTACTCAACCGCCTGCTGGACGCCGGCCCGGACGGGTTCGAGGGCGGTATCAACACCCGCAAGTACATGGGGCTGACCAAGACCAGCCGCGCCACCGCTTACCGGGAACTGGCCGATCTGGTCGAGAAGGGTTGCTTGCGCCCCACCGGTAAGGGTGGGCGGAGTAGCGGGTACGAGATCGTGTGGTGATGGTATGCCGCTACCATTGTTCACCACCTTGGTGTAAAGTGGTGAAAAACCGGGTAGCCGCCATGAAAACCAATCGAATCAGTGGAAAAGACGCCGAAGCCAGGACGGTTCGGGCCTCTATAAGTTTCCCTGCCGATGTCTACACGGAGCTAGAACGAATAGCCGACGAGAAGAAGGTGTCGCTCGCATGGGTCGTCCGTGATGCTGTCGAGCAATACGTCAGAACAGCAAGCGAGAAGCCGGCAAGGAAGGGATGACGCCAAGGTACTGAAGTTCACGAAGGATGGCTTCGCGACCTCCCGGCACCATCAGAGAATGAGTCTAGTGACAGAGAATCGTATGCAGGACGTATTTCAATTGCGCGAACGCTTGATCGAGGAGTACGGGATCTTCTCCCGGAGCTTTGACCTTCCCCCGAAAAATAGTCTTCCAATGGTGACGTAGAATCACGATCACACTGGAGAGGAAGGCGATGAAGATCCCGAAGCAGGAATACACGGCGGAGTTCAAGGAACTGGCGGTAAAAAGAGTGAAATCCGGCCAGA
>DATMAX010000078.1:0-4929 GCA_035559395.1 Methylococcus sp. | reverse complement strand
AAGGAAGGGTTCTCGGTGGTCGCGCCGATGAATTGGATTGTGCCGTCCTCGACGTGAGGCAGAAAGACATCCTGCTGCGCCTTGTTGAAGCGATGGACTTCATCGACGAACAAAATGGCTTGCCGCCCTTGCATCCGGCAGCGCATGCCGACGGCGAGTGCCTCGCGAATCTCCTTGACGCCGGCAAGCACCGCCGAGACGGTCATGAACTCCGCGTCGGCATGTTTCGCGATCAGGCGCGCCAGCGTGGTCTTGCCCGTGCCCGGTGGTCCCCAAAAAATCATGGAATGGACGCGCCCGTTCTGGATCGCCTGGTAAAGCGGCTTGCCCGGGGCCAGCAAGTGCATCTGTCCGATATACTCGTCGAGCGAACGGGGGCGTAGCCGATCGGCCAGAGGCTGATGCATGGCATCCCCGAGCACGGCCTATTTTTCCTCGAAGAGGTCCACGCCCGGCGGGGGGCGAAATTCGAACAGACTCGGATCCAGGCGAATCCCCGTGCGCACGTTCGAGAAATAGATCCGTGTCCGTTGCCCGAAATTGTCGCTGAGCTCCATTCCCGCCAGTTTTTCGCCTTCGAGACCGATGAGGACGTAACGGAACCCGCTGTCTTCCGAGCGAGGAACCAGGCGGATCCAGGACAGACCTTCCTCCGTCCCCTGATCCTCGATGAAGAAATCGTTTTCCAACGCCGTCTCCCCACTCAAGAGCAGCGCCGGAGTCGACCCGATGGCTTGCCCCACCCGCTTTGCGGTCACTTGCTCCAAGTCCACGTCGTAAAACCAAACCTTGCCGCCACTGGACACGATCTCCTGATGGTACGGATGGTCGTAGTTCCAGCGAAAACGGCCTGGGCGCTGTAAAAAGAAGGCTCCGCTGCTTTTCTGTATGGGATTACCGTTTTCATCGACTCGGACTTGCGAGAAATCCGCACGCAGGGTACGCGTAGATTCGAGAAAGTTTTTGAGTCGAGCAACGGGCGAAAGTTCGGCCCGTACCGCGAGACCAATCATCAGCAGGGCGGCAAAAAGCCCCGCACAACGCGCTGCGGACATGACACGCAGCCTCTTCGCGCTCATATGGACTCCGCCAGCTTCCTGGCGTAACCGGTGTAGTCCCTCGGGGTCAGCCTCAGCAGACGCTGGCGCGCTTCCTCCGGAAGTTTCAGACCTTCTATGAAAGACCAAAGCTCCGCCGCTCCGACACGCTGACCACGAGTAAGAGTCTTGAGCTTCTCATAGGGTTGTTCGATCCCGTATCGACGCATGACCGTTTGAATCGCCTCCGCGAGCACTTCCCAGTTGCCCTCCAGATCCGCTTCCAGCGCCGGCGGATTGAGTTCCAGCTTGGCGAAGCCCTTCTGCATCGATTGCAGTGCGATGAGGACGTGGGCCATCGCCACCCCGATGTTGCGTAATGCAGTGGAATCCGTGAGATCCCGTTGCCAGCGCGAAACCGGGAGCTTCTCGGCCAAGTGGGAAAGCAAGGCATTAGCGATCCCGAGGTTGCCCTCGGCGTTCTCGAAGTCGATCGGATTGACCTTGTGCGGCATGGTGGAGGAACCCACCTCGCCGGCCACGCTCTTCTGTTTGAAATAATCGAGAGCGATATAGCCCCAAAGGTCACGATTCAGGTCGACCAACACGGTGTTGAAGCGAACCAAGGCATGGAATAACTCGGCGAGACCGTCGTGGGGCTCAATCTGGGTCGTGTAGGGATTCCAAACCAGTCCCAGGGATTCCACGAAACTCTGCGCGAGTCGCGGCCAATCGACCTCGGGATAAGCCACGGCATGGGCGTTGTAATTGCCCACCGCGCCGTTGAGCTTTCCCAGCAGATGCACCGCGGCGACCTGATCGCGCAGGCGCAGGAGGCGCGATGCGAAATTCGCGAACTCCTTTCCCACCGTGGAGGGCGAAGCGGGTTGACCGTGCGTTCGGCACAACATGGGCTGTGCGGCGAATTCATGTGCCCTCTGGCGGAGGGCCGTGATCACCCGGTCCATCTCGGGCAGCAAGGTCCGCTCGCGTGCCTCCCGCACCATGAGCCCGTAAGCGAGATTGTTGATGTCTTCGGAAGTACAGGCGAAATGGAAGAATTCGCTGATCCGCTCGAGCTCCGCACAACCACGAATCTTTTCCTTGAGATAATATTCCACTGCCTTGACGTCGTGATTCGTCGTGCGTTCGATGGCTTTGACGCGTTCCGCCTCCTTCTCGTCGAATCCGGCCACGATGTCCTGCAATACGCCGGATGCACGATCGCTCAACGTCGGAACCTCCCGGATGACGGGTTCGGCGGCCAGTGCCTGCAGCCAGCGCACTTCCACCAACACACGAAAGCGGATCAACCCATATTCGCTCAGAGTGTTGCGGAGTGCATCGGTCTTGTCGGCGTAGCGTCCATCCACCGGCGAGAGTGCCGTCAAAGAATTCATCGCGTTCGTTTCCACTCGTTACTGGTTTTTCCTCAGGCCGCCACCTGGCACTCGCCTGCCTGCGCCCGATTGAAGGCGCGTTCGATGATCCCACCCCCGAGACAACGATCGTTCCAATAAAATACCACCGACTGTCCCGGCGTGATGGCCCGTTGCGGTCGCTCGAATTCCACTCGGACCCGGCCTTCCTGCAAGACCTGGACTCGACATGCCTGATCCGGCTGCCGATAACGGGTCTTTGCCGTGCATGGGAAAATCTCGCCGGGGGCCGACCCGTCGATCCAGTCGAGGGTCCCGGCTTCGAGCGTGTCCCGATACAGGAGCGGATGATCGTGCCCTTGCCCCACGATGAGGACATTGCTCGCCAGGTCCTTGTCCAACACGTACCACGGGGCAGCATCGGCACCCTTGCGTCCGCCGATGCCGAGGCCCGAACGTTGCCCCAGAGTGTAGTACAGAAGCCCTTCGTGCTCCCCGATCACGCGGCCATCCGGCGTCTGGATCACGCCCGGCTGTGCTGTTAGGAAACGACCGAGAAACTCGCGAAAACGCCGCTCACCGATGAAACAAATACCCGTACTGTCGTGCTTCGCATGGTTTGGGAAACCCGCTTCCCGCGCCAGCGCGCGGACTTCCGACTTGTCTAGCTCCCCGAGCGGAAACAGGGTTCGCGCGAGCTGCTCTTGACCCAGGGTGTACAGAAAATAACTTTGATCCTTCGCCCGGTCCGTCCCTTTGAGTAATTGGAACCGCCCACCGCTGTCATGGACTCGGGCGTAGTGTCCCATCGCGATCCCGTCCGCCCCGAGTTCGATCGCATACTCGAGGAAGACCCCGAACTTGATCCTTTTGTTGCAAAGAATGTCCGGATTGGGCGTTTGTCCCGACTCGTATTCCCGCAAAAAAGTCTCGAAGACTTCGTCCCAATACTCGGCCGCGAAGTTGACGCTGTGTAGCGGGATACCGAGCCTGTCACATACCTGTTGGGCATCGGCGAAATCTTGGGCTGCGGTGCACAGCCCCGTGCCGTCGTCCTCCTCCCAGTTCTTCATGAAAAGACCGCTGACACGATAACCTTGCCGCAGGAGCAAGAGCGCCGTCACGGAAGAATCGACGCCACCGGACATGCCGACGATGATGTGTGATGCCATGACTATCAGGCCGAAAAGGATTTCAACAGCGCCAGGGAATGGCGTTCCCCGGCCAAATAATCATCGACCGTGCGTAGTACCAAGGGGCTGCGATGACGTTCACGCTGCGCGACAAGTTCATCGCGGCTCAGCCAGAGCGTTCTTTCGATCCCCGCATCGAGCGGGACCGGGCCGGACGGAGCGACCGCCGAGCCGGTGATGGCGATACGCAGAAAACTGGAACCGGTTTGCGGGTTCCGCCAGAGATAGACCCCGATCACGGCCTCCGGAACCAAGCGCCAACCCGTTTCCTCTAAAGTCTCGCGGACCACGGCATCGACCACTGACTCGGCGGGCTCGAGATGACCCGCCGGTTGATTGATCACCAGCTCATGGGAAGCGATGCGCTCCTCGACACAGAGGAAGCGGCCCCCTTGCTCGATCACCGCGGCTACCGTTACCCTGGGCCGGAACTCGGGTCTGGTGTCCGATCCTTGCGTGTCTTGCATACTGTTTTCAAGTGAATGGGAATTGAGTTGACGACGCGTCCATGTTAGTGATGAAAGATCCAGGCGCACTCCATCCGCCCTTTCCCGCCCCTTCGGAGCGGCATATGCCCTTGAACCTGAGCAATCTGAGTTTGCCGATAAAGTTATTATTTTCCGGCTATTTGCTGGTCGTCGCAATCGGCTATGGACTGATGCTGGTGCAAATCCTCTTCACTCACGGCATGACGGACGGCAAGTTCGGACTTTCACTCGAGGCTATCGCCTATAGTTATTACGGCAACCGCTCGGCCTCCGTCCTGGAGAGCAAACTCAACGGCTCCATGCGGGACAAGGCCCCTGCCGACGTGCGGTCCAAGATCATCCAGTGCGTTCGTGAGGGCGGCGAACAGTCTGCCTACAATGCCCAGATCAAGCCGCGGTTTGAGGAACATTGCCAAGATGGTCACGAAGTCCAAAACGGCTTGGCGAATTTCACTGCATTCGACGACATCAAGTTGCGCACACGTTCGGACGAAGGCGCGACATCCTCGTCCTTGACCCAGGTCTTCCACGCCCACGTGTTTGGCGTGGCCCTCGTTTTCATGTTCGTTGGTCTGATTTTCGCGCTGTCCACCGGCGTACCTTGCGAACTCAAATGTGCCCCCATACTGATGGTGTATGGCTTTTTTCTACTCGACCTCGCCTCTTGGTGGCTGACGAAGTTCGATGTACGGTGATCTTGCAACCCTTTTGTGGACACCCATCCTCATCAAGCGGCCATTCGAGCTTCAAAGTCACAGGGTGACAGGTAGTTGAGAGTCGAATGCCGCCGTTGCCGGTTGTAGTAAGACTCGATGTACTCGAACACATCGGC
>DATMAX010000077.1:0-71221 GCA_035559395.1 Methylococcus sp. | reverse complement strand
ATACGCCTTGAATTCCCCTCCATACTTCGCCGCCATGCACTTGGTCAGCGCCGCCGTCAGCGTCGTCTTCCCATGATCCACGTGACCAATCGTGCCCACATTCACATGCGGCTTCGTGCGCGTAAACTTTTCTTTGGACATCCACCAATACCCCTGATCTGGCTACTTCTTCTTCAGTCTAGTCGAATGAATCCTCGATGGAGCCCATAACCGGACTTGAACCGGTGACCTCTTCCTTACCAAGGAAGTGCTCTACCGACTGAGCTATATGGGCAAACCAAACTGCAATGCCCCGCCGCTGGAGCGGGTGATGGGAATCGAACCCACACCATCAGCTTGGAAGGCTGAGGTTCTACCATTGAACTACACCCGCACACCGCATTAACCCATTTGGTGGAGGGGGAAGGATTCGAACCTTCGAAGGCTGAGCCGTCAGATTTACAGTCTGATCCCTTTGACCGCTCGGGAACCCCTCCGAGACAGAAGCTGAAATTCTTTCAGCTTCCCACCAATGTGTCAAGCATGGCGTTTCACCCATGCCGACGAGAAAAGATGCATCATACGTGGAGTCGGTTCATTACCGACTCCAGTTTCCCCTGCAAGAGTTCGGGCAGGCACTCCATGACGCGTTCGATGGCACCCATGATCGCCTCTCGTTCTGGCGACGGCGGAGGAGCGAGTACATAATCCGCCGCCGCCATCGCCCTTGGCGGACGACCGATCCCGAAACGCAAACGGGCGAAGCCCCCGGTACCGAGATGCGTGACGATGTCCCGCAATCCGTTGTGCCCACCATGCCCCCCTCCCCGCTTGAGTCGAACCAGCCCCGGCTCGAAGTCAAGATCATCGTGCGCGACCAATAGATTCTCCGGAGGAATCTTATAGTACGCCGCCATGGCGGCGACGGCGATTCCACTGCGATTCATATAGGTCAGCGGCTTCATCAAACGGACTTCTCCTTCCGTTCTGATTGTGGTGACCCAAGCGCGAAAACGGGGCTCCTCTTTCCAGGTGCAGTCGTGACACGACGCAACCCGGTCGACAAACCAGAACCCTACATTGTGCCGCGTCTTATCATAAGCCGGGCCCGGATTTCCCAAACCAACGAGCAACTGGAACATGGGCCCCGAAACGCACACTATTGTCCAGATTCAGCACCTTCGCTGCCTTCGGTGGTTCGAGGAGCAAGGACCGACGCCACCGGCGAATCGTGTTCCGCCCCTTGCTGCAAGCCATGAATCTCGACCCCAGTAGGGAGTTTGAGGTCGGAAAGATGGACGATCTCCCCAATATCGACTTGCGCCAAGTCGACCTCAATGTATTCCGGCAAGTCCTTTGGAAGACAGACGACTTCGACGTCGACCATGTTGTGCGTCACCAAGCCTCCTTTTTTCACCCCCACGCACGTTTCCTGGTTGACGAAATGCAGTGGCACCCGCACTCGCAGCTTGTTCGATTCGCTCACCCGCTGAAAATCCAGGTGCAGAATCACCGGTTTGCTCGGATGGCGCTGCAAGTCCTTGAGAATGACCTTCTCTTCCTTGCCATCGACGCGAAGCGTCAGGACGTGTGAATAAGTCGCTTCGTTTTCCAAGCTGTGCAATACCTTGTTGTGATCCAGCATCAATGCGACCGGTCCTGCGCCGCCCCCATAGACGACCGCTGGCACTTTGTTGGCACGACGCAAACGGCGCGACGCCCCTTTTCCCAGCGCATCACGCAACTCGGCCTCAAATTCGAAACTGCCTACCATCTTTTTCTCCAAAATACTCTTAGCAGATCATAAAAAACCATGGACAATCGCTCGTCAGTCCACATACAGCGAACTGACCGATTCCCCCATGGCGATGCGACGGATGGTTTCCGCCAACAGCTCAGCGACGCTCAACTGCCGAATTCTTGCACAGTGCCTCGCCTTTTCTTTCAATGGAATGGTATCTGTGACGACCAGTTCGTCGAGGACCGAGGACTCAATGTGATCCACCGCGGATCCCGACAACACCGGGTGGGTACAATACGCCACGACTTTGACCGCACCATGTTCCTTGAGAGCGCTCGCAGCGTTGCACAAGGTTCCCGCAGTATCGACCAAGTCATCGATCATGACACAGGTACGCCCCTCCACGTCACCGATGATGTTCATCACCTTAGCCTCGTTGGGCCGGGGGCGGCGCTTGTCGATGATGGCAAGCTCCGCATCCAGCTGTTTCGCCGATGCCCGCGCCCTCACCACCCCGCCTACATCCGGAGAAACGACGATGAGGTTCGGGTATTGTTGTCGCCAGACATCGCCCAACAGAATGGGCGAGGCATAAACATTGTCGACCGGAACATCGAAGAATCCCTGAATCTGGTCGGCATGCAGATCGATGGTCAATACCCGATCGGCGCCCGCCGCACAGATCATCTTGGCTACCAATTTCGCGGTGATCGGGACGCGTGCAGAGCGGATACGCCGGTCTTGCCTTGCATAACCAAAATAGGGTATGACGGCGGTGATCACCGAGGCGGAGGAGCGACGCAGCGCATCGATCATCACGAGAAGCTCCATCAGGTTCTCGTTGATCGGATCGGATGTGGGCTGAATCACGAAAACCTCGCGTCCCCGGACGTGCTCTTCGATTTCGACGGCGATTTCCCCGTCACTGAAGCGACCCACCGTCGCCATACCCAGCCGCATGCTGAGCTTGCGAACGATACCTTCTGCAAGGGGGAGATTCGCATTACCCGAAAACACCATGAACGAGGTGTCGGTCATCATGCACTCCAGAAATCGGCCCGGATGAATGTGGCTGGGGCGCCAGGATTCGAACCTGGGAATGCCGGGATCAAAACCCGGTGCCTTACCGCTTGGCTACGCCCCAAGAAAACGAATGCAGGGTGGTTCCCCTTTGCTTCAGAACCTCGTAAAGAGGAGATCGATTCCGACCGGAAGCCACCAGAACCATCCACTTCCCGGCCAATGCGCGACCCACCGTCTCTGCCTCCTCTTTGGAGTCGTGTATCGAGTAAACGCACGCACCCGTACCCGTCAACCGGACATCCGAGGAAAACTCGCGGAGTGCCGCAATGGCTTCACCCACCATCGGATATTTGCGTACCACTACGTCCAGACAGTGGTTCTCGTGGCTACCTGCAATAAAGTCAATTATTGTGATCGGAGAATTTTCTCTTGTCAAATCGGGAGCATGGAACACATCAGCCGTGGCCACAGGGCATGGGGGGACGAGGATCACGTACCACGCTTCAGGCAATTCCAGAGGTTGCAACTTCTCACCCACCCCTTCCGCCCAGGCGCTTCTCCCGAATACGAAGATCGGCACATCGGCGCCGAGCCGCAGACCGAGTGCCATCAGCGAGGACTGGTCCAACCCTACCCCCCACAATTCATTCAACACGACCAAGGTGGTCGCTGCGTCGGAACTGCCTCCACCCAGCCCTCCCCCCATCGGGAGATTCTTTTCCAACTCGATCTCCACCCCCGCCGCAGGATCGGCATGGCCTTTGAGAAGTTTCGCGGCGCGCAGGATGAGATTCCGTTCCGGGGGCACCCCGGGCAATAAATCATGCAATACCACTTCCCCCGAACGATTCGGCCGGAACGTCAGCCAGTCGCACCGATCGATGAACTGGAACACCGTCTGAAGATCATGGTACCCATCGGCACGGCGTCCAAGGATGCGCAGCATGAGATTCAGTTTGCCGGGAGCGGGAACACGGAGACCGGAAACACCCACTTTAGGCTTCCTCGATGGTCCATTCATCGGCAAACAGTCTGATCCGCAGATCGGGATTCCGAATCAGGATCTTTTGCGGCAAAGAGATCCCATCCCAGTACCCATAGCGTTCGAAATCCAGCGACCAATCGGATTGCCGTAAGTGTCTGAGACGGCCTGCCGAGTCCAGCTCCATCGCAGCACTCTCTTCAAACGGCGCCGGTACGCCGAGTATCCAGTAGCGAAGGCTGGCCAGCGGTACGGAAAAACCCAATTTCTCGGTAAGGAGCGCGTCGGGATCCCGCGACATCCGCTCCACGCCATTCCCTTCATTGATGAAAATCAGGTCCTCTTGCAAGATGATCGATACCATCCCCTGGTTCAACGGTCCGGAAAATCGCAGCCGATCCTGCTTCCCTTCATGCTCCCAAACAAGATTGGCCTGCCAGGCATCCTGGGTCGTCCGCACCGCGATCCGTCCCTCGAGTCTCCATTTCCCCAAGCGGCCGACCAGCGCCTGCTGGTCCGCCATACCAGCCGGCTCCCGTCGCATCGCTGCACATCCCGACAGCCCGAGCAAAGCGAGCGCCATGATAGAAGTCAAGAAACCGCGCGCCGCGCCGATCGCCGTCACGGCGCGAATGCCTCGGGATAACGGACCTTGACCCGTAGCAGATGCTTGTGATTGGGTGCCTTCTTCCAAGCTTGCCGGAGGATCTTTTTGGCTTCGGCATGCCGGCCCATCTCCCACAACACCTCGCCCAGATGGGAGGCGATTTCCGGATCGGGAACCTGTTGGTAGGCGCGCCGCAAGTAACCGATCGCCGCCTCGGAATTTCCCAAGCGGTATTGCAGCCAGCCGTAACTGTCGAGAATCGCGGGATCGTCCGGTCGGAGCTGGATCGCCCGATCCAGGTATCGCTTCGCCTCCTCGATGCGGTCGTCGCGTTCGACGAGGCTGTAACCCAAGGCATTCAGGGCATTCGGATCGTCGGGGTTCTTTTCCAGCACCGCCCGGAGATCTGCCTCCAGAATTTCGAAGCGATCCAACTGCTCCGCCATCAGCGCCCGCGCATAGAGAAGATCAGGCTGACCCGGCATTTCTTCCAGTGCTTCGGTCAGCAGGTTGAACGCCTCTTCGTATTCCTTGTTCCGACCCAGCAACTCCGCTTCCAACAGAAACAACCGGACAGCCTCGTTCGGAAAGCTTTTGCGTACCTCGGCGAGCCGCCCCCGCGCCTCTTCCAAGCGCCCGAGACTGATCAGCGCGGTGATCGCGTTTACCTTGGCGTCGAACTCGACCGCTCCGGAATCCACCCGATCGAACCAGGCGATCGCGGCGGGCAAATTGCCCTTGCGGGCTTCGATCAAGCCCAGATAGAAGCGACTCTGGTTCCGCCATTTCGGCGATCCCGACAATTTGGAAAACTCCCGCCGGGCGGCATCCAGGCGACCAAGATCGATCAGTGTCAGAGCCAGACCGAAGCGCGCGTCCTGATTGTCCGGCTCCCTGACTAGGATGCGCTCGAGTTCGCGCTGAGCCCCTCTCACGTCTCCGGATTTGATCAAAAGCTGCGAATAGATCAACCGCAAGCGCGAATTTTCCGGATCCCGTTGCAGCGCCTTCTGCAGGACCTCTCCCGCAGCGGCGGAGTCGCCCATCTGGGACATGACCTGCGCCTGCAGCAACTGCGCCCGATTCCAGTCGGGATGCAGAGCCAAGGCTTCCTCAACCCGTCGCAGAGCGAGCTGGTATTCACCCAAGTTGGCAGCGAGCAGCGCATAAGCGAAATCGAGTTCGGCCATGCGCGGAAATTCCTTACGCAATGCCTCCGCGACTGCAAGGGCATCTTCCTTGGGGACTTCATTGCTCAATACCTTGACCAGCTCGATCAAGGCATTTTCCAGGTCGGGGTCCGGCAGACTCAGCAGCACTTTCAGTTGGGCCAGAGCCTCGTCCCGCCGCCCTTGCTTCAGATAAAGCAACGCCGCGATTCGCCGCGCCGCCGGATTGCGCGGCTCGAGCTTGATCCAAAGGATCACGGCATCCAGGGCTTCCGCCGGTTTTTTTAAAAATAAAGCCACTTGCGTGGCGCGTTCGGCGATGCGCGGATCACCCGACAGACGCGCCGCTTGGAGATAATGATCGAGCGCGGTTTCGTATTGGCCACGCTGACCCGCCAACTCGGCTGCCAGAATGAAATAAATGACTTGTGATTTCGGAGTGAGGGGCTTGACTTCCTGCCCCATTTTGGGACCGTTGCCCCACGCATGCTCTTCCTCGGAGCGGGTACGATGATCGGCACACCCGAAAACCAGCGCGACCAACAGAACTCCCGGCAGCGCCCGCGTACTACCGGAATGGAATTGTCGAATCCGAATGAAAGGCACTATCGTCCTGCGAGTTCGCGTGGGTAGTCTAAGCCCGAATCCAGAGCAAACCTGCGGGGAACGCTGGTCCCTGCGTTTGGTCCGTACCCGTTGGTCGCCATGGGGAAGAAGTTGACTCGCTGGGTGCCGAGGCGGTGAGGGTCTCGAACCGGGTCTCTATGAATAAGAAATTTTACGCTTTCCGGGCGCAGCGGCAATACTCGGCGACCTCGTGAAATTGGCTTGAGATCGTGATTTTTTTACAATTATACCATCATCGCGCAATTCTTCACGATGGCCATCCTCACCCTAGGCATCAACCACGCCACAGCACCCGTTGCCATCCGAGAACGTCTGGCCTTCTCCGCCGAACAGATCCGTGGTGCCTTGCGTCAGCTGATCCGTCTTCCCCATATCGATGAGGTAGCCATCCTGTCGACTTGCAACCGCACGGAAGTCTATTGCGAGCTGGAAGGCGGGGACGAAAAACCCATCGTCGACTGGATCAGCCGGGATCGCCGACTCGACCGCGAAGATTTCAGCCGCTACCTGTACTCGCATACCGACGCCGCCACCATTCGCCACATGTTCCGCGTGGCATGCGGCCTCGACTCCATGATCCTGGGCGAGCCGCAAATCCTGGGGCAAATGAAGAGCGCCTATCAAGCGGCACGGGAAGCCGGTACCGTAGGCAAGATCTTGACCCGGTTGTTTCACCATGCCTTCGCCGCCGCCAAGAAGGTGCGCAGCGATACCGCCATTGGCTGCAGCCCGGTTTCGGTAGCATTTGCCGCCGTGCGCCTGGCGCAACGCATCTTCGACGACCTGGGCGAGCAGACGGCCATTCTCATCGGCGCCGGAGAAACCATCGAACTCACGGCACGGCATTTGCGCGAGAACCGTATCGGGAACCTGATCATCGCCAACCGGACCTTTGATCGTGCCCACGCCCTCGCTTGCCACTTCAACGGTTTTGCCATTTCTCTCGAGGAACTTCCCAAACACCTCGCCCGTGCCGACATCATCGTCTCCTCCACGGGCAGCCCGCTGCCGATTCTCGGCAAAGGTAGCCTGGAGAGTGCGATCCGCATGCGACGACACAAACCGATCTTCGTGGTCGATCTGGCCGTTCCGCGCGACATCGAACCGGAGGTCGGACAACTTCCGGACGTCTACCTGTATACGATCGACGATCTCAGGGACACCATCGAGGAAAACCTCAAGACCCGCAAAGAAGCGGCCAAGCAGGCAGAGGAGATTATCGACACCCAAGTCGAACACTTTCTCGCCTGGCTGCGTGCCCAGGGGGCAACGGATACGATACGTCACCTCCGCGGCGAGGTCGAGCGCATGCGCGAGGAGACCTTGCAAAGGGCCCTGCGAGACCTCCGTAGAGGGAAGGCCGCCGAGGATACGCTTCGATGGCTCGCCGAATCACTCTCCAACAAGATCATCCATGCACCGAGCACGCAGATCTGGCAGGCAGGTGTCAACGAGCGCCCCGATCTGATCGCCGCGGCGCGGGAATTGTTTCAACTGCAGGACACCGAATCGACGTGAATCCGTCCATCCACCAAAAACTCGAGAATCTCTCCCATCGCTTCGAAGAAATCGCTATCCTGCTGGCCACCCCGGAAATCCAGAACGACCAAAACCGCTATCGGTCACTGAGCCGCGAATACGCCCAAATCGATCCTTGTGTCAGCTGTTTTCGACGCTATCGGGAGACCTTGGACGAGATTGCTTACGCGGAATCGCTCCTGGACGACAGCGACGCCGAAGTGCGCAAGCTGGCACGGCAGGAGCTGACGGAAGCCCGCAGCCGGTGCGAGGCGCTGGAGCGTGAACTGGAGATCCTCCTCCTGCCACGGGACCCCAACGACGAACGCAATGTCTTTCTGGAAATCCGCGCCGGTACCGGCGGCGCCGAGGCAGCCATTTTCGCCGGCGATCTCCTGCGCATGTACAGCCGCTACGCCGAACGAAGAGGTTGGAAAACGGAAATCGTCAGCGAAAGCGAAGGCGAACATGGCGGCTACAAGGAAGTGGTGATGCGCATCAGCGGGCAGGACGTATACTCCCGCCTCAAATTCGAGGCCGGTACCCACCGCGTCCAGCGCGTACCGGAAACGGAAGCGCAAGGACGCATCCATACCTCCGCCTGCACGGTGGCGATTCTGCCCGAAGTGGAGGAAATCGAGATCGACATCAACCCAGCCGATCTTCGCATCGATACTTACCGCGCTTCCGGGGCTGGCGGCCAGCACGTCAACCGGACCGATTCGGCAGTCCGCATTACCCATGTTCCCACGGGGATCGTCGTCGAATGCCAAGATGAACGCTCGCAACACAAGAATCGCGCGCGCGCGATGTCGTTGCTGCAGTCACGCATCCGTGCCCTGGAAGAGGAAAAACAGCAGGCCGAAATCGCTGCATCGCGAAAGTTGCAGGTCGGCAGCGGCGACCGCTCGGAACGCATCCGGACTTACAATTTCCCCCAAGGTAGAGTCACCGACCATCGCATCAACCTCACCTTGTACAAACTCGATGCCGTGATGGAAGGCGACCTTGACCCTGTGATCGAGCCGCTCATTCAAGAACATCAGGCCGAATTGCTCGCCCGCCTGGCGCAAGGCTGAACCATGGTCACCCTGCGCGAGGCCATCGCCTCGGCCGAAACCCGATTACGCTCCTGCAGCGAGACTCCACGACTCGATGCCGAAGTGCTGCTGGCACATGTGTTGCGACGCGACCGGGCCCATCTGCGTGCCTGGCCGGAACGACCGCTCGGCCAGGAAACGCGGCAGGAGTTCCAACGATTGGTGACGCGGCGCACTTGGGGAACTCCCGTCGCCTATCTGACCGGCGAGCGGGAATTCTGGTCGCGGACTTTTGCTGTCACCGAGGACGTCCTCATCCCCCGTCCTGAAACCGAAACGCTGGTGGAATTGGCTCTTGCGGCCATCCCGGACCGCGCTCCCTGCCGTATCCTAGAACTCGGCACCGGCAGCGGAGCCATCGCGATCACCCTGGCTTTGGAGCGTCCCCGCGCCGAGGTCTGGGCGGTAGAACTCAGTGGCGCGGCTCTCGCGGTGGCACGCCGCAACGCCAAGAGACTCGGGGCGGAGCGCATCCATTGGCTCGAGGGAAGCTGGTTCGAACCACTCCCGCGCTCGCTGTCTTTCGACCTGATCCTGAGCAATCCCCCTTACGTGGATCCCACCGATCCCCATCTCGCGCAGGGTGACGTCCGCTTCGAACCCCGCTTGGCCCTGGTGGCACCCGGCCAGGGTCTGTCCGCTCTTCGTTCGATCGCGGCGGGAGCCAGGAACGCGCTCCGTCCCCACGGTCTCCTGATGTTGGAACACGGCGCCGACCAAGGTGAGAAGGTGCGGGAAATCCTCTTGGCGATGGGCTACGTCGGGATCTGCGGCCATCGTGATTTATCCGGGCACCCGCGCATCGCCACCGCCCGTTTCGCTCCACCGGCATCCTGAAGTGGGATCATGGTCCGGATTCCCCGAGATCCTCTCGGGCACCGGCCGGTATCGCGGATGAACCTTCAGAGGGGCAGCGAAAGGTGGCAAAAAAAGGTTTTCAGATATTCCGTTTCGGCGATCGCCGGATGCACCGGGTGGTCGGGCCCCTGGCCCCCCTGGGCCAGGATGACGAGATGGCGATCCAAGTGCCGACCCGCAGTGCGCAGGATCTCTTGCAGCGTCGCCTTGGGTAGATTGAAGGAACACGAAGCGGAGACCACGATACCACCCGGATTGAGTACTTGCATGGCGGCTTGATTCAGGCGGCGATAGGCTTCGGTCCCCGATTTCAGGTCTTTCTTGCGTTTGATGAGAGCGGGCGGATCGACGACGACCAAGTCATACCGCTGGCGCTGCGAGCGGAGCTGTTTGAGGAATTCGAAGACATCCTGGCGGGTGAACTCGATGCGGTCTGCAACCCCGTTCAGACGGGCGTTTTCCCGGGCCAGTTCCAGGGCCGGTTCGGAACTGTCGACGCAGTCCACGTGCTCCGCACCGCCCAAGGCCGCCTGGATGCCCCAAGCCCCGGTATAGCTGAAGAGATCCAAGACCCGCTGGCATTTCGCCAAACGCGCGAATCTCGCGCGGTTACAGCGGTGATCAAAGAACCATCCGGTCTTCTGGCCGCTAACCGGGTCGACAAGAAACCGGGCACCGTTCTCTTCGATCTCCACCGGATCATTGAGAGCCGCCCCCAGGACCCGGGTGTAGACATCCAGTTTTTCCAGTTGCCGTAAGCTGGAGGTATTCTTCAGAACGATCGTGCGGGGGGAGAGGAGTTTTTCCAGCAGACGCACGATCGGCTCCTGCAAGCGCTCGGCCCCAGCGGTATTGGCCTGGACCACGAGCACCTCGCCCAACCGATCGACCACGAGTCCTGGTATGCCATCGCTCTCCCCATACAAGAGTCGATAGAAAGGCTGGGGGAACAGCAATTCGCGCAAATGCAGAGCCCGGGTCACCCTCTTCAACAGGAAGGCCTCGTCGATCGCCGCGCGGGGATCCCGCGTCAACAAGCGTGCGCAAATGAGCGACTCCGGATTGACATAGGCCAAGCCCAGGGGCTGTTGACGCGCGTCCTCGACACGGACCAGATCTCCGGAAGCGAAACGCTTCAGCGGAGTCTTCTCGCTGTCTACCTCGTTGCTGAAGATCCACAAGTGCCCGGCGCGCAATCGCCGCTCCTCGTTCTTCTTGAGGCGTAATGGGGGTAAATCCGACATGGCATCCCGCAATGGAGAACCCGGGTCACGCGAACAACGGTAGTTTCATCAAGGGCAGGACCGGCCTCGGCTGCCCGACCGTCCTGGATTCAAATGAGTTTGAACGTGAATCCGGCGACGTCGCTGGCGGGCCTCGCCAAATCCAACCGAATCTCGTAATTTTTCCCCACCGGCATCAGCGAAGCCGCTTCTCCCTTGGGCAAATATTCGTTCGGCCGAAAGATTCGGCCCGCCACCGGTCTCCCGTCGCGATCGGTCATCGTCAAGGCAACCGACGGGAAAGCCTGCGGTGAGGTCGACTGATTCGACATGGTCAAGCGAAACTCATAGGCGGCCAGGCCGGCAAGTGGGCGCAAGGTACGTTCGACGACTTGAATCGACTCAACATCGCGATAGGGCGGCAGCTCACATCCCACTGCATCGCAGAAGACCACCAACCAGGGACGCCAGGTCTCGTTCTGCGCCAGGCGCATGCTCGCGAAATAGGCCAGCTGCCCCAGGAGCACCAAGGACAGCAGCACGCTCCCACCTCCCCAGACGAGCCGGTCCAGAAAACCCGGCCCCGCTTCTGCTTGCCAGCGACCGTGACCATAACGAAAACCGAGCGATCGTTCACCACGCCCTGCGAAATCGCGCATACGCTGGGAGAAAGCATCGTCTCGACCCAAGGTGGGAATCTCGATGCGCGATGCCGCATCCGGCACGGCGTCCTCGACCGACGGCGCCAGTGAAGGCAGGACATTGAATACCCGCACACAGGATTCGCAGAATGCAGAGCCCTGTCCTTCCCGCAATTGCCACACCGAGATGCGGTAAACGGTCTTACATTCCGGGCAACGCGTGTACATGGATCAATCGTGCTTCTTTCCCACCAGCCGCACCCAGTCTTCGCGGACCGTCGCCGACTCCATCTCGACTCCCGCTCGCCGGTAGGCATTCGCGACGGTATCCAACTGGGCGGCGAGGATGCCGGAGAGCAGTAGGGTTCCCCCGATCCGCACCCGCGCGCCCAATTCATCGGCGAGATCCACCAGCGGATTGGCCAGGATGTTGGCCATCAACAAGTCGCTCTCGAAGCGGGGCAATTCACTGGGTGACGCGATCTCGATGCGATCCTGCACCGCATTCTTGCGCGCATTCTCTTCCGCGGCCACCAAGGCCTGTGGGTCGATATCCACGGCCCATACACGCTTTGCACCCAGAAGCGCGGCGGCGACTGCCAAGATACCCGAACCACAACCGTAATCGACCACGACCTTGCCTTGCAGATTCGCCTCCTCCAACCATTCGAGACACAGGGCCGTGGTCGGATGCGTGCCGGTGCCGAACGCCAAGCCGGGATCCAGGCGCAGCACTATGGCTTCCGCCTCGTCGATCGGAAACCCGCTGGGGCAAACCCAGAGCCTTCCGCCGAAACGCGTCGGCTGAAAGTGTTCGAGCCAAACCCGCTCCCAGGGGCGATCCCCGACCTCTTCCTCGGCCCAATCCCGGAATCGCGAGGCTCCAAAGCACTCCTCCAGATCCCCGCGAATCCGGACCAGATCGATATCCTGTTCGAATAGACCGACCACTTGGGTCTGTGACCACACGGGCGTAGTTCCCAACGGCGGCTCGAACAAGGGCTCGTTGCCGGCATCGAAAAAACTGACGGCAAGCGCCCCACACTCACTCAACACATCCGCAACCCGCTCGGCCAGGCTTTCGTCGACCGTAACCAGCAGCTGGCGCCACATGACTCAGTGCTTCAGCGCGAGCTTCTGTTCCAGATAATGGATGTTTTGGCCGCCGGCCTCAAAGGCGCAGTCGTTGATGATGTCCAGCAACAGCGGGATGTTGCTCTTGATCCCACCGATCACCATCTCGTTCAGCGCCGTGCGCATGCGGGCGATCGCACTGCTGCGGGTTTCTCCGTGCGCCACCAACTTGCCGATCATGGAATCATAATAAGGCGGCACCCGGTAGCCGTTGTAAATATGGGTCTCGACACGGATGCCGGGACCACCCGGCATGTGGAATTGCTCGATGACGCCTGGCGAAGGCATGAAGTTCACCGGATCTTCCGCATTGATCCGGCATTCGATGGCGTGGCCACGCATCTGCACATCCTCCTGGCGGATCGACAGGGGTTCGCCCGCGGCGATCCGGAGCTGCTCCTTGACGATGTCGAAGCCGGTCACCATTTCCGTCACCGGGTGCTCCACTTGGATCCGCGTGTTCATCTCGATGAAGTAGAAACGGCCCTCCTGATACAAGAATTCGAGGGTACCCGCCCCCAGATAGCCAATCTCTCGACACGCCTCCACGCACCGCATTCCGATTTCCTGGCGTTGGGCCTCTGAAATCCCGGGCGCCGGCGCCTCTTCGATGACTTTTTGATGGCGCCTTTGGGTGGAACAATCCCTTTCGCCGAGATGCACCACGTTGCCGTGGCTGTCTGCGATGACTTGGAATTCGATATGACGCGGATTTTCCAGGAACTTCTCCATGTACACCATATCGTTGGCAAAAGCCGCCGCGGCTTCCGCCCGAGTGAGCGCGATGGCATTGAGCAGATTGGCCTCGCTGTGAACCACCCGCATGCCCCGCCCCCCACCACCGCCGGCGGCTTTGACGATGATGGGATAACCGATCTGGCGCGCAATGGCGAGGTTTTCTTTGGGATCGTCGCCGAGCGCTCCCTCGGATCCGGGAAGCGTGGGAATCCCGGCCCGCTTCATGGCTTCGATGGCCGACACCTTGTCCCCCATGAGACGGATCGTTTCGGGTCGCGGGCCAATGAAAATGAAACCGCTCTGGATCACCTTCTCGGCGAAGTCGGCGTTCTCCGAGAGAAAACCATAACCCGGATGGATCGCGAGAGCGTCGGTGACCTCTGCCGCACTGATGATGGCGGGGACATTGAGGTAGCTGTCCCGAGACGGCGCCGGACCGATGCACACGGATTCGTCGGCGAGACGCACGTGTTTCAGATCCCGATCCACCTCGGAATGAACGGCCACGGCCTTGATCCCTAACTCGCGACAAGCCCTGAGGATGCGCAGCGCAATCTCGCCGCGATTGGCAATGACGACTTTACCCAACATAGGAAGTACCTGGAAACGACTGCGCAGACCGATCGACCAACGGGGTTACCGGCCTATTCGATGACGAACAGCGGCTGGTTGTATTCCACCGGCTGGCCATTTTCTACCAGGATCTTGGCAATCACCCCGGCCATGTCCGCTTCGATCTGATTGAGGATCTTCATCGCTTCGATGATACAGAGCGTATCGCCGACTTCGACGCGCTGCCCGATTTCGACGAAAGGCTTCGCTCCGGGCGATGGCGAGCGATAGAAAGTACCCACCATGGGTGAGCGGACCTCATGCCCTTTGCTTACTTCCAGAGCCTGCGGCGTGGGCTCTTCCGGCCGCGTCGCATGTTGCGGTGCGGCAAGGGGCATCATCGTCGTGGCCGCCGCCGTCGCTCCGGCGACGCTCGAATAGCGGCTGATCCGAACCGATTCCTCTCCTTCGTGAATTTCGATCTCGGCGATGCTGGACTCTTCGACGATATCGATCAATTTTTTTATTTTTCGGATATCCATTCTTTAACGACCCTTTTGCGTCATTTGCATGGCTGCCCGCAACGCCAGTTCGTAGCCCATCGGCCCGAAGCCACAGAGAACCCCTTGGGCGATGTCGGAAAGATAGGAATGGTGACGAAATGCCTCCCGGGCATGGACATTCGAAAGATGCACTTCGATGAAAGGGATGGCTGTGGCCAGAAAGGCGTCCCGCAAGGCGATGCTGGTATGGGTGAAGGCACCGGGGTTGATCACGATCATCTCGACCGAGTCACGGAATGCTTGATGGATTCGGTCGATCAGCTCATGTTCGGCGTTGCTCTGGAAAAATGCCAGAGGGATGCCACGTGGCTCGGCCAGGGACCTCAGCCTCGACTCGATATCCTGAAGCGTGTCGCTGCCATAGATGCCGGGCTCACGAATTCCCAATAGATTGAGATTCGGCCCGTTCAGCACCAGGATACCCGCCATCCGCGCGCTTGTCCTTTATGATGATTCGTGGTTGGACGCCGACATTCGCCTCATCCGGCGAAATATCATTTTGCCGAATTGAGCGGATCTTGTCCACAAACTGACGGGATCTGCGGGGATCTCGCCGTCATCGCGGCGAATCGAGCAAGGGCTCCACGAGAGCCAGGAAATCCGTCCGCGCGATCGGACCGGCGATCGACCGCAGCCACCGGCCATCGACGAAGATGGCGGTATAGGGCAGAATTCCGTTGCGGTTCCCAACCCTTGCGGCGAAGGCATAGCCCCTCTCATCCGCCAGCAAAACGGGATAGCCGACCGGGTGCTGGCGCAGAAACGCCTCCACAGCATCGCGCTCGTCGAGCGCCAGACCCACGATGCGCAAACCACGAGGCTCCAATTCTCGCTGCAAGCGATCGAGTTCGGGCATTTCTTCCCAGCACGGCGCACACCAGCTCGCCCAGAAATTCACCGCCAGAACCCTGGCGGACCGATCGGACAAACGGAACGGCCTGCCCTCGAGATCGGCGAAGACCAGCGTGAGAGCATCCGGGCCATCTACGTTTCCGAACAGCCAGAACCGCGTCGCGACTCCCCCGGCGACCGCCGCCACGGCGATGAGGGTCAACACGAGCTTACGAGGCATCGCTGAAAACCCTCCAGATGAGCCAGAAAACGTTTCGCGTCAGTGTAACCCACGATGCGATATTGCTTGCGCTCACGCCGGTCGGGGCCGAAGAACAGAGTCGCGGGCGGCCCCACCAATTCAAAGCGCCGCAGCAAAGCCTGGTCTTCGTCGGTATTTGCGGTGACGTCGGCCCGGAGCAGCATGACCTGCAGCAATCGGTTGCGGACTGCGGCATCGCCGAAGGTATAGCGTTCCATCTCCTTGCAGGACACACACCAGTCGGCGTAAAAGTCCAATAGCACCCAACGCCCCTGCTGCGCCGCCTCGGCCAGCTTACCTTCCAGCTCCGTTCTACTGTGCACGCGTTCGAAGACCGGTGACGATGGGTTGGCCACAGGGCCGCTCGTTCCCGCGAGTCCACGCAGAGGTTGCAAGGGGTCACGGTTGTCTGCGGCCACACCGAGCAACATGAAAACACCGTAGGCCAACATCGCCACACCCAAGCCCTTCCACAATCGACGCCAGCCAGAGACTCCGACCGGGAGCGAATCGAGCGCTCCCAGGTAGATTGCCGACACGATGAGGAGCAAGGCCCACAGCAGCATGGCGACCGGTACCGGCACGATCCGTTCCAGCATCCAAATTGCAACCGCCAGCATTCCGACGCCAAACACCGACTTGACGGCGTTCATCCACACTCCGGCCTTGGGCAGGAGTTTCCCCGCCGACGTACCGATGACCAGGAGCGGCAGCCCCATGCCGAACCCGAGCGCGAACAACGCCAGACCGCCGAGCACCGCGTTCCCCGTCTGACCGATGTAGATCAGAGCTCCCGCCAAGGGCGCCGCGACACAAGGTCCGACCAGGAAGGCCGACACGAAACCCATGGTCGCCGCACCGGCCAGGCTGCCGCCATGCTGTCGGGAGCTGAGCGCGGCGAAGCGCGATTGCCAAGCGGTGGGCAGTTGCAACGGGTAGAAATCGAACATCGACAAGGCGAGCAGGACGAACAAGCCGCTGAAAGCGCCGATCGCCCAGGGATTCTGCATCGCCATCTGCAGGTTCGCGCCGAACAAGCCGGCGAGAACGCCAAAAATGGTGTATGCCAAGGCATGCGCCAAGACGTAAGTCAAGGAGAGCCAAAAAGCGCGCCAGGTGGTGATGGCATGACCATGGCCGACGATGAGTCCCGAGAGAATGGGAATCATCGGGAAGATGCAAGGAGTGAACGCCAACAGCAGTCCGAAGCCCAGGAACGCCACCAGATTGAGCACCAGCGAATGGTTCCGAAGGGAATTTGCGATTCGATCCTGTTCCGCCAGCTGCTCTCCGGCAAACTCCTCGCGCGGGGGCGAGGAAATCGCCCCTCCCTCCGGCAGAGTCAATTCGACCGCCTTCCGCATCGGCGGATAACAAACCCCTCGTTCCGCACATCCTTGAAAACCGACTTCGAGTCGGATCGTACGGGTTTCCGTAGCCGTCCGGATCAAGGGCACCGTGAACGACAATTCGCGGTGGAATACCTCCACCGGACCGAACTCCTCGTCCTGTTTCGGTTCGCCGTGCGGAATCTCATAACTCCCGAGGCGGATGCCCTCAACCTCGGAGAGATCCACCGAGAATTTCTCCCGATACAGATAGTATCCGTCTGCGATTTGCCAATGGAGCCGCAGCGTGGATGGGTCTTGAACCTCGGCGAAAAACCGGAAAGCCTGATCGGCCGGCAACAGATCACCCATTCCCTTCATACCGACAATCGACTGGAAGGCGCTCGCCAAGGAGTTGAGCGAATCCACCACGGAACGGGCCGGTGGGGAAAATCCCGTGTTCACACTGACGGTGCGACGATAGGGGGGAAAACAGACACCCGCATCCGCGCAACCCTGCACGGTGACGTCAAGGTCCACTTGCGGCGGCAAGGGCCCTTGCGACACGAGCGGCAGGCGTACCTCAAGGTGACCGCGATAGGTCTCCACCTCGCCGAAAAACTCATCCTGTTTTTTGTACCCGGGCGGGAACACCGGCTCGCTAGGCCGGACGTCTGGCGTCGGGGAGGCGAACCGGAAACGATGACGGTACAGGTAATAGCCTTCCGCGATGTCCCAGGACAGCACGGCGGTAGCGGCGCCTTCCATCCGCACCCCGAGTGGGAAGGCGCGTTCGGGTGGCAACAGATCGGCGGGATCGATCGCCCGCACCGGCGCGGCGAGCAAGCTCGCCGCCACGAGGACGAGGCGGAGGAAGATCACGACCCGGTCACCGAAGAGGTCACCCATGCGAGATACTCCTGCAACCCGCTCTGAATGGGAACCGCAATGATTTCCGGCAGCTCGTAAGGATGATGTTCCCGCAACCATTCCTGCAAGGCCGGCAAGCGGGATTCCGCGGTTTTCGCCAGGAGCAAGCATTCCGATGTCTTCTCCATCTTCCCCTGCCAGCGATACACGGAAGTCACCTCGGGAAGGACATTGACACAAGCCGCCAGCCGCTCGCTCACCAAACCCTCGGCCAACGCATCCGCGGAGGGACGATCGGGACAGCTACAAAGAACTAGACAGTTGGCACTCATCATGGCAAAAAGTACGCCATTTTCTTACGAGAATCTTGATGATGAATTCCATGAAATGGGCCCTGTTGGCGATCCTGCTGTTGCCGGTGTTGGAAATCTACCTGCTGATCCGGATCGGCACCTGGCTGGGCTTCCTCCCGACGATCCTGCTCCTTGGCGCCGCGGCCGCGCTGGGAACCTACTTGTTGCGGACGCAGGGATGGAAAAGCTGGAGCCGAATCCAACAAAGCCTGGCCACTGGACGCATGCCCGCGCATGATCTGATCGACGGTGGAATCGTTCTTGGGGCGGGCGCGCTGCTCTTGCTTCCGGGATTCCTTTCCGACGCCGCGGGACTCCTACTCCTCGCGCCGGCCTCCCGTCGTTTCCTGGTTCGGTACTTCCTCGAACATGCCCTCGTGATGTTCGCGACACGGAAACCATCCGACTGCGGCCCGCACGTAATCGAAGGCGAGTTCCGCCGCGAAAACTAAAACCGCACGGCTGCCCCTCCCGCATGCCGGCCGCACCGCTCCCTAGAGTTCGAACGGCGGGCCGGAGCTCTCCGCGACCGGCTCATTCGGATCGACCGTGGATTTGCCGAGCCCGGAATACACCGGGCACCACCGCAGAGACGCCGTAGCGACCAGAATCCCACCGATCAGCAAAAGGGGGATATTGCCCAGGAAAACCGAGGCGAGGAGTGCCACCGAACCCGCCGCGAATCGCAGCTTACGGTCCTTGAGCCCCACGTTCATCTCGCGCTTCCACATCTTCTTGAAATCGAAATTCATGTCATGCGCTCCACAGCAAGGTTTTCAAATCTGCCGATTGTGAAGGCTCGTTCGACGTTTCGCAAGACGGGTTACAATGCCTTGCCATGGACATCACCCCCATCCTCGCCCCTCTCAACGAAGCCCAACGTGAAGCCGTCACCGCGCCGGAGCGTTCCCTGTTGGTCCTCGCCGGAGCCGGCAGCGGCAAGACCCGGGTATTGGTGCACCGCATCGCCTGGCTGATCCAGGTCGAGGGACTCTCCCCCCACAGCATCCTCGCCGTGACCTTCACCAATAAGGCCGCGAACGAGATGAAGTCACGAGTCGAGAGCTTGTTGCGCCTGCCCACCCAGGGCATGTGGATAGGGACTTTCCATGGCCTGGCGCACCGTTTCCTGCGCCGGCACGCGGCGGAAGCCGGCTTGCCGGACACGTTTCAGATTTTGGATGCCGACGACCAGTACCGCTTGATCCGCCGCGTCCTGCGCAACTTGGAACTCGACGAGGCGCGCTGGCCACCGCGACAGGTGCAATGGTACATCAACGCCCATAAGGACGAAGGCCGGCGGGCCCGGCATCTGCCCGATTCCTACGATCCCTTCGAACGGCAGATGCGCCGCATCTATCTGGCTTACGAAGAGGTCTGCCAACGTTCCGGCCTGGTCGATTTCGCTGAGATGCTGCTGCGCACCCATGAGTTCCTGCGCGACGACCCGGATGTACTCGACCACTACCAGAGACGATTCCAGCATGTTTTGGTGGATGAATTCCAGGATACCAATGGGATCCAGTACGCTTGGCTGCGTCTTTTGACCCGCGAAAGGGAAAACCTCGCCGTGGTGGGCGACGACGACCAGTCCATCTATGGCTGGCGCGGTGCCCGCATCGAGAACCTGCATCGCTTCCGTGACGACTATCCCCACCACCGCCTGATCCGCCTGGAGCAGAATTACCGCTCCACCGGCAATATCCTGCATGCGGCGAACGCGCTGATTACCCGTAACGACGGGCGGTTGGGCAAGAACCTCTGGACCCACGGCGGTGCCGGCGATCCGGTCTCGATCTATGCCGCATTCAATGAACAAGAAGAGGCCCACTTCGTGGTCGAGCGCATCCGGCGTTGGGTGGAGGAGGGTGGCCGTTTCAGCGATGCCGCGGTCCTCTATCGATCCAATGCGCAGTCGCGCCAATTCGAGGAAAAACTGTTGGCACGGGGAATTCCCTATCGGGTGTATGGCGGCTTGCGCTTTTTCGAGCGGGCGGAGATCAAAGATGCTCTCGCCTATCTCCGGCTGATGGCGAACCGCCACGACGACCCCGCCTTCGAGCGCGTGATCAATACTCCGACGCGGGGGATCGGCATGAAGACGCTGGATACGATCCGTGAGCTGGCGCGCTCCGAACGCCTCCCCCTCTGGACTGCCGCGCAGCGACTCCTGCAGGATCGGGCGTTGCCGGCCCGGGCGGATGCTGCCCTTCGGAGTTTCCTCGAAACCATCGATGCCCTGGCGCAGACGACCGCGGCCTTGCCCCTCTGGGAACGGGTGGAACGCACGGTGCAGACATCCGGTCTTCTTGAGCATTACCGCCGGGAGAAAGGGGAGCAGGCGGAGACGCGGATCGAGAACCTGGAAGAACTGATCGGCGCCGCGCGCCAGTTCGAACTGGAACCCCAGCTCGATCCCGAGCTCGGCATTCTCGACCAGTTTCTTGCCCACGCGGCGCTCGAAGCCGGCGAAAATCAGGGAGAACGATCCGAGGACTGTGTCCAACTCATGACCCTGCATGCCGCCAAGGGTCTCGAATTCGATCTCGTGTTCATCGCCGGACTCGAGGAAGGTCTGTTCCCGAGCCTGCAATCCCTGGAAGAACCGAGCCGGATCGAGGAAGAGCGGAGGCTCTGTTACGTCGGCATCACCCGGGCCCGCCGCAAACTTTACCTGACCTACGCCGAGTGCAGGCGTCTCTATGGTAAGGAAACCTACCCGCGACCGTCCCGCTTCCTGCGCGAACTGCCGACGGACTGTGTCGAAGAAATCCGCCTGCGGGGCGGGGTCGCTCACCCCAAGACCGCGGGCACACCGCTTGCCGCCGGGAGTCCGGATGGATTCAAGCTCGGTCAGCGGGTGCGCCACGGCAAATTCGGCGAGGGCGTGATCCTTAAGCGGGAAGGCGAAGGTGCCCAGGCTCGGGTTCACGTCAATTTCGCCGAGGTGGGAGCCAAATGGCTGATGCTGGCCTATGCGAACCTGGAGCCACTGTGAACACACGGCAAGAAAAAACTGGCGGTAAGCCTCGCGTTCTTGCGAGAAGCCCCGACTCGTAGGTGACCTACCGCCAGATGGGAAAGTTGAGGTTATGCCCCCTATATTTTGCAATCATCAGGCCAGCTCCAAGAGCGCACGATGTTTGCCGTCTTGCGGTCGCACTTTCCGTCCGTCGCCGCGACGGTCTGTGCCAATACCCACAGTTACCGTGGATGTTCGCGCAGCAACCCCGGGCTCTGCGATTCATCCGTCCTCTCGCCCGATGCGGCCCGAGGTTGCAGACTGGGAACTGGCACCCGTGCAGCTTGGTCCATGGAAGGATGGATTACCTGGGGTAAACCCTGCTGCATGAGAAAATACAAATTATCTTCCGGTGTCGTACTCGTCCGTCGGCACGATGATCAGCCCCGCTACCTGCTTCTCCGCGCTTACAATCACTGGGATTTTCCCAAGGGCATGGTGGAACCGGGCGAATCCGCCTGGAATGCGGCGCTGCGGGAAGTCCGGGAGGAAACGGGGCTCACCGAGTTGGATTTCCGCTGGAACCGGCGCTACTGGCAGACACCTCCGTACAGCGTCGGCAAGATAGCACGCTACTACCTGGCCGAGGCACCGGCGGGAGAAGTCTTCCTGCCGGTCAACCCGGAACTCGGCCGACCCGAACACGAGGAGTTCCGCTGGCTCACTTACGAGGAAGCCCGACCGCTCCTGGTACCGCGCCTCCGCTCGGTGCTCGACTGGGCCGACCGGCTGGTCCGGGGTGCTCCGGAATCCCGCGACTAGAGCCTTCCGAAGGCGATCCAGTGGCGGTCCGAGACCACGCGGACCCGGAAACGGTCGAGCCCGGACGCCCGCAACTGTTCCCTCACCTCGTCCGGCTCGTAGGCCGCGCATAGCGAATTGCGGAAATCCCGCTGAAGAATCGGGGGCGCGTTTGCGGCATGGCGCTTCACACACTCCTCGACGAGAGCGGCGCTGGCAGGACGCAGCAAGTCCATCACCAACACCGGGGCACCGGGTTTGCCATGGCGCCGTACCGTCTTCCACAACACCTCGGGCCGCGCCAGATGATGCAGCAAGGAATTGGACAGCACGCCATCGTAATGCGTGCGCGGAAGCACGGCTCCCGGAAGGTAACCCTGGATGAGACGAACGCGATCCTCCACACCCGCCCTGCGGACCGCTTCCCGGCCCAAGACCAACATGACTGCCGACCCGTCGACGCCGTCGATCCGGCAACGCGGATACGCCTTGGCAAACCGCACCATGACGTCCGCCGGGCCGCAGCCGAGATCGAGAAGATGGCCAACTTCGCGCTCCCCTGGAAAACACTCCCCGAACAGCGCCACGAACCGATCGTGTGCTTCGGAAAAATCCGCCTGGGCATAAGCCAAGGCTTGGACTTCGTCGTCCATCAGTTCGGGTTCCGGAATCCGTTGCATCGCCTCGAGGTCCCGACTCTTCGCCGGCAATCCCGCACGGCGCGGTATCGAATGGGCCGTGCGGATCGGGGTAGTCTTGCTTTCGGTAACAAAAGCTCGCGCCGCATGAAGCTTCGCAGGGTTCCTGGGTCTTGCCAAGGCACCGTGACGCCGGATCGCCGGTGTGTCGGGGTACGTCCGGATTTTTGCGGTAGCATGGCAAAATCGAGCGCAAAGGAGGATGATACCCAAGGGTCACGCGGCCACAAGGGATGACCTGCAAGGGCGGGAAACGGAAAGGGTGAAAAGATGACGATTCAAGTGTACGACGGCATCACCCCGGTGGTCGGGCGCAACGTGTTCGTGGCGGAAAGCGCGTTTGTCGCGGGCGATGTCACTCTGGGCGACGACGTATCGATCTGGCCGATGACCGTGGTGCGCGGCGATGTCCATCGCATCGAGATCGGCGCCGAGACCAACATCCAGGACGGCTGCGTATTGCACGTGACGCAGAAAAGCCGTTTCCATGCCGAAGGCTTCCCCCTGATCATCGGCAGCGGCGTCACCGTGGGACACCGGGTGGTATTGCACGGCTGTACCATCGGGGATCTCTGCTTGATCGGGATCGGCGCGATCGTCATGGACGGCGCGGTGATCGAGGAACGCGTCCTCCTCGGTGCCGGTTCCCTGGTCCCACCCGGAAAGCGCCTGGAGAGCGGACTTCTGTACGTGGGCTCGCCGGCGCAAGCGGTGCGACCGTTGAAAGACTCCGAACTCGAGTTCCTGGTGCATTCCCGCGACGGCTACGTCCGGCTCAAGAATCAGTACCTCCGTGACCTCGGTTACGACATGGACTGACGGCACCGCTCTTCGCCGCGCCTTGCGGCCTTTTCCTCCAGACCCGAGCGACCGAATCGCCGCGCCAGTTCCCGCAATACCTCTTCCGGCGCCAGGCCTTGGTGGGCCAGCAAGACACAGCAGTGGAACCAAAGATCGGCCATCTCGCGGACGATCTTCTCGGGGTCGCCTTCCTTGGCCGCGATCACGGTCTCGGTGGCTTCCTCGCCGATCTTTTTCAGAATGGCATCGAGACCTTTGACGTAGAGACTCGCCACGTAGCTCTTGCCGGCATCCTCGGACTTGCGTTGCTCCAGGATCTTCGCGAGTTCCGCCAATACATCCATCATGCCTGGCTCCGGTAAATGGTTTCGGGCGTTTTCAGGACCGGCTCCACCACTACCCAGCGACCATCCCGTAACACCCGATAAAAGCAATGATGCCGGCCGGTATGGCAGGCGATTCCCCCGATCTGCTCCACGCGCAAGAGAATCGCGTCCTCGTCGCAGTCCAGCCGGATCTCCAGCACTTTCTGCCGGTGCCCCGATTCCTCGCCTTTCCGCCACAGACGACGGCGCGAGCGCGACCAGTACACCGCATGGCCTTCCTGCACCGTGCTGGCCAATGCCTCGCGATTCATCCAGGCCATCATCAGTACCTGCCCGGTCGCGGCTTCCTGGGTCACCACCGGGACCAGGCCCTCCTCGTTCCAACGCACTTCGTCGAGCCACGATCCGCTCATCGCCTGACCTCGATGCCTTGCGCCGCCAGGAACTCCTTGGCCTGGGCGATGGTGTATTCGCCGAAATGGAAAATGCTCGCCGCCAGCACTGCGTCCGCCCGCCCGAGGACGATGCCATCGGCCAGATGCTGAAGGTTGCCGACGCCCCCGGAGGCGATCACCGGCACGGTGACTGCCTCACTCACTGCCCGGGTGAGAGCCAGGTCGAAACCCGAGCGGGTGCCGTCCCGATCCATGCTGGTCAACAGAATCTCGCCCGCCCCGAGTTCCACCATGCGTTGTGCCCATTCCACGGCCTCCAGCCCGGTCGCCTTACGCCCTCCATGGGTGAAGATCTCCCACCGTGGCGGCTCGCGGCTCACCTGTTTGGCATCGATGGCGACGACGATGCACTGCGAGCCGAAGCGCTCCGCCGCTTCTCGCACGAACTCGGGACGGAATACCGCGGCGGTGTTGATACTGACCTTGTCGGCGCCGGCATGAAGCAGACGCCGGATATCCTCCAGGGTGCGAATGCCACCGCCGACCGTCAAGGGAATGAAGACTTCCCCCGCCACCCGCTCCACCACCTGCACCATCGTCCCGCGATCTTCGGAACTCGCCGTGATGTCGAGAAATGCGAGCTCGTCCGCCCCTTCCTGATCGTAGCGCCGCGCGATTTCGACGGGATCACCGGCGTCCCGGATGTCGACGAACCGGACCCCTTTGACAACCCTCCCCTGGTCGACGTCGAGACAGGGGATGATCCGTTTTGCTAGCATCAGAACTGTTCCGCCAGCTTGCGCGCCTCGGCGAAATCCAAGGTCCCTTCGTAGATCGCCCGGCCGGTGATGGCGCCGATGACCCCGTCGGCGGCAATGGCTCCGAGCGCGCGGATGTCATCCAAGGAGCGAATGCCACCCGAGGCGATCACCGGAATGTGGATCGAACGGGCCAATCGGGCCGTGGCTTCGATGTTGACCCCCTGCATCATGCCGTCCCGGCTGATGTCGGTGTAGATGATCGCTTCCACACCGTCGTCCTCGAACTTCTGCGCGAGATCGATGACGTCGTGATGCGAAAGCTTCGACCAACCGTCGATAGCAACCTTACCGTCGCGGGCATCCAAACCGACGATGATGTGGTTCGGGAACTCGGCCGCGGCGTCGCTGACGAAATGCGGCGCGCTCACCGCCTTGGTACCGATGATCACGTAATCGACGCCGGCGTTCAGATATCCTTGGATCGTATCCTCATCGCGGATACCCCCACCGACCTGGATCTGCACGTCGGGATAGGCCTCCCGGATGGCGTGGATGATATCCGCGTTGCGCGGGGTCCCCACGAATGCCCCATCCAGGTCGACCAGGTGCAATCGTCGCGTGCCCGCTTCCACCCATCGCCCGGCCACGGCCACCGGATCCTCGGAAAACACCGTATCGTCTTCCATCCGCCCCTGGCGCAGGCGGACACATTTGCCATTTTTTAAGTCGATCGCCGGTATCAACAACATAACCTCAAGGCCCTCAACGCCTTCGACAACGATTACTCAACAACACCCCGGTTCCCAGCGGAGAAAATTGGCCAGCAACCGCAAGCCAGCCCTTTGGCTCTTTTCCGGATGGAACTGCACCGCAAAAACATTGGCACGCGCCACGGCCACGGCGAAGGGATCCGGGTACTCGCTGATGGCGGCGACCGCTGTGGGATCCGCAGGCACGGCATAGTAGCTGTGCACGAAATAAAACCAGCTCCCGTCCGCGATCCCTTCCCACAGCGGATGCGCAGGTCGGCTCGGGTACACGCGGTTCCACCCCATGTGCGGGATCTTGAGCGGCCGACCCTCGCCGTCAGTGATGCCGGCCGCGAACCGCACCACCCGTCCGGCGATGATCCCCAGGCCACGGGTCCCCCCATTCTCCTCGCTCTCGTCCAGCAACGCCTGCATGCCGAGACAGACGCCAAGCAAGGGCTTCTCGGCCGCGACACGGTGCAGAGTCGCTTCGAGCCCGCGTTCGGCGAGATGCGCCATGCAGTCCCGGATGGCCCCCACGCCGGGAAACACGACCCGATCCGCGGCGAGAATCTCCGCGGGGTTTGCGGTCACCCGGACTTGCACACCGTCACCCACGTGCTGAAGAGCCTTGGCGATGGAATGGAGATTTCCCATGCCGTAATCGATCACCGCCACCGAAGACATTTGCGAATGGACCCGAGGTTCGGACAGATAAAGAAAGCAGATGGCTTTTAGAGCAGACCTTTGGTGGAAGGCAGCACCGCAGACATTCGTTCGTCTCTTTCCAGAGCCGAGCGGACGGCGCGGCCGAACGCCTTGAAGATGGTCTCGGCGACGTGGTGGGCATTTTGCCCCTTGAGGTTGTCGATATGCACCGTCGCCCGGGCATGATTGACGAAGCCACGGAAAAACTCGACGAACAGATCGACGTCGAAATCGCCGATGCGGGCGCGGGGAAAGTTCACCTCGTAGAACAGACCCGGTCGACCGGAAAAATCGACCACCACGCGTGACAGGGCTTCGTCGAGTGGCACATAGGCATGCCCATAACGCCGGATACCTTTCTTGTCACCGATGGCCTGCTCGAACGCCTGACCCAAGGCGATGCCGACGTCTTCCACCGTATGGTGGGCATCGATGTGCAGGTCTCCTTGCGCCTCGATCGCGAGATCGAGGCCGCCGTGGTGCGCCACTTGATCGAGCATGTGATCGAGGAACGGTACACCGGTTCGCACGGCGCACTGTCCGGTGCCGTCCAGGTCGATCCGGATCCGGATTTGCGTCTCCAGTGTATTGCGCTCGATCTCCGCCGTTCGCCGGTTCATGATGGGAACAAAGAATGCTGTCGTACCGAGTAAAGGGAAATGATATACCGCGCCGGGAACGAGGATAAACCCTTTTTGGGCAAGCGCGGAGCGCGCACCGGTCAAGCGCGGAATTCCGCATCCGCCTCCTTCCACGCCTGTCCGATTTGATCCACCACCTTGTCGACCGCCTGGTGGTCGGTCCAAGGGCTCATGATGAAGGATTTGATCGCGGCTACGCGGCCCTCGCCATTCCAGGCGGGACGATAGGCATCGGTCCAGGACAACAACACCCCTTCTCCGCGCATGGCGCGCTCATGGGTCAGATCGAAGACGCGCCGGTTGAACCGGTTGTTCCGCTCGAGTTCCATTGCATAGCCGGGATCGGTGAGTTCACGGCGCCAGGCCACGGACGCGTCGGTACCCGACGGGTACAGACGGAACAGGGACACCGGACCGAAATTGCGATCGTTCAATAACCGTACGAATTCCAAGCCTTCCAGGCGCTCGCGCAGCCATTCCGACATTTCTACACTGTGTCCCAGGATGACGCGATATCCTTCTTTCCCCAATAAGCGAAGATTGGCCAGAGCAGCGAGCGCGCCTCCCCCAGAGCGCGAGCACTCGAGCGTAAACAGACCAGGATGATAACGCCCAAACTGGTAGAGATAAGGCATCTCGGCCGGATCCCGGCTCAACAGGCCCAGGTCGTTCCGATCCTTCACCAAGATCACGCTGGAGATGTAAGGCGCATAACCCGTCTTGTGAAAATCCAAGCCGATGCTGTCGGCTCGGTCCAAAAAACCGATGCGCTCGGCCGAATCTTGCAGCGAACGCAAGGTGCGCGCGTGAAAGCCGAGCGGATTCGCCTCGAAATCGTAGTCGCGGAACACCAGCCAAGGCCAGCCGATGACCGCGTCGGCGTGAATATGGGGTCGGTGGGGCAGGCGGTATTCTTCGACCAGTCGATCGCGCAACTCCCTGATCGCAGCCAGATCGTCAATTCCGAAAGCATCGGTGGTCCCCAAAGTGACGATGATCGCGGCTACTTCTTCCCCGGCATCGAGGAGCTGCCGGAACGTTTCTTCCAGATGGGTCAGTGACATCTCGTTCTGCAGAGTGGAAGGAATGGTCACCACGTTTTCGCTGCCCAATCCGAGCCAAGCCGCCACGTTCACGCGGGAATAATGGGAGACATCAGAAGCGAGGATCTTGTAGGGTTTTCGTACCCCTTCGCGCATGGCACGACCGCAGCTCATCTTCTCGATGGCGAGTTTCATCCCATACAAGAGCGTTCCGGTGCCGCCGAAGGTAAACATACCGCTGGCCCGCTCTTGATCGTAGCCCACCAGTCCAGCCAACATGGAGACTGCCTCGATCTCCGCCTCGGCGAAGCGGGCCGAATATTCGTCCCAAATGATGTTGGGATTGTAAATCGCGCTCGCGACGAAAGCCATGATGCTCGCGACCGTGGGGGGCGGAATTACATTGGCCTGGGCATTGGGATGCGCCCAGACCACCATGCCACGGCAATAATCCGCTAGCATCTGGGTGATCTCTTCGACCGTGGTCATGCCTTCCGGTATGGTCAAGCTGCGATACGGCTCGTAGTCCTGCGCCACGCTCACGTCGAGAATGGGTGCTGCCGACTTGAGTCCATCCACCCTGTCCAGGAAATTGGATACGGTGTGCACGAAATACCCATCCAGGATCGGGTTCGACACCGGCGCCGGAAAGTAGGTTTTCAAGGTTTCAAGAATCTCGCTGTAATGGCGACGAAGTGCGGTCATGTTCCGATCCCTCCGACCCGGTGCAGTATGTTTTCCTCGAAGCGCAAACTAGACCAAACCGGCTCGCGCGTCCAGCCTACTGACCCTGACCGGCAGCACCGAACCCCGCGACCGTCTTGCCGATTAAGACGACCGGTCGTATTATTATTTTATGAGCAAGATTTCCGCAAAAGCCGCCGTCCGCGAAAAGCTGCTCGACCAAGGTGTAGCCCTCCTCATGGAGCGGGGTTATCACGGCACCGGGTTGCAGGACATTCTGCACGCCATCGGCGTACCCAAGGGGTCTTTTTACAACTATTTCTCCAGCAAGGAGGAATTCGGCGCCGAGGTCATCCGGCATTACATCGAACCATTCATCCGGCAACTGGATCGTCACTTGGACAACCCCAAAGGGACGGGTTCCCAAGCTTTGGAATCCTACTTTCACGAACTGATCGAAGAAGCCGAGCGCCGGCAGTACCGCGGCGGCTGTCTGCTGGGAAATCTGACCGGCGAGATCGGCGATACCAGCGAAATCTGTCGCCAAGCTTTACGGGATGCGCTGTATCGATATCGCGACAAGATCGCCGAGGCCATCGCCCGCGGCCAACGCGAAGGCGCTTTCCGCGACGACAAGAGCGCCCGTGAAATGGCGGACTTGCTCGTCGATGCCTGGCAGGGGGCTTTGCTCCGTATGAAAATCGAACAATCCACCCGGCCGCTGGAACAATGCCGCCAAGCGTTGCTGGGTGATTATTTCAGGGCCTGAGTTTTTTGGCCCTGATACAAGAGGACCGGTCGTATCGAAATACGTTCGGTCACATCGCCAACCTGAAACAAGGAGCCGAAACCATGCCCAAGTACATCATCGAACGCAACATCCCCGGAGCCGGAAAGCTGAGCGCTCAGGAACTCCAAGCGATTTCGCAGCGATCCTGCGGCGTATTGAATCGCTTGGGGCCGGAAATCCAGTGGGTCGAAAGCTACGTGACGGACGACAAGGTGTATTGCGTGTATATTGCTCCCAACGAAGCCCTGATCCGGGAACACGCAAGCCAGGGAGGATTTCCGGCAGATCGCATTTCCCCGATCCGGTCCGTCATCGATCCCACGACGGCGGAAACGGGTACCGAATAGGTTCAATCCGGCACGAAGGCCGCACCGCGCTGGTCGAGTACACCAATGCCGGCGAATGCGTCGCCACCCATTGGATGCCCATCGACTCCGACCTGCGCGGGACCGTCAAGGCCGCCGCTGGAAATACCGGGCGCCGACGTTGCGCAATATCGCCCTCACGGCGCCCTACATGCACGGCTCGTTCCGAACCTTGCGGGAAGTAAGTAATGGAATTCTGCGATCGGGGCAGCGAGCCCAACGGAAATCTCGATCCCCGCATCCGACCTCTGGGATTCTCGAACCCGGAAATCGATGCACTGGTGGAATTCCTCCGCGCACCCACCGGAGCGGACATCGAAACCCTGGTATCGGATGCCTTCGCCGCGCGGGTGGGCAATTCGCGGTGAGTCCCCGGCGGGGACTCACCGAACGCTTTAAGGAAGCCTTTACATCTCCTCTTTCCCGGCTTTGTCCCGGATCTGTTTGATGTCCTCGAGGGCGCCTTTGACCAGGTCGATGTAGTCGTCATAGCGCTCCACCAACAGCGCTTTCAATGCCTCGTGGACGAGTTCCGGCGGCTCGACGCCGACGATCTGTTCGGCTTCCTTGAGTGCCCTGCTAGCACGCCGGATGCGCTCGCTGACATCCCTCCACGCCCCCTCACCTTCTGCCGTGAGCCCCGCCACGGCGGGCTCACGGACCCCGTAGCCGGTCCCGGCGTCACGGCGATCTCGAGCGCGATTCAGGTACATCAGTCCTTCGCCGGTCAGCAACCAGTTCGCGTTGATCCCTTCGAATTCGATCAGCTTGGCGATGAACTCGGCGTCGGGAACCCCCAGTCCTTTTTCATAGCGCTCGATCGTGCCCTTGTGCACACCGAATCGCTCGGCAAACGAAGGCCTGGATTCATTCCCTCTAATTTTACGAAGTCTAGACCCCAAATCTTCTGCCGCAAACATCCGACCCTGCTTACTCATCGAGTGGATACCTTGACCTTCGTTGTTCTCGTTCTTATGTTTTTCAAACACTTAATGACCGCCTCATCGCGGACCATCCCCAAAATGGTTCCTCTCCAGAAACAGCCCAAATTTTTCTTGCATCGCATCATTTTTGTGGTTATCATGTTCATCCATGAGCCAGCTTCTCGATTGGAGAAGCGACTGTGAACATCCTGAACGAACCCAATCACTCACCCTACGCCATCAAAAGAAAAGGCATGGCGCCGGCGTCTCTCGGGGCAGCGGCGATGCTTCTGGCGGGACTTGCTCCGAGTGCCATAGCGGCTACGGCAACCTCCACATTGACCGTGAGTGCTACGGTGGCCAGAACCTGCACCATCAGTACGACTACCCAACTCGCTTTCGGCACCTATGATCCGGTCGGCGCCAATGCTTCCACGGACCTCAATGGGACGGGCCAAATCAACGTGGCCTGCACAAAGGGCACGAACAGTCCAATGATCGGAATGGACTTGGGTCAAAACGCCTCGGGCTCGAGCCGCAGAATGACCTCTGGCACCGACTATCTGGTCTATGAGATTTATCAGCCCGACTCCGCCGGAACCGGGTGCCCTTACACCACCGTCTGGGGTAACACCGGGCCGGCCCAATACGATCCCGGCACGGTCAACAAGACCGGCAAGAACATCACGGTCTGCGGCAAGGTCCCTGCCAATCAGGACGTGGCAGCAGGCAATTACACCGATACGGTCGTCGCAACCATCAATTTCTAGTCAGAGGCTTCGTCGGACAAACGTAATACAACTCCTATCCGGTGGATCACATCTTGATCCGTTAACCCGTAGTGCCCGTCAAAAACGAACGGAGCCTGGCATGCAACTCGGGCGGGAAAATGGAGAAATACAGCCGGGTCGGGGATCCAGGCCCAAATCCAAAGGTTTTCCACTATAACGCGGCGTGGCGAGTTGTTCTAGCTCTCCTGTGTCTCTCCGCCCACCGATCGTGGGCAGGCAATTTTTCCGTATGGCCCCTCGAAGTCACGCTATCCCAGGACAACGCGAGAGAACTACTGACGACGGAACTTCTCACCCTCCGGAACGAGAGTGACGAACTTCTCCGCTTTCAAGTCTCGGTCGCGCAGTGGGACCAGAGCCCGAGTGGCGAAATGCTGCTGAAACCGACCGATGACATCGTCTACTTCCCGGCATTACTGGCCATACCACCGCGAGAAGTGCGCAAGATCCGGGTGGGGACGGTCGCCCGGGCCGAATCGGTCGAGAAAAGCTACCGCCTGTTCGTCGAGCAACTGCCAGAACCCGACCGGGGGCCGCAACCCCAAAGCTCCCAGGTAAGGGTAAAGGTGCTCACCAAGATGGGCATCCCGATCTTTGTGCAACCGCACAAGCTCAGCCGAGCAGGCGAGATCACCGGCTTGACGATGGCACGAGGGCTGCTGGGATTTCAGATCAAAAACACCGGCAATACTCATTTCGAGGCGCGGAAAATCCGGGTAACCGGCTTGGCAGGTGCGGGCAACCCGCAGTTCAACGAGGAGATCAGTGGTTGGTACATCCTGGCGGGAGGAGTGCGCGATTACGAGATTCCCATCCCCGCGGCCGATTGTCGAAGGACCCGGCAGGTCGAAATTACGGTTGCGACAGAGCACGGCGAGATCAAGGAGACCTTCTCACCGCCGCCGGATGCCTGTGGCACCCCGTCGATTCCGGCCGACACTGCCAATCTCCCCTCAGGGACGAACCGTCGAGCGCAGCCGCCGTCCCCGTCGACGGCGCGCCGAAACCGATAGGGAGTCCTTTTCAGCGACCAAGGAATGGCCGTTCGTTGTTTCCTCACCGGGACGCGAATCCTTGTCGGAGCATCTTTTTTTCTCGGCGCGGTTCTGTCACCTCTCATTGCAGCCCCACCCCAGACGGCTTCGGATTGGCAGCGCGCGTTCTTGCAGCTTCGCGTCAATCGGGTGGACAAGGGCGAAATCTTGGTCCTGGTCCGGGAGAATGAGGTTCTGATTCCCGAGGACGATCTCAAGAAGGCTGGCATTCAGTCCGTCGGCGGCCGGCGGCAAACCGAACGGGGCCAGGAGTATGTGGTGCTGTCGTCACTGACCCCCAAAGTCGAATACAGCCTGGACATCGAAGGACTTTCCCTGCATCTCACGACGGCTCCGGAACTGTTGGGGAAGACGACACTGAAGCTCAAGACCGTAGCGCCTCCGGGGATGGCCTATAGGAGCAGCCCGAGCGCTTTCCTGAACTATTCCTTCAACCTTGCCGATTTCGACACCACGAGTCTTTTTACCGAAGGCGGTCTCAGCCTCGATGGCAAACTGCTCCACAGTGGTCTCGCGCTGACCCCCGACGGTCGACTGGTCCGCGGCCTCAGTAATTTCACCTGGAATCAGCCGGACGATCTCACCACCTTCATCGTGGGAGATTCCTTCGCGAACTTGGGGGCGCTGGGCGGCGGGGCCCTGTTCGGCGGACTGAGCTATGCCAAGAACTTCAGCCTCGATCCCTACTTCCTTTCCTTCCCTTTGCCGGGCTTCTCCGGCGCGCTGACCACACCGTCCATCGTCGATGTTTACGTCAACGGCGCACTCACCCGACGTCTGGAATTGGCGCCGGGACCGTTCCGCCTCGAAGACATCCCCCTCAACGCCGGTCTGGGGGACACAGAAATCGTCGTGCAAGATGCATTCGGTCAAGTCCAGCGATTCAGCCAACCGTTTTACCTGAGTACCTTAGTTCTCAAAGAAGGGCTGCACGACTATACTTATAATTTCGGGCTCCTCCGCGACCGGCTGGGAACGGAGAGCTGGCACTATGGCCAAGCGATTTTCGCGGCCAGACATCTCTTGGGCCTAACCGATGCGATCACCGCGGGAGCCCTGCTGGAAGCCGGCAAGGATCTGGTTTCCGGAGGACCGGAAATGGTCCTGAGGCTTCCCATCGGGCAACTGGCTCTCGGCACCGCAGTCAGTAACGCCAGAGGCAGCGGCACCGGTTGGGCCGGAAGCGCCTCGTACTTGTTCCGGGCGCAGTATGTCAGCTTCGGCTTCAGCGCATTTCTGAACAGCGACCGTTACGCGACGATCAATCCGATCCCGTTTGCGGACCGTCCGACCCTGCAGGCGCAGGCGTTCGCCGGATTCCAGGTCGGCAGCCATCTCAGCGTCTCGCCGAGCTTCGGTTATCGGCAAAGCGCCGTGGGCAGCGCCTATCTTGCCTCGCTCGTGACCCAATACCGTCTCAGCAGCGATCTAAATCTCCAGTTCGCTCTGAGCCATTCTAAGCAACCACAGCAGACCGCATCCTTGGACGCCTTCGTCGGCCTGAATTATCTGATCGGCGGCACCACTTCCAGTACGACGGTGACCTTGGCATACGACCAGCACGGCGGAACCGAACCCAGCGGCGGGCTCGGCACGCTGCGGGTACAGAAATCGATCCCCTTTGGAACCGGCCTTGGCTACCTGCTGCAGGGCCAGGCAGGGGAACAGGCACAGCAGATCGCCGATTTGCAATACCGTGGCGATTATGGATTCTACCAGTTCGGTTACCGGCGATGGGGGAGTGTGAATGCGACGCGGCTCAACCTCAGCGGCGGGGTGGTCGCAATCGGCGGGCGTTTGCTTGCCACCCGACCGGTGCAAGACAGTTACGCATTGATCCGCGTGCCGGGAGTGGCCAACGTGACCGGCTATGCTTACAACCAGCCGATCGGCACTACGGACAGCGAAGGCGATCTCTTCGTGCCGAATCTCAGAAGCTACTATGGCAACAATCTGGCCATCAACGACAAGGACGTTCCGGTGGACTATCGCATCGACGAGACCAGCAAGATCGTCGCAACCCCTTACCGCGGCGGTGCCGTAGTGGACTTCCCAGTGTACCGAGTGCAAGAATTTACGGGCATGGTGCGGATCAGGAAAGGTGCAATCACCATGATTCCGAAGTTCGGGGATCTCCATGTCACCGTGGCGGGCAGGACGCAAACCTCGCCGATCGGACGGAACGGGGAGTTCTACCTGGAAAACCTGGCGCCTGGCAATTACCAAGCAAGCATCCTCTATGAAGGGGGCGAGTGCCGGTTCGACTTAGCGATACCCGCTTCCGGGGATCGTTTGGTGAAACTGGGTCAAGTGACCTGTACGCAGCACTAACATGGGGTACGTTCGCGCGGCCGTTCTGCTGGCATTGCGGCTCGGCGCAGGGGTCGTCGGTTGGACCGGCGCCGCACACGCCGCGCCTCCGGTGTGCACGATCAATGTCACGCCGGTAAGCTTTGGCGGCTACGACGTTTTTTCCCCGGCGGCGGCGGTTTCCCTTGGCACCATCACCTACCACTGTACAGCAAGCACCTCCATAAGGATTGAAATCGACCGCGGCATGGCTGCTTCCTCTGGCCATCGGGCGATGATCGGTGCAGACGACCGCCTGCGCTATGAACTTTATCTGGACGCCGCGGGAACGGTGGCGTGGGGTGACGGTAGCGGTGGGACGCAAGTCTACCAGGATCCGGCTCCACCGCCCGGAGCCAACGTCACGGTGCCGATCTATGCGCGCTTGCCGGCGGGGCAGGATGTGGCACACGGCCGCTACACCGACCGCCTCGTCGTGCGAATGAACTACTGAGAGGAGCGCGATCATGGCTGAATCTATCTCGGCATTCTTCGCTGCCGGCTTCGAGTTGGCACAGGCATGGGTCCACTGTTTTTCAGTTTGGGTCAGAATGGGCCTTTTGCCGCCCTGTCAGCCCTTTTCCTGCTCGTGGCCTGGAAGTTCTTTCCAATCCAGAAACGAGTCTGAACAACCAGGGTAGTTGAACCTGCTTACGCGGGATCACTTGCTCCGGACCTGATTGAGACAGCGGGTGGAATCATTGTCACCGCACCGGTGGGCATGCGCGTCTAGCTGCATATTCTTTAGATTCTTTGAGCGCATTCGGACCACGTCATGGGAACACACATCATTTCGCCAATAAAATGCCAACGGCTTCACAGCACCCGGTGGAACCGGTCGACGAAAAAGGCGCGCGCTTGCGGATAGCGATCCTCACGGACGCTTGGCACCCGCAGATCAACGGTGTCGTCACCACTTTGACGCGGACCGCTGCCGAGTTGGAGCGGATGGGTCACACGGTCGAGCTAATCGGTCCCGAGCGTTTTCGCAATTACCCCTGCCCCGGCTATCCGGACGTGCGTCTTGCCTTCCTGTGCGGACCCTCCCTGCGGCGGATCCTGGAAGAGTTTCAGCCCGACGCGATTCACCTCGCCACCGAGGGCGCGGTGGGATTCGCGGCACGCCGTTACTGCCGCGCCCGCGGTTTCCACTACACGACCTCCTTCCACAGCCGCTTCCCCGAATATCTGCACATGCGGATCGGGCTTCCACTGTCCGTGAGTTACGGCTACCTACGCTGGTTTCACCGCCGCAGCCGTCGCATCCTGGTCGCCACCGAATCGTTGGGAGAAGAATTGCGGCGCAGGGGTTTTGCTCCCCCTTGGGCGCTGTGGCCGCGGGGTGTGGATACGGCTTTGTTTCGACCACGTCGGAAAGATTTCCTCCCTGACCCGCGACCGATCTTTCTGTATGCCGGACGGGTGGCGGTGGAAAAAAATGTCGAGGACTTTCTGCGACTCGATCTTCCGGGAACCCGTTACGTGGTAGGCGACGGTCCGCAGCGGGCGGAACTTCAGGCACGCTATCCCGAAGTTCGCTTCACCGGCTTTCTCACCGGCGAACGATTCGCCTGTCATCTCGCCGCCGCCGACGTTCTCGTCTTCCCCAGCCGGACCGACACTTTCGGACTGATTGCCCTGGAGGCGCTCGCCTGCGGCGTTGCTGTGGCGGCTTACCCGGTTCCGGGACCACAGGACGTTCTGCGAGATCCGGCGGTCGCCGTCCTCGATGAGGATCTCGGAGGCGCAGCCCTGCGGGCGCTGCGACTGGACCCCCGTACCTGCCGCCGCTATGCCTTGCAATTTTCCTGGGAGGCAGCAACCCGTCAATTCTTGGCTAGCCTCACCCCACGAGTCCCGGATCCTCTTCTTCTACAAGGGAAGCCGCACGTCTGAAGCAAGATTCGGCCCGAACTTTCGGGAGCGAAAACTTCCTCCGGGTGTTTCCGTCGACCACAAAAGTATGGTAAGAAAAGAGGGGCCCGAACACGGCAGTCGGCGGGCGGGATTTCGATGGTGTCGCCGGGGTCGTTCCCGCGCCACCTTTCTCCCGAAGGGGAAGGGCTTTTCATTCGGCTCTCGCTAGGGATGGGGAAAAGCTGGGGACGAGGGAAAGCACCGGCTGAAGTTTCGCCCGCTGCCGAATTTGGGATGCCCCCGGATCGAAGCACGGTTTTCCGGGCTGGGTTTGGGCTTGCGGCCGATGCCGCAGACGGAGGAAACGGGAAAGAGCCACGGGAGTCTCCATGAGTTCTGTCGACGTTCCATCCCCGAATCTCGGACCGCTGGTCCTTTACTTCGCCCTGGTGCTACTCGTGGTGGGCATCATGCTGGGTGCCTCGTATCTGCTCGGCGAACACAGAACGCGCCGCACCTGGGCTACGGACCTGCCTTTCGAGTCCGGCATCGTCCCGGCGGGAACCCCCCTCATCCGCTTTTCCGTCCGCTTTTATTTGGTCGCCATCTTCTTCGTCATCTTCGATGTCGAGACGGTCTTCATCTTCGCCTGGGCCATCGCCTTTCGCGAGAGCGGCTGGCCCGGTTACATCGAGATCCTGATTTTCATCGCCATCCTGATCGCCGCCTTGGTCTATCTCTGGGGCATCGGTGCACTCGATTGGCAAACCCCCCGCCAAAGGGCCGCAGCCAAGATCGCTTGGCCGGACTTCCCACTGCGGACGACATACAGGCAGACCGACACATGAAGCGTTGGACACTCAGCCGGGCCGGGCAGGATCCAGCCCCGCAACCGGGGCAACCGACCTACCAAGAAGCGATCCGGCGCAATTTCCTATTCGCGCGGTTGGACGATTTGGTTCGCTGGGGCCGAAAGAACTCCATCTGGCCGTTTAACTTCGGTCTTTCCTGTTGCTACGTGGAGATGGCTACCGCTTTTACCAGCCGATTCGACATCGCCCGTTTTGGTTCCGAAGTGATTCGTGCCTCGCCCCGGCAGGCCGACCTGATGGTCATCTCCGGTACCGTGTTCCGCAAGATGGCGCCGGTCGTCAAACAGCTTTACGACCAGTTGCTGGAGCCGAAATGGATCATCTCCATGGGTTCCTGCGCCAACTCCGGTGGCATGTACGACATCTATAGCGTCGTTCAAGGGGTGGACAAATTCCTGCCGGTAGACGTCTACGTGCCCGGCTGCCCACCGCGGCCGGAAGCCCTGCTCGAAGGCCTGCTCCTGTTGCAAGAGGCCGTCGGCAAGGAAAAACGACCGTTGAGCTGGGTGATCGGACCCGAAGGCATCGAAAAACCACCGCCGATCAGCCGGCGCGACGCCAAGTTACCGGAGCGTAGCCGGGCCACCGAACTTCGCGACCCGTTCCGTCTGGAGTGAGCCGGACAGGAAACCTGCGATGGAAAACGCTGTACTCCACGCCGCGGCTGGCGAAGTCCCGACGATCGTCCGATCGCTGGTCCAGCGTTTTGGCGACCATGCCTTCGTGCCGCAGGTAACCGCCGACGGCATTCCCACCTTGTGGCTGGAACCGCGGTTCTTGCAAGCCGTGATACGCTACTTGCGGCAGGAGATCGAACGCCCCTATTCCCTGCTGTTTGACCTGACGGCCATCGACGAGCGGGTGCGGTGGCATCGCGATGGCCAGCCCGACGGTGCGTTCACGGTGGTCTACCACCTGCTTTCCCTAGAACGGAACGAAGACCTCCGGCTCAAGGTCTCGCTGCCCGAAAACGAACCCAGCTTGCCCACCATCACCCCGGTCTGCCCCGCGGCCAACTGGTATGAAAGGGAAGTCTGGGACATGTTTGGCATCCGCTTCGAAGGCCACCCCAACCTGCGCCGCATCCTCATGCCACCGACCTGGCAGGGCCATCCGTTGCGCAAGGACCATCCGGCCCGCGCCACCGAGATGGAACCGTTCCGCCTACCGGAGGAAGTCCAGGAACGCGAGCAGGAAGCGCTGCGTTTCGTGCCCGAGGAATGGGGCATGCAGCGCCAGAGCGAGGACACCGATTTCTTGTTCCTCAATTTAGGGCCCAACCATCCCAGTGTGCATGGGGTATTCCGCATTGCTCTGCAGCTCGACGGCGAGGAAATCGTCGACGCCGTACCCGACATCGGCTATCACCATCGCGGCGCCGAAAAGATGGGCGAACGCCAGTCCTGGCATACCTACATTCCTTACACCGACCGGGTCGACTATCTCGGAGGTTCGCTGAACAATCTCCCCTACGTCATGGCAGTCGAGAAACTGGCCGGCATCGAGGTTCCGGAGCGTGCCCAAGTGATCCGGGTGATGATCTCAGAGTTGTACCGGATCGCCAGCCATCTGCTGTTCTATGGCACGTTCGCCCAGGACGTGGGGCAGATGTCGCCGATCTTCTACATGTTCATCGACCGCGAGAAGGTTTTCGAGATCATCGAGTCCATCACCGGTGCACGCATGCACTCGAGCTTCTTCCGCATCGGTGGCGTCGCCATGGACCTGCCGGAAGGCTGGGACCACCGGATCCGGGAGTTCATCGCCTATTTCCCGAGGCGCCTGGACGAATACGACCGCATGGTCATGGCCAACAAGCTGATCCAACGCCGGACTTGCGGCGTCGGGGCCTACACGACGGCGGAAGCAATCGAATGGGGAGTGACCGGGGCCGGTCTGCGGGCGACGGGTCTTGCCTGGGACTACCGTAAGGCAAGACCTTATTCCGGATACCAGAACTTCGAGTTCGATATCCCTGTCGGCAGAAACGGCGATTGCTACGACCGCTGCGCAGTGCGCGTGGAGGAGATGCGGCAGAGCCTCCGCATCATCGAGCAGTGCGTGGAGCACATGCCAGAGGGCCCTTACAAAGCATATCACCCGCTCACCACGCCGCCCCCCAAGGAGCGCACGATGCACGACATCGAGACCTTGATCCAGCATTTCCTCAACGTCAGCTGGGGCCCAGTGATCCCGGCCGGGGAGGCGTGCATGACGGTCGAGGCGACCAAAGGCTTGAACGCTTATTACCTGATTTCGGACGGCGGCACTATGTCCTATCGCACGCGCATTCGCACGCCGTCGTTCCCGCACTTGCAGATGATCCCCGTGATGAGTCGAGGAATGATGATCGCCGACTTGATCGCCATCCTCGCCAGCATCGATTTCGTCATGGCGGACGTGGACCGCTGAAGGAGCTTGTTGATGAGCCTAAGCCCAGCTGAAATCGAAGCCATCCGCCACGAGGCTTCGCATTATCCCGAACCTTCCGCTGCGGCCATCGAGGCGCTGAAGATCGTCCAGCGGGAACGCGGCTGGATTTCCGACGAAAACCTCGCCGACATCGCCGCTCTCCTATCCATGTCCCCCGCGGAGCTGGAAGGTGTGGCGACTTTCTACAATCTGATCTATCGCAAACCGGTGGGGAAAAAGGTTATCCACTATTGCGACAGTGTTAGCTGCTGGATGCTAGGAGCGGAGGAGAATCGCCGCCACCTCGAGCAACGCCTCGGGATCGGGTTGGGCGAAACCAGCGCAGATGGGGAATACACCTTGTTGCCGATCGTTTGTCTCGGTGCCTGCGACCGCGCCCCAGTGATGATGATCGGCGAGGAGACTTATTTCCAGGTCGATCCCCGAAAGCTCGACGAAATTCTCGGTTCCTGAGGACGGTACTGATGGAAAAACCCCTCACCCGGAACATCAAGACCGATGGCTCCGCCGCGAGTCTGGAGGAATACCGGCGGAACGGTGGGTACGAAGGCTTGCGCAAGGCACTGACCTCGTATGCCCCGGTGGAGATCCAACAGATGGTTCGGGAGTCCGGGCTGCGGGGACGCGGAGGTGCGGGGTTCCCGACTGGCATCAAATGGAGTTTCGTGCCGATGGGGAAGGACGCGCCCTCTCCGAAGTATCTCGTCGTCAACGGCGATGAGATGGAACCCGGCACCTTCAAAGACCGCTTGCTGATCGAGGGCGATCCTCACCAACTGCTCGAAGGAGTAGCGATCAGTGCCTACGCCATCGAAGCCCGCATCGCTTATATCTTTCTCCGCGGCGAATACCATGTGGGCGCCAAGCGATTGCGCCAGGCTATCGCCGAGGCCCATGAGCATGGCTATCTGGGCGAGCATATCCTGGGTTCGGATTTCAGCCTCGAGGTCTACTTACACACCAGCGCCGGGCGTTACATCTGCGGCGAGGAAACCGCCCTGCTCAATTCTCTCGAGGGGAAGCGAGCCATCCCGCGCGCCAAACCACCATTCCCCCAAACCAGTGGACTGTTCGGTAAACCGACCATCGTCAACAACGTCGAGACCCTGTGCAACATCCCCCACATCGTGCGTAACGGGGCGGAGTGGTTCAAGAGCCTGAGCCGGAGCCGTGGCGATGCGGGAACCAAGATCTATGGAGTGAGCGGACGGGTGAAGCGGCCTGGCGCCTGGGAGTTGCCGATCGGCACCACCGCCCGCGAGATCATCGAGGAATATGCTGGCGGCATGCAGGAGGGCTATCGATTGAAAGGTTTCCTGCCGGGCGGGGCTTCGACGGACTTCCTCCTCCCCGAACATTTGGACCTTCCCCTGGATTTCACTTCCGTGGGAACGGCCGGCAGCCGCCTTGGGACCGGCACCATGATCCTGTTGGACAACAGGACTTGCCCAGTTCGCATGGTACTGAATCTATTACGGTTTTTCGCACAGGAATCCTGTGGTTGGTGCACGCCTTGCCGCGACGGCCTGCCCTGGATCGTGACCCTGCTGAACGATTTGGTCGAAGGGAAAGGCCGCCCGGAAGATCTTGTGACCCTCGAAAAAATGTGCACCTTCCTGGGGCCGGGCCATACCTTCTGTGCGCTGGCGCCGGGAGCCGCGGCGCCGCTGCAAAGCGCCCTCAAACATTTCCGTGCCGACTTTGAGCGCTACCTTAAGCCCCAGATCGCAAGCGGAGGTCTGCTCCATGCCTGACATCCATATCGACGGCAAAAGGTATTCGGTCTCGGCCGACGACAACCTGCTGCAAGCCTGTCTCTCGCTGGGTTTGGATCTGCCCTATTTCTGCTGGCACCCGGCCTTGGGATCGGTCGGCGCCTGTCGCCAGTGCGCCGTCATTCAATACCAAAACTCGGAAGACGACCAAGGTCGCATCGTGATGGCCTGCATGACCCCGGTCGCAGAAGGCATGCGCGTTTCGCTCGAGAACCCCACGGCGCGGGCGTTTCGCGCCCAGATCATCGAGCTGTTGATGAGCAATCATCCGCACGACTGCCCGGTTTGCGAGGAAGGCGGCGAGTGCCACCTGCAGGACATGACGGTGATGACCGGGCACACCTTCCGCCGCTACCGAGGAAAAAAACGTACCCACCGCAATCAATACCTGGGGCCGTTCATCAATCACGAGATGAACCGCTGCATCGCCTGTTACCGCTGTGTCCGCTTCTATCGGGACTATTGCGGCAGTCGCGACCTTGAGGTCTTTGCCGCGCACAATCACGTCTACTTCGGACGGCACGAGGATGGGATTCTGGAAAGCGAATTCAGCGGCAACCTCGTCGAGGTCTGCCCAACCGGGGTGTTCACCGACAAGACCTTTAGCCGCCATTACACGCGCAAATGGGATCTGCAATCCGCCCCTTCGGTGTGCGTGCACTGCGGGCTCGGTTGTAACACGAGCCCGGGCGAACGTTACGGTAGCCTGCGGCGCATCGTGAACCGCTATCACGGGGAGATCAACGGATATTTCCTCTGTGACCGGGGGCGATTCGGCTACGGTTTCGTCAATGCCGCGTCCCGGATCCGGCAGGTGACGACGAAAGAAGGCGAGACCCTGGACGAAGACAGCGGCTGGCGCCGCCTCCAGTCCCTCCTCGCCGAGGCCCAAGGGGTGATTGGAATCGGCTCGCCGCGCGCCAGCCTCGAGGCCAATTTTGCTTTACGCGAAGCGGTCGGTGCCAGGCATTTCCACGGCGGTATCGCCGACAGCGAATTCGCCTGTCTCCGCACGGTGCTCGAAATCCTGGAGACCCAGCCGGTGCGCATCGCCTCCTTACGGGAGATGGAGCGGGCCGACGCCGTGCTGGTCCTTGGCGAGGATGTCGGCAACACCGCACCCCGGTTGGCACTGGCGTTGCGCCAAGCGGTGCGCAATCGCGCTTTTGCCATCGCCGATCGCCTGCAGATCCCGCGCTGGCAGGATGCCGCCGTCCGCGAGGCTGCGCAGCGCGAAAAAACCCCGCTTTTCTGCCTCGGTTTCGCGCCGACCCGCCTGGATGACATCGCCACCTGCAGCTACCGGGCAAGCCCGGAGGAACTCGCCACCTTCGCCTTCGCCGTAGCCCATCGCATCGATCCGGTCGCCCCCACTGCGGAGGACCTCCCTTCCCAACTGGAAGGATTGGCGGAGGAGATCGCCACGACTTTGGCGGCTGCGAAACGACCCTTGATCGTTTCCGGAGTCGGCGCCCACAGTGAGATCCTCCTCAAAGCTGCCGGACAGATCGCCCGCGCGTTGTCCACGCGGCGGGCAGGGCGACCCACCGAAGTGCATTTCCCGGTGCCGGAGTGCAACAGCCTGGGGCTCGCCTTGCTGGAAGCCGGCTCCCTGGCCGCCGCTTTCGAGGCCGTCGAACTGGGCTTGGCAGATACGGTGATCGTCCTTGAGAACGATCTCTACCGGCGGGCGCAAGCCGATCTCGTCGACCGTTTCCTCGAGCGGGCCCGCAACGTGATCGTCATCGACCACACTCTCCACGAAACGGCCAAACGGGCGGATCTGGTGCTGCCTGCGGCGACCTTCGCGGAGAGCGAGGGGACCCTCGTCAACAGCGAGGGACGCGCTCAGCGGTTTTTCGCGGTGTTCGAACCGACAGGCGGTATCCAGGCCAGCTGGCGCTGGCTAGGAGCAGGACGCTGGAATCACATCGACGAACTGACACGCGCCGTCGCGGACTCCGTACCGTCCTTGCGGAACATCCCCCAAGCCGCGCCGGGCGCCGATTTCCGTATCGCGGAGGAAAGGATCCCGCGCCAGCCACACCGGTACAGCGGCCGCACTGCGATGGTGGCGCATGTCCACATCCACGAACCCAAACCGAAGGTCGATGAGGAATCTCCCCTGGCCTATTCCATGGAAGGCGCTCCGCTCGCCCCGCCCGCCGCGCTCCTGCCGTTCGTCTGGGCACCGCAATGGAACTCCAACCAGGCGATCTTCAAGTTCCAGGAAGAGGTGAATGGTCCCCTCGCGGGGGGCGACCCGGGGGTCCGCCTCCTCGAGCCGGGAGGATCGTCGGGCACGTGGTTCTCACCCCCGCGATTCGGAGAAGAAAGCCGGCCCGGACTGCGCCTGGTCCCGCTCCATCATGTCTTCGGCAGCGAGGAGATGAGCATGTTCTCGCCGCCCATACGGGAGCGGGCGCCGGCACCGTATCTTGCCCTCCACCCCGAAGACGCGGCGCGTTTCCAGCTCGCCGCGGGGGATCTCGTGGAGTTGGGCGCGCACCTCCGGCTGACGGTCTGCATCGTGCCGAGACTCGCACCGGGGCTTGCCGGGATACCGGTGGGTTTGCCCTCCGTATCGTTCGCTGAGGTTTCCTCACGCTATTGGTTGCCTAAGAGAGGTTCGGCGTCGTGACGGTCGGATCGCCTCTCAACATCGCCGCGATTCTGCTCTCCGCCATCCTGGTTGCGGCGCTCCTGATCTGGGTGGAACGGCGTCTGATCGCGATCTGGCAGGATCGCCTCGGTCCCAATCGCGTCGGCCCGTTGGGATTGCTCCAAGTGGTCGCGGACATGGTCAAGATCTTCTTCAAGGAAGATTGGATCCCCCCCTTCGCCGACAAGCCGGTATTCCTCATCGCCCCGGCCATCATCATGATCACCATGTTGCTGGGTTTCGTGGTGGTCCCCTTCGCTCCCGGCATCGGCATCATCGATTTCGATTTCGGTCTGTTGTACTTCTTCGCGCTGTCCTCCCTCTCCGTCTATAGCGCGATCCTGGCGGGCTATGCCTCGCACAACAAGTATTCGCTGCTCGGCGGATTGCGGGCCGCGGCCCAGAGCATCAGCTACGAGGTGTTCCTGGGACTTTCGGTGATGGGGGTGGTACTGCTGTCCGGGACTTTCAACCTGCGCGCCATCGTCGAAGCACAACAGAACGGCTGGTACGTGGTCCCGCAGTTCCTGGGCTTTTTGGCGTTCCTCGTCGCCACCGTGGCGGAGAGCCATCGCGCCCCCTTCGATCTTCCGGAAGCGGAACACGAGATCGTCGCCGGCTTCCATACCGAGTATTCCGGCATGAAGTTCGGCATGTTCTTCGTCGGCGAATACCTCGGCGTGACCCTCAACGCGGCCATGATCGTCACCCTGTTTTTCGGCGGCTGGTTGGGACCCGCCTTCCTGCCTCCCCTGGTCTGGTTCATCCTGAAGTGCTCGCTCTTCATCGTGTTCTTCATCCTGATCCGGGCGGCCTTGCCGCGACCGCGTTACGACCAACTCATGAGCTTCGGCTGGAAGGTGATGTTACCCCTGACCTTGGGAAACATCATCGTGACCGGGGGCCTGGCCCTGATGAACTCGTAGGAGACCCCGATGTTCAGTCACTTGCGCACCCTCTGGCTGGTCTTCAAACACACCTTCTTGCCGGCGGACACGGTCCAGTACCCGGAGGAAAAACCGAAGCTGTACCCCCGCTACCGGGGCCGCATCGTGCTGACTCGAGATCCCGACGGCGAGGAGCGCTGCGTCGCCTGCAACCTCTGCGCGGTAGCCTGCCCGGTGGACTGCATCGCCCTGCAAAAAACCGAGGACGAAAACGGCCGCTGGTATCCGGAATTCTTTCGCATCAATTTCTCCCGCTGCATCCTCTGTGGGCTTTGCGAGGAGGCTTGCCCGACCTACGCCATACAGCTCACCCCGGACTTCGAGATGTGCGAATACGATCGCCGGAATCTGGTGTACGAAAAAGAGCACCTCCTGATCCAAGGCACCGGCAAATATCCCGGCTATAGTTTCTACCGGGTCGCTGGCAAAGCGATCGGCGGCAAGGACAAGGGGGAAGCGGAAAACGAAGCTCCGCCGATCGACATCCGGAGCCTGCTGCCCTAGCGACCATAAAAAAGGCATCGCCATGGAACTCGCTTTGTTTTATCTGTCCGCACTGATCGCCGCGGCCTCCACGCTCATGGTGGTGATCCACTTCAACACCGTCCATGCCTTGCTGTATCTGATCGTATCCCTGCTGGCATCCGGGTTCATCTTCTATCTGTTGGGTGCCTATTTCGCCGCGGTGCTGGAGGTAATCATCTACGCGGGCGCGATCATGGTGTTGTTCGTCTTCGTCATCATGCTGCTCAACCTCGGCCAGCAAACCATTCAACAGGAAAAACGGTGGCTTTATCCGGGCATCTGGTATGGCCCCGCCGCCCTCTGCGCAGTGTTGCTGGCTGAGTTGCTGACGCTCCTGGCACGCTCGGAACCCCACGTGGCCGGGACCGTGGTGGCCTCGAAGCGTTTGGGGATCGCGTTGTTCGGACCTTATATGCTGGCCGTGGAAGCCGCCTCGATCCTGCTCTTGGCCGGGCTGGTCGGAGCCTATCACCTAGGCCGGCCATTGCGATCCCCTGGGGAACGACCTCATGGCCGGGACCAGCGCGACTGAGGAAGGGAGAGACCATGGTAGCCATTCCGTTCCAACATGTCCTTTTTCTGGCCGCCTTTCTTTTCATCCTGGGGCTTCTAGGCCTGTTGATCCGGCGCAATCTGATCGTGATGCTGATGTCGATCGAGATCATGCTGAATGCGTCCGGGATGGCCTTCATCGGAGCCGGTTCGCGCTGGGGCCAGGCGGATGGACAAGTGATGTTCCTGTTGGTGCTGACCCTGGCGGCCGCCGAAATCGGGGTCGGGCTGGGGCTCGTGCTGCAAATCTACCGCCACTTCAAGACGCTCGACGTGGATCGGCTGAGCGAAATGCAAGGATAGGTGCCGTCATGCTGAACCTACTGTGGCTCGTTCCGTTCCTCCCCCTGACCGGCTTCCTGGTGCTGGTCGCCACCGAGGGCAAACTGCCGAAGGCCTACGTCCCCTGGGTCGGCGCCGGATCGGTCGGGTTGTCCGCCCTGCTGGCGGCGGGAGTTGGCGTCAATTTCCTGGGCCAAACCGGCTCACCGATGGAGTTCCGGCAGGTCCTGTGGCAGTGGATGGCGGCGGGAGATCTCACGGCCGATTTCGCCCTTTTTCTCGACACCCTTTCCCTCAACATGATGTTCGTCGTCACCGGGGTGGGCTTCCTGATCCACGTTTATTCGGCCGGCTACATGGCGGAGGACCCGGGCTATGCGCGCTTCTTCGCCTACATGAATTTGTTCGTCTTCGCCATGCTGGTGCTGGTGCTGGCGGACAACCTGCCGCTTCTCTATCTCGGCTGGGAAGGCGTGGGCTTGTGCAGCTATCTCCTGATCGGCTTCTGGTACGAGAAACCCGAGAACGGCTATGCCGCACGCAAGGCCTTTCTCGTCACCCGCGTCGGCGACACGGCCATGGCACTCGGATTGTTCCTGCTTTTCGCCCAACTCGGCACACTCGACATCCAGGAAACCCTGGCGAAGGCGAGGGCGGAGTGGCCGGTGGGTTCCGAGCTGGCCGTGATCACCGCACTCCTGCTGTTGGGTGGAGCCGTAGGCAAGTCCGCCCAATTGCCGCTTCAGGTCTGGTTGCCCGATGCCATGGCCGGCCCCACGCCGATCAGCGCCTTGATTCATGCCGCTACCATGGTCACGGCCGGGGTCTACCTCATCGCCCGTACCCATGCGCTGTTCTTGCTTGCGCCTCCCGTGCAAATCCTGGTAGCCATCCTTGGCGCCGTCACCCTTTTGATGTCGGGCTGCACCGCCTTGACCCAAACCGACATCAAGCGCGTGCTCGCCTATTCGACCATCAGCCAGATCGGCTACATGTTCCTGGCCCTGGGCTCTGGAGCTTGGGCCGCGGCGATCTTCCACCTGACCACCCACGCCTTTTTCAAGGCGCTCCTGTTCCTCGCCGCCGGGGCGGTGATCCTGTCCCTGCACCACGAGCAGGACATCTTCAAGATGGGTGGACTCTGGCGAAGTCTGCCGGTGTCGTTCTGGACCTTTTTGATCGGAGCCGCGGCGCTGGTCGCTTTGCCTTTCACCTCGGGGGCTGCCAGCAAGCACGACATCCTGTCCGCGGCCTATACCGCGGATCCCTGGCTGTGGGCCGCGGGTACCTTGGGCGCCCTGCTCACCGGACTCTATACGAGCCGTTTGCTCCTGATCGCCTTTTTCGGTCCCAAGCGCACCCCGGCTCACGAACATCTCGGCTGGAACATGATCCTGCCGCTGTTGATCCTGGCCGCCCTGTCGCTGTTCGGGGGACATCTGGAAATGTCCCATGACGAGGTCCTGCCCCGCGCCGAGGTCCCTGCGCTCGATTCCTTCACGAGCGCCATTACCGCAGCCGCCCCCTTCGCCGGCGTTCTACTCGGCTACTTTTTCTATGGCACCGAGCATCGTTACGTCGAGGCTCTCGTCCGCCATCCGCTCGGCGCTTCCCTGTACCGGTTCTGGTTCAGCGGCTGGGGCATGGATTGGCTGTACAACCGGTTGTTCGTCCGCCCCTTCGTTTTCCTCGCGGCTCTCAACCGAGGCGATGTCGTCGATCGCATCTACCAGACCGTCATCGTCCTCGCGCGTCATGGCCATGCTCTCCTCGTCCCCACCCAGAGTGGGCAGTTACGCCGCTATGCTGCCGGCATGCTATTCGGCGCCGCGCTGATCATCGCCGCGGGGGTGTGGGCATGACCCTGTTCTGGCTCCTCCTAATCACCTTGGTCGGCGGTATCTGCGCCGCGTTGACCGGCCTCTGGCGGGCGGAAGCACCGCGGATCGCGGCGCTGATCACGCTCGGCCTCGACCTGCTGCTGGTCCTGCCCCTGTTCGCCGGAATGGATTCGATGACTAACCAAATCTGGTTGCTGCAACTCGATTGGGCCTGGATTCCACGCTTCGGCATCCGCTTCCACCTGGCGCTCGATGGGCTCAGCCTGCTCCTGGTCGCCCTGACCCTGTTCCTGGGTCTGTTGGCGGTGGGCTGTTCCTGGACCGAGATTCGGGAACGTCCCGGTCTATTCCACTTCAACCTGCTCTGGACCCTGGCCGGGGTGCTGGGCGTATTCTTGGCCCTGGATCTCTTCCTGTTCTTCTTCTTTTGGGAAGTGATGCTGGTCCCCATGTATTTCCTGATCAGCCTCTGGGGCCATGAAAATCGCGCTTACGCGGCCATGAAGTTCTTCCTGTTCACCCAGATCAGCGGGCTGTTCATGCTGTTCGCCATCCTGGCGCTGGTGTTCCTGCATTACCAATCCAGCCGCAGCTTGACCTTCGATTATTCTCAGCTCCTGCATGCCGATCTGGACCCCGGGGCAGCGCGCTGGCTCCTGCTCGGCTTCTTCCTTGCCTTTGCCGTCAAGCTGCCGGCGGTCCCTTTCCACACCTGGTTGCCGGACGCCCATACCCAAGCTCCCACGGGGGGCAGTGTGCTGCTCGCCGGAATCCTGTTGAAAACCGGTGCCTACGGCCTCTTGCGCTTCGTTCTCCCGCTCTTTCCCGGAGCTGCGCTGGACTTCGCCCCCATCGGCCTGGGGCTGGGGGGGCTTAGCATCCTCTACGGTGCCAAACTCGCCTTCGCCCAGTCGGACTTCAAGCGTCTCATCGCCTATACCAGCGTGAGCCACATGGGCTTCGTGCTGGTCGGCGCGTTCGCCGGCAACCGTGAGGCCTTGCAGGGAGCGGTGATGACCATGCTCGCCCACGGCGTGAGCGCGGCCGCCCTGTTCATGATCGCCGGTGCTCTGCAGGAGCGTTTGCACACCCGCGAGATGGGGAACATGGGAGGGTTCTGGACGCTGGCCCCGCGCCTCGGGGCCATCACCTTGTTCTTCGCGGTGGCGTCCTTGGGAATGCCCGGGCTCGGCAATTTCGTCGGCGAATTCCTCGTCCTCTTGGGCGGATTCCGCGTCCACCCCGGCTGGACCACCGTAGCCACGCTTGGATTGATCGTCGCCCCCGTCTACGCACTCGTCGTGATCCAGAAAGTATTCCACGGCCCCCCCAGACTGGCGTCTCTTTCCGACTTCGGGATGCGTGAGACGGGATTGATGCTGGCATTGATCGCGGCCAGCGTATGGATGGGCCTGTATCCGCGTTCCATGCTCGCCGTCTCCGAAGCCACGGTGAGCGCATTGGCGCGCCTCCCGGCCCAGCGAGGAACCTGACCATGACCGTCCCGGCAGTCATCGCCCTCCTTCCCTGGATCGTCCTCACCGGCGCCGTCGTCGTCTTGATGCTCGCCATCGCGATCCGGCGAAGTTTCCCGGTTGCCTTCTGGGGAACCGTGGTCAGCCTGCTTGGGACCCTGGCGAGCCTGGCCTGGATTCGTTCGGACCTCCCCATCGCTGCGACTTCCCTGCTGCGGATCGACGCTTACACCTGGTTCTTCGGGATCCTGCTGTCGGGCTCGGCCCTGGCGGTCGCCTGTCTCTGCTTCGCTTATTTCCGCAAGCGGGAAAATGAGAACGAGGAAATCTTCCTACTTCTTCTCACCGCCACTCTCGGCGGCATGACGCTGGTCGCGAGCAACCACTTCGCGATGTTCTTCCTCGGCATCGAGATCCTCACCATCTCGCTTTTTCCCATGATCGCCTATAGTGTTCGTGCCTCGCTCCCACTGGAAGCCGGGATCAAGTATCTGGTGCTTTCCGGATTGGCCTCGGCCTTCCTGTTGTTCGGGATGGCCCTGGTCTATGGAGAGTTGGGACTCTTGTCGTTCGAGCAGATCGGCCGACTTGGCCTTGGCTTGGAAAGCAGGCCATTGGTGCTGACTGGCGTGCTGCTGATCCTGGCGGCGGTGGGGTTCAAGCTGTCATGGGTTCCCTTCCATTTGTGGACGCCTGACGTCTACCAAGGCGCACCGGCCCCGGTGACGGCCTTCGTGGCGACGGTCTCGAAAAGCGCCGTATTCGCCCTCTGGTTGCGATTCCTCGTCGACGTCCAGGCGGACCGCTCGGAAATCCTGGCATGCCTCCTCGGCGTGCTCGCCCTGGCTTCCGTCTTGGCGGGAAATCTCTTGGCGCTGTTCCAGCAGGACTTGAAGCGCATTCTCGCTTATTCTTCCATCGCCCACATGGGCTATCTTCTCGTCGCCCTGGTGGCGGCAGGCCGGCTGGGGCACCAGCTCCTCTCCGAAACCGTGGGTTTTTATCTGGCCGCCTACACCATCACCAGTATCGCGGCTTTCGGTGTCGTCTCGGCGCTCTCCGACGACACCCGGGAAGACGCCAACGTAGACGATTACCAGGGCCTGTTCTGGCGTTCCCCGGGACTGGCCACGACCCTTACCGTGGCACTGCTGTCCTTGGCGGGGATCCCGCTCACCGTGGGTTTCCTCGGGAAATTTTACGTGTTCGCCGTGGCCGTGGAGGCCGAAACCTGGGTTCTGCTTGGCGCCGTCCTAGTCGGCAGCGGTATCGGACTTTATTACTATCTCCGCGTCGTCTGGATCATGCTGCAACCGACGGAAAAGCCCGTTCCTTCCCCGCCCCTGCACCCGGCGGCGGGATCGATGCTAGCCCTGCTCACGGGATTGATCCTGGCGCTGGGCGTTTTTCCCCAGAAGCTGATCGAGGCCGCCACCAACGAATTGAGGCCGGAATCCGTCACGCACAACGATGCCGAACTCGCGACCGTCATGCGTCGCCTCACCGACATGGCTGCCTCGATGGTGTCGGAAGTCGGGCCGAGGTCTGCCTTGCCCGCACCGCTGCAACCCGCCCGCTTCAGCCCCGACCGATGATCATGAGAGGGCTATGCCATGAATGAACCGTGGAAAGAAGAATTGATCTGTGCCATCCAGTGTCAGCGTTGCAACACCCCGCTCAAGAAAGAAGACCCCCGTATTCTCTCCGTCTACGACCACAAGGCGATCTGCATGAATTGCAAGCGGGAAGAAGAAAGCCGGCCGGATTTCCCCGAGGTCTCCATGCGCGTCGCCGAGCAGTGCCTGCTCCATGCCGAATCCGGACACGGAGATCCGCGCGGGTATTGTTACCATCATTTTTATCCGTACCGATGCTGAGCCGGGAGATTCAGCACACTGGGTGAAGTTGCGCGCGCTCGGATCGTTTCCGCGACATCCTGCGCTTGCAAGATTCGACGACGCGAGCAGGCTGGCGCCGACCTCATCCGGGGGGCGCCGGCGCAGAATCCTGGCACTGGTGTCACTTCCTACTTCATTTTTTTCCATGCCCGAGCATCCCAACGCACTATCACCCGCAGAGCTGCGTACCCGCATCGCCACCGAAGCTCTCCCTTTCGCCTCCACCGATGAACTCGATCCGCTCGAAGGCATACTCGGGCAGAAGCGGGCACAGGAGGCGATCGACATCGGCATCGAACTCGATCGGCCGGGTTACAACCTTTACGTCATGGGAGATCCCGGCACCGGCCGCTTGTCGCTGGTGACTCAATTGCTGCGACGCAAGGCTCTGGAGCGCGCGGCTCCCATGGATTGGCTGTATCTCAATCACTTCGAAAAGCCGCGCGAGCCCGTGGCGGCCTCCCTGCCGGCCGGTCTCGGGCACGATTTTCTCGCCGAGATGGAAACCTTCGTCGACAATTTGTTGGCCACCTTTCCGGCGGCGTTCGACAATCCCGCCTACCAGCGACGCCGCACCCTGATCGACCGCGAATTCGCCACCCGCTTTGACCATGCCGTGGAACAAGTGGAGAAAGTCGCGGAACGGTACGAAATCCTGGTGTTTCGTGACGGTGACAACATTTCGTTCGCGCCCCAGGTCAACGGAACGGCGCTGGACGAGGCGGCTTTCGCCAATCTTCCGGAGGAGCGCAAGGAACAATTTCACCGTCAGATCCGCGAACTGGAAGACTGCCTGCGCGAAGCCTTGCTGGAACTCCCGCAGTGGAAACGCGAAGCCAACGAGGCTCTGCGCAGGCTCAACAGCGAAACCATCGATCAAGCGGTATCACCCCTCCTGGCCCGCCTGAAGCAACGTTACTCCCTCTTCCCGCAGATCAGCGCCTATCTCGATGCCGCCCGCGCCAACCTCGACCGCACCGTCGCCGAATATCTGCTGGACGAACGCGCCGAAGACGCGCGCACGGAAGCCAACCGCCGCACCCTGGTGCTCGATCGCTACGCGCCGCGCCTCCTCGTCACCAATGATCCGCATCGGGGGGCACCGGTTTTGTTCGCCGCCAACCCGAGCTATCCCAATCTGTTTGGCCGTATCGAGTACACCTTGGAGCAAGGATTACCCCACACCCATTTCCGTTTGATTTACCCCGGCGCGCTACACCAGGCCAACGGCGGTTACCTCGTCCTCGAAGCCGAACAGATCGTCGCCGATCCGCAGGCCTGGCCGGCCCTGAAACGCGCGCTCAAGACCCGGCAAATCCGCATCGAGCCGCCCGCCAGTGATTCCGGCAATCCCGCCGTCATGACCCTGAACCCCGAGCCCATCCCTTTGAACCTCAAGGTGATTTTGGTCGGTTCCCGGGAACTGTATTACCTGCTCGAAGCGAGCGATCCGGAGTTCAAGGAGTTATTCCGTTTGCCGGTCGATTTCGACGATTACTTTCCCTTGACCCCGGATTCGATCCTGGCATTCTCGCGCCTGATCAAGACACAGATCCTGCGGGAAGGTTATGGCGCCGTTTCGGCGGCTGGCTTGGCGCGATTGATCGAATATGGGGCGCGCCTGGCGGAACACCAGGATCGCCTGTCGGCCCGCATCGGGGACTTGTGCGAGATCCTTGCCGAGGCCGACTTGCTGCGGCGTCGCGACGGTGCCATGGGCATCGAGGCCACGCACATCGATCGCACCCTGGCGGCGCGCGAGCATCGCGTGGACCGGCTCAACCAGGAATTGCTCAAAGACATGCTGGATGGAGTCCTGCTCATCGCCACGGAAGGGGAATCGGTCGGGCGGGTGAATGGGCTGACGGTGTTGGAGGTCGGCGAAACCTGCTTCGCGATTCCCGCCCGCATCACCGCCACGGCGTTTCCGGGGGAGCGCGGCGTCGTCGACATCGAGCGCGAAGCCGAACTCGGTCAGTCGATCCATTCCAAGGGCGTGCTGATCCTCTCCGGCTACCTCGGTTTTCGCTATGCGCGGGATTTCGCCCTGGCGCTTTCCGCCCATCTGGCGATCGAGCAGTCCTACGGCTATATCGACGGCGACAGTGCAGCCTTGGCGGAAGTGTGTGCCCTGCTTTCGGCGCTGACCCGCGTCCCGATCCAGCAGTCACTGGCAGTGACCGGATCGATCAATCAGTACGGCGATGTGCAGGCGGTGGGCGGTGTGAACGAAAAGGTGGAAGGCTTCTTCCGCTTGTGTCAGGCGCGCGGACTGAACGGCCGACAAGGGGTCGTCATTCCGTTCGCCAACATCCGCAATCTGATGTTGAAAGACGAGGTCGTGGCTGCGGTGCGCGCGGGCCAATTCACGGTCTACGCCGTACGCACCGTGGACGAAGCGCTGCAGCTATTGACCGGCAAGGTGGCACGCACCGTGAACCGAATGGCGGTCCATCGTCTGCGGGAATTCGCCCGCCTTGCGGAACGCAAGGACTGACCCGTCTTCTGCGGCACCGGCGCGCGAGCAATCCCTGGGGAAGCTACCGGGCTCTGCCGCCGGGCGATACACCGGCGTCGCGGGAAAAAGCCAGGCTTTCTCGGTGGCCTGCCGATTCGCCGTCCATCCGGGAAAGTCCCAGCGCCTGAGCCAAGGCATCCGGCAGACAGACCTCCATGGCCACCGGCAGGTGATCCGAGCAAGCGAAATCGATGACGCGCAAGCGCCGGACCAAAAGGCTGGGTGTGACCAGGATGTGATCCAGCATTTTCCGCGGCTTCCAGCTCGGGAACGTTTCCAGGCGACACACCGGATCACTGAGATGGGTCGCCCGCAACAAGAGCTGGAGTTCCGGTGTGTCGGGCTCGCAATTCAGGTCGCCCATCATCACCACATAAGGGAGGTGGCCGATGAGTTCGCTGATGAAGCTCACCTGCTTGAGTCGCGCGCGGCGGCTCAGCGCCAGGTGCACCACGCAGACGTAAAGCGCATTCTTCGGGTCGACCCCGAAACGTGCCAACAAAGCGCCGCGCCCCGGCAAACCGGGAAGGTTGTAATCGCGGATGAAATCCGGTGCCTTCCGGCTCAGCAGGCCATTGCAGTGCACCGCCAGGTTGCCGATACGCCGATTGACCTGGTTGTGCCAGTAGGCAAAGCCAGCGTTTTCGGCCAGATACTGCGTCTGCACGATATGATGGCTGCGCATCCCGCCACCTTCCACCTCCTGCAAGCCGACGATGTCGAAGCCGCGCAGTTGCTGCGCGATCCGGTTGAGGTTCGGCAAGCGCTTGGTCGAAGGCAGGACGTGACGCCAACCGCCGGTGATGTAATCCCGATAAGAGGAAGTCGCGATCCCGGTCTGAATGTTGAAGCTGGCGAGCTTGAGAACCACCGGTCGTCCCGCGCTCGACGACGGCGCGAACCGTTCGGGAGCGGTGTGCTCCGCCCCGCTCCAGGCGTTCGACACTGCGAGTGTTCCCATCTTATTTTCTTGCCGACCCTTTGCTTTCCTGGGAGATCAAGTAGTTGGTGATGGCGATCAGATTGGGATACGACTTGGCCAGTGTTCCGGTGATGCGGAACTTGCCGTTGACCACCAACGTCGGAGTGCCGGTGACTCCATATCGTGCCGCCATCCCCTCCGCCTGACGCATCTTGGCATCGACCGCGAATGACCGATACGCCTTGTGGAAATCCTCTTCGGCGACCCCATGCTCGGCGAAGAACTTGGCAAGATCCTCCTCGGACTCCAGGGCCCGCTTCTGGTTCTGGATCGCGTCATAGAACAAGGGATGCAGCTTGTCCAACACCCCGAGCGCTTCGGCGGTGAAAAATGCCTTGGCGTGGGCCGCCCAGCGCTCATTGAAAATCGCCGGCTGGTGGATGAAGACGACATTGTCCGGCTTGGACTTGAGCCAAGCGTTCAAATCCGGCTCGAAGTGATAGCAGTGTGGGCACCCGTACCAGAAAAACTCGATGACCTCGACCTTGGAGGGGTCCGAAGTCGGCTGCGGTTGGCTGAGCCGTTCGTAATCCTTGCCCTCCTTGAACGATTGCGGCGTTCCACCAGGAGCCGCCGCCACGAACGCCGAGAACAGCGTCAATAAAACCAGACTCAAACGGACACGGAACATGAGTACTCCTCAAAAAATCTTAAGATAGGTTTCTCGCTGCTGGCACCGATACCCGCTCCATCACTCTATGGCGACCGGGTGCGGCGAAAAACTCGCGTCGATCATTCCAGAGAATATCGCAGTCCCCGTCCCCCGGCCCTGGTTTCAGGGCTTCATGGCGGAAATATAATCAGACAGGGCGCCGATCTCCTCGTCCGTCAATTTCGCCGCGATGGTATGCATCATGCCGTTGCGGTCGTTTTTTCGTTCGCCGGCCTTGAACTCCCGCAGCGTCTTGGCCACATACGCGGAATACTGCCCGCGGAGGGCGGGAAAACCGGCTTCGCCGTTGCCTTGACCGGCGGGCCCATGACACCCGGAACAGGCAGGGATCCGTCGCGACAGATCTCCAACCCGGTAGATTCTCTTACCGAGCTCGTTGTCGTCGTCATTCTTTTCGACTTTCACCGTCCCCTTGGCGAACCAAGCACTCAGATCGGCGATGTCCTCTTCGCTCAGCGCTTCGGCGAGCGCGGACATGGTGGGTTCCTCGCGCAACTGCGACTTGAAATCACGCAATTGCTTCACGAGATAGCGGAAATGCTGTCCGGCCAGCTTGGGGAAAATGGGGGCGTTGCCGTTGCCGTCCTCACCATGACAACCGGAACACATCTCGGCTTTGCGCTTCCCCGCGGCGACATCCCCTTCTCCCCACACCCAGGGACTTGTCGCCAAAGCGACCGTCAACCCCAATCCCGTGATCAAACCTTTATAATTCATTACGACTCCCAATGGCTATTGCTATCGAAACCTCGACGCCTGCATCGCCAACGCGCCAAAAACACCGCGAATCAAATCGAGGTCGACGGCAAATGTCAACCGTGACCGGGCCGCAGACAACGCGAACGGGCAGGATCCTCTCACGGAAGAGGGGGTGACTTCGGCCGGACCCGTGTTGCAGACCGGCACCGACGGCAATTCGTTTCCCAGTTACCAGCCAACGGCCACGACGAAATCCAACATCGCACAGCTTCCGTGAACATTCCTCCGGTCACCATCGAATATCTGCGCAGCGTCCTGGAACTCTGGGATGCTCCCCCCGATATCGGCTATGAAGTCGCTTTCGCCGGTCGCTCCAACGCGGGAAAGTCGAGCGCCATCAACGCTCTTGCGAATATAAAAAAGCTCGCACGGGTCAGCAAGACACCCGGACGAACCCGCCACATCAACTTTTTCCGAGTGGATGCGGAGCGACGCCTGGTCGACCTTCCTGGTTACGGCTACGCGAAAGTATCCGGCGAGATCCAACAGCGCTGGCAGGACGCCTTGGAGCGCTACTTAGGCACACGTCGGTCGCTGCGTGGACTGTTCTTGTTGATGGACATCCGCCACCCTTTTTCCCAACGAGACGAGATGATGATCGAATGGTGCGTCCGCCGAAACCTCGCCGTGCATCTGGCTCTGACCAAGAGCGACAAGTTGAGCCGGGGGAGAGCCCTGAATGTCCTGCATTTGGCGAAAGCACGATTGGCACGATTCGAATCGCTTCGGTTGAGCGTGCAACTCTTTTCCGCAGTCGACAAAACCGGAATCGAGGAAGCCTGGGATGCACTTCGAACGTGGTTGGCGTTGCCACCCGAGCCGATCTCAGAAAAAGGACTCCGGAGCCAAAAAGGGGGGGACGCTCCGGAGTGCGTGAAGTCCCGACTTGGGGGAGTCGGGGATCCAAGATCTACTCATAAGGGAGAGGAATGAGTAGTTGGACGTCGTTCCAGACACTTGTATCATAAGAGTATCCGTTTTCCAAAAAGTTCCATGGCCGGCGCCGAACCCCCGCAAGCTACTTTTCCCGAATGTAATGGTAGATGTTCAGATAGTCCTGACCGGGGTGATTCCAGGAATAGTCGTAACGCATGGCGTTCTTCATCAGTTCGCGGAAGTGTTCCGGATATTGGTAATAACAAGCAATCGCCCGGCCCAACGCCGATTCCAGACCCGGCTCGTCGTAGTCCCGGAACACATAGCCATTGCGTTCATGTAGAGGACGGTGCGAATAATCCTTGTCGATCACGGTATCGGCGAGTCCTCCGATCTCCCGCACCACGGGAATCGTGCCGTAGCGCATGGCGATGAGTTGGGTCAGGCCACAGGGTTCGAAGCGGCTCGGCACCACCGCGATGTCCGACCCGGCATAGACGAGATGGGCCAGTTCTTCGTTGTAGCCGATTTCCAGATGGCAATCCGGATTGTCATTGAGTTGCTGCTTGAGACCCCAGAAATAGCCGTTGATGGCAGCGTCCGGGCTGGAACCCAGCAGTACGAACTGGCCCCGCTGTCCGAGCGTGTAAAACAAGGCATGGCGGATCAGCTCGATGCCTTTTTGCGGGTCCAGCCGGCCGACGAAAGAAACGATGGGTTTCTCGTTGTCGGTGAGCAATAGCCGGTCGCGGAGGGCCTTCTTGTTGCGATACTTGCCATCGATGGTGTCGACGTTGTAATGGAATGGGATCAAGGGGTCTGCCTCCGGATTCCAGACGTCGTAATCGATGCCGTTCACCACGCCGCCGTACTTCATGTGATGTATGTGCAAGGTCGGCTCAAGTCCGAATCCCTGCCCCAGGTCTTTTGCTTCCATGGCATAACGGGGCGACACGGTGGTAATGAAGTTGGAATAGACAATGCCGCCTTTCATCAGATTGATGGCATGGGGATTGTGGTTGTCACGCAGCTTGTCGTATTGGAAATAGTATTCCGGCCGACCGAGACCGGTAGCGTGCAGGACTTGCGCACCCGTCACCCCCTGATGTTTGAAATTGTGGATGGTGAAACAGACGCGGGGATGGGTCATCCCCATCGGCTGGTAGATTTCGTAGAGGAACACCGGAACCAGTGCGGTCTGCCAGTCATGGCAATGGATGATGTCGGGATGCTTGCCGGATTTCCACAGGAACTCCATCGCCGCCCGCGAGAAGAAGGCAAACCGCAGCACGTCGTCGTTGAAACCGTACACCGCCCCGCGGTTGAAGAAGTTGTCCTGGGAATGCGGTTCGATGAAAAAGCATTTGCGTCCGTGGACGAAGCCGAAATACACCGAGCAGTGGATGGCGCCGCCATACCACGGCACCCAGAGGTCATCGAAAGCACGTTGCAACCCCCAGATCTGGTCGTAACGCATGCAATCGTACTTCGGCAGGACGATTTCCACGTGATTACCGCGAATCTCCAACTCGCGGGAGAGACCGAACACCACATCGGCCAACCCGCCCACTTTCGCCACCGGAGCCAACTCCGGGGTGATCTGAACAATGAAGATGGACGGCCGCCATTGGATATGCGGCTGCGGGGAGGGTGCCGGTTCCGGCTGCGGCTGCTCCAGCCGTTCCGGTTCCGGCTCCTGGAGACTTTGCGGGGGAGACCACTCCGGGGCATGGGGTGCCTCGGCGACCGCGCCTTCGCTCGCCGACGGGGATCCGGGTTCCTTTCCCTCGGGTTCCGGGGTTGCTGTTCCCGAAGCCATCTCGACACCTTTTTCCCCCTCGACGACCCGTGCCGAAACGAGTGTCTCGGTCTCTCCGGAGGCTTCCACCTGGGCTCCAGCTACGATCGGAATCGCCGGCTCGGGTTCGCTTAGTGATGTCGGCCGTTCCGGGGCGAACCCGGACTCCACCCCACCTTCCGCCGGCTCTTCGCCAGCCGCCGTGGAATCCCCGGGTTCCGGGGGAGGCGATGCCAATGCCGGCTCGGGATTCGCAGACGGAGTTTCGATGCCGCGTGAGACCGGCTCCACGGTTCCCGATGGCACCATCGGGGATGATCCTCGTTCCTCCGGGGCGTTCGCCCGCGGAGCCCCGAGACTTGATTGTGCCGGCTCCGGTGCCACCGGTCCCAGAGCCGGCACGCGTGTGTCTTTCCCTTCCCCCGATTTGCGGCCCCCGGGGACTCTCCGTTTTTTCACCATGCTGATCCTCCGATGTCTCTTTGCGAAATGATCGGGCTCCGGCGCTCTTGATCGTCGGCCTGATCCTTGATTACCGACAGGGAATCCGCGCGGTCTCCGGTCGACCCGCTACGACCATGGGCGCGACTACCCCGCCGTCCCTTTCCCCGTGCATAATACCTTGCTTCGGGTCGCCGCTCCTGCGTGGCCCGGTTTTCGCGTATGACGCCGTTTGCGTTCCCCATGGAATCGTTCGCAAGGTTCGGCGACGACCGGGGATTCCGCTATTCCCCTGCTTGGATCGATATTCCCATGTACCATCGCAAACTCCTACCGGTCCTTTCCTGGTTCCTCTTGGCGTTGCTCGGCGCCCTTGCCTTCGGCGGCATCGCACTGCAGCGCGGAGAAACCATCAATAGCCTGTGGTTCGTTACCGCCGCGGTGTGCATCTATGCGTTGGGTTACCGATTTTACAGCGCCTTCGTGGCAACGCGCGTACTGATGTTGGATCGCACCCGCGCCACCCCGGCGGAACGCTTCAACGACGGTCGTGATTTCGTACCGACCCACCGCTGGGTGGTATTCGGCCATCACTTCGCCGCCATCGCCGGACCCGGCCCCCTGATCGGGCCGACCTTGGCGGCCCAGTTCGGGTACCTGCCGGGAACGCTGTGGATTCTGATCGGTGCGGTATTCGGGGGCTGTGTGCAGGATTTCGTCATCCTGGTGTACTCCACCCGTCGCGACGGCCGCTCGCTGGGACAGATGGCCCGCGACGAACTCGGTCCGATCGGCGGCTCGGCAGCCCTCCTCGGCGTCCTGACGATCATGATCATCCTGATCGCCGTGCTCGGCCTGGTCGTGGTCAACGCCATGAAGCACAGCCCCTGGGCCACGGCGACGGTGGCCGCGACCATTCCGATTGCCGTGCTGATCGGCCTGTATCTGCGCGAGATTCGCCCCGGCCGGGTGATCGAGGCCACCTTGTTGGGCGTTGCCCTGCTGCTGCTGGCCGTGGTCGGCGGGGGTTGGATCGATCACCATCCCTTCCTGAAACCCTGGTTCGACTATGATGCACCCACGCTCGCGCTGCTGATCATCGCCTATGGCTTCGCCGCCGCCGTGTTGCCGGTATGGCTCCTGCTGGCGCCGCGTGATTATCTTTCCACCTTCATGAAGCTCGGCACCATCGCGGCGCTCGCCGTCGCCATCGCCTGGCTGCATCCCGAAGTACAAATGCCGCCCCTGACCCGCTTCGTCGATGGCTCCGGCCCCATCTTCGGCGGCAAGCTTTTTCCTTTCGTGTTCATCACCATCGCCTGCGGCGCCATCTCCGGTTTCCATGCCCTGATCGCTTCGGGCACCACACCCAAGCTGCTCGCCAATGAAAGCGATGCCCGCTTCATCGGTTACGGCGCCATGATGATGGAGTCCTTCGTGGCGATCATGGCCATGATCGCGGCGACGGTCCTCGACCCCGGAGTGTATTTCGCGATCAACAGTCCGGCCGGAGTGGTAGGCCGGGAAGCCGCCGTGGCGGTGGCGAACATCTCCTCTTGGGGGTTTCCGGTCGGCGTCGAAACGATGGAGCAACTCGCCCGTGAGATGGGCGAGGCGACGCTGTTCGCCCGCACCGGCGGGGCCCCCTCCCTGGCGGTAGGGATGGCCAGCCTGTTCGCGCGTGCATTCGGGGATGGGCTGCTGGCGCTTTGGTATCACTTCGCAATCATGTTCGAGGCCCTCTTCATCCTCACCACGCTCGATGCCGGCACCCGCGTCGCCCGTTTCATGCTGCAGGATCTTCTCGGCAATTGGTCGCCGCGCCTCGGTCGCACCGGCTGGTACCCGGGGGTGCTCCTGAGTTCAGCGCTGGTGGTCGCGGCCTGGGGTTATTTTCTCTACATGGGAACCATCGATCCCCTGGGTGGCATCAACAGCCTGTGGCCTTTGTTTGGCATCGCCAACCAGATGCTGGCCGCCATCGCCCTGTGTGTCGCCACCACCATCCTGGTCAAATCCGGGAGGGCGATCCACGCCGCAGTCACGGCCGTTCCGCTGTCGTGGCTGGTCACAGTGACGAGTGCCGCGGCCTGGGAAAAATTGTTCAGTCCCGAACTGCGGGTTGGGTTCCTGGCCCACGCCCGCGACCTCACCGACAAACTCGCCGCCGGCGGCTTGGCCGCGGGGGAAGCGGAGAAAATCCCGCGACTGGTGTTCAACGACTATCTGGACGCGACCCTCACGGCCGTGTTTCTCGGACTGACCTGGGTGTTGGTATTCGACACGGTACGGGTTTGTTATTGTGCCCTCACCGGCAGGCCACATCCGCCTTCCAGCGAATCGCAGCACATCCCGAGCCGCCTCACGGAAAATTGGGTGCGGGATTGAAATCCCCGGTCCGCCCGTATTCAGCGAACCCCACCTGGCATCCCACCATGCAGCCTTGCGCCACTCATCCGATCTCCTTTTTCACCTTCCGGATCCTCTTTCCCGGGGCGCTATTCCTGCTGCTGGCCGCCGCATTCTTACCAGTATCCCTGTACGCCGAGGAGCCCGCAGCCAGCCGCCCCTTGATGAGTCGGGTCAAGGATTGGCAGGCCATATTGGAACGTCACGACAAGGCGCTCAACAAAGGCGACGTCGAGGACGACCGCATCTTGGAAATCCGGACCGAGCTGGTCTCCCTGCACAGTGAAGCCAGAACCGCCATCGACCAAGCCATTCCGGAAGTGGAGTCGATCCGGCAGGAGTTGGCCACCTTGGGTCCGGCGCCAGCGGAAGGCGCCCCTCCCGAAGCTCCGAACGTGGCGGAGCGGCGCAAATCGATCCAGGACCGATTGGCCAAGGCGGAAGGGGCCATCAAGGAAGCGGAGCTGGTCATCACCCGCGCCGACCGTCTGATCGAGCGCGTCCAGGCACTACGACGCACGCGCTTCACCGAGCGGGTGTTGACGCGGGGACCCTCGCCGCTGTCCCCGGAAGTCTGGCGCAAAGCGATCGAGGAGGCGCGCACCGGGTTCGCGCTGCAACGGGAGCAGTTCGCGGCCTGGCTCTCCAGCGACACCACCACGGCGAAGATCCGCGCACGGCGTTGGCAATTGCCGCTGGGCGTCGTGCTCGCGGTCATCATGGCCTGGCCGCTGCGGCGCTGGCTCATCCGCCGCTTCGGCTATGTCACGCTGGTCGGCGAACCCAGTTACGGACAAAGACTGCGTACCGCCCTCGTTACCGGCATCCTGCGCACGCTCCTTCCCTCCGCCGCAGTCTTGGCTCTTTACCTCGGCATCGCCAGTGGCGATCTGTTGCCGGACACCCTTCTCACCGTGGTTCGCACCACGGCCTTCATGTTGGTGATGTTCTTCTTCGTGGTAGCGTTTTGCCGCGCCGCCCTCGCCCCGGAGGCCGCTCCCTGGCGGCTGGTCCAGGTCGGCGATCCTTTCGCGTTGACGGTGAGCCGCATCGTCACTGCGTTAGCGGCGGTGTTCGCGATCGACGCCATTATCGGCACCTGGAGCGGTGTTTTCGAATGGTCGATCGAGCTGACCCTGCTGCACCACTTCTTCATCGGCGCCCTGATCAGCGCCCTGCTGCTGCACATCCTGCGACGTCGCGTCTATGAGCCCGAATTCGGGCAAAACCGCTGGCTGGGGTTGAGGTATGCCCTGACCTTGCTCGTCTACGCCATTCCGGTTTCGGCCCTGCTCGGCTATGTGGTGCTGTCGCGGCTCCTGGCCATCCAACTGGTGCTATCGATCGGCCTGTACGTGCTGGTCAGACTCCTCAACAAGATCGCCGCGGAAATCGTGGAGCAGGTCTGCGACGAGCGCTCGCCGATCGGCATGCGACTGCAAAACGCCCTCGGTCTTTCCGCCCAAGGATTGGGAACCGTCGGTTTCTGGCTCACCGGGCTGGTCCAACTGGTGATCACGCTGGGCGGCGTCCTTGCCCTGCTGATTCTCTGGGGCGCCGGACGGAGCGACCTGCAAGCTTGGCTGCACACTGTGATCTTCGGATTCAAGGTCGGAGAAATCACGATTTCTTTGGCCGATCTGCTGTTTGGCCTGCTTCTTTTTCTCGTGCTCTTGACCGCGACCCGGCTGATCCAGCGTACCTTGGAACAGCGCCTCTTCCCCCGCACCCGTCTCGACCCCGGCTTGCAGCACAGCATCCGTGCCACCGTGGGGTACATCGGCGTCCTCATCGCCCTGGGAATCTCCATTTCCGCCGCCGGCTTCGACCTTTCCCACGTGGCGCTCATCGCCGGTGCTCTTTCCGTGGGCATCGGTTTCGGCCTCCAGAACGTGGTCAACAACTTCGTCTCCGGGCTCATCTTGCTGGTCGAACGTCCCATCAAGGTCGGCGACTGGATCGTGGTCGGGGACGTCCAAGGCTATGTCCGGAAAATCAGCGTGCGGGCGACCGAAGTGTTGACCTTCGACCGCGCCTCGGTCTTCATCCCGAATTCCAACCTCATCGCCGCTCCGGTGATGAATCGCACCTATGCCGACAAGGTCGGGCGCATCGTCATTCCGGTCGGATTCAGCTACGGCACCGATGCCCGCCGCGTCCACGAGGTGTTGTTGCAGGTGGCTCGCTCCCACCCCGACGTGCTACCCCATCCGGCACCGATGGTGCTTTTCAAGGAATTCGGCGCGAGCTCGCTGAATTTCGAGGTCGTCGCCTTCGTCGACGACGTCGACAAGCTACGTGCCGTGACCTCCGACCTTTGCACCGAGATCGACGCAGCCTGCCGCCGCGAAGGACTGAAGATGCCGTTTCCGCAACGGGACGTGCACCTGGATTTCGACCCGAAGCGACTGGAACGGCTCCTTGCAGCCCTGCGCGAACCCCCGTCCGAGCCGGCGGCGGCTGCTAGGATCGACGAGTCCGAAGGGCCTCGGTGAGATGCGGCCGGATCACTTCCAGCATCTGTTGGTGCACGCGGGGATTGCCGGTGACGAGATTGCCGGTTTCCAGATAGGTTCCTCCACCCTCGAGATCGCTCACCACACCCCCTGCTTCCTGGATCAGGAGAATGCCGGCGGCCATGTCCCATTTCTTCAGCCCGAGTTCCCAGAAGCCGTCCAGCCGCCCCGCCGCCACATAGGACAGATCCAAGGCGGCCGAACCGGCGCGACGGATCCCGGCGGTGTCGCGGACGAGATCGCGCAGCATGTTGAGATAGGCCTCGATGTGCGTCTGATCCTTGAACGGGATGCCAGTGCCGAGCAAGGCTCCAGTCAAACTGTTTTGCCGAGCGACGCGGATGCGCCGGCTGTTCAGGGCAGCGCCGCTGCCGCGTTTGGCGGTAAACAGTTCCTGCCGCAAGGGATCGTACACCACCGCCAGTTCGAGACGTCCGCGATGCTGCAAGGCCAACGATACGGCGAATTGCGGAAATCCATGGAGAAAATTGGTGGTGCCGTCCAGCGGGTCGATGATCCACACGAAATCCTCGCCCTTAGCCCCTTGCCGACCTCCTTCCTCGCCCAAAAAGGCGTGTCCCGGATAGGCCTTTTGCAAGATGTGCACGATTTCCCGTTCCGCCTGGCGATCCACCTCGCTGACGAAATCATTACGCGCCTTGGAAGACACCTGCAAGGAGTCGATCCGGTCGAGATAGCGGACGATGAGATCCCCGGCCGCCCGCACGGCGCGGGTAGCGATATTCAACATCGGGTCCATAAACGATGTGCCGTACTCTTCGCAAAGCGGAGTAGCCTACCAAATTTCTGCTAGAATTTTCCGATTTTCGTGATTCGAGCACAGCCTTAGGTCGACTCGTGCTTCCAGAAGTCCGTATCGTACTGGTCGAGACGACCCATCCGGGCAACATCGGGGCTGTGGCGCGGGCGATGAAGAACATGTGCCTTCGCGAGCTGGTCCTGGTGGCACCGAAGGACTTCCCGAGCGAACAGGCCACCGCGCGGGCCGCCGGCGCCGACGACTTGCTGGCCCGGGCGCGGGTGGTCGACACCTTGCAACAAGCCATCGGAGATTGTCAGCTCGTCATTGGAGCCAGTGCGCGCCTTCGCACCATTTCCTGGCCGGAACTCGACCCCCGCGCCGCTGCGGAACGCATCGCGAATTTGGGAAATGCAACGAAAACGGCGATTCTTTTTGGCCGGGAACACTCCGGGTTGACCAACGAGGAATTGGAACAATGTCACTACCTCCTGCACATCCCTGCCAATCCGGAATTCAGCTCCCTCAACCTGGCCGCCGCAGTACAAGTGGTCGCCTACGAAATCTTCCTGGCGACCCGAGATGCTCCTCCGGTGCGCCGGGCAGCGGCCCTCGCGAACGCGAAGCAGATGGAATCCTTTTTCGATCACCTGCAGCAGACGCTCTACGCCATCGGCTTCCTGCACGCGCGGAGGTCCTCGCCTTCGATCATGCGGCGACTACGGCGCATCTTCCAGCGGGCCCAGATCGAACAGAAGGAAATCCACTTGCTGCGTGGTATCTTGACTGCCGCTCAACGCTGTTCGACGGCACGGCGATGCGATGTTGAAGGTACTGAAAGCGTTTAAAGAAGAGTTTGCCTGCGTCTTCGAAAGAGACCCAGCCGCGCAAACGTTTTTCGAAGTCCTGACGACCTATCCTGGCGTCCATGCCATTCTGATCCATCGGGTCAGCCATTGGCTCTGGAACCACCGATTGCGCTGGCCGGCTCGATTCCTCTCCTATTTCGCGCGCTGGTTCACCGGGATCGAAATCCATCCCGGTGCCGTCATCGGCCGCCGTTTCTTCATCGATCACGGCATGGGCGTGGTCATCGGCGAGACCGCAATCATCGGCGACGACTGCACGCTCTACCACGGCGTCACCCTCGGCGGCACCAGTTGGAAGAAAGGGAAACGCCACCCCACGATCGGCAACAACGTGGTGATCGGGGCCGGAGCCAAGGTGCTCGGCCCCATCACCGTCGGTGATGGGGCCCGCATCGGTTCCAATTCGGTGGTGCTGCATCCGGTCCCGGCCGGCGCGACGATCGTCGGTATCCCCGGCCATATCGTCAATCCCGATCGCAAGGCGCAGGAAGCCCGTCGCAAAGCCATCGCCAGCAAGATCGGCTTCGATGCCTACGGCATGACTCCGGACATGCCGGACCCGGTCGCCCATGCCATCAACCACATGCTTGACCACCTCCAGGCCCTGGATGCGCAACTGGAGACCATGAAACGGGTGCTGCGCGAGCACGGCATCGAGTTGAAGGAAATCCCGTTGCCGGAGCTGGAACACTGCCAGATCGAGCAGGGGGGGCCGGAATAAGGTCCCGGGCCAGGTCCGCCATGGCTTCACCCGTGCCGACCCCGACCCATAGCGGGCGGTTTCTTTTCCACGCGGACAGATTGATTTTTTGCCAACAATCCTTATGGAGGTTGCTATGCAAGGTCGAGGTGTTTCCTTAACCGAATTCTTGATTCAGGAGCAGCGCAAGATCCCCTTGGCGACTGGGGAACTGACGCTTTTGATCAGCGATATCGCCAGGATCTGCAAGGCGATCGCCCGTGAAGTGCGCTATGGCGCCCTGTTCGGCAATCTCGGTCAAATCGGCGCCGAAAACGTCCAAGGAGAAGCCCAGCAAAAACTGGACGTACTCGCCAACGAGATCATGATCGGTGTGCTGCGCCGCTCAGGCCACGTGGCGGCGATGATCTCAGAAGAAAACGACGAGGTCATCTCGGTACCGAAGGAAAATCGTGGCAAGTATTTGGTATGTTTCGATCCCCTGGACGGCTCGTCCAACATCAACGTCAACATGTGCATCGGGACGGTTTTCTCGATCCTGCGTTGTCCCGAAGGGGTGGATGAGCCGACCGAGGAGCACTTCCTCCAACCAGGGATCCATCAGGTTTGCGCCGGATTTTGTGTCTACGGCCCCACGGTGACCCTGATCCTGACGACCGGGAACGGCACCCACGGCTTTACCCTGCACCAGGGGGTGGGAGAATTCGTCCTGACCCATCCCGACATCCGTATCCCGGAAGAGGCCAAAGAATTTGCCATCAACATGTCCAACTGGCGTTTTTGGGAACCGCCGGTGCGGCGCTTCATCGAGGAATGCCTCCAAGGCAAAGAAGGTCCCCTGGGCAAGGATTTCAACATGCGCTGGATCGCCTCGTTCGTCGCCGAGGCGTATCGTATCCTGATGCGTGGCGGCATCTGGACTTATCCTTTGGATGAAAAGCTCAAGGCCAAAGGACTGGATGGACGCCTACGCCTGATGTACGAGGCCAATCCCATAGGTTTCATCGTGGAGCAGGCCGGCGGCGTCATTTCCACGGGCAGGGAGCGGGTGTTGACCATGCAGCCCAAACATATCCATCAGCGGGTGCCACTCTTCCTGGGCGCGAAAAAAGAGATGGAGCGCATCGAAGCCTATCACCGGGAATGGGTCTCCGGCCAAGGATGATTTCGATCGAAAACCGGCGCATCCGGTTATGAGCCGAATGCGACGAAAAGGGGGAGGAAGCCTTTTCGGCTTCCTCTCACCGCAGCACCCCGTGCGACGATTGCTCACCCCATCCCTCGGGTTCACCCCTCCAGGGCTCTCGGCGTGCCATAAACGAGATCGAGGTGCTTCTCTCCACTCGCGTGCCTTTCGCGCCCCATCGCTGTGGAAAAATGGGAGAGAGGCGGCAGGAAGTCTCTCTCTTTTCGGGAAAGTCAAGCCTTGTGGCCCGCAGTGAAACCATCGACCCGACCGGACCGCTATTGTTTCCTCCCATTTTATCCGTTTGTTTTTGAATGACTTCTTTCTTCTCACGAAGCGGACTCCGGGGAGCCGCTCGGATGATGGAAGAATTCCAGGGAGGGTGATCGACGAAAGAAACTGTCCACAGATCCTGTGGATAACTTTGTGGACTCCTTGTCAGCGGCAACCCGAAATTCACGCTGTGCAACCTCTTCGACGATCTGCGAAAATCGCGGTCATCGAAAACGATCCATAGCTCGCGAATCCCATGCCAAGCTTCGACTTCGAACAATCCGTACTGCAACGCAGTTTTGCCATTCCGGTACTGGTAGACTTCTGGGCCCCCTGGTGCGGGCCTTGTCGTACCTTGACTCCCGTACTGGAGCGCGTGGTCTCCCGTTACGCCGACCGCAGTGAGCTGGTGAAGCTGAATACCGAGGAATATCCCGAGATCGCCTACCGATACGGGGTACGCGGGATCCCGAACGTGAAATTGTTCATCGACGGCCAGGTAGTGGACGAATTCACCGGTGCTCTGCCGGAATCGGTCATCGAGGAGTGGCTGCAAGGGGTCCTCCCCAGCCCTCAGAGTGAAGAGTGGCAGACCGCCCAGGACCTGGTGGCACAAGGGCGGCGCGGCGAGGCCATCCCGCTCCTCAAACGTGTCCTGGAAGCCGAACCGGAAAACCACGAGGCCAGGGTCTTACTGGCCAAGCTGTTGCTCCACACGAATCCGGACGCGGCGGTGGAACTGGTTCAGGATCTGGGTCCCGATTCCGAACAACACGCCGAGGCGGAGGCGATCCGCACCCTGGGCCGTCTGTTCCGCATCGCCGAACATCCGGAGACCTTGCCGGACGATCCAGTCAAGCCGCTTTACCTGGAAGCGATCCGGAATCTTCGTGAGGAGCGCTATGAACAGGCTCTCGAGGGATGGATCGAAGTCGTCCGCCGGGCCCGATCCTACGACGACGACGGCGCCCGCAAAGCCTGTGTCGCCGTCTTCCAGTGGCTGGGAGATGGCCATGAACTCAGCCGTCGCTACCGGGCTCGGCTGGCGAGCGCCCTTTATGTATGAGGCGAGCCGCTCCGGGTCGGCTCGCCCTTTTTCCGGGGAAACCGGCCCCTTCCGGAGACCGGAGCTGGTGGAAGTGGTGCGCATGGACCGCACGCTGAGACTCGACGTGCGCTATGCCACCTCCGATAACTTTCTTGGCCTAGCCGTCTACCCGGAAGCACGGGTATTCCTGCAGCGACCGGCCGCCGAGGCGCTGGTCCGGGTGAACGCTCGTATGGAACCTCACGGGTTTGGCCTGTTGTTGTTCGACGGCTATCGCCCATGGTCGGTGACGCGGCTGTTTTGGGAAGCGACCAATGAGGATCAGCACCGGTTCCTGGCCGACCCTCGGGAAGGCTCCCGGCACAATCGCGGCTGCGCCGTCGACCTGAGCCTCTACGACCGGGCAACAGGCCAGCGGGTGGTCATGCCCAGCGACTACGACGAAATGAGCGAACGTGCCCACCCGGAATATCCGGGAGGCACCGAGGCGGAACGGCGCCATCGGGATCTCCTCCGCCATGCCATGGAAAGCGAAGGATTTTCCGTCCACCCGCGCGAGTGGTGGCATTTCGACCATGGGACCTGGCGCGAGTACACCATCCTTGACCTCCCGTTTTCCGAACTCGGGGCCTGAGAGTTCCACCAGCCCAACCCACGTCCAAACCGAGGAGTCCAAGGCCATGTTTCCGCTTCGCGACGTCAACCCCACGGTGCACACGCCGATCGCCACCTTCATCGTCCTGGCCCTCAACATCGGAGTCTGGATCGTGGTGCAGGGATTCGGCGATGCCGAGGCGCTCGCCCGGTCCCTTTGTCGCTATGCCCTGATCCCGGGCGACCTCTTGAATCTCACGCCGATGGGAACCGAGATTCCGGTCGGCCACAACTTCACCTGCCGACTGGATGGTGATGCGCCCGCCTGGACCTTGATCACCCACATGTTTCTGCATGGCGGCTGGTTCCACATCATCGGCAACCTCTGGTTCCTTTGGGTTTTCGGCGACAACGTCGAAGACGCCATGGGTCCGGTGCGTTTCCTGGCCTTCTACCTGCTTTGCGGCTTGGCGGCCGCAATTGCGCAAATCTTGACCGATCCCGCCGCGGCCGTACCGATGGTGGGCGCATCCGGTGCCATCGGAGGCGTCATGGGTGCCTACGCCCGCCTCTATCCACGTGCCTATGTCATCACCCTGGTGTTTCTGGGGTTCTATTGGACCACGGTTGCGATCCCGGCCATGGCGATGCTGGGATACTGGTTCTTCATCCAACTTGTGAGCGGGCTGCCAGCGATCGGGGGTACGGCCGGCGGAGTCGCCTTCTGGGCCCATGTCGGCGGCTTCGCGGCGGGTTTCC
>DATMAX010000076.1:0-40658 GCA_035559395.1 Methylococcus sp. | reverse complement strand
CCGCCATTCCGGCGGGGATCTTTCTGATTCCCACCGAGTCGCGGACCAACGGATGCAATCCCCCCACTTCATATATGATTTCGTTATAACTCTATAACAAATAATTCATTTCGATCATAAATCACATCGACTAAACTACTCCTTGGCACTAAGCGAAGGGGGGATTCATGACCACTGCATATGCGGTATCGGGTTTGCTGGTGGGCTTCCTGGTGGGACTGACCGGCGTCGGAGGGGGGTCCTTGATGACGCCGCTATTGGTATTCCTGTTCGGGTTCGCGCCAAAGACGGCGGTCGGCACGGATCTCCTGTTCGCGGCGATCACCAAGGGCGGCGGCGTCCTGGTGCATCACCGCAACCATCGTTCCGTCGAATGGAAGATCGTGCTCCAACTCGGGCTCGGCAGCATCCCTGCCGCCTTGATCGTGATTTATCTTCTGGAGAACGTGGTCAAGCGGGATGAATCGGTGACCGCGCTGATCACGACCAGTCTGGGGATCGCCCTGATTTTCACCGGCTTGTCCCTGATCTTCCGCAAGCGTCTGGCGCACAAGTCGGCGCTCCAGCGTCTGACCCATACCGAGCGCTTCGGGCGTTGGCAGGGATTACTCACCGTATTGGTCGGACTCGTCATTGGCGTACTCGTCACCTTGTCTTCCGTCGGAGCCGGCGCCTTGGGCACGGTGGCATTGTTGTTCCTCTATCCGCGACTCGCCACGGTTCGGATCGTCGGCACGGACCTGGCGCATGCAATCCCTCTGACCGCCGTCGCCGGCCTGGGTCACCTCCACATGGGCAACGTCGACTTCAATCTGCTCGGTAGCCTTCTGATCGGTTCCCTGCCGGGAATTTACCTCGGCAGCCATCTCAGCGCGAGAATCCCGGAATGGCTTCTGCGTCCAGCTTTGGCTTCCTTGCTCCTCCTTCTCGGCTGCAAATTCGTTCTTTGAACACCGCCGCCGAGCAACATCAAACCGCCGAGCCCAGTGGCGACACCATAGCTCTGGCCGTTCCCGACGCTCCACCCCATCCAGATCTTGGAGAAAAGCCTTTTCCACGATTTCCCCGTCTCGCTACAGATACCGTTCGATGGCTTCCACGACTTGCCGCCCCGTGATGCTTCGGGTGCATTCGAACATCCCCGGAGTATCTCGGCGTTCCGGGCACCAATTCCAGTCTGCCGCATCCAGTCGATATCGGTTGAAACACCCGCTGCAAACCGGCCCTTGGGGGAAGACCCGGATGCAATCCTGCATTTCCGTGTAGGGCAAGGAGAATCCGCTGATGATACAGGTCCTGCACCCTACTGCCCACGCAAGCCAACTTAGACCACTCCCGACGCCGATGAAAAGCCGGGCATGCTTTAGGTACTGGATCACGGTTTCGATCGGACCCGAGGGAACCCAGATCGCCTCGGAAGGAGCCCGGTTCCCCATGTACTCCAATCCCTCGTGCGACAACAGAATGGTGCGGTAACCCCGAGATCCTAGGAACCGAACCACCTCATCCCATCCGGTTTCGTGGTTCCAGTATTTGGCTTGTGCGGTCGCGTGTACAGCGATGCAGACATATTCGTCCTCCATCGGTCGTCGTGACTCGATGCAGCGGATCCGTGGCTTCGCCTCCTGATAGGCCAGCCCCAGGATGTCGAAAGCCGATTCCGCCAGTGGCTGTTCCCTGAAATTTTGGACATTCCGGTCATAATCGATTTCCCCCCGGTCGAGATAGAACCAGCCGAGGCGATACATGGCATAAAGTCCGTGAACCGTGACACCGGGCTCGACGAACTCGATTGCGGGATATTCCTGGCGGAACAGCCCGTTCCAAAACGTCGAACAGATCAGTATGCAACCGTGTTGTCGCCGGAATTCCTCCAAGGCAGGGAACCAGGCGAGGGTGTCTCCCAGAGAACGGGATTCAAATGCAATGTAAACCCGTCGATTCCTGCAATCATAAGTATGGGTAAAGAGTAAGACGCCGTCTTTTGCGCGCGATACGCCGATACGCCATCTCGTGAAATACTTGCGGGCGGTACGGATCCACTGGTTGGTCTCGATTTCGCCCTGGTGGATCAGCTCACCGGTGTCCGTGTCGGTAAATTGAACGAGATAGGTTTCCTGGATTTCTCCCCGGACTTCGAAATAGGCGCCGTCGACGAAACCGAAAGAACCGACGTTGACCCGAGAAGCCGGTCTAGACACAGCAGTCTCATCGCAAGGCCGCGCGATTGGCCCGCGCGGCCCGTCGGGCACGAACGACACTCGTGAGGTCAGAAATTACCAGTTCCGAGTTGGTGATTCGGCGTACCGAGGTCGTCGTCATCATCATACTCGATGACGATGGGGCCCTGCCCCACGAACGAAGGTACGATCGATGGATCACAGGAACCGTCCTTCAGATTTAGGCTGCCCGCTTTCTCCTTCAAGCGGAGCTTGTATACAGCCCGCGTCGCCGAATCTTCGAAATGGTGGAACTCGAGCTCGCACTCCGTTTGGTCCGGAAACTTGGCCAGGATCACCGCATCCCGCGCCGTGTCAGCCGTACCGATCAAGTCACCGATGCCGATTTTCACGGCGATCTCCAGCTCTTTCCGCTGATGCTTGGGCTTTTCCACATACCGCAATTTTCCTTTGGCGAAATCCGGTACACTCGATACGAAGGCGCCTTTGATTTTCACACCCGAGCTTCCCGAGCTTCCCGAGCTTCCCGAGCTTCCCGAACTTCCCGAACTTCCCGAACTTCCCGAACTTCCCGAGCTTCCCGAACTTCCCCCGATTCCATCGTCAGCACCATTTTTGGCGAAGGAAGGATCCAGGACTATCAACGAACCTGCCAGCAACAAAGCCAGTTCTTTTTTCCTAGATGGTTTTTTCATGATTTCATACCTCTTCTCTTTGGTCCTATCCCCGTAACGGGATCCATGGTCATCCTGAACCGGCCCGGTACCGTTTCGATAACTGCAAACAAGATGCCATACGATAACTCCAGACTCTCCACGCAAGACTTCGCCGAATCCGACTCAATTCCCCAGCTCGGTTTTTTTATTGGAGCGCCTCATCTTGGAACTTGCGCATTGTCTGTTTAAGTTAGGGCTCGATACAAGCCTAGAAATCTCAGGCAGTATCCCAAGTTCTGTCGCCACACGGCAACAAGGCAAAACCCGTCCAACCAGGACATATTCCTTGTAAGTGCTCGATCCGCCGCGAACGATTACCAGCATAGGGCTTGCAATCGTCCTGCACTCGAACTTTTATGAACGGGTCACCTTCCTTTGTGGTAGCCGGATGGTTCCGGTCGCCAAGGACTCCATTTGGATTCCACCTCGGGCCAGCATTCGTGCAAGCCGATGACGAGCCCCCCACCTGCTGTCCGACGGCTTTCCGGGCGTTGCAGCGTTTCCTTTTTTGCGGCCAGCGAAAGACACGGAAAAATTAGCAAAGGCCAGATTGAGAGGATGCGCTTCCTCAACTTTCATCCACCACCTCCACCTTCTGCGCCGGTAGCCTTGGAGCCATCCTGCGTAGCCTCGCCAGATCCGGCGAATCGAGCCCCTCCCATGACGTCCGCCACGGTCGTTTCCAAGTCCACCGACTGCGGGCGCGCCCCTTGCCCCGCGATGACCCGCGCCGCCAGTGACAAACCCAGACGGAGACAGGTTCGCAGCGGCAGAGATCGGGCAAGGCCGTACAAAAAACCGGCATCGAATGCATCGCCGCCACCGGTCCGATCGACCACCTTCACGGGGAACGCTGGGTGGCGGATCTCCCAGGTCGGACCCAGCACCGTCGCACCGCGGGAGCCTTGCGTGACGATCAGCACGGTCTGGGGCGCCAAATGTCTCCGAGCCTCGTGCGCCTCGTCGGAGCCCAACCAGCGGTGCAAGTCGCTGTGATTCATGAACACCCAGTCCAGCAACGGCGACATCTCCGCATCGGGACCCTGGTCCAAATCGCAGGACACCGTCGCTCCCCGCTCCTTGGCCAGACGGATGAGCGGCAAGGCGATCCGGCGCATGGCCGTCGCCACGTGCAGGTACACGCCGGGCGCGAAGATTTCGCCGTCGACCGCAGCGGGATCGAAATAGGCGTTCGCTCCGCCCGCGATCACCATGCGTTTGCTGTGCGGAGTGGCGAAAATGGCGGCCATGCCGGTGAGGCTTTCTCGGGTCCGCTGAATCCGGCGAGTGTCCACCCCGACTTCGGCCAGCGCGGCGATCGCCAGGGCCCCGAAGGGATCTTTCCCGACACAACCCAGCATCATGACTTGCTGCCCCAGCCGTGCCAGCCAATGCGCCGTATTGGCCGCCGCACCGCCATAGGCGAGGCGGCTTTCCCGACAGCGCAGCTTTTCGTGCTCTGCGGGCAGGCGATCGACCGGAAAAGTGACATCCACATTCAAACTCCCGGCGCAGACGAACCGCTCGATCATGCTTCACCTCGACTGCGGGTGAAGGAGGTAAGATTAACACACCACGCCCCCGAACCAACCGAGGAGCCCGAGGCGAGCCTCCCCCTATGCCGCGAGTCGTCGAAGCCGAGGCATGCCGCGCCGTGCTCGAGCACAGCTTGTCGGGCCGATGTGACATGCGCCTCGGCAACCGTTCCCTCCTTTTGCCTTTGCTGTTCCTCATGTTGTGTGGCTGCACCCATCGACAATTCGTCAAGGAACCCTATCCGCGTTGGGGGGAAGAAATCACCCTGGAACGACCGGATCGTTCCGCTCCCCTGATCCTGCGTTACAAACTTCCGCCCGAACCTACCCGAACCCCGGCTTGCCTACTCATCGTCCATGGCATGAACGAGTATGTCGGTCGCTATGGCGACATCGTCCATCATTTCGCGCGGCGCTTCCTCGTGGCGGGTTTCGATCTCTATGCCCACGGCCTGTCCAATCCGGTCTTACGGCAGGCCGACCGCGCGTTGACCGAAGGAGCCGCGGAGCAAGAGGTGAGCGATGCGTATCTCGCCCAACTACCGCTGCGCGATCTGGAGCCGATGCGGCAGGACCTCGAAATCGTGTTGCACCGGCTCATCCCTCTCTGCGACGAACTCGGCGCGGGGAGAAAGCCCGTGTTCATTCTCTCCCATAGCCTCGGTTCCCTGGTCGCCGCCTCTTACTTGCTGAAGACTCGGCCAAAAGACGACCCGGGGGGGCGGGTACGGGGCATCGTGTTGTTGGGTCCTGCCTTCTCCGTCAGCCAGGTACCTGGCCGGGGCGGCTGGCTGGCGAATCCACTGATCCGGCTTTCGTTTCATGCCGAGGAACATTTTCTGAATCCGGGAGACGAGCCTTGGCCGCTGATGCTGCTGAATCAGGCCGTGGCTTTGGCGACCGTACCCTTGCTCGACGGGCTGTTCGAGGTCTTGTCCTGGCCGGGGATGCGGCAATGGTTCACGCCGGTCACGCCGGACTGGGTAGTGAACTATCTCACCGACTGGGAAGAAGAGCGGGCACGTCACCGCGCCGACGGCTGGATCATCCGTCGCAGCCTGCTGCGCTATGTGAAGGGCGTCGAAAAGGAAATCGTCCATTTCCGCCGCGGCATGAGCGCATTCGCCACGCCTTATTATCTCGTTTATTCGGGTCAGGACCCGATCACCCCTCCCTGGGGCGCTCACGACTTCGCCCGCGTCACCCTGCACAGACACCCCGACAATCAACTGCTGCCCTTGCCTGACCTTTACCACCACGAACACCTGTATTCCGCACCGCCTCTGCGCGCCGAGATCCTGCAACGGATCGACGGCTGGCTGGACCGGCGGCTATCGTCGCTGCATCGAGAAACAGAGACACCACCATGATGCCCATTCAGGACCTGCTCCATCGCATCCGCTGGGACTCCGACTTCGGTCGCGGCGAGTTCACCCTCGCCTATTACGACCGCATCGAACGGAAGCTGATCGTCGTCCCACTCCACGCCATCGAATTTCCGCCGGACCGCCCCGGGGTTTTCGAACTGACGGACCAAGAAGGGGTGTTGCACACCATCCCCCTGCATCGCGTCAGGGCGGTCTACAAGAACGGCACGCTGATTTGGCAGCGGCCGTGAGCCTTTCCCCCATCGCCGCGGATCCATGCCGCTTTCGGCATGAACCTCCCCGGTCGCAGATTCAGAAAGACATTGACGGCAAATGCGCTCCATCCGGCGGCACTCGTTACGGAGCGAGCGTACAGCGGGTGGTACGTGAGGCGGCGAGCACGCCCTGGAAGTGGACAGGGACATAGCTTCACTACGAGAAAATCCGTCAAAGCCGCCCCATGTCGACAAGCGCGCCCTTGCCCGCCCGAACCCGACTCAATCGCCTCTCCGCTTCCGCCGCGGCATTTTCATTTCCCTGTTTACGGTACACCTCCTTGAGCCCCCAAAGCGCCCAGGCGTCGTTCGGCGTTTGCCGGAGCGAGGCTTCGAACTCCCGCTCCGCCCCCGGCAGGTCGCTTTGGAGGAACCGCAGCGCGCCGAGCGACCGGCGTACCGGGTAATACCAGTAGGGTGGCTCCATGTAGGGCAGCTTTTCCTGAAGCGCCACCGCTCTTTCCAGGGCGGCGATGGCGGTCTTGAATTTGCCCTTCGCCTGGGCGATGCGGGCGCCGAGCACCTCCCGGGCGATCTCCACGATCTCGAGGGCCGGTACACCGGCGGCGGACAGTCCGGAAAAATCGGCCGTTTTTTCCAGTTGCACCAAGGCATCAAGTTCGGCCTGAGCGTCTTGGACCGCGCCTCGGGCCGCCGCTGCGACGCCCCGGGCATAGCGCCACACGGCCTGCACATAGGGAAACTCCGCGCCCGGATCGATGAGCTTCAGGACGGTTTCGGGCGTGCCGAATTGGGCATGGGCGAAGTACGGCGCCGCCTTGATGGGCTGCGCCCAGGGCACGGTGCGCACCGCCTCGTTCGAGATCACGCCGGCGAGCTTCTCCGCCGCAGTAAGGGCGGTTTCGCCGTCGCCGACCATCTGCGCCGAGACCAGCAGGAAATGCACGTTGTGCGGGTAATACCCTTGCGCGTAGATCCCTTTGGCCCCGGTTTCCTTCAGATAGACTTCGTCCGCTTCGATGGCGGCGCGGTTGGCCTCGAGAGCGTCCCGATAGCGGCCCAGCCGGTAATACAGGTGCCCCGGCATGTGCACCATGTGGCCGGCTCCCGGCATCAGCCGGGCGAGGCGGCCCGCATAAGGTTCCGCCCGCTCGGGCCGGTCGGAGGCCTCCACCATGTGGATGTAGTAATGGATCGCGCCGGGATGGTCGGGATTTCGCGCCAGCACCCGCTCCAGCACTCGCAGGATTTCCGCCGTGCGACCCTTGGGCCTGCGTCCCCCCTCTTCCCAGTAATCCCAGGGCGAGAGGTCCATCAGGCTTTCCGCGTACAACACGGCGATCTCGTCGTCCTTGGGGAAACGCCTGGCGAGTTTACCCACCGCGTTGGCGTAGGCTTCGTCCAGGCGCTTGCGATCGGTTTGGGGACTCCTGGCGTAGCGCTTCGCGAGCGCCTCGATCAAAGCCCGTTCCCTGGCGCTCGCATGCCGGCCGAGCGCCTTCGCTTTGCCGATCGCCGCCCAGGCCGGGCCGACGGCGGAAGGCTCCATCGGCGCGTTGATGTTCGGTCCCAGAACCAAGGCTTCGCCCCAGAAGCACATGGCGCACTGGGGATCGAGCTTCTGCGCCATACGGAAGGCGCGTTGCGCCTCCAGATGGTTGAAGGCGTAAGCGAGCCGCAAGCCCTGATCGAAATATTGCTGGGCGGGGGTCTTCGCCGTGGTGATCTTGTAGCTCAGCGTGCCGAGGTTGTCCCACAGGGGCGGTTCGCTGTCGACGTAAGCGGCCGGGGAGGAAACCAGCTTGCGGGAAAAATGACCCGCTTCGGTGTGGACATGGCCGACAGGATGGTCGGCAAAGGCGGCTGGATGGATGGCGACCAGCGCCAACGCCCAGTAGCCTGCCCGCAAGGCATCGCACACGGCGTTCATGATCGCCCCCGGGAAGACCGATCCCAGTCTGAGGATGGAGGACCGGCGGAGTTCGCACCGATGTCCTCCCCCCACCGTTTCAGCTTACCCACGTCGATGTCGAACAAATCCAGCACCCGGCACACCGTGTCGGTGACCATGTCATCGAGGGTCTTGGGCAGGGTATAAAACATCGGCACCGGGGGCATGACGATGGCTCCGCATTCCGTCACGGTGAGCATGTTGCGCAGGTGGATCGCGTGCAAGGGCGTCTCCCGGACCAACAGCACCAGCCTGCGCCTTTCTTTCAGCACCACATCGGCGGCGCGCGTCAACAAGCTGGTGGTGACGCCGCTGGCGATTTCCGCCAGGGTGCGCATCGAACAAGGTAAGACCACCATGCCTATGGTGCGAAACGATCCACTCGCGATCGCCGCCCCGATATCGCGGTTGCCATAACTCATGGTGGCGAGACGGCGCAACTCGGCCGCACTGACTGGGGACTCGTGGGTGCGCGTCAGGTCGCCGGCACGCGAGACCACCAGATGCGTTTCCACATCCGTCTCACGCAGCAACTCGAGGAGACGGACTCCATAAACGATCCCGGTCGCGCCGCTGATGCCGACGATGAGGCGTTTGGGTTTTGCCATGGGAGTGACTTTTCTCGATCCGCCCTTGAGTTTTTCATCGAGGATAGCATGGTGGACTTCCTTGCCACACCCGCCCTTCTCCCACCGGCGGATCCGGTCGAGATGCGTCCCTCGAAGACCAATTAGTTATTGCAAATGATTCTCGTTTGTTTTATGATCGATTCCGTCCACCAGAATATGGTTTGGACAACGTCTTCTCGTGGTGTAGGGTCCACTGGAAGGGGGAACATCCCCATCTTTGCCCCGATTTCCTCCGGAATCGGGGCTTTTTTTCGCCCGCGTCCGGCGCTCCGAGACCTCCTGCGTCTCCGTCAGGTCGAGTCCTGCAAGAACTCGGTCGCCGGGAAACGAGGCACAGCCGGTAACGGCACGGTCGCCAGTCCCGATTCTCCCTGTCGCAACAAGAAATCCAAGAACGTCGAGGCGACCCGCGAAAGGCGTTTGCCTTTGAGGTAGACCGCATACCACCGCCGCTCCAGCGGGAAACCTTCCACGTCGAGGACGGTCAGCAGGCCGTTGGCCCGTTCGAGTGGGAAGTTCTGTAACGAAAGGATGGAGATGCCGAGCCCTGCCATGACGCCTTGCTTGATGGCCTCGCTGCTGCCCAACTCCATGTACGGGGTGATGCCGATGCGGTGTTCCGCAAACAGCCGATCCATCGCCATGCGCGTGCCCGACCCCGGCTCACGGACCAGAAACCGTTCCTGGGCCAAGCGCACGAGGGGGATGCGCCGCTCCCGGGCGAGCGGATGTCCAGGATGGGCCACGACCACGAGCTTGTTGTCAAGAAACGCGTGGGGCTCGGCGTTGGATTCTTCCGGAGCCTGACCCATGACGACCAGATCATCACAGTTGCGTTTGAGCCGCTCCAGGATGTTGGCGCGATTGGTGACCGTGAGACGTGGCTCCACCTCCGGGTAGAGACGCAGGAATTCCCCCAGCAGCCGGGGCATGAAATACTTCGCCGTGGTCACCACGGCGATCTGGAGAGGCCCCTTCACCTGCCCGCGCAGACTCGCCAGGGCCGCTTCCAGTTCGCGCAACCGCCCCAGTACTTCGCTTGCCGCCTGATGGAGTTCCTTGCCCGCCGCCGTCAAGTAAATCCGTTTCCCCACATGTTCGAACAAGGGCAAACCGACTTGCTCTTCCAGGCGCTTGATCTGGATCGATACCGCCGATTGCGTGAGGTAATGTTCCTCGGCGGCACGCGTAAAGCTCGAGTGGCGCGCGACCGCTTCGAACAAATCCAGTTGTCGGAGCGTCAAATGCATGGTTCGAGATCGACCAAAATCAATGAATGAAATAAAAACAATTAACTTTTTTCTATCGATGGAACGGGCTATAGTCAAGCCCAATTCGGCCGCAAGGAGGAACGCCCCCGACATCCGGGACGGCGATGCCGGCAGGCATTTTCCGGGGCCCGGCCATGTGAAGCATCGGCGCGGCGGTTGTCTGACCAGGCATCGTTCGTCAAGCTTTTTTTGTGTTCGATGGAGACCCGTTTGATCCGAAAAATCCTGATCGCCAACCGCGGCGAGATCGCCGTGCGCATCGTGCGCGCCTGCGCCGAAATGGGGATCCGTTCGGTGGCCGTATATTCCGAAGCGGATCGCCATGCGCTCCACGTCAAGCGGGCCGATGAAGCCTATAGCTTGGGAGAAGAACCCCTGGCGGGCTACCTCAACCCGCGCAAGCTGGTCAATCTGGCGGTGGAAACCGGCTGCGATGCCCTTCATCCGGGCTACGGCTTTTTGTCCGAGAATCCCGAACTGGCGCAGATCTGCGCCGAGCGCGGCATCATTTTCATCGGCCCTCCGGCCGAGGTCATCCGCCGCATGGGCGACAAGACCGAGGCGCGGCGCACCATGAGCGCCGCGGGCATCCCGGTCACCCCAGGCACGGAAGGAAACCTGGCGAGCCTCGAGGAAGCCCTACGGGAAGCCGAGCGCATCGGCTATCCGGTGATGCTGAAGGCCACCTCCGGCGGCGGCGGCCGCGGCATCCGCCGCTGCAACAGCCGCACCGAACTGGAGCACGCCTACCCGCGCGTGATCTCGGAGGCGACCAAGGCTTTCGGCTCGGCGGAAGTATTCCTGGAAAAATGTGTCGTCCGTCCCAAGCATATCGAAGTGCAGGTACTGGCCGACCGCTTCGGCAATACCGTGCATCTGTTCGAACGCGACTGCTCGATCCAGCGCCGCAACCAGAAGCTCATCGAGATCGCCCCTTCGCCACAGTTGCCTGAGGACACTCGCGTCCGCCTCGGCGAACTGGCGGTTCGTGCGGCGCGAGCGGTCGGGTACGAGAACGCCGGCACCGTAGAGTTCCTGGTGGCCGGAGAGGAAGTGTATTTCATGGAGATGAACACCCGTGTCCAGGTCGAACACACCATCACCGAAGAGATCACCGGCATCGACATCGTCCGGGAGCAGATCCGCATCGCCTCGGGCCTGCCGCTCTCGGTACGGCAGTCGGAAATCCAGCATCGCGGCTTCGCCCTCCAGTTCCGCATCAACGCCGAGGATCCGAAAAACGACTTTCTGCCTTCCTTCGGCAAGATCACCCGCTATTACGCCCCCGGCGGACCGGGGGTGCGCACCGACACGGCGATCTACACCGGCTACACCATCCCGCCGTACTACGACTCGATGTGCCTGAAGCTGGTGGTTTGGGCGCTCACCTGGGAGGAGGCGCTCGACCGCGGCTTGCGCGCCTTGGACGACATGCGCCTGCAGGGGGTGAAGACCACCGCGGCTTATTATCAGGAAATCCTGCGCCATCCCGACTTCCGCCGCGGCCGGTTCGATACCGGTTTCGTCGAGAGTCATCCGGAACTGACCCAGTATTCGATCAAACGCAAGCCCGAGGAGCTGGCTTTGGCCATTGCCGCCGCCATCGCCGCTCACGCCGGCCTGTAAGGCCCGCACCACCAAGGAACAACGAGGGCGACTTCAAGGAAACCCAACGAATGAAACGACCGATCCACATCACCGATGTCATCTTGCGCGATGCCCACCAATCCCTGATCGCGACCCGGTTACGCACCGAGGACATGCTGCCGATCTGCGGCAGGCTGGACCAGGTCGGCTACTGGTCGTTGGAAGTCTGGGGCGGAGCTACCTTCGACGCCTGTGTGCGTTTCCTCAAAGAGGACCCCTGGGAACGTCTCCGGCAGTTGCGCAAGGCCTTGCCCAACACGCGCCTGCAGATGTTGCTGCGCGGCCAGAACCTGCTCGGCTACCGTCACTACAGCGATGACGTGGTGCGTGCTTTCGTGAGTCTGGCCGCCCGCAACGGCATCGATGTGTTCCGCATCTTCGATGCCCTCAACGACGTGCGCAACCTGCGCGTCGCCGTCGAAGCGGTGAAAGCCGCCGGCAAACACGCCCAGGGCACGATCTGCTACACCGTCAGCCCGATCCACACCATCCCTGCCTATGTCGAACAGGCGCGGCAGATGGCCGAACTCGGCGTCGACTCCATCGCCATCAAGGACATGGCCGGCCTGCTCACACCATACGCCACCGCCGAGCTGGTGCAGGCACTGAAGGCCGAATCGTGGCTGCCGGTGTTCATCCATGCGCACGATACTTCCGGCATGGCGGCCATGTGCCAGCTCAAAGCCATCGAGAGCGGCGCGGAACACATCGATACGGCGATTTCCAGCTTCGCCTGGGGGACCAGTCACCCCGCCACCGAATCCATGGTCGCCGCCCTGCGCGGGACCCCCTATGACACCGGCCTCGACCTCGCCCTGCTCCAGGAGATCGGTCTCTACTTCCATGCCGTGCGCAAGAAATACCACCAGTTCGAAAGTGAATTCACCGGTGTCGACACCCGCGTGCAGGTCAATCAGGTCCCCGGCGGGATGATGTCCAACCTGGCCAATCAGCTCAAGGAACAGGGGGCGCTGCACCGGATCGACGAGGTATTCGCCGAGATCCCGCGGGTGCGCGCCGACCTGGGATATCCGCCGCTCGTCACCCCCACCTCGCAGATCGTCGGCACCCAGGCGGTGTTCAACGTGCTCGCCGGCGAGCGCTACAAGACCATCACCAACGAGGTGAAGCTGTACCTGCAGGGGCGTTACGGCAAGGCACCCGGCCCGGTGAACGAGGATCTCAGGCGCCAGGCCATCGGTTTGGAGGAAGCGATCGACGTGCGCCCGGCGGACCTTCTGCCGCCGGAGATGGAGAAGCTGCGGCAGGAAATCGGCGCGCTCGCCCAATCCGAGGAAGACGTGCTCACCTACGCCATGTTCCCCGATATCGGCCGCAAGTTCCTCGAGGAACGAGCCGCCGGGACCCTGAAACCCGAACCCTTGTTACCGATCCCCGGGGTCGGCGGCAAATTGGCGGAGGAAGGCGTGCCAACGGAGTTTCTCATCGATGTCCATGGCGAAACCTATCGCGTCGACATCACGGGGGTGGGCCTCAAGGGTCAGCGCAAGCGTCACTTTTACCTCACCATCGACGGCATGCCGGAGGAAGTGGTGTTCGAGCCGCTCAACACCTTCGTCGCGGATCGCAGCGTCCGGCGCAAAGCCGCCACGCGTCCGGGCGACGTCACCACGCACATGCCGGGCAACATTCTCGACGTACTGGTGCAAGTCGGGGATGCCGTCAAGGTCGGGCAACCGCTCCTCATCACCGAGGCCATGAAAATGGAAACCGAGATTCCGGCACCGATTTCCGGCACGGTCAAAGCCATCCACGTGGCCAAGGGGGATCGGGTCAACCCCGGGGAAGTATTGGTGGAGATCGAGGAATGAGTTGCTGGAGAGACTGCGCGGCCCCGCTCGCATCTCCCTGCACCGTTCCTTCGGACCATAATTCGTTTCCGGGCGGATCTCGGTTTGCTCATCCCATCCCTGGGACTCGCCCCTGCGGGGCCCGCCATGCGGTCCCAGTTCGCTCCCGACGAATTTGTGTCGCGCTTCGCCGCTATCCCGGTTCGTGACCGCCGCGCCGCTTCATCGTTACTGAAAAAGCCAACGCCAGTGCCCAGTACGCCACCCCGAGCGCCAACACGGCAATCGACCACAGATGGGGCCGATCGACGATCGCGAAGTCCCATGCGGCAGACCGCCGGGCGATGAAGGTCAGCACGACCGCGAGAGTGGCATCCAGCGCCATCCCGCCTTCGCCATAGCCCAACCGGCACTCGACGAGCGTTTTGAGCGCGATCAACGCCGCCATGAGCGCGCAAAAAACGGGCAGAGCATCCGTCAGTTGCAGCGGGTCAAAACCCGCCGCGGTGACGCGCCGGTAAATCGCCGGCGCGAGGTCCCATAGGTTCCAGAGGACCGCCAGACTCACCAGTGCGATGACCATGCGCGCCGTGACCCGGATGGCATTTCGGATGGGGACCAGAGGCGTTTCCTTTCTTTCCAGGCTCTTCCGCAGCACCCATTTTTCCAATTCGACCAGGGCAAGCAGCAAGACGCCGAACAACGTGATGCGCCCCCAGGCCGAGGCTTCGATGGCGGTGGTTCCGAAGGCTCGCTGCATGAACGGCGCATAACCGAACAGCCCCTGGATCGCCAACAAAATAGGGACCGCCATCAGCACGTAGCGGTTGCCAAACAATCCCCGCCACGACAGGCTGGCGGCGTAAAGATAACGGCTGTTGAACAGGTAGACGATTTCGCCCATCACTAGCGTGTTGACGGCTGCGGTGCGCGCCGCCTCGAGACTCGCTCCCCGTTCGATTTCCCAGAAAAACAGCCAGAGCACGCCGATTACGAGCAACACCGCGACGAAAGCGATGCGCCACAGCGCGAAAGGCGTCAGCAGCGGCTCTGCAGGAGGCCGGGGCGGGCGTTTCATCACGTCATCCTCCGGCAGCTCGAACGCCAGCGGCAGGGACAGCATGACCGCGGTGACCATATTGACCCACAGGATCTGCAACGGGGTGATGGGTGCGGTCACGCCGAACAAGATGGCGGCTACGATCGCCCCGGCTTCCCCGAAGCTGGTGGGCAAGATGTAAACGATGGCTTTCTTGAGGTTGTCGTAGACGGTCCGCCCCTCTTCGACCGCATGGGCGATGGAGGCGAAGTTGTCGTCGGCCAACACCATGTCCGCTGCTTCCTTGGCCGCTTCCGTCCCTTTCAACCCCATCGCCACGCCCACATCGGCGCGCTTGAGCGCCGGCGCGTCGTTGGCGCCGTCGCCAGTCATGGCCACGACCTCGCCGTTGGCTTGCAGAGCACGCACCAGCCGCAGCTTGTGTTCCGGGCTGGTGCGCGCGAACACGTCCACCTCCATCGCTCGGCGCGCCAGTGCCTCTTCACTCAGGGTTTCGATCTCGGCGCCGGTCAGGACGTTGCCGCCGATATTGAGCCGCGCTCCAATGGCGCTGGCAGTCACGGCATGGTCACCGGTGATCATCTTGATGCGGATACCGGCATTCTGGCACTGCGCCACGGCGCGGATGGCTTCCTCCCGCGGCGGGTCGATCAACCCGAGGAGGCCGAGCAGGGTAAAACCCTCTTCCGCATCGGCAAACTGGAGATGATGGAGGGCGACATCCAAGGGCTTGACCGCGACCGCCAACAGCCGCTGGCCGCTCGCTGCCAGTTGCTGGATGCGGTCCTCCCAATAGGCGCGGTTCAGCGGGTGGTCTTCGCCCACCCCCCGCTGTCGCCAACAGCGTTCGAGCACCACTTCGGGCGCGCCCTTGAGGTAAATGAAGCCGTGTCCAGCGTGATCGAGGTGCAGCGTGGCCATGAAGCGGTGCTCCGACTCGAAAGGAATCGCATCGATGCGGGGAAAGGACTCACGTTCGAATGCGGGATCGAGGCCGGCTTTCAGACCTAACGTGATGAGCGCGCCTTCGGTAGGATCGCCTTCCAGCTGCCAGCCGCTTTCGCTTTCCCGGAGGCTGGCGTCATTGCACAGCAATGCGGCGCGGGCGATCTCCGTCAACTCGGCATGATCGGCCACGGACACTTCCCGGCCGTCCAGATCGAAACCGCCGTGCGGCGCGTAGCCCGCACCGCTCACCGCGAACAGGCGCTCGGCGGTGATCAAGGTCTGCACGGTCATTTCATTCTGGGTCAGAGTGCCGGTCTTGTCGGAGCAGATGACCGTGACCGAGCCCAGGGTCTCGACCGCCGGCAGGTGGCGGATGATGGCGTTGCGGCGGGCCATGCGCCGCACACCGATGGCAAGGGTGATGGTGACGATGGCGGGCAGGCCTTCGGGGATGGCCGCGACCGCCAGCCCGACGGCGGCCATGAACATGTCCTTGGGCTGATAGCCGCGCACCAGCAAGCCGAAGACGAAGGTGGCCGCCGCCATCAGGAGAATCGCCGCGGTCAGCCAATGGCCGAATTTCTGCATCTTGAGCAGGAGCGGCGTCGTGACGGCTTCGACCCGGCTCAGGAGCGCGCCGATACGGCCGATTTCGGTGTCTCCGCCGGTGCCGACCACCACGCCCAGCCCCTGGCCGTAAGTCACCAGGGTCCCGGAATAGGCCATACAAAAACGGTCGCCCGGCACGGCATCCGCGGCCACCGGTTCGACCGCTTTTTCCACCGGCTCGGATTCGCCGGTCAGGAGGGCTTCCTGGATGCGCAGATTCTTTGCCTTCAGGAGCCGCAGATCCGCCGGCACCTTGTCGCCCGACTGCAGCAGGACGATGTCTCCGGGAACGAGCCGTTCCGCGGCAATGGTCTGGCGCCGACCATCGCGCAGCACCACGGCCGACAGCGACAGCATGTCGCGGATCGCCTCCAGCGCCGCCTCCGCCTTGTCCTCCTGGATGAACCCGATCAACGCGTTGATCACGACCACGCCCACGATCACCGCCGTGTCCACCCAGTCGCCCAGCAAGGCGGTGACCGAGGCTGAAGCGAGCAGCACATAGATGAGTACATTGTGGAACTGCAACAGGAAACGCAGCCAGGCGCTCGGCCTTCGCGGCTTCGGCAACTCGTTCGGGCCGAACCGCCGCAGCCGGTCCACCGCTTCTGCCTCCGTCAGACCGAGGCGCGGATCACTGGCCAGGATTTCCAATACCTCGCCGCTGGAAAGGTGGTGCCAGGGCTTTTGGAACGCCGCCGAGGCTTGCTCGAGGGTGTCATTTTTCATGGTGTCTCAGGTCCTTGTATGCGCCATTAGGGTTGGGTCTTGCCGTAAGTATCCGACGTCGAACAATCCCGTCTGGGCATGCTCCAGTATGGCCGCCAGCGCCGGATGTTTCAGCCTACGTTGTGCGGTAATCGCGTAAAACCGCTCGCGCACCGTATCGATCCGCCCGATCGCCTCGGCGCCATACTGCTGGCGGATTTCGCTCTCGATCGCGATCGGCGCGACGAACAGTCCCAAGCCGGCACTGGCGAAGGTCTTGAGCAGGGCGCTGTCTTCGACCTCGGCGCGGATTTTCGGGCTGATGCCTTGGGCGTCGAACCACTGATCCAGTGAACGCCTGAGCGCGGTGTTGCCGGTCGGCAGGAGAAACGGCGCGCCGTTGAGCGAGCGTGGAAAATCGCCGGCATGACGCTCGGCGAGCGCCGGGGTCGCGAATACCGCCACCGTGCTCTCTCCCAGCAAGTGGTTGAACACACGGGAACCGCTCGCTGGTGTGGCGGGCACGTCCGACAACACCAGATCGATGCCGTGCAGCGAAATTTCCGCCAGCAGGCGTTCGGCCTTGTCCTCGTAGCAAAGAATCTGCACCGGCTCCGGGAGACACAGCGCCGGTTCGATCAGGCGGTAGGCGACCAGCTTGGGCAAGGCGTCCGCCACGCCCACGCTGAGGCGCAGTCCCCGCCCACTGGACCGTCCCTTGAGGGTATTGGTCAACTCCCGTCCCAACGCGAAGATTTCCTCCGCATAGTGGAACACGGTGCGGCCGGTATCGGTGAGGACCAGCCGGCGCCCGTCCTTGTGAAAAAGTTTTTCCCCGATCGTCCGCTCGAACACCGCCAGTTGACCACTGATGGTGGGCTGTGCCAGATGCAGTTTTTGGCAGGCGCGGGAGACGCTGCCTTCCTTCGCGACAGTCCAGAAATAATACAAGTGCTGGTAATTCAGTCGCTCCATAGCCACGAATACATAGAAAAAAACGATGATAAATATCTATATATTCCATTTTACTATGAAACAGATCGCCGGTAGACTTCCTGGCGTAAGCCACAGTCGTTATAGGGAAAAGTCATGCAGAAATTGCTACGGGGACTCCACCATTTCCAGACCACGCTGTTCGGTTCCCAGCGCGAGCTGTTCGAGCGTCTGGCGCAAGGGCAGCATCCCGAAGTGCTGTTCATCACCTGCTCCGATTCACGCATCAATCCGAACCTGATCACCCAGACCGAACCGGGGGAGCTGTTCATCCTGCGCAACGCCGGCAACCTCGTTCCGCCCTATGGCGCGGTCATGGGCGGCGAAGCGGCCACCATCGAGTTCACCGTAGCGGGCTTGGGCGTCAAGGACATCATCGTATGCGGCCATTCCCATTGCGGCGCCATGAAGGGGCTTCTGGAACCGCCCCCGGCCCGCGACTTCCCAGCGCTGACCCAGTGGCTCTCCCACGCCGAATCCACCCGCCGCATCGTGCGCGACAAATACGCCGATCGGGAAGGGCCTTCCTTGCTCAACGTCACCATCCAGGAAAATGTGCTGGCGCAGCTGGAAAACCTGCGCACCCATCCGGTGGTGGCCTCCGGGCTGGCCCAGGGCAAACTCAAGCTGCACGGCTGGGTCTATAAGATCGAAACCGGGGAAGTGTTCGGCTACGATGCGGATAGCGGCCAGTTTTTACTGCTGACCGAGCAGCGACCCGTGCCACCAGTGCCGGAACGCAAGCTGATCGCGATGGAGATTTAGAAGGATTCCCGCACAGCGGTCGTCGATTGCATCATGAACCCACAGACTTCGTTTTTCTCCACGCTTCGGGTCTCCTGGAAGGAGGATCTTCTCGCCTCCATCGTCGTATTCCTGGTCGCCCTGCCGCTCTCCATGGGGATCGCCATCGCCTCCGGCGTTCCCATCGAGAAAGCGGCTTCGGTGGGCCTCGTAACCGCCATCATCGGCGGCATCGTGGTGGGGACGCTGTCCGGCTGCGCGTTACAGGTGAGCGGACCGGCCGCGGGTCTCGCGGTGATGGTCGCCCTGTTCATTGAGAAACACGGTTTCGAAACCCTGGGGCTGATCGTACTCCTGGGCGGATTGATCCAATTGGCGGCGGGCGTGCTACGGCTGGGCCAGGTGTTCCGGGCGGTCTCGCCGGCGCTGATCCAGGGCATGCTGGCAGGGATCGGCGTTCTGATCTTCGCCGCCCAGTTCCATGTCATGGTGGACGACCTGCCGCCCGGGACCGGCAAGGAGTTCGGCGGCATCATCAATCTCTGGACGCTGCCGCAGGCGGTGTGGAAAGGGGTCTCGGAGACCGTCCATCGCCCCGCGGCCCTGATCGGTCTCGCCACCATCGTGACCATGTTTCTGTGGAACAGCTTCGCGCCCCAGAAACTCAAGCTGCTGCCGGCCCCCCTCTTCGGCGTCGTCGTCGGCACCGCCTGCGCCGCGCTTCTGGGATTGGGGATCAAGTACGTTCCCGTTCCCGGCGATCTGCTGGAAGCGATCCGCTGGCCCACCGGCTCCGATTTCCGGCGTTTCGGGGAGGGTGCCATTTGGCTGGCGGGACTGTCCCTGGCTTTCGTGGCCAGCGCCGAATCGCTCTTGACCGCCACGGCAGTGGACTCCATGCAGCGCCACGCACCGCGCACCCGCTACGACCGGGAACTGACCGCCCAAGGAATCGGCAACATCCTGTGCGGGCTGGCAGGTGTCCTGCCCCTGACCGGGGTCATCGTCCGCAGTTCCGCCAACGTGCTGGCCGGCGCGAGAACCCGTCTGTCCGCGGTCCTGCACGGCGTCTGGGTGCTGGTATTCATCGTTCTGCTGCCGGATGTCCTACGCCTGATCCCGGTGGCGAGCCTCGCAGCGGTGCTGGTCTACACCGGCCTCAAGCTGATGAATCCAAAAGCGGTACGCACCCTCTGGCGCACCGACCGGGCGGAGGCCGGCATCTATGCGGCGACCCTGGGCACCGTGGTGGTCGTGGATCTCCTGACCGGCATCGCCGTCGGGATCGGCCTGGCGCTGGCCCGGCTACTGTACACCTTCTCGCACCTCGATGTTACCGTCGAGGAGGAGCGGGCGACCGGCCGGACCGTGATCCGCCTCAAGGGCGCCGCGACCTTCATCCGCTTGCCGAAGCTGGCGGCGGCCCTGGAACAGGTCCGCCCCGACGCCCATGTGCACGTGTACTTCCACGAACTGACCTACATCGACCATGCCTGCCTGGACCTTCTGGTCCACTGGGAGCAACAGCACAAGGCGGCGGGCGGCGAATTGGTCGTCGATTGGAACACCCTCCACGCCGTGTTCCAGCAGCACGCCTGGGGCGGCGGCAATTCGCGTCGCGTAGCCGCCACCCAAGGCTGACTCGGTCCTCACAACGCTCCTCCACCTACCGGGATGCCAGGAACTGCTCGATACCTCCGGCGAGTGTCAGCAACGCATGCTCGGCTACCCGTATTCCCGCCCGAACCTCACTGCTTCACTCAAACGCTGCAACCTCTATCTGGGACCACTAAACTAGATCCAGGCCGTCCTACTGCGTCGGCTACGGAGCCGGGACGGGGAGCGACCGGACAACCTCGGGTCGAAGCCGCTCTTGCGCACCATTGCGGCGGGGTGCGGAATATCGGTTGGAAGAGATGGCTCGGCAACCCCGGCCGACCCTTCTGCGAATGGATCATTGGATTACCCAACTTACCTGGAAATACCCTGGAGGTGCTTCATGAAAACCACAACATTGTTGGCCGTAACCACCGTTCTCGGTTCACTGGTTGCTTGCGCTCCCAAGGAGCCCTTACGCGCGCCGGACTGGGCGCTCGCCGTGCAGACCGCCGAGACCCGCGCGGCGCACGAAGCATTGGCGGAACATTACGAGGAGGTGGCCAAGAAGTTGCGAGACCAGGCCGAAGAGGAAAGACAAATGCTGGCCAAGTATCTGGCGGACCCGCATAAATACGGCAAGCGGATCCTGGATCTCAAAACCCACGCCGAAGCGGAAATCAGGGACCTCGAGCTGGCCGCCAAGGAAAGCCTGCAGATGGCCGAATATCACCGGCAGTTGGCGAAGGAAGCCAAATGAACCAGTCTTGGTGGGGCTTCTCCACCCCACGAGTACTGCTTTTGCAATGCTACCGGGATCGCCGGAACACCATCTTAGCCCATGAGCACTCATCTTCTGACCCATCTGAAGCAGCTCGAAGCGGAAAGCATTTACATCATCCGAGAAGTGGCGGCGGAGTTCGAACGGCCGGTAATGCTCTATTCCATCGGCAAGGATTCCGCCGTCATGCTGCATCTGGCCATGAAGGCGTTCTATCCCGGCAAACCCCCTTTTCCGCTGATGCACATCGATACCACGTGGAAATTCCGCGAGATGATCGAATTCCGCGACCGGTTGGCCAGCGAACTGGGGTTGGATCTAATCGTTCACATCAATGAGGAAGGCGTAAGACAGGGCGTCAACCCATTCACCTATGGCAGCCAGAAACACACCGAGATCATGAAAACGGAAGCGCTGAAACAGGCGCTCAACAAATATCGTTTCGACGCCGCCTTCGGCGGCGCACGGCGCGACGAGGAGAAATCCCGTGCCAAGGAGCGCGTCTATTCGTTCCGCGACCGGAACCACCGCTGGGACCCCAAGAACCAGCGACCAGAGCTGTGGAACCTGTATAACGGCAAGATCAACAAGGGCGAATCGATCCGCGTGTTTCCCCTCTCCAACTGGACCGAGTTGGACGTCTGGCAATACATTTATCTCGAAAACATCCCAATCCCGTCGCTCTATTTCGCCAAGGAGCGTCCCGTCGTCCGGCGTGATGGCACCTGGATCATGGTAGACGACGACCGCATGCCTTTGGAGCCGGGGGAGAAACCGGAAATGAAAATGGTGCGCTTCCGCACCCTGGGGTGCTATCCCCTGACCGGCGCCGTCGAGTCCAACGCCACCACCCTGCCGGAAATCATCCAGGAAATGCTGCTGACCAAGACTTCCGAGCGCCAGGGGCGGATCATCGACCATGACCAGACCGGCTCCATGGAGCAGAAAAAGAGGGAAGGCTATTTTTGAGCGATGGGGGCTCTCGAACCCAAGCCTTATACACCCAGACATTCAGGAAACACCCATGATGTATCCAATCCTCGCCTATGAACCCGCCGCCGTGAAGACGGCCCAGCCTCCGGCTCAACCGCATTTCGTAGGTGGGGTCGGCGCCTTCGCCGACCGCTACGAGGCGTTCGTCGTCGACCAGTGGGGGGTGCTGCACGACGGCTGGGCCGTTTTTCCCGGCGCCGTCGAGTGTCTGCGGCGCTTGTTGGTCCTCGGCAAGCGGGTGGTGATTCTCAGCAATTCCGGCAGGCGAGCGGCGGACAACGCCCACCGTTTGCGGGAATTAGGGATCGGCGAGGACTGTTACACGGCCCTGATCACCTCCGGCGAGGTCGCGCGGGAGAGCCTCGCCGCCCGCGCCCATCCCTTCCCGCCGTCGCTGGGCCGCCGCTGCCTGCTGTTGAGCAGCGACGGAACGGATTCCCTGGTGCGGGGACTGGACATCGAAGTAGCGCAGACGGTCGCCGAAGCGGATTTCATCCTCCTCGCCGGCGTCGCCGACGACAAGCTTCTGGTCTTCTACCTCACCATTCTGGAATACGGCAGCAGCCACGGCCTCCCCCTGGTCTGCGCCAACCCCGATATGGTCCGTTTCTCACCTCATGGATTGACGTTCAGCGCGGGTGAGCTGGCTCGCCGCTACGAGCAAATGGGCGGTACGGTCCATTACATCGGCAAACCCCATGAAGCGATCTACCGCTATTGCGCCAAGGCAGTGCCCGGCTTTGATCCTGGCCGGGCGGTCGCCATCGGCGATTCCGTGAGCCACGACGTGGTCGGCGGTGCCCGGGCGGGGATGGCGACCGCGCTGGTCACCAGTGGGATCCACCAGGCCGACTTCGCCGACGCGGTCGACGACGTCGATCGGCTGCGGCGAGTGTCCGCCATCGCGCGGGAGCATGGGATCTGGCCGGATTGGGTGATCCCGAGGTTTGCCTGGTAATTCTGCTTGTCAACAGATTTTCCTAGTAGTTGATCATGAAAACCATATCGGCTCGCGAACTGGCCGCCGCCGCGCAATGCCTGCGCGAAGGCGGCCTGGTGGCTTTTCCGACGGAAACCGTGTATGGCCTGGGCGCCAACGCCTGCAACCCCGCCGCGGTGCGGCGGATTTTCGAGGTCAAGGGCCGGCCGGCGGATCACCCCCTCATCGTCCATCTCGGGCGCATGGACAATCTGGACTATTGGGCCAAGGACATACCCGGGGCCGCCTGGCGGCTGGCAGAACGCTTCTGGCCGGGTCCTTTGACGCTGATCCTCAAGCGAAGATACGCACCCCTGGAGGTGACCGGCGGTCAGGATACCGTAGCGCTGCGCATCCCCGATCACCCAGTGGCGCTCGCCCTGCTGGAAGCCTTCGGCGGTGGCATCGCGGCTCCCTCCGCCAACCGCTTCGGACGCGTCAGCCCGACCCGGGCGCGGCACGTGCGCCGGGAACTGAAAGGCCGAGTGGACATGATCCTGGACGGCGGCCCGTGCCGCGTGGGGGTGGAATCCACCATCCTCAGCCTGGCGGGCGACCGTCCCCGGCTGTTGCGCCCAGGGGCGATTCCGCTGTCGGCACTGCAAGAGGTTCTCGGGGAAGAAATCAGCGAGCCTGGAAACGGCGACGTCATCCGCGCGCCCGGCATGCTGTCCTCCCACTACGCCCCGGAGACGCCCCTCGAGGTCTGGCCGCCGGAACTCCTGAAGCGCCGTGGCGACGAATTGGCTCGCTCCGGCATGAACGTGGCCGCCATCCTGATCGACCCGCAACCGGATGCCGTGCAGGAACGCCCGAACTTCATGCCTTTTCCCATGCCCGCCCAAGCGCGTGACTACGCGCAGCGCTTGTACGCCGTTTTGCGTCTGCTCGACCTTGCCGGCTACGACATGTTGCTGGCGGAGGCCCCACCAGCCACGGAAGATTGGCACGCCGTCAACGATCGCCTGCGGCGGGCCAGCCGGGGGCGCTGAAGTGCAGGCGGCAATCGGAGAACACTGGGCACATGCCATGAACGAAAAAGCTCATCCGCCAAGCAATAACGCACTGGACGACCACTATCGTAACCAACGGGTGGCCCTGCTCACCCAGCACGGCAAGGAAGGCGTGATTGCGCCGGCGCTGGAAGGGGCGTTGGGCTGCCGCGTGGAAAGAGTGAAGGGATTCGATACCGATCTTCTTGGCACCTTCACCCGCGACATCGCGCGCGCAGGCACCCAACTGGAGGCGGCACGGAAAAAGGCGCGCATCGGCATGGAGCTGGCGGGGCTTCCCATCGGGATCGCCAGTGAAGGCGCGTTCGGCCCCGACCCGTTCACCGGAACGCTTCCCTGGAATGTGGAGATCCTGGTCTGGATCGACGATTGGCTCGGCATCGAGATCATCGCAATCTTTTCCGGAAAGACCAATTTTTCCCACCGGCAGGTCGAAACCCTTGCCGAGGCCGAGGATTTCGCCTGCTCGGTCGGATTTCCCGACCATCGCCTGGTGGTTCGTCCGAGGGACGAAAATCATCCCCGCTTCCGCAAAGGACTGGCAGACTGGGCCAGGTTACGGGATGCGGTGACCTGGGCACTGGATTTGGCGCCAAACCGGCGCGCCTTCGTGGAGACGGACATGCGCGCTTTCGCCAATCCGACGCGCATGGAAAACATCGGCTTGGCCGCCGAGGATCTGGTGCGGCGCCTCACTTCGTTTTGTCCCGCCTGTGGCGCGCCGGGATTTTTTCCCGCCGAACAGGTTCCAGGACTGCCCTGCGAGGACTGCGGCGCCCCGACCCGCGAGGCGAAGGCGGACATTCACCGCTGCGTCAGATGCGCGCATCGGCAGGTTGTCGAGCGGGATGGCGGGTTCGCCTCTACAAGGTCCTGCGTTTTCTGTAATCCCTAAGGAGCATCCTGTCATGAGCTTGCAGGCTGCCATATTCGGCGTCGATGGAACCCTGGCGGATACGGAAAGGCACGGCCATCGCATCGCTTTCAATGCCGCGTTCGAGGATTTCGGTCTGAACTGGCACTGGAACGAAACATTTTACGGTGAGCTACTCAGCATCGGCGGTGGTAAGGAACGCATCCAGCACTATGTGGAACGTATTGGTATGGAATTCGCGACCCCTGCCGGGCTCGACGCATTCGTGACCAATCTGCATGCGGCTCAGATCCGGCATTTCAGGACCCTGCTCGGAGAGAGAGGTATTCCTCTACGCCCCGGCGTAGCCCGCCTGTTGCGGGAATTACGGGAGGCGGGTGTCCGCCTCGCCATCGCCACGACCTCCGTGCCCGAAGTCGTCGATGCCTTGCTCCGGACCCATCTGGGTGAGTCCGCTCCGGACTGGTTCGAGGTGATCGCCGCGGGCGATGTGATGCCGGCCAAGAAACCCTCGCCGGATATCTACCTGTGGGTCTTGGAGCGATTGGATCTCGACGCTCCCTCCTGTCTCGCGTTCGAGGATTCCAAGATCGGCCTCAGCGCCAGCCGATCGGCCGGCCTGAAGACGGTGATTACGGTGAACGACTATACCTCCGGGCAGGATTTTTTTGGAGCCATCGCTGTCCTCAGCGATCTGGGCGAGCCCGACCGTCCCTTCCGGCTCCTTGCCGGCAATGCGTACGACGCCAACTACGTCGATCTGACTCTGATGCAGCAATGGCTTCAACCATAAAGGAGATCTCCGTGAAATCCGGCATCCGCGGCTTGTTCGTCACTGGCTCCGATACCGGGGTGGGAAAAACCCGGGTCGGTGCCGCACTCGCGCGCCTTTTGGTGGAACAGGGAGTCTCGGTGCGTCCGCGCAAGCCGGTGGAATCGGGTTGCCCCCGCGAGGCGGGCCGGCTCTTCTGCCAAGACGCCTGGGCCTTGAAGTCCGCCGCGGAATCCCCCGATCCGATCGAAACGGTCTGCCCCTACCCGTTCGCACGGGCCGTCGCCCCCGACCGGACCGCGCGATTGGCCGGCATTAGCCTGACCATCGACAATCTGGCGGAAGCCTGCCGAGCCGGGGTGGGCAGGGAAGATTTCCTCTTGGTGGAGGGCGCTGGAGGCTTCTACTCCCCCCTCGCCAGTGACGGACTCAATGCCGATCTCGCCGTGAATCTGGGGCTGCCGGTCCTGCTGGTGGTCGCCGATCGTTTGGGTTGCATCAACCACACCCTGCTCACCGTGGAGGCCATCCACCGCCGCGGACTTTTGCTGGCCGGGGTCATCCTCAACCGGAGGGATCCGATCCTGGATGCAGACTTGGATAATGCCGCCGATCTCCACAATTGGCTGGGACTGCCGATCTTTCGCCTCCCCTATTACTTTGATAGGGACTCTTGGCCCCAACTCCGTTCATTCCTGGCCGGTTTTGGCCTCGTCGATACCATTCCGCCAACCCAATAGGTGGTATTTCGTCGAGTTTCAGGGAGCATATCATGCCGATGCCTGCGTGGGTGAACAAGTCGCTCGCTTCCTGCTATCGACTCATGTCGGGGCGCCGGGTTCGCCAAGTTTTCGCCATCGCCACCACTGTCGTGCTGCTCATCGGCTTTGGTGACACCCTGCTGCCGCTCGTCGGACACGGCTTGCATGTACTCGTCGAGATCATCGAACTAGCCCTCGAGCATCTTCTCGAAGCGGCCTTCGGGCTGTCGCCGCGGCAGGCGCAGACCGTGCTCGCCTGGGGCGGCCTGATGATCGTCCTTTTCCTGTCTGTACATTTCATCCGCAAAGCCTACCGAATCACCCAGCGGACGTGCCTTGAGGCCAAGAAACGTTGGTGCGCGTTCACGAATTCGGCTACGGCTACGGCCATGGCTTGGTTTCGCGCCTTGCTGATCCTCGGCAGTCTGGGCGCGACGGTGTATCTCTTTACCTGATCACCCGGAGCTCCTCACCTCCATGTTCCTCGCCGAACTTGCCGAAGATCCGCAGACGATACGATCCACACTGAACTTGTTCCGTCTCCTCGTGGGGTTGTTCGAACTGAGCATGGATCCTGCCAGGGTATTAACCCGATCCGCATCGCAAACGGGACCACAAGATTGGAGGATTCGGCTGCCTAGCGTGGGCGAGCATCTGGGATTGCACATGAAGCACATCACGCTGAGCCCGAGCCATGCCGCCGAAGCATCGGGGGCGCAGACCCCCTTGATCACACCGTCGAGCGATGGCCATGGCTGGCTCGTGCTTTACGGTTTCCGCGGCGGTCGCGTGCGTGTGGCCCTGGTTCGGGATGACGGGGTCGAGGAGCGTCGGGTGAAACCTTCCGCCGTGACGGAAGTACTGAAACTGCCGGCGCAGGAGCCGAGGGACTGGTTGTTGATCCAAACGAAGTTACCGCTTGCGAATGCAACCAGTCCCGACTCTCACGCGCACCTGCCGCCTTGGCGCCGGCTCGTCGAGCTGATGCGCGCCGAGCGTGGCGATCTGTGGCTGGTGCTGGGGCTCGCAATGGGCTCCGGCCTGCTCGCCCTGGCCTCGCCGGTGGCGGTGCAGGCCCTGGTGAACACCGTGGCGATGGGCGGCATGGGACAGCCCCTGCTGGTGCTGGCGGCCATCCTGTTCATCTTCCTGGTGTTTTCCGGGGTCATCTACGTGCTCGAATCCTACTTGGTGGAGATCGTGCAACGGCGCATCTTCGTGCGGCTCGCGGCCGACTTGGGGCAGCGGCTACCCAAGGTGAACTGTGAGGTGTACGACCGTCACCACGGCGCGGAATTGGTCAACCGTTTCTTCGATGTGCTGACGGTGCAGAAAGCCGGTTCTTCCCTGCTGCTGGACGGTGTCACCACCATGATGCAGGCTGGCGTCGGCCTGATCCTGTTGGCCTTTTACCATCCCTTCCTGCTGGCCTTCGACGTGGTATTGCTCCTGGCGATCGGCTTCATCATGTTCGTGCTGGGACGGGGCGCGATCACCACGGCCATCGACGAATCGATCTCCAAATATGCCCTGGTCGCCTGGCTGGAGGTAGTCGCCCGTAATCCACTGACCTTCAAGTCCGACGGCGGCCCCGAACTCGCCGCAGAGCGCACCGACGCGCTCGCCCACGACTATCTGACAGCGAAAATCGGTCATTACCGCGTGCTGCTGCGGCAGACCATCGGTTCGGTGTCCCTGTACGCGATCGCCAGCACCGCCCTGCTCGCCATCGGCGGTTATCTGGTCATCGAGGGCCAGCTCACGCTCGGCCAGTTGGTCGCGGCGGAATTGATCGTCTCCGCGGTACTGGTGTCGCTGATCAAGTTCGGCAAGCACCTGGAAGGCTTCTACGACCTGATGGCCGGGGTCGACAAGATCGGCCATCTGCTGGATCTGCCGCTGGAGCGAGAGCGCGGCGCAGTCCCCGACTTCGCCGAGCCAGTCGCTCTGGCGGTGCGCGGCCTGTCCTTCGGCTATGGCGTCAAACGGCCGGTATTCTCCAACCTCAGTTTCTCTGTTCAACCCGGCGAGCGGGTCGCGCTGGTTGGCAGCCATGGCAGTGGCAAGAGCACGCTGGCGGATCTCTTGTGCGGCCTGCGCCAACCCGAGGAAGGCCGCATCGAAATCGACGGCGTCGATCTCGGCAATCTGCGCCTGGACGCCTTGCGTAGCCACATCGCCGTGGTCGGCCGCCCGGAAATCGTCGAAGGCAGCCTGTTCGAAAACGTCCGCCTCGGCCGGGCGCACATCGGGCTGGACGAGGTCGAACGGGTGTTGGACGCGGTGGGACTGCTGGAAGATGCCCAAGACCTGCCGGAAGCAGGCCTGGATACCGATCTCGGACCCAATGGCGCACCGCTGTCCGCCTCCCAGGTGCGCCTGTTGCTGCTGGCGCGGGCCATCGCAGGACGCCCCGCCTTGCTGATCCTGGACGGAATCCTCGACGAGATGGACGAAGAAGGGCGTAGCCGCGCCGCCGCGGCGCTGTTCGCCCTAAGCGCTCCCTGGACCCTGCTGGTGCTGACCCGTGACGCTTCCGTCGCCGCCCTGTGCGAACGCCGGGTGGACATCTAAAGTGGCGCCACCCATGTTTGATCCCGGCATCCACCTGTCCGCACTCGGCTCCGCGCAAACTCCGCGACGGGTCGGAGCGTTGGCGCGGGCCTGCGTCTGGTGGTTCCTACTGACACCCTTGGCCTTGTTGCTGGCCCCGTGGCAACAGAATATCAGCGGGATCGGCCGGGTGGTGGCCTTCGCGCCCATCGAGCGCCAGCAAACTGTGGAGGCGCCTGTGTCCGGGCGGATCGTCCATTGGCACGCGCGCGAGGGCGCCAAAGTGAAGGCCGGCGAGGTGCTGGTGGAGATTGCCGACGTCGATCCGGAACTCCTCGACCGCGTGACCCGGCAGCGTGAGGCCGCCGCCGCCAAGGTCGTCGCCAAGGAAGACGAACTTGGCGCCTATCGTCTGCAGATCGACAACCTGATCGCCACCCGTGACCTCCAGGTCGCCACCGCCCAGTTCCGGCTGGACGTGGCGCGGCAGCGGGCGCGTTCGGCCGCCGAGGCGCTCGCCTCGGCGCAAGCGACCCTGGACGCGGCCGCCCTCCAGCGCGAGCGCCTGAGCCGGCTGCTGGAGGACGGCCTGGTATCGCGGCGCGACTTCGAAGTCGCCGAACGCGACCTGATCGTCGCCCGACGCGCCCTCAACAGCGCCCGGGCGGGGCTCGACGCGGCCTTGGCCGAACAGCGCGGCGCTGAGGCAGAGATCGGGCGCATCCGCGCCGACGCGCAAGCTCGCATCGACTCCGTCACCGCTTCGGCCAACAAGACCCAGAGCGAGCTGGAAGAAAGCCGGGTGAGCCTCATTAAGAGCGAGGTCGAGCTGTCGCGCCAGCACTCCCAGGTGGTCAAGGCGCCGCGCGACGGCAGCGTCTTGCGCCTTCTGGCCAATCCGCGGGCCGAGTTCGTCCGCCAGGGCGACCCCTTGATGATCCTGGTCCCGGACACCGACCTCAAGGCCGTGGAACTGTGGGTGGCGGGCAACGACGCCGTCCTCATCACGCCGGGTCGCCGCGCGCGTCTCCAGTTCGAGGGCTGGCCGGCCCTACAGTTCGCCGGCTGGCCGGAAGTGGCAGTGGGCACTTTCGGTGGGATCGTCGCTTTCGTCGATGCCACCGACGACGGCAAGGGCAAGTTCCGCGTCCTCGTCGTTCCGGACGAGACCGAGCGTCCCTGGCCCTCGGAGCGTTTCCTGCGCCAGGGTGTGCGCGTCCACGGCTGGGTATTGCTGAACCGGGTCACCATGGCCTACGAGCTGTGGCGCCAGTTGAACGCCTTTCCGCCGCTGTTGGCGCCGGAGACCCCGGCGCCGGACTTGGCGCGGGAAAAGATGAAGTAAGGCCGCAGCATCCCGTCGCCATGTCATGCGCGCGCCCCAGTGTGGTTTGCTTGCACATCGCACTTTCCGGTTTGAGCGGCTGCGCGTATTACTTCGACACCGCGCCCCATCCGGCGATCACCCGGCACGTCGAAGAACGCCTGCAAAGCGGAGAAGGCCTGCCGCTGGCCCCGCTTTCCAAAACTCCCCCCGAGAGTGTGGAACAGGCTCTACCCAAGTTCACGCTGCGCCGGGGCTGGACCGAACGGCCGCTGCCGCCGGAAAAGCCCGACACCCCGCCGGCGCCGAAAGTCCCGGCGGAGGACAGCAAACCGCTCTCCATCGCCGAGGCGCGTGCCCTGGCCCTGGCAAACAACTTGGATCTGAAGATCGCCCTGATCGAACCGAAGATCGCGGCCACCGCGGTGAGTGAGGAAGAAGCGAAGTTCGACGATCTGATCTTCGTCCGCACCAAGTATGCCGACCGGCATCTGCCGCCCGAAATGACCGAGATCGACTCCTTCAAATTACTGGACCCCACATCGCCGGTGCAAGAATTCACAGCTCTGCGCATCGATGCGGAACAAGTAAAAAAATCTCTGGAATTCGATGTGGGGATCGCCATTCCTTTGCGCACCGGCGGAAAGGTCACGCTGAGTGCTCCGTTCGATGAAAGGAACGTCAGCAAGAAAGGTTTCCAAGCCGAACAATACCGCGCCGCACTGCGCTTCTCCATCAGCCAGCCCCTGCTCCGCGATGGAGGGATCGACACCAATGTCGCCGGCATCCGCATCGCCCGTTACGAGCAACGGGCGGTGGACGTGAAGACCCGCTTGCAGGCAATTCGCGTGCTGGCCGCCGTCGAACGCGCCTATTGGTCACTCTATTCGGCCTGGGGGGAGTTGGACGTGCGGCGGCAACAATACGAGAATGCTGCCGACAATCTGGAGATGGTTCGTAAACGGGTGGCCGAGGGCCTGACGGCAAAAATAGAAATCACTCGCGCCGAGATCGGGGTGGCCGAACGCCTGGAAGCACTGATCGTGGCCGAAACCATGCTCAAGCTCCGACAGCGCCAACTCAAGCTGTTGTTGAACGATCCCGGTCTGGATTTGGATTCGCCGGTCGTGCTCATCCCGCAAACCCGACCGACCTTGCTGCACTTCGATTTCGACCGCGAACGCCTGGTGCAACGGGCGCTGGCCGGACGGCTCGAATTGCTGGAGCTGGAGCTGAAGCTCGGAGCCGATCTGACCAAGATCGATTACCTGCGCAACCAGACCCTGCCAATGTTCATGCTCGATTACAGCTACGGGACACCGGGGCAGTCCCCGTCATCCTTTGACGGCGCCTTCGATCAGGCATTCGGCTGGAATTTCTCCGACTGGTCGGTCGGGCTGCGCATGGAAATACCGGTGACCAACGAGTTGCGCCGCGCCCGTCTGGAGCGGGTGGTACTGGAACGGCTGCAGCGTCTCACCACGCGCCAACTGCGGGAACTCAGCGTACGGCGGGAAATCTACGACGCCCTGGATCAGGTTGAGCAAAATTGGCAACGCATACTCGCCGCGAGGCAAAACGTACTGCTCGCGGGACTGAACTACGACGCCGAGATCAAACAATTCCGCGAGGGTCTTGGTACCATGACCGAGGTGTTGACGGCATTGACCCGGCTGGGGGAAGTACAGTCACGGGAAGTACGCACCATCACCGACTACCAGATCTCCCTCATCGACCTCGCTTTCGCCACCGGTACTACGCTCGGCTACAGCCGCATGGGTCTGTCTCCGGTAGCGAGCGCTTCCTTTGTCGCACCATCGACGTCGGCCGAGACACGATCGGACTGAACCAATTCGGTAATAATACCGGCAGGATCATCCCCAATCGCCCCTCTCCCCACCCATGCCGATCGAACATCTCCTCCGCACCGCCCTCGAGCAGCGACTCGTCGTGGTAATCATCGCCCTTTCGCTGCTCGCATTCGGCGTCAACGCCATGCGGGAATTGTCGGTGGACGCCTTCCCGGACGTGACCAACGTACAAGTCCAGGTGGCGGCGGAAGCGCCGGGGCGATCCCCGGAGGAAGTCGAGCGCTTCGTCACCGTGCCCCTCGAAATCGCCATGACCGGGCTTCCCGGCCTGACCGAGATGCGCTCGGTGAATCGCAACGCCTTGTCCCAGATCGTCCTGGTGTTCACCGACGAGACCGACGTCTATTTCGCGCGGCAACTGGTGCTAGAACGTCTGATCGAGGCGACGAACCAGTTGCCCGAAGGTGTGACCCCGGTATTGGGGCCGGTTTCCACCGGACTCGGGGAAGTCTACCAATACACCCTGGAACGACCCGACGACGGCGAACGGGCCCTGACCGTGGAGGAACTGACCGAGCGGCGCACCATCCAGGACTGGGTGGTGCGGCCCCTGTTGCGCTCGATCCCCGGCGTCGCCGAGATCAATTCGATCGGTGGTTACGAAAAGCAATATCAGGTTCTCGCCCATCCCGATCGTCTGCGCCACTACGAGATTTCCCTCAAAGACCTCTACACCGCCCTGGCGCTCAACAACGCCAACAGCGGCGGCGGCAAACTGCCCCGCTATGCGGAGCAGTATCTCATCCGGGGCATCGGTCTGATCCGCGGAATCGAAGACATCAAGAACATCGTCATCAAGGAAATCGAGGCCACGCCGATCTTCGTGCGCGACGTGGCCGAGGTGCGGATCGGCCATGCCGTGCGCTACGGAGCGGTGATCAAGAATGGCTACACCGAGGCCGTAGGTGGCATCGTGATGATGATCCGTGGCGGCAACGCCAAGCGCATCGTCGGTCAAATCAAAGAGCGGGTACGGGAAATCAACGAAAAGGGGATGCTGCCCGGCGGACTCAAGATCGTCCCCTTCTACGATCGCACCGACCTCGTCGATGCGGCCATCCATACGGTCACCAGGGTCTTGCAGGAAGGTATCGTGTTGGTGATCGGCGTGCTGTTCCTGTATCTGGGCGATGTCCGCTCCAGTCTGATCGTGGTGGCGACCCTGGTGATCACGCCCCTCCTGACCTTCCTGGTCATGAACCGCTACGGTCTGTCCGCGAACCTGATGTCGCTCGGCGGGCTGGCCATCGCCATCGGCATCATGGTGGATGGTTCCGTAGTGGTCGTCGAAAACGCCTTCCGCCATCTCGGCGAGGCTCGCCATACGGGCGAGTCCCGCACCCAGATCGTGCTGCGCGCCGCGACCGAAGTCGGCAAGCCGGTGCTGTTCGGCGTCGGGATCATCTGCCTGGTGTTCCTGCCATTGATGACCCTGACCGGACTGGAGGGCAAGCTGTTCGCGCCCCTTGCCTATACCATCGCCATCGCGCTGTTCATCTCCCTCATCGTCTCGCTCACGCTCTCCCCGGTCCTGTGCTCCTATCTGCTCAAAGGAGGGGCGGAACACGACACCCGCATCATCGCCCTGATGAAACGCCCCTACCTGGGTTTGCTCCACCTCGCTCTCGGCCGTCCGCGCACGGTGATCGTTGCGGCCTTGGCACTCTTGATTTGCAGCCTGGCCCTGTTTCCGTTCCTGGGCACCTCTTTCATTCCGGAGATGCAGGAGGGCTCCATCGTCCCCGGGATCAACCGGGTACCCAGCATGTCGCTGGAAGAGTCCATTCGCCTGGAGAGCGACGCCATGCGCATGTCCATGGAAGTGCCGGGCGTGGCCAAGGCCGTCTCCCAGCTCGGTCGCGGTGAAAACCCTACCGATCCCCAGCCCGAGAACGAATCGACCCCCATCGTGACCCTGAAGCCGCAGGACGAACTGCCTGCGGGTTGGAACCAGGACCGTATCCGCGACGCCCTGAGCGAGAAACTCCGCGTTCTGCCGGGAATCCAGCTCATCATGGCGCAACCGATTTCCGACCGGGTGGATGAGATGGTCACCGGTGTCCGCTCCGACATCGCCATCAAGATCTTCGGCGATGAACTGGGCGTGCTCAAGCGCAAGGGCGACGAGATCATCCGCGTGCTCAACTCGATCCGGGGCGCCACCGACATCCGCATGGAGCGTCTCAGCGGTCAGCAATACTTGACCATCGACATCGACCGCTGGGCGATCGCCCGCCACGGTATCAACGTACAAGACGTCAACGATCTCATCGAGACCGCTATCGGCGGCCGCGTCAGCACCCAAGTCTACGAAGGCGAACGCCGCTTTTCGGCGGCCGTGCGTTTTCCCGAGTCGTTCCGCAACAGTCCCAAGGCGATCGGGGAACTCATGCTCAAATCCCATCGCGGCGCCCTGGTGCCGCTGGAGGACCTGGCCCGAATCCGCATCGTCGACGGCCCGGCCCAGGTCAGCCGCGAGATGGCCAAGCGCCGTTTGGTCATCGGCGCCAACGTGCGCGGACGGGATTTGGGCGGCTTCGTCGCGGAACTGCAAAAAACCGTGAGTGAAAGGGTGAAACTGCCCGAGGGTTATTTCCTGAAATGGGGCGGACAGTTCGAAAACCTGGAGCGCGCCATGAATCGCCTGGCGCTCATCATCCCGATCACCATCGCGGCGATCTTCTTCCTGTTGTTCCTGCTGTTCCAGTCGCTGGCCTTTGCCGGACTCATCCTTCTGGTACTGCCCTTTGCCTCCATCGGCGGGGTGATTTCCTTGTTCCTGACCGGAGAATATCTGTCGGTGCCGGCTTCGGTCGGCTTCATCACTCTGTGGGGGATCGCCGTCCTCAACGGCGTGGTCCTCATCTCCTACATCCGCAACCTGCGCGAACTCGGTCTCGACTCGCGCACGGCGATCGTGGAAGGGTGTAAACAGCGTTTCCGGCCAGTGCTGATGACGGCGACCGTGGCCATGCTCGGGCTCGTCCCTTTCCTGTTCGCCGACGGTCCCGGCGCGGAAGTCCAGCGCCCTCTCGCCATCGTCGTGATCGGCGGACTGATCACCTCCACGCTGCTCACCCTCGTCGTCCTGCCGACCCTGTATCCGTGGTTCGAACCACGACCGGTCCAAGCCTGAAAGATCCGTGTCTTTACCATTTTTCGGGAACGACCGGGATGGAACCACACATCAGAACGCCACGGCGAAGCCCAGGCTGAGGTTGTACGAGGGCGCCACACGGCCCCAGCCGGAGTTGATGCTGCCGAAAACGGCCCAGCGCCGGTCGAGAAGCCATTGGAAACCACCTCCCAGCACCGTCGCCTCCGCTTCCGGCACGCCTCGCACCTTGTGATGGAAGGTGCGAGGCAAGGCCGTGGCATTCTCGTACCCTTGCACGAAGAGCGCGAAATCTTCCGTCAGATTCCGCTGCAGGGCCCACTGAATGCTCGGCACGAACATGTCCCCGCCTGCAGGGTCGGGGCTGCGGACGAAGCCCAGATTCCATTCGAGGGAAAAGTCCCCGGGCAAGCGGTGGTCGAAGAGCGTGGTCAGCGAATACTGGGTCCCGCCGTTGAATGCCGGCGAGGTCAACCAGGTCGTCTGGACGTAGGCTTCCAGCCCGAAGGAGAAGTTGAAAAGACCCCAATCGGCTTCGCCGACATGGATCTTGGTGTCGAAGGTGAGCGGAGAAAAACCCAGGGCCGCCCGATCTCCGCCCTGGTACGTCAATCCGCTGGTATAGAGACGGGCCTCGATGTTGTCATTCAGCCCATAGCGGAGGAACAACTCCCAGTTGTAATTGAAAGGATCCATGCCGCTCGGTCCGTTCATGTTAACCGGCGTGGTTTCGAAATAGAACTCACCCCTGCGCAAGGTATAGGAGGAGTTCGGGAAATTGGCAAGGTCCGGGCCGGGAGTGGCAATGTCCACGCCGCCCGTTTCTTGACCCGGCTCGCCTTCGAGCCACCGCAGCAACCAATCCAGCCCGGCTATGCCGCCGGTGTCCTTGGATTCGAACCCCATCCGTGGCTCCTCCGGAGGTTCTTCGGCGAGGGAAACCGCCCCCGCCCGGACTGCAACGCATATGGCGAGGACGGAGACGATCCGGCGCGTCGCAGAAAAAGAATCGTTACCCACACCCGCCCGTTCAGTTCAGTGGAGCCGCGGCGGGCGCGTAGTAAAACCCGAACCCGAGAATGCAGTACACGCCGATCAGCAACACGCCATCGAACCAAGTCGAGCGGCCGTCGATCGTCAGATCCCGCGTCACCACGACGGCGATCATGACCGCAACGATTTCGAACTGCGAAAACAGGAGATTCATGTCCTGATCGATGAGGATGCCGAAAAATACCAGGACCGGGGCTACCAGCAAGGCCACCTGGGTACTGGCACCCACTGTGACCCCGAGGGCCAGTTCGACCTGATCCGCGCGGGCGAAACGGACAGCGTTGAATAGCTCGGCCGCATTGCCGACCATCGCCAGCAGGAACACCCCGGCAAACAGGGGCGTGAGTCCCATGGCAACTGATGCCGGCTGAATGGCGTCGGTGAGGGTCTCGCTCATCGCCGCCAGAGCGACCGTGACCCCGCCCAAGATGCCGAGAGCCTGGTTTTGGCTCCACCCTTCCTGCCCGCCCGTCGGCTCGGGTGCGATCTCACCTTTTTCTTCCAGTTCTTCTTCTGCAGCTTCTTTGCCGAAGACCGGTTTCTGCGTCTGGAAGGTGAGGATCAGACTGCCGCAGTAGACCAGGAAAAGCACGGCGGCGATGTGTACGCTGATCTCCTGTTCCGAACGCGCGCTGGCATGGAACACGGCGGGGATCACCAGGCCAATCACGGCGAGCAGCAGGAGCCCGGCGTTCCTGCGGGCGATCTTGGAATCGAATTCCTGCTCGCCGCATTTCAGCCCCCCGGCGAACAACGACAGCCCCAACCCGAACAGGAGATTGCCGATGATCGATCCGGTGAGTGAGGCCTTGAGGATGTCCACCAGTCCCTCCTGGAGGGCGAACAAACCGATGATGATCTCCGGGGCATTGCCGAGCGTGGCGTTGAGGAGTCCGCCATAGGTCGGGCCGACGTAATTCGCCAGAACCTCGGTCGCGTCCCCCATCAACGCCGCCAGCGGGACGATCGCCAATGCCGAAGCCAGAAATACCAGGATCGGATGAGCGCCGGCCCAGTGGAGACCCAAGCTAAGCGGGACGAAGACCAGCAACCAGTTCAGTTTCATACACCACTCCACAACATTCGGGATTCGACCCAGACACGGTCCGGCTGCCATCATATCCGATGAGGGTTATGCCACGGTTCATCCCCTCTCGGGTTCGAGGGGCAATCAAGGTTGCGGCGATCGGATTCCCACCCCTACCGAAAGGGGGATTGGGAATCCGATGAAGAATATCGCTATTCGCCAGTCGCCCGACCCGACCAGCGCCGTCGTACCAGACCTCCCAGCAGCAGGAGCAGTGCGAGCAGCAGGAGCGGCGCCAAGGTGGATGCCCGCAACAGCTCGGACGCCGTGGCAGCCCCCAGCGCCCCATGGATCGCGCTGCTGTAAACATAGTTCTTGACAACCAACCCGAGCACGGTGGCGGCAAGAAAACGCGGCAGCGGCAGGTGCGGGCTGCCGCTGGCGTAGTTGATCACCGAGTTCGGGAATCCCGGCAACAGGCGAAGTGCGCACAGGGTGGAAAAATCGCCGCGGCCTTGCAGCACACGGAACAACCGCTTTTGCCGCAGGTTTTCCATCGCAGCTTCGCTGAGCCGGTGTGCCAGCAGGTAGGCGGACAGTGCCCCTGCGGTTCCCCCCTGCGGCGAGGATCAGCGCGGCACCGGGCGGTGGGTAGAGTGGCGCCACCAGCCACACCAGACTGGATCCCGGCAGGGCGAAAGCAAACAGCACGGTTTGGACGAGGATGATGGCCGCCGCCAGCCACCATCGTTCGGCATGACCGCGCGCCCATTCCAGCACTCCTCCCCAGCGAAACACCCCCAGTGCGTCCAGCACCAAGCCCAACGCCACCAAGGCCAGGAGCGCAAGCAGCGGCCACACTGCGGAAAACCGTCGTCCGCAGCAGGAGGTGCGTGAGGAATGCGAGCCAATCATGGATTGCGGTGCCCTTCCTGTTGGTCGTTACACATTGGGATGACAACCCTCCTCGTCGCCCCCAACGGGAGCGGGAGGCTCGGAGACACCCGAGCTTTGCATGCAGACCCAATGAGGTTAGATTGGAATACCAATTTCCGCCCCGATCGCAACGGGTGACGTCATGCAAGAACCACCGTTCCCAGCGACGGCCGCTGAGGCGACCAGCCTGCTCGCGGGCATTTTCCGTTACCGGCCGCGCACGGCCCAGCACGCGGCGCGAACCGTCCTGCTGCAGGCGGTCGTGTCCTGTCCCGGCAGCGTGGCGGCGGGCCACCCGCGATGACGAGGTGGGTTCTGCTCGCTGTTTCCCTCCTTGGGCTGGCGCTCGGCTTGTTCTACATCACGCGCATGACTGGTCACAGTCATTCGGGGCCGCTGCCTCCGCTCACCGAGGCGCAGAGGCAGTTGCGCGGCCGTCTTGAAAGGCACGTCAAGGCGCTGGCCGGAGAAATCGGCGAGCGCCACCTGTGGCGCCCCGAAGCCCTGGCCGCGGCCGCCGCCTACATCGAGCGCACGCTCGCGGACATGGGCTACGCCGTGGTGTCCCAAACTTACGTGACCCATGGCAGGTCAGTGCGCAATCTGGAGGCGGAACTCGAGGGCACCGTGCCGGAGGGCGGGATCGTGGTGATCGGTGCCCATTACGACACGGTGCCGGGATCCCCGGGGGCCAACGACAACGCCAGCGGGGTCGCGGCCCTGCTCGAACTGGCGCGCCTGGCGAAGGGAAGCCGGCCGGCGCGCACACTGCGTTTCGTCGCCTTCGTCAACGAGGAACCGCCCTTGTTCTATACCAAAGTCATGGGCAGCCGGGTGTACGCCCGACGCGCACGCGAGCGGGGAGAGAACATCGTAGCCATGATCTCCCTGGAAACCATCGGCTACTATACCGAGGCCCCCGGCAGCCAAGGCTATCCCATTCCCTTTTTCCACCTGTTCTATCCGAGTCGCGGCGACTTCCTCGCCTTCGTCGGCAACATCGCCTCGCGCGATCTGGTGCGCCGCTCCATCGCCGCCTTTCGCCGTCACGCCGCCTTCCCCTCCGAAGGCGTGGCCGCCCCGGGGTGGGTGGGCGGTGTGCACTGGTCCGACCACTGGTCCTTCTGGCAGGAAGGGTATCCGGCCATCATGGTGACGGATACCGCCCTGTTCCGCTATCCGCACTACCACGCCGCCAGCGATACTCCGGACCGGCTGGATTTCGACGGCCTGGCGCGGGTGGTGGCGGGCCTCGGCGCAGTGGTGGCGGATCTGGCGGGGACGGACCCACCGGATCCCAACGTGGCGCGCCAACCTGGCGGCTAAGGGCGGATCATTGGCCTTCGGGAAAGACCCTAGCCGGCCGATCGCTCCGCCAACGCCGGTTCGGCAGAGGCCCTGAAGGGCGCCAAGTCTTCCTCGACCAGCGTTTCCTTCTCGAGCAGCAGCTTGGCGCCGCGCCCGTGAGCCTCGCCATCGAGAACGGCGCGTACGGCGACGCCGGACCCGAGGAAACCCGAGCATTCGCGCTGTTGCCGGGGGATGCGCCTTTACCCGTGGGAGAAAGGGCCTATCTGCGCGCCGACGACCTGCGCCAAGCTGCGCTGCGACTCTTGGGCCGGGCCGGGCCCAAACCCGCCGCTGGACCGCAGCGTCGCACGGTGCCGGCGCACTTGCGCATCATGACTTACAATGTGTATCGCTGCATCGGCACGGACGGGATGCTCGCGCCAGAACGTATCGCCCGGCTCATCGCCCGCCATACCCGGACGTGGTGGCGCTGCAAGGGTTGGGCGTGGGCCGGGCGTGCACCGAAAGCAGGGACCAGGCCCACCCGATCGCGCACTACCTGGAGATGGATTTCCACTTTCATCCGGCCATGCACATCGAGGAGGAACGCTACGGAGAAGCGATCCTGACCCATTTGCCCATGCGTCTGGTCAAGGCGGGCACCGCCAGGGCTGCCCGAGAAGGCGTGGCTCGAACCCCGCGGCGCGCTCTGGGTGGCCATCGAGGCGAACGGTGCCGAAATCCAGGTCATCAATACCCATCTCGGGCTTTTGCCGCGCGAACGCCGCCTCCAGGTGGAGGCCTTGCTCGGCCCGGAATGGCTGGCTCACCCCGACTGCCGCGGGCCGGTGGTGCTTGGCGGAGACTTCAATGCGCTGCCGGCCTCACCGGTATGCCGCCGCTTGCGCAGCCGCCTCAACGATGCTCAGATGGGGCTGGAGAGTCATCGGCCCCGGCGGACTTTTTTGGGCGCTTTCCCACCGCCCGCATCGACTACGTGTTTGTCGCGCCTGGGCTGGACGTGGTGGACATCGAGGTGCCGGACACCGAACTGGCCCGCGTCGCTTCCGATCACCCGCCGCTGATCGTCGAAGTCGGGCTGGATCGCTGCGCGCACTTTTGAACTGCATCAAAGCGTATTGACTCGCCCCAGAGTAAAGAGATATCAATTTTAGGTAATACCTAACCAAACTGGACCAAATCTGGAAAGATTTGGCCATGAAAAAATGTCCGGGTTGTGGTTACACGCGAGCGTATGAACTGTCGGACGGCCGCAGCAAATGCAAGCGCTGTGGCCAGCGTTATCGGTGGCGCA
>DATMAX010000075.1:0-50925 GCA_035559395.1 Methylococcus sp. | reverse complement strand
TGGCCTCTTCTTCCGCCCGCCGCTTCGCTTCTTCCTCGGCACGACGCTTGGCTTCCGCCTCGGCCAGCGCTTTTTGTCGGGCTTCTTCGGCGCGCTTGCGCGCCAGGGCTTCGGCTTCGGCCTTGCGCCGGGCTTCCTCTTCCGCCTTCCGCTTGACTTCGGCTTCGGCGCGGCGTTTGGCCTCTTCTTCCGCCCGCCGCTTCGCTTCTTCCTCGGCACGACGCTTGGCTTCCGCCTCGGCCAGCGCTTTTTGCCGGGCTTCTTCGGCGCGCTTGCGCGCCAGGGCTTCGGCTTCGGCCTTGCGTCGGGCTTCCTTTTGCTCCTCTTGTGCCAGTTTCCGGGCTTTTTCCTGGCGGCGCAGTTCTTCCGCCGCCTGCCGCTCCGCCTCCGCCTGTTGCGCCCGCCGCAATTCTTCCGGATTGGGTCCCTGCTCTTCCGGGGGAATCACGGATTCCGGCTCGGCTGCCTGTTCGGGGACGAGCGGGGCCGGTTCCGGGGTTTGCGGCTTTTCTTCGGTGAGGACGCGCGGATCATCGAGCGCGATGGCTTCGATGATTTCCGCCTGCGGGAATTCGATCCGGCGCGCGGTCGAATCGAACTGTATGGCGAAAAGAAGAAACAGGATGGCATGCAGTGCCAACGCCAGCGCAAAAGGACCGCGCAGGCTGGGGTAGCGCCGCATCGTCATCAATCTTCGACCGGATTGGTGATCAGTCCGACGCTCGGCACCCCCGCATTTTTGAGCGCCGCCATGACGGTGATGACTTGACCATAGCCTACGGAGCGGTCGCCACGGATCAATACGGCAAGTCCCGGTTTGGCGGCAAGAGCAGCGGTCACCTTGGTGGCCAACTCGCTCGCCTCGACGGGGACGTCTTTCTGGTTGTTCGCGTCGAGGTAGATTTGCCCATCCTTGTCGATCGTGATGATTACCGGCTTGTCCTGATTCGGATCGACGGCGCGGGCTTCAGCTCGGGGCAACTCGACGTCGACTCCCGACTGCAACATCGGTGCGGTAACCATGAAAATGATGAGCAGCACCAAGGAAACGTCGATGTAAGGAACGACATTGATTTCCGCCATGGGCCGGCGGCGATTGCCACGACCCGGTCCGAGAGGAATGTTCATTTGCTCGCCCCCGCGGGGCCCGCTGCGCGGTCCAAGCTCGCTCCCGGCGAACTTGTCGAGTGCGCCTGCCGATGCAACAAGCTCAGGAATTCTTCGGTAAAGGCCTCGTATCGGTTCGCCAGCCGGGCAATGCTGGTAGCATAGCGGTTATACGCCATGACTGCCGGAATCGCCGCAAACAAGCCCATAGCCGTGGCCACCAAAGCTTCCGAGATGCCAGGCGCGACCATCGCCAACGTGGCCTGCTTGACGGTGCCGAGCGAGCGGAACGAGTTCATGATGCCCCATACCGTGCCGAACAAACCGATGTATGGGCTGGTAGAACCCACCGTGGCCAGGAAAGGCAGCCGCTCGTCCAACCGGTCGAGTTCACGGTTCAGAGCCACGCGCATGGCGCGTTGGGTTCCTTCCATCACGGCTTCCGGCATGATCCCTTCCTGCTGCCGAAGCCGCCCGAACTCCTTGAATCCGGCGAGGAAAATGCTCTCCAGGCCATCGTGCTCGTGCGCCTCCCGGACGAGTTGCCGATACAGGTCGGCAAGGTCGATTCCCGACCAGAAGCGGTCTTCGAATGCCACGGAGGTCCGTTCCGCCCTGCGGATCTCACGATATTTGCTGAAGATGAAAGTCCAGGACATCACCGAAGCAGCCACGAGAATGAACATCACGGCCTGCACGACCGGACTGGCCTCTCGGATCAAGGTGAAAATGGATAGTTCAGAGTTCATCTCTCAAACGTCTCGATAGGAAATCCGGAACCTGGCAGGGACAAAAATCTTCCCCACCAATACATGCCACCCGTATCCTGCCTTCGCAGAGCAGAGTTCCGTCCCGGCAAACCTGCTGCAAGAAAGCGATGCTCGCCCTCCGCATTTCGACCAGACTCACACTCACTTGCAAGGCGTCGTTGAACCTTGCGGGTCTCAGATATTCGATTTCGACCGAACGGACCACGAAGATCACGCCCCATTCACGGCGCAGCACATCCTGGTCGAAACCCAGTGCCCGTAACCATTCGGTGCGGGCGCGCTCCATGAACTTGAGGTAATTCGCGTAATACACCACCCCACCCGCATCGGTGTCTTCGTAATAGACACGCACCGGCCACTGAAAAACCCTGCCCGGAGAGGCCACGTTTCCCTCAGTCATCGCCGAAGAGTTCCTCGTTGAGGACCGCCTGCTTGGGTGGCTTCAGACCGAAATGCTGGTAGGCCGCTCTCGTGGCGATGCGTCCACGCGGGGTCCGCATGATGAACCCCTGCTGGATCAGATAAGGCTCCAGGACATCTTCGATCGTACCGCGCTCCTCGCCGATCGCCGCGGCCAGATTGTCCAGGCCGGCCGGCCCGCCATCGAATTTCTCAATCAGAGTCAAAAGTAGTCTGCGGTCCAGCGGGTCGAAACCATTGGCATCGACGTCGAGCAACTCCAGTGCCTTGCCCGCCACGTCCGCGGTGATTCTGCCGTCCGCCATCACTTGGGCGAAATCACGCACCCGCCGCAACAACCGATTGGCGATGCGGGGTGTTCCGCGGGAACGACGCGCCACTTCCAAGGCGCCTTCGGGCGTGATCTCGCTGCCCAAAATCCGCGCCGAACGTGCGACGATTTGGCTCAGTTCTTCCACCGTGTAAAACTCGAGCCGGTGCACGATCCCGAACCGATCCCGGAGCGGCGACGTCAACAGCCCGGCTCGGGTGGTCGCACCCACCAGCGTGAACGGGGGGAGGTCCAGTTTGATCGAGCGCGCTGCCGGCCCTTCCCCGATCATGATGTCGATCTGGAAATCTTCCAGCGCCGGATACAGCACCTCTTCCACGACGGCACTGAGACGGTGGATCTCATCGATGAAGAGCACGTCCCGTGGCTCGAGATTGGTCAGCAAGGCCGCGAGATCGCCGGCTCGTTCCAGCACCGGTCCCGAAGTATGGCGGATGTTGACCCCGAGTTCGTTGGCGAGGATGTTCGCCAAGGTGGTCTTGCCGAGTCCGGGAGGGCCGAAGATCAGTACGTGATCCAGGGCTTCACCGCGACCGAGCGCCGCCTGGATGAAAATGGCCATCTGTTCCCGCATGGCCCTTTGACCGACGTAATCGACCAAACGCCGCGGACGGATGGCGCGATCCGCGGCTTCCTCATCCCATTCCTCGCCAGCGTTGACCAAGCGCCGCCCCACGATCGCCCCTTCAGCGAACTGCGGCTTTGAGCGCCAGCCGAATCAAATCCTCCGCGCTCTTGCCTTCGGTCGGCAACCTGTCCACCAAGGAAACCGCTTCTTGCGATTTGAAACCGAGCGCGACCAATGCGCTGATCGCTTCTTCCGCGGAGTTCTCCGCCTCGCCAGGTTGAGCGCCGCTGCCGCTTTCCGTCCTTGGCGGCGACCCGGTGTCGCTCATGCGATCGCGCATTTCCATGAGGACTCGCTCGGCGGTCTTCCTGCCGATGCCGGGAAGACGGACCAGACGCGCGGCATCTTGCTTCTTCACGCAGCTGCGGAATTCCTCGACCGATATCCCGGACAGGATACCGAGCGCCAACTTGGCACCGACACCGCTGACCCGAATCAGATTGCGAAACAGGCTTCGCTCGGCTTCCGTCAGGAAGCCGAAAAGGTGATGGGCGTCCTCCCGAATCTGCAGATGGGTGTACAAAATGACTTCATCGCCGAGGTTGGGCAATCGGAAGAACGTGGACATCGGCGCTTCGAGTTCGTAGCCCACGCCCCGCACGTCGATCAGCAATGACGGTGCCTTCTTGGCGACGAGAGTGCCGCGGATGAAACCGATCATCCTCTCCGTACCGCACGCTCCATTTTTCCGAGCGTCTGTTGGTGATAAAGATGGCAGAGAGCGACCGCCAGCGCATCGCTCGCATCCATCGACAAGGGTTGGTTTAAGCCCAGAAGAAAACGGACCATGTATTGGACCTGCTCCTTGGCCGCATCACCTTTGCCGACCAGGGCCAGTTTCACCTGACGCGCCGCGTATTCATGGACCGCCAACCCTGCGGCAACCCCGGCGCAAATCGCGGCGCCGCGCGCATGGCCGAGTTTCAGCGCGGAGTCCGCGTTCTTGTGGACGAATACCTGCTCCACCGCCATTTCCTGCGGTCGATATTCTTCCACGATTCTACCAATCCCCTCGAAAATTTGTTGCAGCCTCTCGGGAAAATGCTGCGTTTCCGTGCGGATGAGACCGGCGGCGATCAGACGGGGTCGTCCGTCCCCCTCGAGGATGCCATAGCCGGTCACACGGGAACCAGGATCGATCCCGAGAATGCGGGTCACGCCTGCGCCTCAGCCAAGCTCGGCGAGGATCTCTTCGCTGATGTCGGCATTAGAGTAGACGTTTTGCACGTCGTCCAAGTCCTCCAGGCGTTCCAGGAGACGCACCATCTTCTCCGCATCGTCTTTGTTCAGCACGACATTGGTACTGGCCCGCATGGTCACTTCGGCGGTTTCCGGAACGAGACCGGCCGACTGCAGCGCATTTCGAACCGAATCGAAACGATCCGGTGCGGTAAGCACTTCGATCGAGCCGTCGGCGTTGACGATCACATCCTCGGCGCCGGCTTCGAGGGCCGCCTCCATCACCCGATCCTCACCATACTCGGCGCCGAAACTCAAGATGCCGGTCTTGGAGAAAAGGTAAGCGACCGAACCGTCCGTACCCAGATTGCCGCCACACTTCGCAAACGCATGTCGGACTTCGGCGACAGTGCGATTGCGGTTGGAGGTCAAGCAATCCACCATGACCGCGACCCCGCCCGGTCCATAACCTTCATAGCGGACTTCTTCGTAATGGTCCTCTTCCAACATACCGGAACCCTTCTTGATCGCGCGATCAATGGTGTCTTTCGGCATGTTGGCCGAAAGAGCCTTGTCCACGGCCGCGCGTAACCTGGGGTTGTTCGCGGGGTCGGGTCCGCCACCGCGCGCGGCAACGGTGATTTCCCGAATGAGCTTGGTAAACAGCTTGCCGCGTTTGGCATCTTGAGCGCCTTTGCGATGCTGGATGTTGGCCCACTTGCTATGACCCGCCATAAAGCTCCACAAACCTCCCGGTTGCTAAACTGATGAAGTCTACCATAGGTCTCGTCGAGGCAATCGGCGGAGCATTCGGATGCGGGCCCCCGGAATCCACCGGGATTTCACCGGTCCGCCACAACATCGAATTTCTCCAACGAGCGCGGGGCCTCTCGATCGGAACCCCAAGTCGCGCGGGAAGCGGAATCATCGAGCCGGCGCCTGGGGATTCGCCTCTTGCAAGAACCGGAAAACCTCCCGCCACCATGCAGGATTCGTCGCCATCAACCAAGTGTTGTGACCACCCCGCAAAGTCCACAACTTTTTCGGCCCGGAATAGGATTCATGGACCTTGAGACTGGAACGCTCGGGGACGATTTCGTCCCGCTCGGCGACGATCGTTGCCAAAGGACCACGGTATGAGCGAAGTCGTTCGACGTTGTCGTAGCGATCTCGAACCAGGGATCTTACCGGGAGAAACCAATAGATCGACTGCGCCAAGCTCGGCAGGTCGTCCCAAGGGGTGCACAACACCAACCCGGCAACGATGACCCCTGAATCCGCCACGGCCCCCGTGGCAACCGCCGCGCCCAGGGACTCGCCGAGCACATAGAGGGGCGAGCCTTGGCTCTCCCGGATCGCCCGCAAGGACTCGGCGCCATCGGCAACCAGGACCGCTTCCCGCAGCGCCCCCTCCCTGGCCCCGTAGCCGGGATATTCGAGCAGGATCACGCGATACCCCAAGGGGCGAAACAGCAAGGTGTAGGCGACACGGTCCACGGCCGAGCCGGCGTTACCGTGGAACACCGCCACCGTACCCTGCCGGATCCCTTCCGGTTCGGGGCCGATGAAACCACGGTATCCCTCGATCTCCGGCCACGGACGCAAAGCGACCCGAGCAGCAAGGAGGGCTGCCGTGGGTCGATCGTAACGATGCGGGAAATAGAGAAGTTGTTCCTGGATCATGTACAGAAAAGCCATGGCAGCCGCCAGTCCCAATACCACACGGAAGAGAAAGATCATCGGGCACCCCCCTACGCCCCTGTGAGATGGGGTTCTTCACCTGTTCCAATACGGCACGAAGCGGCATCCCGGTCAGGGCCTACTGTTCCAGTTCCTTGCGGAGACGCTCGTTGTTGAGGTGGAACGCGCCTTCGGCCACGACGCGATCCCCCGGGGAAAGTCCTTCTAAAACGGGGATCAAGCCGCCGATCTCCTTGCCCAGCCTCACCGTCTGCAGACGAAAACGGTCGGAATCAAGGGGTACGAACACTTTGTCTTCGTCGCCATCGCGCACCACCGCCTCGGCCGGCAACATGGGAAGCCGGCTGACTTTTCCCGAGATCAACATCGATGCCAGCATTTCCGGTTTGATCAAGCCATCCGGGTTGTCCGTCTCCATGCGCACCGTGACCGTACGAGTCTCCGGGTCTACCGTCGGCGCCACGTAGACCAAATGCCCTTTCACCCGGCGATCGGACAGAGCGGGAATTTCCGCTTCCACTTGCTGCCCCACTCGCGCCCATTCCGCCTGCTGTTCGGGTACTTCGGCCACCACCCAAAGGCGCGAAAGATCGGCCACGACGAACAACACGTCCGCCGGCTGCACCACCATGCCTTGGCTGACATGGCGTTCCATCACGATTCCATCGATTGAGGAAACCACCGGCACCAAGGGTTGGATGGAGCGAGTTTTTTCCAGACGAGCCACCGACTCGTCCGACATCCCCAACACGCGCAGTTGATCGGCGGCCGCATGGTATTCGGTTTCCGACTGCATCAGTTCGCTGTTCCGTCTTTGCAGCTCGAGCTCACTGATTACCCCGGACTCGTAGAGTTGCCGCGCCCGCTCCACGATCACTTGGTTGAGCTGTTTTTGTGCCGCCGCCTTGAGGAACTCCCGTTGCGTCTCCGAGAATTCAGTACTGTTGAGCACTGCGAGGGTCTGTCCCCGCTGGACCCATTGACCCGTCGCCGCCTCGATCCGGGTAACGCGTCCGGTTACCGTGGCCCCGATGCGCGCGACCCGGCGATACTCGTCGATGCTGACGCGCGCCGGAACGCGGAGTGGTTCGTGCAACTCCCCTTCACTGAGGGTGACGATGCGAAGCCGGGGCAAAAGACCCGGCCCGGCCGTGACTACCGTCGGGTCTTCCGGAGTTTCTTCCTCCGCGACCACCGCGGGTTCCGTTTCGCTCCGACACGACCCAAGCAGAATCCCCGCCAAAATGCTCGACAAAAACCACACGATCCGCGCTGATGCGGACGTCATAACCCATTTCTCCCGATTTCGGTGATCAGACTCCGACCGCCTTCTTCTCGACCCTGCCGTTCCTCTCCTCTGTTCCGCCATTCGCCCGATTCAGCTCTTCACTCGAACCCGCCACCCCGCAAAGAAATTTGATTCGCGCAAAACTTCCGTGGTGTAAAAGGTGTATCACCCTACAAATCGCTTCAATTGATCGATTTTTTGCGGGTCCGCAGGAACCGTTTTTTCCGGTGGCCGCTTCTCACCCGTCCAGGATAGGTTTGTCCAGCGCTTGCGGAAGAGAACCTGGGCCGGTCGCCCAGGTGACAAAACCGGCTACGCGACCATTATATCGTTGCGCGTCACTTCGCACCGGGTCTACCGTACCGTGGTCGAGCGGATATTGCCGGCGACCGACAGTACAGGTATGGTGTACTGGCCAAACCGGGAACTTTGCAATGATGCGCCCCATATTCATCGCCATTTTGCTACTCACGGCCCTGGGAATTCCCACGCGGCAGGCCAATGCGCGATCCCCGTTGCACGCTTCTCTGACCTTGGTCCCCATATCGGAAGGAACCCGCCTGATCCTCCAGGCGGAGGGCGACAAGGAAGTTACCGTGACGCCGACGGATCGGTCCGGCCGTCTGGTCATCACCTTACGTGGCGTCGAGACTCTGGTCGGTTTGCCGAACCCTTCCGCGACCGATCGCTGCGTTTCGGCGTTGCATACCCGCAGTCGGAGCCGAGCCGAACTCGAATTGGTCGTCGAACTGAAAAAACAAAATCGCTGTACCGTAAACACCACTCGCGAAGGCCACTGGCCATTCCGGATCGATTTGATCGCGAACTCGGGTTTGAATCGGCCCAGGCGGGGCGATGTCGCTTCCCCTGGGGGGCAGAGCCCGCAAAGGGGGAGACAGCGGCCTTTCATCGTCGCCATCGACGCAGGACACGGCGGCATCGACAGCGGCGCGATCGGCCCCCAAGGAACCCTCGAAAAGGACGTCGTCTTGGCCATCGCCAAACGCCTGGCGGCCTTGTTGGGCGCCGATTCCGGAATCCGTCCGGTGTTGATCCGCGACGAAGATGAATTCATCGACCTCCGCGAGCGCATGGAATTGGCACGCAAGGCGCGTGCCGATTTGCTCGTTTCCTTGCACACCGACGCCGACCCCGATGGCCATGCCAAGGGGGCTTCCGTGTTCACGCTGTCCCGGAATGGGGCATCGAGCGAGGCGGCTCGACGCCTGGCCGAGCGGGAAAACGCAGCCGACCGAATCGGGGGGATTACGCTGCACGACAAGGATGAAGTTTTGGCCTCGGTCCTCCTGGACCTGACCCAGAACGCCACCTTGGAGGCGAGCGATCGCGCCGCGATCTGGATTTTGTCGGAATTGCAAAAAGCTTGCGGGCTCCACTACCCAGCGGTGCAAAAGGCCGGTTTCGTGGTTTTGAAGTCGCCTGACGTACCCTCCATCCTGGTGGAGGCGGCTTTCATCTCCAACCCGGACGAGGAGCTGAAATTACGCGGCGCGGATTATCGGGAGCAAATCGCACGGGCGCTCGCCAACGGCATCCGGGCGTATTTCCGGAATCCCCGATCGCCTCTACCGGCGGAGCCATCGGCGCGGGCAGCGCAAGCGGCCAATGAATCGGAAACGGGTCTGCAAAAGTTCGCCTTTTCCTCAGAAAGGGGTCGACGGCATTGAGAACGATCGCGGCTTTCCCTATGGGAAAGATGCGACGGGAAACTCCTTTCCTATACCTTGCGATGATTTCCAAGGTTATTGCCAAGTAAGCGCCCGCCCCGGGGGTATGCTATAAAGACCCCCCATAGATCGAGATCACCTGCCGCCACTCCGGGCACGGCGACTCCCGCGCTGCCTCTGCAAAATGCTTACCTGACGGAAGGAAATTTTCTCCCATGATGACCCTCGCCGAACTCATGGAATCCATTTCCAACGCCACTCTGCGGGGCGACGCGGCCATGCGTTTCACCAGCGTCTCCACCGATACCCGCACGATCCAAAACGGCGCGCTGTTTTTCGCCTTGCGGGGAGAGAAATTCGACGCCCATGACTTCGCCGGCGAAGCCGTGGAGCACGGAGCCGTGGCTCTGGTCGTGGAACGCCCACTCGCCGTCGCCGTTCCCCAGATCCTGGTGCCCGACGTCAGACGCGCTCTCGGAGAGGCGGCGGCGGGATGGCGGGCGCGGTTCGAGCTACCCGTGATCGCGGTCACCGGCAGCAACGGCAAGACCACGGTCACCCAAATGATCGGCTCGATCCTCGCCGCCGAATTCGGTCCCGAGCATCGCCTGGTCACCCGTGGCAATCTGAACAATGCGATCGGCGTGCCTTTGATGCTGTTCGAACTCGCCCGGCGCCACCGCGCGGCCGTGCTCGAACTGGGAATGAATCATGCCGGGGAAATCGACTACCTGGCGCGATTGGCACGACCGACGGCCGCGCTCGTGGTCAATGCGCAAAGAGAGCATCAGGAGTTCCTGCACACGGTGGAGGCGACCGCCTACGAAAACGGAGCGACGATTTCGCTCTTGCCGCAAGATGGCATGGCGGTGTTGCCTGCCGACGACGACTGCATAGGGATTTGGCGGCGGCTGGCACAGACTCGCCCGATATTGGATTTCGGCTTGGCGGTGCCGGCCGCGCTAACCGCCCGCTACCGATGGGAGCACTCGGCGTATCACGTATCCATAGAGAGCCCGAGGGGTCCGATCGATCTGCACTTGCACCTCGCCGGAGAACATCAGGTGCGCAATGCGCTCGCCGCGGCCGCGGCGGCATTCGCCATCGGCGTGTCGCCGACCTCGATCCGGATCGGACTCGAAAGCTTCCAGCCGGTATCCGGGCGCGGTGTCGTCCTGCGCGCGACGAGCGGGGCGCGCTTGATCGACGATACTTACAACGCCAACCCGGATTCGGTGCGTGCCGCGATCGATGTATTGGCCGCTTACCCCTCGCCGCGGATTCTCGTATTGGGCGATATGGGAGAGGTGGGCACACAAGGTCCGGCTTTCCATCGCGAAATCGGAAGTTACGCCCACGCGCGTGGCATCGACACCTTGCTCGGCCTAGGCAGTCTGTGCACCGAGTCGGTCGCCGCTTTCCGGGAGGCGGGTGGCAGCGGGCGCCATTTCTCTTCCATGGATGGCTTGATCGGGTCGCTTCGGAGCGCGGCCGGGGCGGAGGCGACCGTACTCGTCAAAGGTTCCCGTTTCATGCGCATGGAACGTGCAATCCACGCGCTCCAGGCCCAAGCGTCGGAGCCTGAAATCAGGGATCGAGCGTGAGCCCCAGGGGATTGTCCGGATCGACGTGATCCATGAAAGGCTTCCGGCGGTCTTTGTCCGTGACCTGATAAATCCTTCCCAACCAATTGTTGAACACGGCCTTGGCCGTGTCGCGCCAAGTGTTGTCCAAATGCCGCACCACGAATTCCTCCGGGAACTCAGGGGGCTTGCGACCCGCGCGGCGAGCACTTCGTAAAGCCCGCCCGTACTCGTTGAGAACCGCGCCCACTTCCAGGGAAAAATAGTGCTCCGGGAATGGCGGGTAATCTTCCCTTTCGCCCGAATAATGCCGCATGACTTCGCGTTTGTATTCCTTGAGGAGGCTCACCGTGTCGTACTCCGGATGCCCTTGGAAATAGACCACGCGGAACAAATCGCGGCTCACCGCCAGATGCACCCCCGCCTCCTCGCTTTCCACCAGGACCTTCAAGCCGACCGTTTCCATGTCTTCGCGAAAAATCTCGTTGTAACGAGAGTGCGGAACGTCGAATCGGGTATTGATGTCGGCGACCAGGGGATGACGGGGTTCGACCACCCGATGGGAATATACCCCCCAACGTTTGAATCCGAGGTGCGTGCGCTCGATGCCGTGACAATACTGGAACAGCGCATGCGTCGCGAGACAGGAGCAAAGGATCGAGGTGACGTGGTTCTTCGCCCAATCGAAGACTTCGGTGAGAGGCTCCCAGAACGTTTCCTGCTGCAAGTGCGGATGGGTGACGTTGGCGCCGCTCACGATGAGACCGTCCAGTCCCTCTTCCCGGATCTGGTCAAAGCTCTCATAGAACCGGCCGATGTGTTCCAGTGCCTGTTCCCCGCGCGGCAGGCCTTCGATGGTGAAAGGATGCATGTGAAACTGCACAATCGGGTTGGCGGCTCCCACCAAGCGGAAGAATTGCCGCTCGGTGGCCTCGAGAGCCGCATCCGGCATCATGTTCAAAAGACCGATGTGCATTTCCCGGATGTCTTGGCCAGCGGCCCGCTCGACCGTGAGGACATCCTGCCCTTCCTGCCGCAGGCGTTCGAAAGTAGGCAAGTTCGTGTGCGCGACCAGAGGCATGGACACCCCCCAGTGGGTCAGTCGGCCAGTGCAGAAGCTACCAACTCGATGAAATCGGCTTCGTCCCGCACGGCGGCAACGGTGTTGGCATCGACGGTGTAGCCATACCGATCGGCGATCGCCTGATAGCGGGGCAAACGGGACTGAAAGAGATGCGGAAACACCCAGGTAACGAATTCATCCGGTGGGATCTCTTCCACGGAGGCGTAACCTTTCTCCGCGAGGAACATCGGTAGGTGCTGATCCAGAAACGCCTCCCGATAATACAAAGGCTTCGGATCCCGCGCCGCGCGCTCGACCAAGGTCTGTTCGAGTTCGGGAGTCGTGCGGATATACAGAATGAGGGTATGTTTGGCCAGGATTTCCAGTGTCTCGGGATCATCCAGCTCGCACACGCTTCCTCCCGCGTCGTTGACAAAGTGCCGATAGCCATAGATGTCCCATGCCTTGTCGATGAATTCCGGAACGTCTCGCATGGCCGCAATCTCGGCCTGCCGGTGTAGCCCCTGGCGACGCTTGAATTCCGCGAGCGGGAGCCCACCCCGCGCCGGATCGCCCAGTTTGCCCAGGAAAGAGGAGATCGGCGCGAGATTGTCCACCGTGATGTTGCTGCAAATATAGATCGAGTCCGAAAGCAGCAACTCGCGCAAGAAGGGCACATCCATGGCCTGCCGCTTGATGTTGTCCAGGATCGGTTCTTCCAGATACTTGGTGCCGATCCGGTAATCGCCGGAATAGTGGAACCATTCCTTCTTGGGGAGCTTGTTCGCGAGCGTCGTCTTGCCCACCCCGGACATCCCAAGCAAGGTAATTCTCCTGCGATCCCAGTGCAGGAATTCTCGAGGGGTCATGTGCATGGGTTGTGATTTCCCTCCGGCGAGGAATCGATCCGGTTGATCATGTGATCCGCGGTTTGGGCGAGCGCCTGATAGAGAGCATCGCGGAATGAGTCGTCCAGCGGAATATCGTCCAACGCCTTGCGCATGCACAGGAGCCATTGATCCCGTTCAGGTTTACCGATGGAAAACGGAAAGTGCCGCATGCGCAACCGGGGATGGCCAAACTCCTGCCAATAAAGATCCGGACCGCCCAGCCATCCCGACAGAAACTTGAACAATTTCTCCTTGGCGCTGCCGAGGTCGTCGGCGTGCATCCTGCGAATGGTCTGCACTTCGGGCAGAGTGTCCATGTAGTCGTAGAAACGCTCCACCAGTTCGCGCAGAGCCGCGGCGCCGCCCAGTCGTTCATAGGGGGTGACGGTCATGGAGGATGACATGGCCGAATCCAGGTCGCGGGGACGAATTCATGAGAGTAAAAAACCATCTCGCTTTGCGGCGACACCGGCTTCAGTCACCGGTCTCGGCATCGCCGAAAAGACCTTCTCCCATCATCAAAAGTTTCAAGGGGACGAATAGAGCCCCTCGGCCAGGATCAAATCGAGCACCACATCCGGCAACAGATAACGGGCGCTCCGCCCTTTTCGCAGCATTTGCCGAATGGCCGTCGAAGAAATGGCCAGTTGGGTGACTTCCGGGAAAAAAATCATTCCGTCCGGCTGGTGGTGCAGCTGCCGCGGGTCCGAGACTTGCCGTTCTTCCACACACCGCGCCAAGTCTTCCACGTAATCGGGATCGTATTCCGGGCGTTGCAAAACTACGACATGCGCCAGACGGAAAATCTGGCGCCAGCGATACCATGCCGGCAGGGCCAGGAACGCATCCAGTCCGACCACGAGACACAACGGCTCGGTCCCGATTTCGGCTCGAATCGAAGTGAGGGTATCCACCATGTAGGAAGGTCCTTCCCGTTCCAATTCGCGCCTGTCTATGGTGAAACCCGGCGGTGCGTCGGCCAGCGCGAGTTCGAGCATGCGCAGCCGCGCTGCGGTCCCGACTTCGGGCTCTCGCCGATGCGGCGGTTGCAAGCAAGGCACGAAACGCACCTCGCGCATCCCGACGGTTTCCTTGACTTCCAAGGCCGCACGCAGGTGTCCATAATGGACCGGATCGAACATCCCGCCATAGACACCGATCATGCGCACTCCTCAGGTCCGGATCTGACCATCGCCGAGGACGATAAACTTTTGTGTCGTAAGTCCTTCCAGCCCCACCGGGCCGCGCGCGTGCAGCTTGTCCGTGCTGATCCCGATCTCCGCGCCGAGTCCGTATTCGAAGCCATCGGCGAAACGGGTCGAGGCATTCACCATCACCGAACTGGAATCAACTTCACGCAGGAAACGGCGAGCCCGGCTGTAATCCTCCGTGACGATCGCATCGGTATGCCCGGAACCATGCCGATGGATGTGCTCGATCGCTTCGTCCAGACCCGCCACAACGCGAATCGAAAGAATCGGCGCGAGATATTCCGTATCCCAGTCGGCTTCGGTCGCCGGCTGGCACTCCGGGAGGATTTCCCGCGTACGCGGACAACCGCGCAATTCAACCCCCTTTTCCTGATAGCGAGCCCCCAACTCCGGCAGAATCCCGGCGGCGATGCCTTCGGCAACCAGCAGAGTCTCCATCGCATTGCACACCCCGTAACGCTGGGTCTTGGCATTGATGGCGATGCGGATCGCCTTGTCCCGATCGGCCCGATCGTCGATATATACGTGGCATATTCCATCCAAGTGCTTGATGACAGGAATGTGCGATTCCGCCATGATCCTTTCGATCAATGCCTTGCCGCCGCGCGGAACGATCACGTCGATATCCCGGTCGAGTCGTAGCATCGCCCCTACCGCAGCCCGGTCCGTGATTTCGATCAGCTGCACTGCATCGACGGGCAAACCGGCCTCCCCGAGCCCCTGTCGGATACACGCGGCGATCGCCGCATTCGTGTGGATGGCCTCGGAACCACCACGCAGGATACAGGCGTTGCCGGATTTCAAACACAGTGCAGCGGCGTCTGCAGTGACATTGGGACGTGATTCGTAGATGATGCCGATGACCCCGAGCGGAACCCGCATGCGACCTACCTGGATTCCCGAAGGTCGGTACGTGAGGCCGCTGATTTCGCCGACCGGATCGGGAAGGGCGGCCACCTCCCGCAGTCCCGAAGCCATGCTACTCACCCTCTTCGCGTCGAGGCTCAGGCGGTCGAGCAGGGCCGCATCCAGACCCTTCCTGGCTCCGGCTTCCAGATCCCGACGGTTTTCCTCCACGAGCCGCGCCGTGGAGGATTCGATGGCATCGGCTATGGCGCGGAGCGCCCGATTTTTCACCGCGGTGTCGGCACGACTCAGGATCCTACTCGCCTCGCGGGCGCGTCGGGCAACTCTGGCCACGTATTCCGCTACCATTACCACATCGTCCGGCGGGCGCCCCACTTCTACCTCGCTCGATACCGAAACCCCGGCTTCCATCAACTGTCTCTTTTCTCGATCGCTTGTCCCATACACTTCATGATGTAGTCGGTCATGCGCAATGCCGCGTCGTGGGCGGCCTTGACCGAACCGAACAGGTCCTTGAACTGCTCGGCGACCTGCTCGAATTCCCCCTGCCCGCTCACGGAATAAAACTTGGCGTAAGCCGCTAGGTACTGCGCCCGCCTCGGGTCACCCGGGAACCCAGGTAAGTCATCGGTCAGATCCTCGACCACGCAGTCTGCGATTTCGACCGGATCCAAATGATAATCCTGCAGATCACTATCTTCACGTAGCTTGGCGATCAAGGCTTCGCGCAGATCAGTTTGTTCCTTGTTGGCACAGCCGACGAACAACAATGCCAGCAAAACGATCAAGATTTTTCCTTTCATGAGGCAACCAACCAGTGTGTTGTGTTTCGATCTATCCTAACTATCTTAAAGGAACTTCCGAAAAAGGGCATTTTCCGGCGCCACTTCATTCGCCGTTGGGCATGCCACAACATCTCGCCTGAGTCCTTGCCCCGTACGTCCCTCCGGGCGCGCTCGAATCATCACGATATGGGCTCTGGCGATTGCCGCGGTGTCCTGCTTGGGAAAACGAGGCATCAGACGTTGAAACGGAAATGCACGACATCGCCGTCGCGCATCATGTAATCCCGACCTTCCAGCCGCCATTTTCCCGCTTCCTTCGCGCCCTGTTCGCCATGAAAGGCCACGAAGTCTTCGTAGGCAATGACTTCGGCCCGGATGAATCCCTTCTCGAAGTCACTATGGATCACCCCGGCGGCCTGCGGAGCGGTCGCACCGGCCGGAATGGTCCAAGCCCTGACCTCTTTTGGCCCCGCCGTGAAAAAAGTGAATAACCGGAGCAGCCGATAAGCCGCCCGGACTACCCGATGTAAGCCCGGTTCTTCGATTCCGATTTCCGCCAGAAATTCCGCACGCTCGTCCTCTTCCAATCGGGCCAGTTCCGCTTCGAACGCTGCGCAGATCGGAACGACTTCCGCTCCTTCCTTCTCGGCGTGGGCTCGGACTTGATCCAGCCAGGGATTGTGCGTGAATCCCCCTTCTTGCACATTGGCAACGTACAGGAGCGGCTTTGCCGTCAGCAAATGCAATTCTCGCAGTGACGAAAGTTCTTCCTCGCTCAACGATATGGCCCTCACCGGGACGCCGGCATCGAGTCGTTCCGCTACCCTTTGCAGCAACCGCGCCCTTTCCAATTCTTCTTTGTTGCCCGATTTCGCGGCTTTCTGGACCCGCTGCAGCCCTCGATCCACCGTGGAGAGATCGGCAAGGATCAACTCCGTTTCGATGACCGCGATGTCGGACTGCGGATCTACCCTGCCCGCAACGTGGACGATGTCGTCATTCTCGAAACAACGCACCACATGGGCGATGGCGTCCGTTTCACGAATGTGCGCGAGAAATTGGTTGCCGAGCCCTTCGCCTTGGGAAGCTCCCGCCACCAAACCGGCGATGTCCACGAATTCGACGGTGGTGGGAACCACCCGTTCCGGTTTGACGATGCGCGCCAAAACCTCGAGACGGGGGTCGGGAACCGGAACCACACCGACATTGGGATCGATCGTGCAGAACGGATAATTTTCCGCGGCAATCGCCGCTTGGGTCAGCGCGTTGAAAAGCGTGGACTTGCCGACATTGGGCAATCCCACGATACCGACATGGAGTGCCATGGAAAAAGATAGCTTCGGGATTTCTAGGAATCGGTTCGGTGGTAACGGTCCTCGAACCGGACGATGTCATCCTCCCCTAGATAGCTGCCCGATTGGACTTCGATGATTTCCAGGGGGATAGTGCCCGGATTTTCCAGGCGATGCGTCACACCGAGGGGAATATATATAGATTGATTTTCCGTCAGCAGAAAAGTTTCCTTCCCGCGCGTGACCCGCGCCGTCCCCCGCACCACGATCCAGTGTTCGGCACGGTGATGATGCATCTGCAAGGACAGCGATGCACCGGGTTTGACTGCGATGCGCTTCACTTGATAGCGCGGTCCCGAGCCGATGGCTTCATAACTGCCCCAGGGACGATGTACCTTGCGATGAAAACGATGCTCGGAACGCTCGACCGCTTGGAGATGGTCGGTGATCGCGCGGATGTCCTGTGCCTTGGTCTTGTGCGCGACGAGAACCGCATCCGGGGTATCGACGACCAGGAGGTCCTCGACCCCGAGCGCCGCCAGGAAACGATTCTCCGAGTAAAGCAGCGAATTCCTGGTGTCGCGGGCGAAAACGTCGCCCTGCACTACGTTTCCATCGTGATCACACGCATGAACCTCGGCAAGCGCCGTCCACGAACCGAGATCGCACCAACCAACATTCATGGGAATCACCACCGCCCTCCGCGAACCGTTCAGTTTTTCCATCACTGCGTAATCGATGGAGTCGCTCGGACAGGCTGCGAAAGCATCGCGATCAAGTCGCAGGAAATTGCCGTCCCGTTTTGCCTTGGCGACCGCCGTCTTCGCTCGTTCCAGAATCTCTGGCCGGTGTTTTCCGATCTCCTCCAACCAGACCGCCGCTTGCAGCACGAAGAGCCCGCTGTTCCAGAAGTAATCGCCAGAAGTCACGTAATTCGTGGCCCGTTCGAGATCCGGTTTTTCCACGAAGGCTTCCAGCTCGTAGGCATCGTCCCCATAGCCAGCCTGGCCTTTGCGGATGTAACCATAGCCGGTCTCCGGTTTGTCGGGAACGATGCCGAGGGTCACGATGAGACCTGCCCCCGCAAGCGCCACGGCCTGCTGCACACGGTGGCGAAACCCCGTTAGATCGGCGATGTAATGATCCGCCGGCATCACCACCAAAACGCAGTCTTCGCCCTGCCGGTCCGCTGCTTGGATTGCCGCGACGGTCAGGGCGGGCGCGGTGTTGCGCGCCACCGGCTCGAGCACGATATCGGGCTGATCATATCCAATCTGATTCAATTGCTCCGCGACCAGGAAGCGGTGCAGTTCGTTACAGACCACCACGGGCTGCTGGATTTCCAAGGCATCGTCCGTGATCCCCCCAACTCGTTCCACGGTTTCCTGAAACAAGGTCCTCCGACCGACCAGCGGCAGGAACTGCTTCGGGTAGGCTTCCCTCGAACGAGGCCACAGCCGGGTTCCGACGCCACCGGAGAGAATGACTGGTTGAACTCGTGTGGACATCTTGCCTCACCTTTGTAAGCCAGGGGAATTTTCTCCACCGCAGCCGTCGGCAACCGGAATTCCACGTTCCCTGGAACGCTGCACTTCCAGGACCGGAGCCAACAGCCTCCAATGTCGCTCGACCGCGCCTCGGTTGCGCTCGACAAAGGCGAACGCGCACCGCACCAATGTTTCTCGCAAAACGGGGTCCCGTGCGAGCCTTGCCACGGCCTCGGCCAACTCGCCGGAATCACCTACGCGAAGCGCCGCGGATTCCCCCACCAGATCGTCGCAAATCTGGCGGAAATTCCAAGTGTTCGGCCCGAATACCAGGGCCGTCCCCGCAGCGGCCGCTTCCAGCACGTTGTGGCCACCGACCGCTGCCAGACTGCCCCCGACAAACGCGATGTCGCTGGCGACATAGAACGCTTTCAGTTCCCCGAGCGTATCCAACAGGAACACGTCGAACGACTGCCATCCCCGCTCCCCCTGGGTGCGCCGGGCAAGATGGTAACCACGGGACTCACACAACCGGGCAACCTCTTCGAAACGTTCCGGATGGCGCGGAGCGAGCACCAGCCGCAGCCCCGGATGTTCATGCCGAAGCCGCTCCCATGCATCCAGCGCTGCGATCTCTTCCCCGGGATGCGTGCTGGCGGCCAACCAGACGGGTCCCTCGCCGAACCATCGCCGCCGCAATTCCACTCCCGTGTCGCGGACGGGCGCGGTCAACTCGGCATCGAACTTCAGATTTCCGGTCACCGAAATCGCTTCCGACCTCGCTCCAATGGATACGAAGCGATGGGCATCGTCCTCCGTCTGCGCCGCGACACGCACCCCTGCGAGAACCCGAACCAGGGTGCCGCGAATACGGCGGTAGCGTCGTGCCGACCGTTCCGACAAGCGGGCATTGGCGAGGAACAGGGGAATTCCGCGCTTCGCACAGGCCAAAAACAAATTGGGCCAGATTTCCGTTTCCAGGATGACGGCCAAATGCGGAGAAAAGTGATCGAGAAACCGCGCCGCGCCATCCGGAAGATCGTAAGGCAGGTAGACGTGCTCCACTGTGTCACCGAGCACTTCGCGTACCCGTGCGGACCCGGTGGGTGTCGTCGTTGTCACCAGGATGCTCCAGGCACCGTGTCGACGAATTTCCCGGACCAGCGCGAAAGCAGCCTCCGCTTCGCCTACGGAGACTGCATGGATCCAAATGTCGACCGTACGGCGCGGGCGCCGATACAGTGCAAACCGTTCGCCCCACCGTTCGCGATAGGCGGCGTTCCGGCGCCCGCGCCAAAAAAGGCGCAGCAGCATCCACGGAACGGAGGCATAAAACAATACCGTATAGAGACCCCTCACATGCGGCCGCCCATGTCGAGGAGATACGCCCTGCGGCTACTCCCCGACCACCGTGACCCGTAGCGTTGCATCGACGTCGCTGTGCAGATGCAACCGGACCTCGTATTCGCCGGTCTGACGGATGGATCCGGTGGGGAGCCGTACCTCGTGCCGCTGCACCGGCACACCCGCCGCCGTGGCCGCTTCGGCAATGTCTTTCGTACCGACCGATCCATAGAGTCTTCCTTCCTCGCCGGCTTTGCGGCTGATCGTCACGGCCAACTGCGCGATGGCCTCGCTGCGCGCTTGGGCCGCCGCCAATTCGTCGGCGGCTTTCTTTTCCAATTCCGCTCGCCGTCGCTCGAACTCTGCCAGTTTCTCCGCCGTCGCGGCCACGGCCTTGCCTTTCGGTATCAGATAATTCCGGCCATACCCGGGCCGAACCGATACTTTGTCACCCAAGTTACCGAGATTCGGTATCTTTTCGAGAAGGATGATTTCCATTTTTGCCTCAAAATCAATGTATTGGTGGACGAAACTAATCCCCGGTGTTGGGCACTTTCCTGCCGCGCCAATCCATCCACGCGTCCGTTAACCCCATGACGGCCACCGGCAAGGTGGCTTGGGGGACGATGAAGAGGAGAAGGTATGCCCCCGTCAACCAGAAGCCCCGCCCGGAACGTCGTGACAACAACTCGTGCATCACCGCGATGCCAACCACCAGAAACACCGCAAAAAAGACCAAACCGAGGTTCCACATCAGTTCGGCCAACCCGACCGATGGTGACAACCAGGCCAAGACCAACGCCGAAGTCGCGGCATAGGCAAATTTTGGCGTCACTCGCAGGGCCAGGAATTCCGCCCGAAAACCACCGGGATTGAATAGGAGGGCCTGCCACCATCGCGCCAGGAGCAGGGTCATGAATACCGTCAAGTCGGATCCGGCACCCACCAACCCGGTGGCATAGTGAGAGATGACCTGCAGATGGTCACGTAAGGCTTCCGGATCGAAGCCGTCCGGAGACGCCGCCAACCAAGGCTGCAAAAGCAGCACCAGCTTGCCTTTCCAAAATCCAGAGGGGTCTCCCATGAAGCCGTACACGGCCAGCACAACGACCAGGGTCAACAGGGTCACGATTTCCAGAGAGAAACCAAGATTGCGCCAAACACGCAAGACCCAGGCGGCGATTCCGACGGGAATCCACAACGTACCTGCGTAGATCACAGGCATCCAGAACTCGCCCAAGATGACGACACCGAACAAAGCGACCACCGCCGCGGAAGCGGTCAACACCATGGAGGCGACTTTGGTCCCCTGCCGTAACACCACTAGCGCAAAAAAAGCCGAGCTGAGAAAACCGACCAAGGGCACCGTGAAGGAAAGACAGGCAAACCCGACGACGACCAGGGACGCCTGCCACAATCCTCTCATCGCAAACGCAGCCAGCGCCTTCACGGCCCACGCACCTCGATCCCAGCGATATCTCTTTCCTATTGCTTGTGCGCGTCGCAGTAAGGGAGAAAAGCAAGGAAACGGGCACGTTTGATGGCGGTGGCCAATTGCCGCTGGTATTTCGCACTCGTTCCCGTAATGCGGCTGGGCACGATTTTTCCGGTCTCGGAAATATATTCGCGCAATGTATCCAAGTCCTTGTAATCGATTTCCTTTACACCTTCGGCGGTAAACCGGCAATATCTTCTACGCTTGAACTGACGAACCATGGTTGAACTCAGCTTGTTGAATTAGGACATACCTTCGGCCGCTAGACCGAAGCCGTCAAACAGGGGTTTCGTTTCCGCCTGATCAGTTTCTTCCACCATCTCGGCAACGGTTTCCGACTCTTCGATGGTGCTCCGTTCGGGCTCCGGTTCGCTTCCGGAACGGGCGAGCGGGGATGGTTCGACTACCGCTTCGTCGCGTTTGATGGTCAGACTACGAAGAACCGCGTCGTTGAAGCGGAATCCACTTTCCAGTTCTTTCAGGGTCGGCTGATCGCATTCGATGTTCATCAACACGTAATGCGCTTTGTGCACTTTGGCGATGGGATAGGCAAGCTGGCGCCGACCCCAGTCCTCGAGGCGATGAATGTGACCGCCTGCGGATTCGATGATGGAGCGGTAGCGATCGATCATCGCCGGAACCTGGCCGCTCTGGTCGGGATGGACCAGAAAAACGATTTCATAGTGTCGCATCAGATACTCCTTTCGGTTTGAGTCAGCTTTCCGTCAATGCGGTAAAGCAAGGAGGACCCCCGCAAAAAGAGGTCGTAAAAATTTTGTAATGATACTGGGAGGAATGAAATTAGACAATCAAAAAGAATTCAGGAGACAACGCTGCGAGCCTTGGGCAGATCATACTGGTCGATCCGAGATCGACGTCACGGCGTCCCACCTCTGCCATTGACCCCATTGTACTCGTCCAAAAAAGCCTTCAATTTTTCTTCCACGCCTGCCTTGACTTGCTCCACAAGCATGCTCTGATCACCGGGCGCGGCGGCAATCAGATTGCTTTCCCACAGGATGGCATCGACATGTTGCGGGACTTCCAAAGGACTCTTAGTGTCTTTCGACAGGGAATCCGGATACAGTTCGGATGACCAGTTCACCGCATGGGCGTAATGTGCGAGCGCCTTGACCTTGGCGAAGATCGCCGAAGGCTGCGCGGCGGGTTCGGTACCCACGAGTTCGACGATCAGAAGCAAACGTCCGGTGATGTGGGGCAGGAAATGGAGATCGAAGCCATTCTTGGCGATCTGGAACGGGATCCGCCGTTCCGCCATCATGCCGCCGATATCGGCAACGATTGCGCTGCATACGGCCTTCAGAGATTCGTTCCGTTCTTCTTCCACCGGGCAATAAAAAATGATCCCGGGCCAACCCTTCAGACGCTCCAAATTGGTCTGCTTCATGTGCTCCAGGATTTTCTGTTTCACCGCGGGCGAAATCGATGCAGTGTCTGGTTCGAAACTCCGCTGTGTGGACGGGTTTTCCACCCCGGATTCCGCGTTCGCTCCAGCCAGCCCCAGGGTCGCGACGGTGACGACGAACCAGAACTTACGCCGCCAACTCCCATCAAACCGCTTCGTTTTCATACCATCCTCCTCTCTCGACGTTTGCCCGGATCAGGAAAGCCCAACGGGCGCTTCCAAAGCCATCCCATTCCACCCCTCGCTGGGACACGGGGTTTCGGAAAGGGCTCGAGGCTGGCTCCGTCATTCCAGCGACGCATAGTAGGCGGCGAGTTCATCGATTTCCTCCGCCGACAGGCGTTCCGCCATCGCCCGCATGCGACGATAGATGTCGTTGTGCCGTTGTCCCGAGCGATACGCCAAAAGCGTGTCGCGGAGATAGGCCCGGCTTTGCCCCGCAAGCCGCGGCGTGTCGACCGGTTCCCCCTGTCCTTTGCCGCCATGACAGATGGCACAAGGGGGAATCAGCCGTTTGCTGTCGCCACGCACCACGAGATCCGGGGCGGCACGAAAGTCCCGCTTCGTATCCGGCGCCGGCAAGGTGCTGTAGAAGGCCGCCAAATCCGCCATATCGGCTTCACTCAAACCCGAAGCAATCGCCGACATGACCGGGTGTTGACGACTGCCATCCTGATAGTCGCGAAGCTGACGGTAGAGATAGGTGGCCAGCTGCCCATTCAGGGACGGAGCCTCTGCCGCCCGATTTTCCCCATGGCACGCTTGACAAGCCTCCGCCAGTCGCCCTCCCTTCCCGGCATCACCGGCACGCACTGCACGGAGCACTTCCGGCGTCCAGGCCACACGCGTGGATGGCTCGGCGGCCATTGGAGAACTGAGAATGGACAGCAAGAACCACCCGACAAGCCATCGACGCATCATGTCAATATCCCCATGCGGTCGGATTGTGGGTCTCCATCAGGAAGAACCGGGCGATCGGATAACCGAAGCTCGCCAACATAAGAAACAGGATGACGACGTTCCACCATTTGAACCCGTTGAGGAGATCCGGCAATGGACCCACGGGATGCAGCGGTTCCGCATACACGACCTGGGTCTCCCCTGCCACCGACCCTGCAAGCTGGGTCTTGGCCAGATTGAAAAGAAAAAGACCTGCGGACAGCAACAGGATCAAACCACCCACCACCATGGCGAGCTCATAGGGATCCCAAGCCAAGGTCAACAAGGTATTGTACGTAACACTGGAAATCCGGCGCGGCTGCCCAAGCAGTCCGAGCACATGCCAGGGTGTGGTCAGAATCACCATGCCGATGAACCAGGCCCACAGTTGCAGGGCGGCGTAACTCTCTGAGTACAACGTCTTACCGGTAAGCCGCGGCCACAAGTGATAGGCGATGGCGAAATACATGGTCACCACGGTACCGGCAAAAATCAGATGGAAATGCCCGGATACCCAAGCCGTATTGTGGACCATGGTATTCATCGCATAACTGGCATTGATCAAGCCCCCAAATCCTCCCAGGACCAACATGAGCAGGGAGAGGATTGCCGCCAATACCATCGGATTGCTCCAAGGCAGCGCCCCGATCCAGCCAAACAGCCCCTTTCCCCCTGCCGCACGCCCGGCCATCTCGAGCGAAGCGGTGACCGTGAACGCGGTCAGCAACGTTGGGATCGCCACGGCGAAGGTACCGACCCCGTGCGCCAACTTCCACCCCGCCCCCTGTTCGGGGTCGACGTAGAGATGATGGAATCCGATCGGTAAGCCGAAGACCATGATCATCACCAAGGCGACCCGGGCAGCTTGCTCGCTGAAGAGCTTGCCGCCGGCTGCTGGGGGAACAAAGACATAGAGTGCCAGGTAGGCGGGGATCAGCCAGAAGTAGACGATGGGATGCAGGGTCCAGGAAAACAGGGTACGCGCAAGCCCGACGTCAATCGTGTCGACCAGGCCCAGGCTCCAGGGCAAAAGCTGGAACACGGCCTCGAGCGCGACCCCGATACTGGTCCAGAGCCAAAGGATCGCATTCGCGGCAGTGGCGAACATCGGCAAAGGGACGTTCTCGCCGGGACGCGTCCTTTTCCACCCAGCAAACATCAACAACATCACCGCGACCCAAAACCAGGAGCCGACCACCAACAAGGTCGCCCCCAGATAAAACCAAAAGCTGGCCTGCACCGGTGGATAAAAGGTGTACAGGACCGACGCCTTACCGAGCAACAGGGGGATCGCGGCGAGAACGGTGCCAAGCAGCGCCACCCCAAAGCCCACCCGCGCCAGCATCCAGTGCCGGATCGGCAGGCCGAGACTAGTGACGGCCACGTAATAGCTGAATCCCATGATGAAAAAGGTCGTGAGTACGTAGGCCATCAAGACGCCGTGAGTGCTCACCGAAGCGAAATAGACCGCCGGGGACTGCAGAGCCGGCACGATGCCGCTACGCTCCATGACCTGATAAAAACCGAGCAGGGATGCCACCCCGAAGGCCCCGAACGCGACCCAAAAATGCTGAAGGACGAATCGCTGCGCCGCTTTTTCGCTCATGGCGTTCCCCTTTGCGCGTGGTGCTTGGCAAACCAACTCTCCTTCGCGACCACGGTCACCTTGCTCCACATGTGGTCATGTCCCAAGCCGCAATACTCGTTGCACAGCAGGGGAAAATCCCCCGGCTTGGGAAACGTCGTGGTGACCTCCGACACATAGCCGGGCACGACCATGGTGCTCATGTTGGTCATGGGGATATGGGCGCCGTGCAAGACATCGACACTGGCGATGCGGAAAGTCACGCGGGTATCCGCGGGAATCTCGATTTGCGCCGGGAAGAAACCATAACGCGCCGCGACGATCGTTACCCGGATACTGCCGTCGGCTTGCGTCCGAACCCCCAGCTTGTCCTCCGCAAACTCTTCGCTCAGGTGCAGGCGTGCCGAGTCGATCGTTTCCACATGACTGGGCGGATGAACGCCTCGGGTAAACGCCGACCAAAAGATCCCTCCGAGAAAAATGCCGATCATACCCAGAGCGACGAAAAGCCACCTTCTTTCCAGCGGATCGAAAGTGCTGCCCAGAAGAAGATCGAGCATTGCCCGTCCGGTGGCAAGCCGTTTTCCTTTCTGCGGTCCGATGTCCATGCGTCACCTCACTGGACGCTGCCGCGCGGCAAAAAAACCCCGAAATAGAGGAACAACCAAGCCACCGTCATCCCCAAGGAGATCAGGCAGAGCAGGGTCCAGGTGCCGATTGGGATCTCGGACGGGGACGAGTTCCCCTCGTTGTTGTCTTGGTCGCCGTGGCTCGTGGGCATAACCGTACTCGCTCGTTTCCGATAGGACGCTAGGTTCCGGGATGTCCCCCTCCGATAGGGGACGATCCTTTCATCCATTCCCTGTAACTGTACCTCAGGGCGGTTTGAAGGCCAAGCGCGCCGCGGGAAAACTTGGGCAGACTGCGAAAGCACATCGCCTTCCCGATGGGTCCGGGGGCGTGCCCGACCCATACCCGGACGAAAACCCGCATCTCGCTCGGCTATCGGCCGATCATGCGCCGGATCCTGAGCACGGCTTCCCGCAATACTGGCAAGTCCACGGTGTAAGAGAAGCGCACATATCGTTCCGGTTCCTGGTCACCGAAGTCCATGCCCGGTGTCACCGCGACACCTTCCCGCTCCAGCAAGTCCGCCGCAAAACCGGCACTGTCATCTGAGAGAGCCGAACAATCGGCATAGACGTAGAACGCCCCGGCAGGTTGCACCGGAATTGCAAAGCCCGTCCGCAGCAACTCTTGACACAGGTAATCCCGCCGCGCTTCGAAAGTAGCCCGTCGGCGTTCCAATTCGGCCAATGTATCCGCCTCGAATGCCGCCAAGGCAGCATGTTGGGAAAGGGTCGGCGCGGCGATGAAGAGATTCTGCGCTAGCCGCTCCACCGCCTCGACGAACGCTTCGGGGACCACCAACCAGCCCAACCGCCAGCCGGTCATGCCGAAATATTTCGAGAAACTGTTTACGACGAAGAGGTCTTCCCCATAGGCGAGCGCGCTCGGAGATCTCCCGCCGTATTCCAGGCCCTGATAGATTTCGTCGGCGATCACGACTCCGCCGTGGCCCCTGACGGTCGCCACCAGATCGCGGAAGGCTGCAGGTTTCAGGATCGTGCCCGTAGGGTTGGAAGGCGAGGCTACCAGTGCTATCGCACCATGACCTCCGGCGTGATGGCGATACAATTCCGCGGTGAATTGGAAATCCACCTCCGGGCCGGTGGCAACGCCGACCGGATCACCGGAAAGGATGCGCACGAAATTGGCATAACAGGGGTAGCCTGGGTCCGTGAAGAGCACCTTCCGACCCGGCGACAGGGTCGCCGCGAGCGCCAACATCAATGCTCCCGAGGCCCCCGGTGTCACCAAGATCCGCCCTTCCGACACGGACAAACCGTATCGAGCGCGGTAGTAATCGGCGATACGCGAGCGCAACTCCGGCAAACCGGCGGCCGCCGTATAGCGCACCCGTCCTGCGGCGAGAAAGCGGGTCGCCGCCGTCACGACTTGCGGTGGAGTCGGAAAGTCCGGCTCGCCGATCTCCAGATGGAGGATCGATCGTCCGGCAGCTTCCAGCTCCTGCGCCCGTTGCAAAATCCGCATGACGTGAAAAGGCCGGACCCTTGCAGCCAAACCACAACCGCCGGGCCCGATCGCGGTTTCCTCAGACATGGTCTTGGGAAAAGAGATCGACCGTTTGCTCATGCTGCCTTAACTCTCAGGAACCCGCAATCGGTTCATCAGCACTGCGGATCCGCAAACGATCACCTTTTCTGGTTACAATCCGCCGTGAGAGTCCGCTCGACCATGCGGAGCGACTCGTGCAGCACCCGACTTGAAAGGCCGATCCCTCTGTTTCCAGTTCGCCGGTCCAAGCCATGCGCCTAGGGAAATTTCATCTCGTCGTCATCATCGTGATCGTGCTCGTGATCGCGATCGAAGGGGAATTCCTGATCGAACTGCTTTCCGAGATCCTGGAAACCGTGATCGAAGGTCTCGAAATGATCTTCGAGACCCTGTTCGAAGTCCTACTGGGCCTTTCACCCCGGGGGGCCCAGGTCCTCACCGCATGGCTCGCCGCGGGCTTGGTCTTGGGTGGGAGCGCGCTGTTCCTGAGCCGGCGCGGCCGCATCCTTCGGCAAACCCTGATCGATTCGTGGCGAAAATCCGTTACGCGGTTGCAGGACTGGTATGTCCGCAATCGCCTCGCCCTGATTCTCATCCTTTCCGGCGTCATTTTATTGTGGTTGCTGACGGCGTTTTGACCGCAACCGGCAAAAGATCGTCGTATTGAACGGAAAAGCCCGTGACGAAGTAGACTCTTCCATATAGAACGGGTCACCCTCTCCCCCATCCTCCCGCACATCCAGGCGCAGCGAGGAGATGCGGCTCGCCCTCAGCCATTGATGAGGTAATGCACCACGATGCTTGCGACGTACCCACCCGCGATCGCCGGCGTCCATTTCAGATGGCTGAAAAAGGTATACATGCCTCGGGAAGTACCCATGAGCGCCACACCGGCTGCGGAGCCGATCGAAAGCATCGACCCCCCCACACCGGCGGTGAGCGTAACCAGCATCCACTGGTACACATCCATGTCCGGGTTCATGTTCAAAACGGCAAACATCACCGGAATGTTATCGACGATCGCCGAGAGAAGGCCGACCAGGATGTTGGCCGTCGTCGGCCCGAGACCCTCATACATGGCTGCGGAAGCAAGCTCCAGGTAACCAATATAACCGAGACCTCCAACCGCGAACACCACCCCGAAGAAAAACAACAGAGTATCCCACTCGGCATCCCGCACATGGGCGAAGATGTCGAATTTGTCCTGGTCGTTTTCCCCCGCCTGAAAACCTAATTTGAGTCGATACCCATAGAACATGAGAATGGACAGGCCGACCATCATCCCGAGGAACGGAGGCAAGTGCAAAAATTGCTTGAAGCTCACGGCGATGACGATGGTGAGGGCGAACAAGCCGCAGATCACCAAAGCGCCTGGCTTCATGCGCACCACTTCCTCCTCCGGAAACTCCGGCAACTCATCGGGAATCGCGAAATGCATGCAAGCCGCGGGAACCACGAAGTTGACGATCGAGGGAATGAATAATTCGAAGAAATCGAAGAATTCCGCTTTGCCGGCCTGCCAGACCATCAGCGTCGTGATGTCGCCGAAGGGACTGAACGCACCGCCGGCATTTGCTGCGATCACCAGATTGATGAAGCCGAGTGCCACGAACCGCGGGCTGTTGGCGCCGACTGCCATCACTACGGCACCGACCAAGAGGGCCGAGGTCAGATTATCGGCTACGGAAGAAAGAAAGAAAGTGATCACCCCAGTGATCCAGAATAGTTTTCGGTATCCGAACTTGCGGGTCACCAGCCAGGACCGGAGCGCCTCGAAAACATTTCGCTCCGCCATGGCATTGATGTAAGTCATGGCGACCAGCAGGAACAGCATCAACTCGGCATACTCTTCCAGGTTGTGCTCGAACGCCCGGTGCACCGCCTCGGAGGCCACACCTGCGGTGCTCGCCAGGTAGGCGACCTGAGCCCAGATGATGCCGGCGGCGAGGATCACGGGCTTGGATTTCCGAAGATGGGTGAATTCTTCGGTCATCACGAAGGCGTAGGCAATGATGAAGATCAGCACGCAATACAAGCCGCGGTGCGTCGCGGTCAGGTCCAAATTCCGGAGTTCTTCCGCCGAGGCCAGTTCCGGCAAAATCAAAAATAGCGGTAGGAATGCAAGTGCACGTAACAAAGCCAAGCCCTCAGTATTGTGATGTGGAGAATTCGACACGACTGCCACGGCGTGACGACACGCGAGGCCCCCAAAATCCAAGCGCGTCATTATATCGGAAGAATTCCGCGTCTGACGAACACGTGGACCGTGGCGGCGGGTCCACCGTAGACGTCGCAGCGGTTCATCTTCCTTTACAATACCTACGCCTTATGCCATTTGTTTATGCCTTATCCAGTTTGGTTATTTTCGTCGACGCTCGGCCTCATGCTATAGTTTCCTGAGTAAAAAACTAGGGTTTGTTGCACGCCCGACCCGAACACCGGACCGCCCATGTATCGATATGACCATTACGATCAAACACTCGTCGACGAGCGGGTCGCTCAGTTCCGCGAGCAGACTCGGCGTTTCCTTCGCGGCAAACTGAGCGAAGATCAGTTCCGTCCGCTCCGGCTGATGAACGGACTGTATCTGCAAAGGCACGCCCCGATGCTGCGCATCGCCATTCCGTACGGGCTGCTTTCCTCCCGTCAGTTGCGCAAGCTCGCCCACATTGCTCGCACCTACGACAAGTCCGTCGGACATTTCACCACGCGGCAGAACTTGCAATTCAACTGGCCACGCCTAGAAGACGTACCGGACATCCTCGCCGAACTCGCCACCGTACAGATGCATGCCATCCAAACCAGCGGCAACTGCATTCGCAATGTGACCAGCGATCATCTGGCCGGAGTATACAAAGATGAACTGGAGGATCCGCGCCCGTACTGCGAGATCATCCGTCAATGGTCGACGCTGCATCCCGAATTCAGTTACCTGCCACGCAAATTCAAGATCGCCGTCAGTGGTGCGAGCAAAGATCGAGCGGCGACGCGGTTCCATGACATCGGCTTACATCTGGTGCGCGGCGGTTCCGGGGAAGTCGGCTTCGAAGTCCTCGTCGGCGGAGGATTGGGTCGCACTCCCATGATCGGCAAGACGATACGACCATTTCTCGCCAAGAAGGACTTGCTTTCCTATTTGGAAGCCATCCTTCGAATCTACAATCGCTTCGGCCGGCGGGACAACAAGTTCAAAGCTCGCATCAAGATCCTGCTCAAGGAGATCGGCGTCGAACGGTTCACCCAACAGGTAGAAGAAGAATGGAGCCACATTCGTGACCGGCTCACGCTCGATGCAGCGGAGATCGAGCGGGTACAAAAACAATTCTCGATGCCCTCCTATCGACCGGACCTGGCCACCAGTCGAGAGTGGGAAAGACGCGCGGCGGTTGATCGGAACTTTGCGGCATGGGTGCAACACAATACCTTGCCGCACAAGGTGGAGGGATACCGGATCGTGTTTCTCTCCCTGAAGTCCCGCGATCGGGCGCCGGGGGACATGACCGACCAACAGATGGACGCGGTCGCCGACCTGTCCGATCGGTTCAGCTTCGGCGAAATCCGCGTCACCCATACTCAGAATCTGGTCTTCGCCGACGTCGAGGAGCGGGATCTGTACGAGCTGTGGCGGCAACTCCGCGCGCTGGACCTGGCCACGCCGAACATCGGCACGGCCAGCGACATGATCTGCTGTCCGGGACTCGATTATTGCTCGCTCGCGAATGCCAGCTCCATTTCGGTGGCAAAAGACATCTATTCCCGGATCGACGATCTGGATTATCTTTATGATCTGGGTGATCTTCGCATCAACATCTCCGGCTGCATGAACGGCTGCGGACATCAAAGCGTGGGACACATCGGCATCCTCGGTGTGGACAAGAAAGGCGAGGAATGGTATCAGCTGACCCTCGGCGGCAATTCCGGCAACGACGCCTCGCTCGGGGAGCGCCTCGGGCCGGCGATCGACAAAGCGAACGTCGCCCATGCCGTCCAAACCCTGTTGGAGACCTACCTGGAACTCCGTCAACACGAGGAGTCGTTCCTGGAAACCGTCCGTCGCGTAGGAATCACCCCATTTCAAGAGCGTGTCTATGCAGATCATTAAAGATGGGCGCATCGTTGCCGATTCGTGGCGTCACTTGCGTGACAACGAGCCCGTTTCCACCGCCCCTTGCACCGTTTCGGGTTCCCGCTGGTTGCGGGAACGAGAGCAGCTTTCGAAGCACGAGGGTCCGCTTGGCATACGTCTCAGCGGCGATGATCGCCTGGAAGATTTCGCTGCGGATTTCGAACGCTTCCCGTTGATCGTGGTGGAGTTCCCGACGATGGTCGACGGCCGCGGTTTCTCCATCGCCCGTCTCCTCCGCGAACGATATGGATACAAGGGCGAGGTCCGCGCACGCGGGGAATTCATCCGCGATCAAGTATTCTACCTTCACCGTGTCGGCTGCAACGCTTTCGAATTCGCCGAAGGCGAGGATCTCGAATCGACTCTGCCTTTGCTCCATGAGTTCAGCGTGACTTACCAAGCCGCAGCGGACGATCCACGGCCTCTGTATCGCCGTCGCACGGGTTAAAGGCGGCCGTATGGGAGGCTGGTACCCGATGGACAGGATCCGGAATTTGTTGCGGTCGTTTGTCTGGCTGGCATTGCTGGAAGCGACGGTTCCCGGTCTGGCCGTCGAATTGCCCGCCCCGGATGAACTCGGCGGACAAATCGGGGTCACCGAACAATCGGTAGAGGTCGTCGAGCCGCATGAGTCGGATCTGCAACATGAGACCCGGGTCCGCTATCGGGCCTATCCGATCGAGTCCATCCTGGATCGTTTCTTCGGCGAGTACTGGAAGACCCCACAGACCGAAGTGGTCTTCTTTGCCCGCGACGGCTATCGCGCCTCAATCCCTTCCGACAAGTTTCGCCGCGACCGGGCGTGGCTCGCCTTCGCCCGTTCCGATGGCCGCCCGTTCGTGGTCGACAATCCCCGGCAGCACGAGAACAACGTGCCCTTGGGTCCGTATTACCTGATCTGGGACGACATCGCGAACCCCGCGGCCCGGGCCACTTCCGGATATGGCTGGGTGTATCAGACGGTCCGGATCGAACTTGGCTCCCCCGCGGATTACCAAGCCTTGCAGCCGCCAACAACGTCACCGGGGGCGCAGGAGGGCTTGGAACACTTCAGAGCACACTGTCTCGGCTGTCACCAGCTAAACGGCCTCGGCGGCGAAAAATTCCCGGGCGATATCCGCGAACGTTCCTGTCGATGGAGCGATGCAGCTCTCAAGACCTGGATCACCGAACCGGAGAAAGTGCGCCCGCACACTACCATGCCACCGCTCGACGTCTTGTTGGCGGAGACGGAGCGGAGCCGTATCGCCGAGAAGATCGTTGCCTATCTGCGGGCGATGGAAGCCGGCATCGTCTGCCCCCGATGATCGCCGCGTAACCGACCCTATCGCGCTCCGCCGGCAATCAAGAAGAATCTTGCGGATGCGCGACAGACTCGGACCGGCCAGCCCAAGGCATTGAGGTTGCGATGGCCGGGGTAAGTTTCGAAGGCGTGGAAAAAACCTACGCCAACGGCGTAACCGCCATCGTCCACCTCGATGTCGAAATCGACGATGGGGAGCTCGCAGTCGTCATCGGCCCTTCCGGTAGTGGCAAGTCCACCTTGCTACGCCTCTTAGCGGGACTGGAGGAACCCACCGGCGGGCTGATCCGGATCGGAGGGATGGCCGTAAACCGGAAAAGCCCACAGGAACGCAACATCGCCATGGTGTTCCAGGATTACGCGCTCTACCCCACCATGACTGTGCGCGAAAACCTCGAATTCCCCTTGAAAATGCGCGCCATCCGAAGCGCCGAGCGCACCCGACGGGTGCGGTGGGTGGCGGATCTGTTGGACCTGGGTCCCCTACTCGATCGCCTGCCCCGCCAACTCTCCGGTGGACAGCGGCAACGGGTTGCCATGGGACGGGCACTGGTACGCGAACCTTCGGTATTCCTGCTCGACGAACCGCTGTCCAACCTGGACCCGCAGCTTCGCGCGCAAGTCCGCACTGAGATCGGTGATCTCCAGCGCAGGACCGGCTGCACCATGATCTACGTGACGCACGACCAAATCGAAGCCATGACTCTGGGGCAGCGGATCGCGGTCCTGCACCAGGGCCGCTTGCGGCAGATCGCCCAGCCTCGTGCACTCTACGACCGACCGGCCGACACCTTCGTCGCCCGCTTCATCGGCAGCCCACCGATGAATCTTTTTCCAGCGAGACTCGAATCGGTCGGCGAGCAAATACTCCTGCATCTGGGCGAAGTTTCCCTGCCGCTGCCCACGGCGGTTCCCCCGGCACCGCTCGGGCCGCACCTCACTGGCGGCATCCGCCCGGAATCCATCCGCCCCTGCCCGGAGCCTCATGGGTCCTTCCCGGCAACCGTGCTCGACACCGAATTCATCGGTCATGAAACCCTGGTTCACTTCTCGCCCCAAGAGGACCCCGAACTCCGCATGGTGGCGCGACTGCCGGGCGCGCAACCGTTGCAACGCGGTTCCACGCTCCGGCTCTCGTTTCTATTCCAGGATCTGCGGTTCTTCGGTCCGGACGGGCGGGCGCTCACCTGACATCGCCGGTGTCACGTCGAATTCCATTTTTTCGGCGCCATTCAGCACCAGAAAATGCTTGCCCTTGGCCCGCGCAATCATGATGAGCCCCGCCTGCTGCGCCAACCGGAAACCCATCTCGGTGGCGCCCGATCGCGACAGCAGGATGGGAACTCCCATCTGGGTGACCTTGATCACCATCTCGGAGGTCAGCCTTCCTGTGGTGTAAAACAACTTGTCGGCACCGTCGATGTCGTTCAGCCACATGTAGCCGGCGATGGCATCGACGGCATTGTGGCGTCCCACGTCCTCGACGAAGATCTCGATGCGGGAATCTTGGCACAACGCACAGCCATGCACCGCGCCCGCCCGGCGATAGACTTCGTTGTAAGCATGCAGCGCATCGAGCACGGCGTAAACGGTGGACTGCCGAAACCTTACCTCGGCAACACGAATGGCCTGGAGTTTGTCCATCAGCTTGCCGAATACGGTTCCCTGACCACACCCGGTCGTCACCGTACGACTGCCGAGCTTGTCGAGGAACGAGCCCCGCGAACGCCGCGTGGTCACAGCGACCGCCTCGGTTTCCCAGTCGACCTGCACCGCCGCGATCTCGTCGAGATCCTCGACCAAACCCTGGTTGCGAAGATAACCCAAGGTCAGTAACTCCGGGTGGGTACCGATCGTCATCAAGGTGACGATCTCCTGTTTGTCGAGGTAAATCGTCAGGGCCCGCTCACCGGCCAGATCGAGTTCCCGGATCTCGCCGTTTTCATCCGTAGCCCGCACGGGATGACAGGAAGCGAGGCCGGCATCGGTCATCAGGATGGAATGCCGCCCATTCGCCCTGCGTACGGCGGTGGTGCAATCATCGCCCGAACTCGTTCGTCCCATCCGCGTGCCCCGATCCGACTTGGTAATCTTCTTCCAAGGACTTCAATTCCTCAGGAGTGTTCACGTTGTAAAACAGTTCCGGAACGTCACTGAAATCGGTCCTCGCCAGTCGATGTTCCCGCAACCAGGGATCGATCTTACGCCCGCCCCTCCGCAGATAACGATCGAGGCTTGTCGCCACCGATCGCCGCGCCAGCAGGAATACCGGATGCAGGCGTTCTCCATCATCCGCGACTGCAATCTCGATGTCCGGGTCTCGAAACTCGTCGACCAATCGAGAAAGCAAAATGCCGGTCACCAGCGGTGAGTCGCAGGGAACGGTCAGGACGAATTCGCTTTCCGCCCAATTCAGGGCACTCGATAGTCCGGCCAATGGTCCGTCGAAGCTCCCGGTAGCATCGGGGACGACGGGGCAGCCGAATTCCGCATAACGGTCGAGGTTGCGGTTGGCATTGATGATCACCCGTCCGGTGACGGTTTTCAATGCCTCCAATGCATAACTCACCAGCGGCCGTCCGCGAAAAAGAAGGAGGCCCTTGTCCCGCCCGCCCATCCGTCGGGCCCGCCCCCCCGCCAATACACAGCCGGTAATCTGGGACGACTCCGGTTTCATGCTAATCATCCTCCGGACCTCATTGGTCTTTTGCCCCATCCTACCCCCCGGCATCTCCGGTTCGTCCGCCCCTCGCCAGCGCATTCAAGCCGTTAGCCCATCGGACCGCTTATGATGCGAAAGACCCAGCGATTCCCATCCATCCGCAGGTCGATTCCAGCAATGGACGTTCGAACGATTTCGTCCAAACCATGAACGAAAAACTGTGCGGAATCGCCGCCGTCGAGTGGTGAGCCTCGATCGATTGCGGCGACGATCTGCGGCCGGGTAGTATTTATCAACCCGGCCCGAAAATACCTGCGTTCGATCCGTAGGAGCTGGCTTGCCAGCGACCGAACCCAGGCGCAAAGCCCATCGCCTGCAACCAGGCTCCCACGAAGGGTATTTAGGGGCCGGGTTAATAGGATTTTCAGCTATCGCAGTAAAAAGGGGACACAATGAGGATTTTTCCGTATCGGAACCTTGGGCGCTTTGCGTTCGCCGTTTTCCTCACCGTGATGAGCGCCTGCAGCGACGAGTCGCCGCAAGGAGGTTCATCGAATACCGGTGCGGCACCGGAGGCGGCTCCCACCCTTACAGCCAGCCAGCCGAGCAACGATTTCCCGACCCTGGAGCGGGTGGAATACGTGTTGCAGTGCATGCAGGAACACGGCGGCCAGAATTACGACAACTTATACCATTGTGTATGTGCAGTGGACACCATCGCCGGCATGATGTCCCACGAAGATTTTGCCCAAGCCCGCACCTACACCTATCTTTTCGACCTTCCTGGAGAACGAGGCGGGGAGTTCCGCGATCCCCCCGAATCCGAACGGCTACGTGCGAAACTCAAGGAAGCCAAGGCGGCCGCCCAACGCTCCTGCTTCCCTGGCGAGGCCAGCGCCAAAAAAAGCGACGATCGTAAATAGTGCTCCTAACGCTTCGGGCGTTGCGTAAAGAAAGTACTGCACATCGCCCTCGAATTTCACGGGTTATGGGACATGCTGGCGCCCCGGTGCAACCGGCATCGGCGCCACCATTGCGCGGACCGGATCCCGTGCTGGAAGCGGAAGGAAGATCCGAGACTTCAGAGCCTTGCCTTCACCATCTCGAAAATGGCGGCGACATCTCTCTCGCCTTGTGCCAGCAGTTGTTCGACCCGGTCCAAGCGATCCTGCGCGAAGGATTCGTCCTTCAGGCTCTTGGCGTTCACGTACACGTTCAGCGCCGCGCTCTTGAGGGCCGCGTACGCAGCCATCACGGCGACGCCGGCGTCGCTGACCACGTTGCGGTTGCCTTTCTCCGCCACCGCCTGGCTCAAGGCGATGATTTCCGTACATAGCGCCGCACAAATCAACGGCACTTCGGTCGCAGCCTTGAGCGCCTCCTGAATTGCCGCGCCGCGCGCGGCCTTCTGCTCCTCCGTATCGCGGGACAGAGCGTAGGCCGCCATGACCCGATCGAAGGCTTCGATGTCGGCCCGAATCAGATCCGTGGCTTTGGCCCGGAGTTCCTCGGCACGCGCGAGCGCCGCTCGCATCTCGGGCTCGACCATTTCATAGCTTTTCTTCCCGACCGTGAGGTTTGCCACCATGCTCACCAGGGCCGCCCCCATCGCTCCCATGATCGCAGCGACGCTGCCCCCGCCAGGCGTCGCCGACTTACTGGCGAGATCATCGAGAAACTGTTGCAAGGATTGATCCTGGATCATCGCGCGGCACTCCTCGGCAGCGTGTCAAAAACGATCAGATTATATAAAAGCCGGCGGACCGCTGCCGTATAATTAACAAATTTTAGTCTCCACACACGTATCCTGATCGATCCCAAGACTCCCTCAAGTTTAAGAACGACATCGTGAAAAAGCTCCTGTTCCAATTCGACACCGATCCTCGCCCTTCCGTTTTCGACACGGTCGTCGGCCATGACGGTGGCGCCGACCATGTCATCGGCCACGGGGGGCTGACTCCCGACAATATCGGACCGCTGGTGGAAGGTGCCATCTTCACACGCCCCCCCAAGGACAAGAAAAACACGGCGATCTTCATTGGCGGAAGCAACCTGATCGCCGGCCAAAACCTTCTCGAAGCGGTGAAGCGCAAGTTCTTCGGCGATTTCCGGGTCTCCGTCATGCTCGACAGCAACGGCAGTAACACCACCGCCGCGGCAGGAGTGGCCAAGCTCGCGACGAGCGGGACCTTGGCGGGCAAGAAGGCAGTGGTCTTGGCGGGAACCGGTCCGGTCGGGCAACGGGTCGCGGTTCTCCTGGCGAAGGAAGGCTGCTCGCAAGTAGTGATCACTTCGCGCCAACTGGCAAGGGCGGAACACGCCTGTGCAGAAATAAAGACACGCTTCGGCGTCGAGCCGATCCCATGCGAAGCCTACGATAACGAAGCCCGCGGAGCCGCCATCGCTGACGCACAGATCGTTTTCGCCGCCGGGGCCGCCGGTGTTCGCCTCTTGGACGAACAGCATTGGCGCGACAATGCGACCCTCGAACTTCTCGCCGATGCCAATGCCACGCCACCCCTGGGAATCGGCGGCACGGAGATGATGGATCGGGGTGCCCTGCGTCACGGCAAGGTCGTCTGGGGGGCGATCGGTTTCGGCACCCTCAAGCTGGCCGTGCACCGCGCCTGTATCGCCAAGCTGTTCGAACGCCATGATCAAATCCTCGACGCCGAGGAAATCTTCGCCATCGCCAAAGAGATGGCCTGATCGCCGGCATCCGGTACGCTACATGCGTCGCCAGGTCGGACCCGCGGGCGTGTCTTCCACGATCACCCCTTTTCGTTTCAACTCGTCGCGGATACGGTCTGCTTCCGCCCAGTTTTTCGCTTGGCGGGCTTGTTGACGTTGCCGGACGAGGTCCTCGATTTCGGCGTCCGGGGAAACCGTGGCGGCCGCAGAACTCGGCATGCCGGGGGCCGACACGAGGTGAACCGTCCCCTTCAGCCAAGCTTCGGCATCGCTTTGCAGTAAGCCCAATACCCCTCCGAGGTTTTTCAGCGCCCCGGCGAGCCGCGCGGCCCTCGGACTGTCCGTGCTTTTGCACCGATTGACCTCCCGCGCCAGTTCGAAAAGTACGGCGATCGCTTCGGGGGTGTTGAAATCATCCTGCATCGCGGCGTCGAAACGCCGCCGATATTCCGCTTCTTGCGGAGACTCTTCGCCGGGGACGACGTCGCGCAAGGCCATGTAGAGGCGCGTCAAGGCGGCCTGGGCTTCGTCGAGGTTGTCGTTGGAGTAATTCAAGGGGCTGCGATAATGGCTGTTCAAAATGAAAAAACGCACGGCTTCCGGTCGGTAGTGAGCGAGAACCTCGCGTACCGTGAAGAAGTTGCCCAGCGACTTGGACATTTTCTCCTCGTTCACCCGCACGAAGCCGTTGTGCATCCAGTAGTTGACATAACGCTCCCCGGTCGCTCCCTCCGACTGTGCGATCTCGTTCTCGTGATGCGGGAACTGGAGATCCATGCCACCGCCATGGATATCGAAATGGGTGCCGAGACAACTCGTGGACATGGCGGAGCACTCGATGTGCCAACCCGGACGCCCCAGCCCCCAGGGAGAGTCCCAGCAAGGTTCCCCCGGCTTCGCCCGCTTCCATAGAACGAAGTCCAACGGATCGCGCTTGGCCTCGTCCACCTCGACGCGCTCTCCGGCTCGCAGTTCCTCCAGGTTCTTGCCCGACAGCCGACCGTAGTTTGGGAAACGCGAAACGGAATAAAACACATCCCCATTGCTGCCGACATAGGCATAGCCGCGTTCCAGCAAAGAGCGGATCATGGCGATCATGGCCACGATCGACTCGGTAGCGCGCGGTTCCCGATCCGGCGGCAAGACGCCGAGGGCACGCTCGTCTTCGTGCATCGCTTCGATGAAGCGAGCGGTCAGCGCGGCGACCGATTCCCCATTCTCCGCGGCCCTACGGATGATCTTGTCGTCGATGTCGGTGATGTTGCGCACGTAGGTGACTCGATATCCGAGGTGACGCAGGTAGCGCACCACCATGTCGAACACGACCATGACGCGGGCATGGCCGAGATGACAATAGTCGTAAACCGTCATGCCGCAAACATACATGCGCACTCGACCAGGTTCGATCGGACGGAATTCTTCTTTTTGCCGGGTCAGGCTGTTGTAGATCTTGAGCATTTCACTCGGATTCATAGGTAAATTCGGCCAGGCGGTGGTGTAGGCGCGGCTTGTCCAAAAGCCGGTAAATCCTGCCCAACTCGGGTCCATCCAAGCGCCCGGTAAGTGCTGCCCGCAAGGGGACAAACAACTGCTTGCCTTTGGCGCCGCTGCGCCGCCTCAACTCGGCCAGAAAGGCGTCGAAATCGTCCGCGGCAGCCGTGGCGGCGTCGAGGGCCTGGAGGAAGAACGACTCTCCAGCGGCCTGTGCCGCCACGGCGGCATCGGCGGTGATGTCACGCTCTTCGGTAAAGAGGATTCGCGCCCATTCATCGGCCTCCTTTGGGAAACGGCAGTTGCTGCGAACGATCTCCAGGAACTCCCCCCGCTGCGATTCCGGAACGATGGCATGGGTCTCGAAGTACAGCCAGTTCCACAAGGTCGCATCGTCCGCGGCACGCACCGCCAAATGCTGCCAATGGTCGAGATGCGCGGGATCGAACCGGGCCGGGGCACGCCCCAGGTGCGACATGTCGAAATTTCGGCGCAACTCCTCGAAGGAAAGCAATTCCTCACTGTCGTAGTGGTGACCCAGCCGTGCCAGCATGTTGACCACGGCGGTGGCGAAGTAACCCTCTTCGCGCAATTGGGCGATACTCCGGCTGCCGTTGCGTTTCGACAACGGCGCGCCATCGTCGCCGACGATCAGAGCGATGTGGGCATAGCGCGGCGCCGGCAACCCCAGTGCCTCGAGAATCAGGAGCTGACGGGGTGTATTGGCGAGATGATCCTCCCCGCGCAGCACCCGATCGATCCCCATCAAGGCATCGTCGATGGCATTGCAAAAGAAAAAGGCCGGGCTCCCGTCGGCACGGCGGATGATGAAATCGCCGATGGTGTCGGTGGCGAAGCGCTGCGGGCCGCGTACCTCGTCCACGAATTCGACGATGCGCTGCTGCGGGACCCGAAAGCGCAAGGTGGACGGAAGCCCTTGTGCCTGTTTCTCGGCAACCTCGGCGGCCGAAAGATGGGCACATTTACCCGAATAGCGCGGCGGCTTGCCGGCGCTCAACTGGAGCTTGCGGGAGATCTCCAATTCCGCCGGGGTACAGAAACAAGGATAGGCGAGATTCTTGGCTTCCAATTCCCGGTAGTAGAGGCGATAGATTTCACTTCGCCGCGATTGAAACCAGCTCGGATCCGGATCGTCCGACTTCGGTCCCTCCTGCCATGTGATTCCCAACCAGCGCAAGTCTCGGAGCAATTCCTTGACAAACTCCGGACGGCTCCGCTCGAGGTCGGTGTCCTCGATACGGAGGACGAAAACATCCCCGCTCAGGAAACTGAGCAGGGCGGTGCGCGCGTTGCCCAGATGCATCAACCCGGTCGGGCTCGGTGCGAATCGCGTCTTGATTGGGTGCATGGGGAAAGCGAGGAATGAGAGAAGTGATTAAGAGTACCGGCAATCGGTGAAGACTCGCAACCGCCAGCCGGCACACCGCTTGAAGTCCATGCAGTGGTGTCGCCCGTCCTCCGTCGGCGATCCCAGAGCACGCAAGGGTGCGGAAAAATGTGGCTCCGTCCGGAACCGCGCTCAGGTGACAACACCACTCCGATGAGGAAGATTCCGATGGGGTACAATGCAGGCGTCGATCGCCGACGAAGAGAGTCGCTGCAGTGCGTGCATTCACAAAACGCTTTTCAGGAGTTGCACCAGCGGGGCCCAATGCGGAGACCCTGGATTGGTCCGACGCGCACGCAGTTTGCGCATCGACCCGATTGATTGGATACCTCGATCCGGCGATGCCCGACACGGGTGACTTGAAATGAATCCGGACAACCCCCTGGCTGATACCGGGAATCTTCTCTCCGCAATCCCCGACGCCCCAGGAGAGGAACATTTCGAAACGCTTGTCGCCACGACAGAGTTTCGCTTGGAGCGCATCGTCTCCCGGGGGCATCGCTCGCCAGCGGGTTTCTGGTACGATCAGCCGCGAGCGGAATGGGTGGCGCTGTTGCAAGGCAGGGCGGCGCTACGTTTCGAAGACGAAAGCGAAGCCCGTGCCCTGGATCCGGGGGATTGGGTTTTCATCCCGGCGCATCGGCGCCACCGGGTGGAATGGACCTCCAAGGAACCGGAAACGATCTGGCTTGCCCTGCACTTCCGCATCCCCACCGAATCGGACAGCGAGCTCGATGAACCCGAATAAAACCATCTACCGCTTGTTCCCTCCTCCCTTCGAAGAGGTGGAGTTGCAAGGGCTCTATTTGCAACTCGAACTCCATCGCATGGGTACGCCCGAACATCCCTTCGTCTACGCCAACTTCCTGACCAGCCTGGACGGGCGTATCGCCTTGGAGGATCCACAAGGCGGAACTTTCCTGCCGAAAACCCTCACCACGCCGGACGACTTCCGGCTGTTCCTGGAACTCGAAACCCAGGCCGATTGCCTCATCACCCACGGCGGCTATCTTCGCTCCCTGGCCCAGAAACGCTTGGGGAACATCTTGCAGATCGGGTTGGACGAGCGCTCGCGCGATCTGGCGAGCTGGCGCGCTCAACACGGGCTCGCTCCGCAACCCGATATCGTCGTCGCCAGTGCCAGCCTCGACTTTCCCATGCCGGATTCCATTCGGGAGCACGGGCAGCGTTGCATCATCGCCACGGGGGAAAAAGCCGATCCCGACCGCGTCCGGTTCTGGGAACGGGAAGGCTACGAAGTACTCCTGGCGGGCTCGACTAGGATGGTGGATGGCAAAACCCTGGTCCGGCAGCTCGGGGCGCGGGGTTATCGGTCCATCTACCTGATCGCCGGACCGCACATGTTGGATACCATGGTACGAAACGGCCGCCTGTCGCGGCTGTTCCAAACGATCACGCATCAGTTGATCGGCGGGGAAGGATTCCGTACCCTCGTCCCCGGTCCCGAACTGGGACTGTTCGGCCACCTGAAGCTGATATCGCTGTATTACGACCCCACTTCGCCGTTGGATACCGGGCAATGGTTCGCCCAGTTCGAAAACGCTCCCAAACCGGCTGTTTCCGGTGATCAGAGCTGATCCGAAGCGTCCGCAAGATCCCGCGAATTCCGCCGTTCCGCGCTACACTCGCTGTGATTCCCGTTCGCGATCCAAACCAGCCAGCGCTCATACCGATAGCCCGCAGAATGCTGTTCGAAACGTTCCATACCCTTCGTGATTTCGGTCGTCTTCACGAAATCGCCTCGATCCTGATCAAGTTCGGCTTCGGCGAAGCGGTCCATCGGCTCGGTCTCCATCATGTCCTGGAGCGGGCGGGGAAGACCCTGCACTGGAGATATGCCGAGGAACAAGCCCAGCTTTCCGCGCCGCAGCGATTCCGCCATGTGTTGGAAGAAATGGGGCCGACCTTCATCAAGCTCGGTCAGATCCTGGCGACCCGCGTGGACCTCTTGCCACCGGATTGGATCGAGGAGCTGACGCACCTGCAGCGCCGGGTCCCGCCGATACCTTTCGAAACCCTCAGGCCGCAACTGGAGGGGGATCTGGGGGCAACGGTGGAACAACGGTTCGTCGACTTCGACACCCATCCCCTCGCCGCGGCCTCGATCGCGCAGGTCCACCGCGCCCGGCTGCCCGATGGCAGTTCGGTGATCGTGAAAATCCGGCGTCCCGGGATCCAGAAGACCGTCGAGGCCGATCTTCGTCTGATGGAAAAGCTGGCGAAGCTGATCGAGTTCGAATTCCCCGAACTGGATTATTTACGCCCCACCGAGATCGTGCGTCAGTTCGGCCGATCCATCCATCGAGAAATGAATTTCATCAATGAGTGCCGGAATGCCGAGCGTCTCGCCGGCAACTTCCTGGACAACCCGATGATCGTGATCCCGAAGGTGTACTGGGAATTTGCACGGGAACGGGTTTGCGTATTGGATTACATCGAAGGAATTAGTGCCACCGACAGTGCGATGATTCGCGCTGCCGGCCTGGACCCGCGTACTTTGTCGCGAGTCGGAGCCGACGCAGTGCTGAAGATGATCCTGCTGGACGGCTTCTTCCACGCCGATCCCCACCACGGCAATCTGCTCTATCTTCCGGACCACCGCATCGCTTTCCTCGATTTCGGCATGGTGGGCCGCCTCACGGAAACCCGTCGCCATCAACTGGTGGACCTGTTGTACGCGATCATCAACAAAGATGCGATCACAGCATCCGACGTTCTCCTGGACTGGGCCGGCTCGGTCCATATCGATCCCGACCAACTCGTCGCCGACATGGACCAGTTCATCGACAGTTACCACGGGGTTTCGCTCAAGCAACTGAATCTGACGCAGATGCTCACCGATCTCACCCAGTTGATGCGTCAGCACCGTCTGGCCTTGCCGCCTGATCTCACCTTGCTGTTTCGGGCTCTCATCGCTCTCGACGGCATCGGCCGCCAGAACGATCCCGATTTCGACATCTTCACGCAAGCCGCACCATTCATCGAAAAGGCCTTGCGGGAACGCTACGACCCCGGCAAACTCGCCACGCGCGGCTGGCGCAACGCCCTACAAATCATGGACTTGGCCACGACCATGCCGGGCGAGTTGCGACGCATCTTACGGGCGGCGCAGAAAGGGACGTTGAAATTCAACATCGACCTGACCCGCCTCGATCACTTGGGATGGCAAGTGGAACGAGCTCTCGGCTGGCTCAGCATCGGATTGGTCGCAGCGGCCTTGATCATCGCCTCCGCCATCGTCATGACGGTGGACGGTGGCCCCACCTTCTGGGGGCTGCCGGCCTTCGGGCTGTTCGGCTATGTCAGCGCCAGCGTGATGGCCGTGTGGCTACTCTTCGCCATCTGGCGCGGTACCCGCACCAAGCGCTGAATCCGGAACGGCCCACTCCCCGATGACCAGTCCGGCTCACCGCCGCATCCGCGTCGTCATCGCCGGGGGCGGATATGCCGGCCTCGCCAGCCTGATCACCCTTCGCCGCCGCGACCCTTCCGCCGACCTGGTGTTGATCGACCCGGCCGAGGCCCATCTGCGGCTGCCGCGACTCCACGAAAGTTTGCGGCGGCCGATGGCCGAACTGCGAGTGCCGTTCGCGCTCATCGCCCACCGTTTCCAGTGCCGCCATGTGCGAGCCGCGCTCGAATTCGATGAGGATGCATTGTCGCGACTGCAACGCGAGCGGCGGATCCTGCTCGAAGGCAGACCCATCGACTTCGATTACCTGATCCTCGCCACAGGCCATCGCCCCGCCGCCCCGAGCACCACCGGCAGCGTAAACCTGGACACCTTCCGCCACGGGGAGGGACGTTACCTCGTCAAGGAACTCCTGTCGCGTACCTCGCCCCCGCGACGCATCGTCACCTTCGTCGGCGGTGGTCCGACCGGGCTTCAATTTCTATTTGAGCTTTCCGGCATCATCCGCGGCTGGCGTGAACGATTTGGTCTCGAATTGCAGTTGCGACTGGTCCATGATGAAGAGCTGCCGCTCAACGGATTCCCACCTGCCTTCGGCCAGTACGCCTTGGAATGCATGGCCCGGGAAGGAATCGAGTACGTGGGAAACGCGGTTTACCAAGGGCGCACCGAAACCGGTCGCATCGTCTTGAGGGACCGCCCCGCCGGCACTTCTTTCACCTTGCCTTCCCAGGTGGAATGGCTATTCACGGGATGCGCGCCGAATCCAATGAAGATTCGGACGAATCCCTTCGGCCAAGTCGTGCTGGCCCACGGCACGCTAGGCAGAATCTTCGCGGCCGGCGACTGTAGCGAATACGAGGGCAGCGGCTCCAATCGCGCCTCTGTCCTGGCGGCAATCCACAAGGGCAAACGGGTCGCGGAAAACCTGTTGCGACTCGCCAACCATGTGACCGACATGAAACCTTACTGGTACACGGAAACCACCCATGTCGTACCCTTGGGCGAATCGGACGGAATCGCCAGCCTGACGGCGCATGGTCCAATCGTGACCGGTTGGGCCGCGCGGCTCGTCTTCGAAGCGCAAGAGGGAAGGCAAGATCTGTTCTTGTCGGGATACGACACCTATGGGGACTGAACCGCCGCCCCAAGACCCTCACTTCTCAATCCGATCTTCGCCAAACCTCGCTCTCGCTGGGTTCCAGGGATCCCTCCCAGCGGGCAACGGCAAGCGTGGCCACCGCGTTGCCGATCAGATTGGTGATCGCCCGTGCTTCGGACAGGAAACGGTCGACTCCCAGCAACAAGGCAAGGCCGGCTACCGGCACCACATCCAGAGACGAAAGCGTCGCCGCCAAAGTCACGAAGCCGCCACCGCTCACCGCGGCCGCTCCCTTCGAGGTCAACAGCAAGACCGCCAGCAGGGTTAGCTGATGCTCCAACGTGAGCGGCGTATCCGTCGCCTGGGCCACGAAAACGGCGGCCATGGACAGATAGATCGCGGTGCCGTCGAGGTTGAAAGAATACCCGGTGGGGACCACGAGGCCCACCACCGGGCGCGCACACCCCAGGCGCTGCAGCTTTTCCATCAGGCGCGGGAGGGCGGCTTCCGAAGACGAGGTTCCCAACACCAGCCAAAGCTCCTCGCGAAGGAAAACCAAGAGCCGCCACAAACGAAACCCCGACCAGCGTGCCACGGCTCCCAAAACGAGCACCACGAACAAGACACAGGTCAGGTAAACACCGGCCATCAGCTTGCCCAGGGACCACAACGTACCCGGTCCATATTTCCCGAGCGTGAATGCCATTGCGCCAAAAGCGCCGAGTGGAGCCAGCCGCATGATGAGAGCGATGGTGGCGAACAACGCCTCGGAGATCCGTTCCAGGAACTCCACCACCAGGGCACCACGCTCGCCCTGCAATCCCAGCGCGACACCAAACAGGACGGAAACCAGCAACACCTGCAGGATGTCGCCGCGCGCGAACGCGCCGACGGCACTGTCCGGGATGATGCCGAGCAGCCAGTCGACCCCACTCAGGCCCCCGGCGGGCTCCGAATATCGCCGCACCGCCCCGGCATCGAGCGTCGCCGGATCGGCATGGATGCCGACCCCGGGGCGCAGCCCGTTGACCACGGCGAGACCGATCACCAGGGCCAAGGTGGAAACCACCTCGAAATAGATCAGCGCCTTGAGCCCGACGCGACCGACCTTGCGGAGATCGCCGGCCTTGGCGATCCCCACAGTGACGGTGACGAAGACGATCGGCGCGATCAACATCTTGACGAGCTTGATGAAGCCGTCCCCCAGCGGCTTCAGGGCCGCCCCGAGTTCGGGCCAGCGCCAACCCAGGGCGGCCCCGAAAACGACCGCCAGAACCACCTGCATATAAAGTTCCCCGAAGGTCCGCCGTCCAGCCACCGTGAGTCCCCTCAAAACGAGGACGATACCCTACCCGAGATCCCGTTTCCAAGGAAACCCGGTCTCACTCCCGGCAGAGCTTTGAGCTTCGGGGGAGACGTCTTTGGCGTTACAATGAAAATTTACGGGGCCGGTTTTCCCGGCCCTCCCGTAACCCATCGGAGTCATTGAGAGACCATGCCGATCACAGCTTCGACCCGGCGCCGCTGGCTTGCCGCCGTACTTTTTTCCGCCTCCATGCCCATGGCCTTTGCCGCAACCACCGCGAATCCCATGAACCTCGAAGCACCGAAAGTAAAACTCCACACCAATCTGGGAGACGTCGTCATCCGCCTCGATGCCGTCAAAGCCCCGATCACCACGGCGAATTTCTTGACCTACGTGCGCGAAGGTCACTATGACGGAACCATCTTTCACCGGATCATCCCCGGCTTCATGGCCCAAGGGGGTGGGCTTACCCAGGATTTCCGACCGAAGAGCACGCACGCGCCGATCCGCAATGAGGCCGACAACGGGCTCAAGAACAAGCGCGGCACCGTGGCGATGGCACGAACCTCCGACCCCGACTCGGCAACGGCGCAGTTTTTCATCAACTACGTCGACAACGATTTCCTGGACCACAAGAATCGTACCCCTCAAGGTTGGGGTTATGCGGTGTTCGGGGAGGTGGTCGAAGGCATGGAAGTCGTGGACGCGATGGCGAAAATCCCGACCGGACCCGGCGGCCCTCTGCCCAAAGACGTGCCGCAACGACCGATCGTGATCGAGAAGGCTTCGGTTCTCGCACCCTGATCGCCGCTTACCTTCCAAGCTCGGCGGCGCCCGGCCGCGGTGATTTGCCTGGTTTTGGTCCTTGCGTGAGCGGCCGCTTTCTGTTATTTATTCGCGATTTACCGACATGGCCAAGGAGCTTGTGAATGTCGAACGCCCAAGCCACCGAAACGCAGGTGACGCCGTTCAGTTTCACCCCATATCAACCCGCAGAGGGTGAGGAATACATGAGCGAGGGACAAGTCGCTCACTTTCGCCGGATCCTGCAAAACTGGAAATCCGAGCTGATGCAGGAAGTGGACCGGACGGTCCATCACATGAAAGACGAGGCGGCCAATTTTCCCGATCCCAACGACCGCGCCACGCAAGAATCCGAATTCAGCCTTGAACTCCGCACCCGCGATCGCGAGCGGAAGCTGATCAAGAAAATCGAAGAAGCCCTGGAACGGCTCGAACGCGGGGAATACGGCTACTGCGAAACCTGCGGCGTCGAAATCGGCCTCCGTCGTCTGGAGGCACGTCCGACCGCGACGCAGTGTATCGATTGCAAGACCCTGGACGAAATCCGCGAGCGTCAACTGGGCTGACGGCTTCACGCGTCCGCCTTGCATCGCCCGAGCGATACCGCATCGCCCGCTTCCTCCTACCGGGGACGCTTTGCACCTTCTCCGACCGGTCCCCTCCATCTCGGCTCCCTCTTCACCGCCCTCGTCAGTTGCTTAGAAGCAAGGAAACGCAGCGGCAAGTGGTTGGTCCGCATCGACGACCTGGACCGGCAGCGCTGCTCGCCGTCCCATGCCGACGGCATTCTCAGAACGCTCGAACGCCATGGGCTTTACTGGGATGAGACGGTTCTCCATCAAAGCCAGCGCGACGACCGCTACCGGGAAGCCCTGGAACGGCTGAAATCGAGCGGCCGGGCATTCCCTTGCACCTGCCCGCGGCGACTTGCGCTCCAGGCCGGTCCGCGTTACCCAGGCACCTGCCGAGGACGAAGTTTCGAAACCATCGGCGGCGAGCACGCAATCCGGCTACGCGTCGAGCATACTGAAATCGAAATCCACGACCGGGTACAAGGTCGAATCCGGTGCAACCTCGAGGTCGAGGCCGGCGACTTCGTGATCCATCGACGGGACGGCATTCCCGCCTATCATTTGGCCACGGTCGTGGATGACGCCGAGCAGGGGATCACCGAAGTGGTGCGCGGCGTGGACCTTTTGGAGTCCACCCCGAAACAGGTTTACCTGCAGAAATCGCTGGCGTTACCGACCCCGAACTACGGGCACATTCCCGTGTTGACCGATCGGTCCGGCATAAAGCTCAGCAAGCAAACCGGAGCCCCGGCGGTGGACGGCCGCCATCCGACCCGGAATCTGTTGTCACTTCTCGACCTGCTGGATCTCCGGCCCGGAGCGGATCTACGCACTGCCACGCCGAGCGAAATCCTGGCTTGGGCCGTCGAGCACTGGGATCTGGATTTGCTTCCCAAGCAACCAGCGCTGCCGGTCGACGACCTGTAAGGGAGAGCCGGTCAATGGCCGGCGACGGTCATGGATTCGATCAGGATCGAGCCGGTGCGGATGTTGCCCCGCAAGTCTACATCGTTGCCTACCGCCAAGATTCCTTTGTACATGGAAGCGAGATTCCCGGCGATCGTCACTTCTTCCACGGGGTATTGGATCTCCCCTTGCTCCACCCAAAATCCGGCGGCACCGCGGGAATAATCTCCGGTGACGAGGTTGACCCCCTGCCCCAAGAGTTCCGTCACCACGAGCCCGGTGTCCATGGATCGGAGCAAGCCGGCAAAATCCAGATCCCCCGGATCGACGATGAGGTTGTGCACACCGCCAGCGTTTCCAGTCGTCCGCATCCCCAGTTTGCGGGCAGAGTACGTACTCAACACATACGACTCCAATACGCCATTGCGGACGAGATCGTGGGGGCGGGTCGCCACACCTTCTGCGTCATACGGCGCGCTTCCCAAGGCCCGCGGCAAATGGGGCTCTTCATGAATATGGAGGAACGCGGGAAACACGCTCTGGCCGAGGCGATCCAACAGGAACGAAGACTTCCGGTAAAGGTTGCCACCCCGGACCGCGGCGACGAAATGCCCGAGCAGGCTGGCGGCCACGTCGGCGGCGAACAGGACCGGGCAACAGCGGGTGCGGAGATGGCGGGCGCCGAGACGACGCAGGGTCCGCTCGGCCGCTTTCCTCCCCACCTGCTCGGGAGATTCCAGTTCTCCAGGAACGCGCGCCACCGTCCACCAATCGTCGCGCTGCATGCTGCCGTCCCGCTCACCGATGAGACAACAAGCCAGGCTGTGGCGGCTGGTGGCATAACCATGGAGAAACCCCAGACTGTTGCCGAGCACCCGCAAACCTTCGAAGGTGTCGAGACTGGCGCCCTCGGAATTGGTAATCTCCCCGGATTGCGCGCGCCCCTCGTTTTCGCAAGCCAGGGCCAGATCGATCCCTTGCTCCGCAGTGAGCTCCCAGGGATGGTAGAGATCGAGCTCCGGAAACTCGCGCGCCAACGTATCCGGATCGGGCAGCCCGGCACAAGGATCCTCCGCGGCATGGCGGGCGATGTGGCAGGCAGCGCTCACCGTCTCGACGAGAGCCTGTCGGCTCAAGTCATTGGTGCTCGCCGAGCCCTTGCGCTGACCGAAATACACCGTGACCCCGAGCCCCTGACTGCGGTGATGCTCGACGGTCTCCACCTCGCCCATGCGCACCGTGAGCGAAAGCCCCTTCTCCACGCTGCAACCGACTTCCGCCGCGCTCGCCCCCTGTCGCTTCGCCTCGGCGAGGCACAGGGCAGTGAGTTCTTTGAGCTCTGCGAGTTTCACGGTGAAGCGATCGGACTGGATTTCTCGTCCTTCAGACACGGGTACCCCCTACCGTCAGGCCATCGATCCTGAGGGTCGGTTGCCCGACTCCCACCGGTACGCTTTGCCCATCTTTGCCGCAGGTACCCACTCCGGTATCGAGCTCCAGATCGTTACCCACCATGCTGACCCGGGTCAATACATCGGGGCCGTTGCCGATCAGTGTGGCCCCCCGCACCGGACGGGTGATGCGGCCATCCTCGATCCGGTAGGCTTCGCTCGCCGAAAACACGAACTTGCCCGAGGTGATGTCGACCTGGCCGCCGCCGAAGTTGCGCGCGTACAAGCCGTTTCGTACCGAGGCGATGATCTCCTCGGGATCGTGCTCGCCCGGCAACATGTAGGTATTGGTCATGCGTGGCATGGGTAAGTGCTGGTAGGATTCGCGCCGACCGTTGCCGGTGGGTTTCATCCCCATCAAACGGGCATTCAACTTATCCTGCATATAGCCTCTCAGGATCCCCCTCTCGATCAGTACGGTATATTGGGTCGGGGTGCCCTCGTCATCGATG
>DATMAX010000074.1:0-4196 GCA_035559395.1 Methylococcus sp. | reverse complement strand
TTCCACCTTTCCCTGGGGGAAGTTTGTTTCCGCTTCAACCATCGGGATCAGGATCTGAAACCCTTGCTGGTCAAGCTTCTCAAGGCAACGAGTACGCAAGATATCAACCATAAATTGGTCCAGATTCGTTAGGAATTACCTTTTTCTTAGTCTGATACCACGTAGCCGATCTCGATCAGCTGCGTCGTTGCAGCTACAACCAATCCTAGGGAATGCGAACGACACGGAAGTCGAGGAGCCACACAACACAACAGACTGGGAGAACAACGTATATGGCAACTAGCGAATATGAACTCCAGGAGAAACAGACTACGGTCACGGCAAGCCCACCAGGCTTGGCGACCCAAGGAGTCGAGTCCCCCTTATTCAATAAACGGAATCTGTTCGCCGGTATATCGGTGTACATCATTTTCTATGCCTGGGTGCGATGGTACGAAGGAGTATACGGATGGTCTGCAAGACTGGACGCATTCGCCCCGGAATTCGAAACCTATTGGATGAATTTCCTGTATACCCAGATCGTCGTGGAGCTTATCGTAGCGGCTTTGCTCTGGGGATATCTCTGGAAAACGCGGGATCGCAATCTTGCCGCATTGGCACCGCGGGAAAACCTTCGTCGAAACTTCACTCACCTGATCTGGCTTTGCTGTTATGCCACTGCGGTATATTTCGGTGGAAGCTATTTCACCGAACAAGACGCTACTTGGCACCAGACCGTGGTGCGGGATACAGATTTTACCCCCAGCCACATCGTCGAATTCTATCTGTCTTACCCGATCTATATTATTACCGGTTTCGGTGCCTTCCTCTACGCCAAAACTCGACTACCCTATTTCAGTGAAGGCATCTCTCTTCCCTATCTCCTCTTCACAGTCGGGCCTTTCATGATTGTCCCAAACGTCGGTCTGAATGAATGGGGGCATACTTTCTGGTTCATGGAAGAGTTGTTCGTAGCTCCTCTTCATTACGGGTTCGTTGTGTTCGGTTGGTTTGCTTTGGCAGTGCTCGGAGTCTGCGCACAGGTCATGGACAGCTTCAAGCAACTCGTTGGGAAAGAAATCGGTGAAGCGATCGATCAGAGATTGATCACCCTTTGATCGCTTCTGCCAGCCCTCAAGCAGGTGGTTTCGACCCGCTTGAGGGTTCTTAATGTCAATATTCCCTTATCGTGCCTCGATCGGCATGAGGGGATTCAATCTGCTCCCATCCACCTTCCTTCGCTGCACGAAGCCACGTGAGAATCGTCTGCACCTGATTCGGACGGCCATCCGAGCTCGCTGATTACGATCGAAATCGTTTTTTGTCATGCTCCTGTAACAATGATCCATCAAGCTTTGCGGCCACGAATTCCATTTTGCCACACGTATCATCGCCACCATGTTCTTCCTTGGTTATGGATCTCTTTCAAAAAGGACAGGGGCTTGCCTCGTCTTCTTCCTACGGACACAGAGTTTGGCTGCCAGACGATCCAATTAATTTTACCGCATGCACATTTCCCTAATCCGTGCTCCAAATTCGATCGCTTTGCAATGAGTCGATGTCTTTTGGGCAAAATGATGAAGCATACCGTCCCTGCGGCTTCCCTCTTCCTACTAACCTCGTTCATGGCCTTACCAGTCAAGGCCACGATCACTCTCGTCGGCGAAGGGGTCATTCCCGCCACTGCGACCGATCAGTCTCGCTTGACGGGTTTACTGGAAGATGGCCAGACCCGGCGGAACCAAATCGGTGGCCTAGGAGGGGCCATCAGTTACAGCGGCTTCGGAGAACGTTACTATGCGGTACCGGATCGAGGTCCCGGTGCCGGTGAAACTTCCTACATCGAACGCATCTATCGGCTTGACATCCACCTCACCCGGATTGACGCGGATCATTACCACATCCAACCGCGAGTGACCCGGACCCAGCTGATGCGGACAGAGGATGGACGATTGTTCACGGGTTACGCGGGCGCATTCGACGCCACGCAATCCCCCGCCAGCCTCCGCATGGACGCAGAAAGCATCCGGGTAGGCAAATGCGGCGATACGGTGTACGTATCGGAGGAATACGGACCTTTTCTTTACGAGTTCGATCTCGCCAGCGGTAGACGGATCCGGTCCCTGCCCATACCGATCAAATTCCTGATCGATTTTCCCGCAGCTACTGCGGAAGAAGAACTGGAAAAGAACCTGACCGGCCGACAAACCAATCGAGGACTGGAGGGACTGGCCATTACCCCGGACGGTCATCGGCTGGTTGCTATCCTCCAGGACCCGCTGTTACAAGATAGCGCCTTCGGTTCCGAGCATAAGCCGGTCGGAGTCGCCAATCGGCTCCTCGATCTCAACCTGGAAACTGGTGACCTGCGCGAATATGTCTACCTTCTGGAAAGTCCGGAAAACGGTGTTTCCGAGATCCTCGCCATCAATGAGCACGAATTCCTGGTATTGGAAAGGGATACCCGATCCGGTGCCGCAGCACGGTTCAAAAAGATTTTCCGGATCGACCTCGGAGCAGCCAGCAACGTGCGGGCCGTCAAGTCCCTGCCTATCAACGGCGCATCCGTCCTGGCATCTATGGAACACCAGGACATCGTCCCGGCCGCCAAGACCCTGTTCCTGGACCTGTTGCAAGCCGGCATCCACGATATGCCCGAGAAAATGGAAGGGCTGACCTTCGGTCCTGACTTGGAGGATGGCCGTCATTTGCTGATCATATCCAGCGACAACGACTTTTCCCCGATCGAACCCACCCGTATTTTCGTGTTCGCCGTCGGCGCCGAAGATCTGCCGGGTTATTCACCGCAACGCTTCCTAAGCGACCATGATCCCTCATGTGTCCGCGGGAGCCACAAGCACTCCAAGAAGCAGCCAGGGCAAGGAATCCAGTGACCGGGAATATCCTCGGAACCACCTCGGCGGTGATATGGTCCGTTCTCTCGTCTGGTACGGACGCCCGATTGCTGTATAATTTTCGATGAATGGAGAGATGTCCGAGTGGTTGAAGGAGCACGCCTGGAAAGTGTGTATACGGTAACCCCGTATCGAGGGTTCGAATCCCTCTCTCTCCGCCAGTTTCAAAATATGCTGGGCGCTCTTCCGTCGGATTTTGGCCCACCGCCTTGGAAAGGTACGGTTGTCGTATCAAGCGGGATTGGCAGAGACTTTACCCGTTCAACCGATGAAGAAATTCCTCGATCACCCCGACACTCTTCTCGAGGAAAGCTTGAACGGCTTCGCCCAAGCCCATGATGACATCGTCAGTCTGAATCTTCACCCCCGCTTCGTTCGTCGGGTCGCGCCGAGCCGTCCGGGCAAGGTCGCGCTGATCTCGGGTGGCGGCTCGGGCCACGAGCCTCTGCACATCGGCTTCGTGGGCTTCGGCATGTTGGATGCCGCTTGTCCGGGCGAAATCTTCACCTCCCCCACGCCAGACCAGATGGTCGCGGCGGCCCAGGCGGTCGAAAACGGTGGAGGGGTGCTCTTCCTCGTCAAGAACTACGCCGGCGACGTGATGAACTTCGAAATCGCCGCGGAAATGTTGGACTGCGCCTGTGAAACCGTGCTGGTCGACGACGATGTCTCCCTTTCCAAAGCCCATGGCACGGGAAGAAGAGGTGTAGCGGGTACCACGATCGTCGAGAAGATCCTCGGCGCGGCGGCGGAGCAGGGAGCGGATCTGGCGAGTCTGAAATCGCTTGGAGAGCGCGTGGTTCGAGGCACGGCTTCCATGGGTGTGGCGCTCACGAGTTGCACCGTACCCGCCTTGGGGAAACCCACTTTTGACCTCGCCGAGGACGAAATGGAGATCGGGGTCGGGATTCACGGTGAGCGTGGGCGGGAACGGGCGCCACTCGGCAAAGCCTGCGATATCGTCGAGCGGCTCGCCAACACGATCCAGGCGGAACTGAACCCACAACCCGGTCAACCCGTGCTGTTGCATGTCAATGGGCTGGGCGCCACCCCGCTGATCGAACTCCACTTGATCTACCACCTGGCCTCCCGGTTCTGGCGCGAGCGTGGCGTGAAAATCACGCGCTCGCTAGTCGGCAATTACACGACTTCGCTCGACATGGTCGGTTGCTCGCTGACCCTCACGCTCCTCGACGAGGAACTCATCGGCCTATGGGATGCCCCGGCCCACACCGCTGCCCTCCGCTGGGGTTGCTGAGCGGCCTGAACCCCCGGCCTCACCGCCCGCCCGGATCGGCGGTT
>DATMAX010000073.1:0-101492 GCA_035559395.1 Methylococcus sp. | reverse complement strand
AAAACGGTCTTTGCCAGATCCACAGCGACGGTGGTAGTGTTCATGTTGGGACTCCTTCTGCTCAGTGAATGGAATGAGAGACACCTCGCCATTCTGGCACTTTCGATGCCGAAGAAGGTGGGAGGAGTCCATCCCATCACTCCAGGGGGACGCTTCGCCGCAAAGCGGATAGTGCAACCCCTTTTCTGTAACCTGAATCCGTGTTCCGCTCCCCAGGGTGCCATCGACGCGGAAGTGCTCGCTGCTGGTCAACCGCTTCCAATCCGACAGGACCTTGACCCGCTCGAAGAACACGCGGGCCAGCCCTTCGTGGAACAGACGCTCCCGGTTCTGGCCGAAGGTGGACGGGTCCCACACCGGTTCGTCGATGGAAAGCCCCACGAACCCGCGGTAGAGCGGGTTGTCGTCGATGCGCTCGACCGAAAGACGCTCGGAGCGGATCGTGAACAGGATTTGCAGCCGCATGGCCTTCAGAAGGCGCTCCGGCGGCACCGAAGGTCGGCCGGTCCGGGCGTAGACCGCCTCGAATTCCTGATCCATCCTCGCCAGAAGGGTGTCCACCAGAAACCGCAACTTGCAAAGCGGGTGGTTCTTGGGAACACGCTCTTCTGCCGAAAGGCTGCCCGAACCGGGCTCATCCGCCGCCCTCGGTCAAGCTCATTTACTGGATAGGAAGGGACCGGATTTCCCAAACTTCCGTCAAATCCTGTAAAATTTCGATCATTTTTTCATGCCGCCGGGATTTCGCCCGGTGAGTTTCCGTTCGTCCAATCACATTCCGCTTGAACCAAACCCAAGGAGACCCCATGGCCCTCGAACGCACCCTTTCCATCATCAAACCTGACGCCGTAGCCAAGAACGTCATCGGGGAAATTTACTCCCGTTTCGAAAAAGCCGGGCTGCGCATCGTCGGCGCCAAGATGGTGCAATTGACGCGGGAACAGGCCGAGGGCTTTTACGCGGTGCACCGTGAACGGCCGTTCTTCCGGGACCTGGTCGCGTTCATGACCAGCGGTCCGGTGATGATCCAGGTCTTGGAGGGTGAGGATGCCGTGGCCAAGAATCGCGCCCTCATGGGAGCTACCAATCCCAAGGAAGCCGCCCCCGGAACCATCCGCGCCGATTTCGCGGTGAACATCGAGGAGAACGCGGTACACGGCTCGGACAGCCTGGAAACCGCGGCGCAGGAGATCGCCTATTTTTTCCGTGAAGATGAAATCTGCCCGCGTTTGCGCTGACACCGAGGTGACTCTCGCCTGGCTTCCAGGGGCGGAAGCGAGCGCGCCGCAACCCGGCCCGGCAGGCTTGGCGGAAGGCCCCTTGAATCTGCTGGGCCTGGACCGGGACGGCATGGAAGCCTTCCTGGTCGGCATCGGCGAGAAGCCGTTCCGCGCCGTCCAACTCCTGCAGTGGATCCACCAGCGCGGCGTCACCGATTTCGCGCAAATGACCAGCCTGAGCAAGGCCCTCCGCGCTCGGCTTGCGGCCCAGTGTGAAATCCGGCCGCCGGAACTGGTGCTGGAGCAACGTTCCGCCGACGGGACCCGGAAATGGGTATTGCAAGTGGATGCCGTCAACCGGGTCGAGACGGTGCTGATTCCGGAGGAGGGTCGCAATACCTTGTGTGTTTCCTCGCAGGTAGGCTGTGCCCTCGAATGTGCCTTCTGCTCGACTGCCCGGCAAGGCTTCAACCGCAACCTGACGGCGGCCGAGATCATCGGCCAGCTTTGGGTAGCCCAGCACCGACTGGGCACGAAGCAGCGTATCAGCAACGTGGTGTTGATGGGCATGGGGGAACCTCTGCTCAACTTCCACAACGTCGTGACGGCCACCAACCTGATGATGGACGATTTCGCCTACGGTCTGTCGAAGCGGCGCGTGACCCTCAGCACCTCCGGAATCGTACCGGCCCTGGACCGACTCGCAGAAGTGAGCGACATCAGCCTGGCGGTGTCCCTGCACGCACCGGACGACGAATTGCGCAACCTCCTGGTGCCGATCAATCGCAAGTATCCGATCCGGGAACTGCTCGCCGCCTGCAAGCGTTACGTCGGCAAGGACAACAATCGCCGCAAGGTTACTTTCGAGTACGTCATGCTCGAAGGCATCAACGATTCCCAGGAACATGCCCGTGCTCTGGTTCGGCTACTGAGTCACGTCCCGGCCAAAGTCAACCTGATCCCCTTCAACCCGTTTCCGTCCGCTCCCTATCGCTGTTCACCACCGGAGGTGATCGAGCGCTTCGGGCGGATTCTGCACGCGGCGGGCCTGATCGCCACCACCCGTAAGACCCGAGGCGACGACATCGATGCAGCTTGTGGCCAACTCGTGGGGCGGGTCAGCGATCGCAGTCGGCGCCGCGTCCGTCTGCATGTCGCTCCTTGATGCGCCGGAGCCTGGGCTTGATCGGAGGCATGGTGATCCTGGGTTTATCCGCCTGCGTGTCACGGGAAGAACGACCGCGTGCCAACGACCCGTTCGGCGAACTCAGCGCCGCGGAAATCTATACCCGGAAAGGGGTCCGTTATCTCGAAAACGGCGCCTTGGACATTGCCTTGCGGGACCTCACCCACGCCATCCGGCTCGATCCGCGCAATAGCGAGGCGCATGGTGCCCTGGCTGTCCTCTACGAGCGGCTCGGACACGCTGGCAAGGCCGAAGCGCATTACCGCGAAGCCCTGTCGACCGACCCAGACAACTATAGCGCGCACAACAACTTCGGCCGCTTCCTGTGCGACCAAGGCCGAGCGGAAGAAGCCATGGCGGAATTCCGCCTGGTGATCGACGAGCCGATATATGCCCTGCCTTGGCTGCCTTTGACCAATGCTGGCCGCTGTCTCGAACGCATGGGACGAAGCAGCGCAGCGGAGGAGTACCTGCGCAAAGCCCTCGACCGCTATCCGGAGTATCCACCGGCCCTGCTCGAGATGGCGCGGGTCAGCCTCGCCCGCCGGCAATACCTCTCCGCCCGCGGCTTCCTGCAACGCTATCACGCGGTCGCCGCCAAAACGGCAGATTCCCTGTGGCTCAACGCGCAAACCGAGCTGGCCCTGGGCGATATCGGTGCGGCGCAAGAGGCGGTGCGTGAACTCCGCCGCGAGTTTCCGGATTCCGCCGAGGCGCAGGAAGCACGGCGTCTGTTCCAGGAATCCTAAGCCCAGGGATACCTACCCGTAATCAGTCAAGCGCATCCAGTCATGAGCGAAAAAATCCAGGCCATCCGAGGAATGCACGACATTCTGCCGGATCAGACCGCGCGCTGGCATCACGTCGAGCAGGAAATCCGCTCGGTGATGAACGGTTACGGATTCCACGAGATCCGTCTGCCGATCGTGGAGAAAACCGAACTGTTCAAGCGCTCCATCGGCGAAGTCACCGACATCGTCGAAAAGGAGATGTACACGTTCGAGGATCGCAACGGCGATTCCTTGACCCTGCGCCCGGAGGGGACTGCCAGTTGCCTGCGCGCCTGCATCGAACACGGCCTGTTGCACAACCCGCCGCTGCGGCTCTGGTATGCCGGCCCCATGTTTCGCCATGAACGGCCCCAGAAAGGGCGGTACCGGCAGTTCCATCAGGTCGGCGTCGAGGTCTACGGAATTCCCGGTCCCGACATCGATGCGGAACTGATCCTGCTCGGTCAGAGGCTGTGGCGCCGCCTCGGCATCGAAGCCAAGCTCCGCCTGGAGCTGAATACGCTGGGCACCGCCGACGAGCGCCTCGCCTATCGTCAGATTCTGGTGGACTATCTGCGCGAGAATTACGACGCGCTCGACGCCGACAGCGTCCGACGCCTGGAAACCAACCCGCTGCGCATCCTCGACAGCAAGAATCCCGACATGAAGGCGGTGCTCGAGGGGGCGCCGGCTCTGGCGGATTGCCTGGATTCGCGCTCGCGCGCCCATTTCGAGGGACTCATCCGCATTCTGGACGCGGCCGGCATCGACTACGTGGTCAATCCCCGGCTGGTACGCGGGATCGACTATTACTGCAATACCGTCTTCGAGTGGGTCACCGACGCCCTCGGCGCCCAAGGTGCGGTGTGCGCCGGCGGCCGCTACGATGGGCTCGTCGCCCAGTTGGGCGGGCGCGACTCCTACGCCATCGGTTTCGCGCTCGGCTTGGAGCGGCTGATCGAACTGGTGGGGGAGCCTTCGCTCGACCTCGCCCCGCACTGCTATTTCATCCGGGTCGGGGAAGCGGCGGAAAGCCGCGGCGCCGTGCTCGCCGAAATGCTGCGCGATGCCTTGCCGGGCTTGCGTCTGATCACGCACTGCGGCGGCGGTAACTTCAAGAGCCAATTCAAACGGGCCGACAGGAGCGGTGCCGCGTTCGCGCTTCTCTTGGGAGAGGACGAGGTACGCGCAGGAACCGTCGGCATCAAGCCGTTGCGGACCGAGGAACCGCAAATCGTGGTCGCCCAGGATGCCCTGGTGCAACGGCTTAAGTCGCTGATTCCAACTTGATCCGAGGTTGCAATGGATATCTATCTCACAGAAGAAGAGCGTCTCGAAGCACTCAAGCGATGGTGGAAGGAAAACGGCCGCGCCGTGATTCTCGGCATCGGCTTGGGACTCGCCATCATCGCCGGCTGGGGCATCTGGAAAAGAACCCAAACCGAGAAGGCGGAACAGGCTTCGGCGCTCTACCAACAACTCCTGCGCGCGGTCGAGGAGAAACGCACGGATGCCGCCGTCAGTCTGGGTGAGCGGCTCACGAAAAGTTATCCGGGTAGCTCCTACGCCGTCTACGCGAAGCTGTTCCTGGCACGCCTGAGGGTCGAGGCCAACGATCTCGCAACGGCCAAGAACCTGTTGCAAGAGGTGATCGCCGAAGCCAACGAAGAGGGGATCCGCCACATCGCCCGGCTCCGCCTCGGCCAGGTCCTGCTCGCCGCGGGCCAGGCGGAGGAAGCGCTGTCCCTGGTGAAGACCGCGGAAGCCAACGGATTCGGAGAGTTCGCGGGACTCTACGCGGAGTTGCAAGGGGACCTCTATCAGGCGCTCAACCGTGGCGAAGATGCCCGCTCGGCCTACCTGAAAGCGCAGCAAGAGGGGCACGCCTCACCGTTGCTCGAACTCAAGTTGAGCGAACCCGTGACCGCTCCCGCGACCCCTTCGGCGAGCGCAGCGGACACTTCCGCGGCCACGGCGGGCCCCGGGGCCAATTCCGCGCGATGATCCGCATCGGGCTGCCGGCGATCCTGCTGGCGCTTTCCGGTTGTGCCGGCATGGACGCTCTCGAGAACGCCTATCTCGGCATCCAGGATTACTTCGTCGGCAAGGACAACGTCGAACCTCCGGCCGAACTGAAAGAGTTCGAGCCCCTGGTCCAGATGACCAAACTGTGGGAGGCCGAAATCGGCGACGGTTACGACGAACAGGCGGTCAATCTCGGCCCGTCCGTGGATGAAACCCGCGTCTTCATCGCCGAGCGCAAGGGGACCATCGAAGCCCGCGATCGCCTCACCGGCGAGCGGCTCTGGTCGGTGAATCCGGAAATGGAGCTGAGCTCCGGGCCGGTCGTCGACGGTGAGCTGCTATTCCTGACCACCGCCGAAGCCGAAGTCTTGGCGCTCAAGGCGGCAGACGGTTCCCTGTCGTGGAAAACCCCCTTGGCCGGGGAGATCCTCTCCCAGCCCGTGGTGGCGGACGACATCGTGGTCATCCGGGGCACCAATGGGCACCTCTCGGCCCTGGACCGCAACACCGGGGCGACTCGCTGGTACTTCGAACGTCATGCCCCGCCGCTCGCCGTGCGCAGCCGCGGATCGCCGATCATCGCCGGCGATCTCGTGATCGATGGCTTCGGCGGGGGGAAAGTGTCGGCCTTGCAGCTGAAAGACGGCAAACCGGCCTGGGAAGCCGTCGTCTCGCTGCCGCACGGCCGTTCGGAGATCGAGCGACTGGTGGATCTGGGCGCGACTCCCGTGGTGCGGGACGATGCGGTGTTCGTCTCCGGTTATCAGGGAGGGCTCGCCGCGCTCGGCCTCAATACCGGCGACGTGCTGTGGAAGCGCGAAGATCTTTCCGCGCCGGCGGGCATGACCGCCGACCGCCGTTACCTCTATGTGACCGACATCAATGCCGACGTCTGGCAATTGGAGGTCCGCCGGGGCGCCGACTTGTGGAAGCAGAACGAACTGCACCAACGCCGCCTGACGGCCCCGGCACTGGTACGGGACTATCTCGCGGTGGGCGATTTCGAGGGTTATTTGCACCTCTTGAACCAGGAGGATGGACGCGTGGTCGGGCGCCTCCGGATCGCCAAGGCGGCCATCGAGTTTCCCCCCATCGTGTTCGACGAGGTAATCTACGTTTACGCTTCCGACGGCACGCTTGCCGCAGTCTCGGTGCAATAGCCATGCTTCCCGTAGTCGCCCTGATCGGCCGACCGAATGTCGGCAAGTCCACTTTCTTCAACTATCTCACCAAGAGCCGTGACGCGCTGGTGGCGGACTACCCCGGGCTGACCCGCGACCGGCAGTACGGCAGGGCACGGCGGGGAACCCGCGATTTCTTCGTGGTGGACACCGGCGGCATCGTCGAAGCGGCCGAGGGCATCGGGACCGAAGCCATGAAACAGGTACGGTTCGCACTCGAAGATGCGGACGTGCTGGTGTTCCTGGTGGATGCAAGAGACGGCCTGATGCCGGACGACCAAGCCATCGCCGACCGCCTGCGGCGCGGCAACAAACCCGTCCTGCTGGTGGTGAACAAGATCGACGGCACCGATACGGCCGTCGTCGGTGCGGAGTTCCATGCCCTCGGCTTGGGTGAACCGCACCTCGTGTCCGCCGCCCACGGTACCGGCGTCGACCTCCTGCTGGAACACCTGGAACCCCTGTTGCCGCCTGCGGAAGCGGAGGCGGAGAGCGAAGCCGGGATCCGGGTCGCGGTGGTGGGACGCCCCAACGTCGGCAAATCCACCCTGATCAACCGCATCCTCGGCGAGGAACGCGTCGTCGTCTATGACCAGCCCGGCACCACCCGCGACAGCATTTTCATCCCCTTCGAACGGCGCGGGGAGCGCTACGTCCTCATCGACACCGCCGGCATCCGCCGCCGTGCCCGGATCCCCGAGGGGATCGAGAAGTTCAGCGTGATCAAGGCGTTCCAGGCGATCGAGAAGGCGCACGTGGTGATCTACCTGATCGACGCCAGGGAAGGGGTCACCGATCAGGACGCCAACCTGCTCGGTATGGTGCTGGAAATCGGGCGTGGCCTCTTGATCGGGCTCAACAAATGGGACGGCTTGAGTCCCGAGCAACGGGAACGGGTCAAGCGCCAGATCGAGCTCAAACTCCCCTTCCTGGAATTCGCCGAGAAATATTTCCTCTCCGCGCTCCACGGCACCGGAGTCGGTCTGTTGCTGGACGCAGTGGAACCGGTCTACCGCGCGGCCATGCAGGACTTTTCCGCGTCCCGCCTCACCCAGATCCTGCAACAATGCCTGGCGGCGCATCCACCGCCGCTGGTGCGGGGGCGACGCATCAAGCTCAAGTTTGCCCACCAGGGCGGCCGCAACCCGCCGGCGATCGTCATCCATGGCAACCAGACCGAGGCGATTCCGGGGGCGTACAAGCGCTATCTCGGCAACGAGTTCCGCAAGGCCTTGCACCTCCGGAGCGTGCCCTTGAAACTCGAATTCCGTGGCTCGGAGAATCCGTTCGCGGGCCGGCGCAACGATCTCACCGAACGCCAGATCCGCAAGCGTCGTCGGCTGCTGCGGCACGTCAAACGCTGAATCTCGGTTTGCCGGGGATGAAGCACCCTGCCCTGAAAAACACCAGCGATCGTCGGAGCGGGAAGCCGTCATGAACGCAGAGCAACGCCGACAAATCTTCGCCCGACTCGCCGCAGCGATCCCGGAGCCCACTACCGAGTTGCGGCATTCCAGTCCGTTCGAATTGCTCATCGCCGTGATCCTGTCGGCGCGGGCGACCGACAAAGGGGTCAACAAAGCGACCGAAAAACTCTTCGCCGTAGCGAATACGCCGGAAGCGATCTTGTCCCTCGGCGAAGAAGGACTCGCGGAATACATCAAGACCATCGGCCTCTATCGCAGCAAGGCCAAAAACATCATCGCCCTCTGCCAGCAACTGCTGGAAAAGCACGGCGGCGAGATCCCACGCGACCGCGCCGCACTCGAAGCCCTGCCCGGCGTCGGCCGCAAGACCGCCAACGTCGTCCTCAATACCGCTTTCGGTCAACCCACCGTCGCCGTCGACACGCACGTTTTCCGCGTCGCCAACCGCACCGGTCTCGCCCCCGGCAAGACGGTCCGGGCGGTCGAGCAAGCGCTGGAAACCTCCACCCCGCCGGAGTTCCTGCGTATCGCGCATCATCTCCTCATCCTGCACGGCCGCTACACCTGTACCGCCCGCAAGCCCCGCTGTTGGGAGTGCCCGATCGCGGATCTCTGCGAGTATCCGGATAAGACCCCAGCACCGTCGGCTTGATCGACCGCGCCGCAGCCAAACGGATCTAGCCTGGTTCCAAGACGGCGGTATAATCGCAATGGCAAGCCGAACCGACGCGGAGAGGGATACGCGATTCGGTTGCAAGGATCCGTCAGGCCGTAGGCGGGCATCGAAGGTCTGGTTTCCGCGAAGGAATCGCGAGCGTTCTCGCCCGGTCCTAAAGCATCGCAAGCTGGTGTAGCTCAGTCGGTAGAGCAGCTGATTTGTAATCAGCCGGTCGCGGGTTCGAATCCTGTCACCAGCTCCATGTCCATTTGAGGGGATCGTTCCCGGCCGGGAATCCTGTGCCTTTGTAGATCTCCTACCGGCGGCTGTTCCTTGCGCTTATACAATCCCCGCCTTACGCTCGCGGCGTGCGATGCGCTATTCTCCTGACTTCGTTGCCGAGCCTCCCTTACCCCGCGAGTACCCACCATCCTTTTGGCCTTGGAGGATCCAGACCATGTCTTTCGAGCATGCTTTTCTCGCTGGAATGGCCACCCTGGCGATCCTGCAGCTCATCGCGCTCGGTTGGATGGCGCGCTTGTCAAACCGGATGACGGATTTCTATCGCCGTTTCGAACGATTGGAAATCCACCAGGAACGCTCGGAATGGGGTTTTCGCGAAGAACTCACGGTCAACCGCCGGGAAATCGGCGAATCGCTCAGGCAGAACCGGGAAGAGCTGAATGGGGCGATCGAGCGCCTGAGCCGGACGCTTTTCGAACAGACCGAGCAGTCACGCCGCAGTTGGGAAGAAAAGCTCGGAGCTTTACAAGCCGCCCACGACGCCCACGGCGAACGGCTGCGGCAGCTGGTGGACGAGAAATTGAACGCGGCGCAGCAGGATGCCCGCCTCGGCCGCGCGGAACAAGCGGAAAGCCTGAAACATTTCGGCGAATTGTTGACGAATCAACTGCACCATCTGGCGCAGCGCCATGGCGACGGCATGGAAACCCTGCGCCAGACCGTGGAAACCCGTCTGGCCGCGATCCAGAGCGACAATCAGCAGAAACTGGAGCAGATGCGCCTCACGGTCGACGAGAAGCTCCACAACACTCTGGAACAACGGCTGGGCGAATCGTTCAAGCTGGTGAGCGAACGCCTGGAGCAAGTACACAAGGGGCTGGGCGAGATGCAGACGCTGGCTTCCGGCGTGGGCGATCTGAAGAAGGTCCTGACCAACGTCAAGGTCCGCGGCACCTGGGGCGAGGTCCAGTTGGACCAGCTCTTGGAGCAGATCCTGAGCCCCGACCAGTATGCCAAGAACGTCGTCACCCGGCCTAAGGCCAGCGAGCGGGTGGAGTTCGCCATCAAGCTGCCGGGACGGGACGGCAACGGCAGCGTGGTTTGGCTCCCCATCGACGCCAAATTCCCCCTGGAGGATTACCAGAAACTGATCGATGCCCAGGAAGCGGGCGATATGGTGGCCATGGACGAGGCCGGACGAGCCTTGGAAACCCGCATCCGCAGCGAAGCCAAGGGGATCCGCGACAAATATCTGGAACCCCCGCACACCACCGATTTCGGCCTGCTGTTCCTGCCCATCGAAGGCTTGTATGCGGAAGTGATCCGGCGACCAGGACTGTTCGATTACCTGCAGCGCGAGTACCGCGTCACCGTCACCGGCCCGGCCACCCTCACGGCCATCCTCAACAGCCTGCAGATGGGCTTTCGCACGCTCGCCATCGAGAAGCGTTCCAGCGAGGTGTGGCAGGTGTTGGGCGCGGTCAAGACCGAATTCGGCAAGTTCGGCGAAATCCTTGCCAAGACCAGGAAAAAACTCGACGATGCCAGCAAGACCATCGGCCAGGCCGAAGTCCGCACCCGTGCCATCGACCGCAAACTGAAAGCGGTCGAATCGCTGCCGCCGGAACAAGTCGGGACGTTCTGGGAAGAGATCCCCGAGGCGGAATTCCTCCCTGCTCCCGACTTGGAGAGTTGAGCATGAAAACCATCCCGGGCCGGGCGAGCAATGATCCTTTCGGAGCGCATTCGCAGGCGGGAATGGCGGCCCAGTAAGCAATCTCGGTTCCCGGAAAAGAGGGCCGATGGCCAAGACGTGTCATCGTGTCGGGCCGGCTTCGTTGCGGGGCAAGAGCATTTCGTTTACAGTCGCGCATCTTTTGGAATCCGCGGCGTCGTTTGTTGGGACTGCCTCGACTCCCTGCGCGCGGGGCCAGTCGCCGAAGAACCTTTTCTTCCTGCACCGTCATTCCTCAATCATCGAGCATGCTGCTTTCCCTTCGCTACAACTTCCTGTTCATCCACATCGCCAAGACCGGCGGCACGAGCATCCGCGATTCGCTGTGGCGCTACAAATGGACCGATCCCTACCGCATCCCGCAATTCCTGGCGAGCAAACTGAGCGCGTTGACCGGACATAAGATCGGCGCCAAATTCCCCCGCCACGCCAAGGCGGTCGCAGCCATGGAAATGCTGCCGCGCGAGGTCTTCCAGAGACTGTTCAAGTTCGCCTTCGTACGCAATCCTTGGGATCTGCAGGTGAGTTCCTATCACCATATCCGCCGCGAGCGCCCGGACCTCTTGGCGAACTGCCCGGATTTCGAGGCCTTCCTGCGCTGGAAACTGGACCCGACGCGACCGCCGCAGTATCACGCCGACATGTCGATCGAGCTCCAGAGCGACTATCTCGTCGATCTGCACGGCAATCTCATCGTCGACTTCATCGGTCGTTACGAACGACTCGCCGAGGATTTCGCGGAGGCCTGTCGGCGCATCGGCATCGCCTGTCCCCGACTCCTTCACAGCCGTAAGGCGGGGGACCGCGCCAAGGATTACCGCAGTTACTACAACGACGAAACGGCGGCATGGATCGCCGAGCATTATCGCCCCGACATCGAACGTTTCGGCTACCGCTTCGACGATCCCGCGGCCTGAGGCATGGCGATCTCTCCCAAATCCCGCGATAGCGATCGGACCGTTTTCCATCCTCCCCGATCGATCCTGATCATCCGCCTGGGGGCCATCGGGGATGTGGTTTTCGCCTCCGCGCTGATCCCGGTATTGCGCCGATCCTTCCCCGAGACCCGCCTGACCTGGCTGATCGACGAGGCCTACGCGGACCTCCTGATCCACAACCCGCGGCTGGATCGGGTAGCTACCTGGCCCAGGGCACGCTGGCGGAAGTTGCGCCGGCAACGCCGCTACGGGACGCTCTGGCGGGAATTCCGGGAATTGGTGGGGAATCTTCGCGCCGAGCGGTTCGACTGGGTCCTGGATCTGCAGGGGCTCATGAAAAGCGGCCTCTGGGCCTGGCTTTCAGGCGGGCGAAGCCGGATCGGACTGGGTTCGCGAGAGGGGAGCCAGTACCTCATGACCCGTTGCATCGACCGCCGCACGCCCTTTTCTACCATCGGCAGCGAGTATCGCAAGCTCGCCCAGGAATTGGGACTGGACCCGGGGGCGTTCGGGATGGACCTCGCCCTGTCCCATTCCAGCATCGAGGCCGCCCGCCGCATCAAGGCGAACCAGGGCATCGCGGGACCCTACGCGGTGTTCTGCCCACTCACGACCCGCCCCCAAAAGCATTGGCTCGATGAATACTGGGGCACGCTGTCCCAGACGATCGCGGCGCGCTATGGCTGGCCGGTGATCCTGTTGGGAGGAGCGGGCGAGGTCGAAAGAAGCCGATCGATCGCGGCGAGGGCCGGTCCAGAGCTCAAGAATCTCGCCGGGCAGACCCCGCTCGGGGTGGCAGGCGCCCTGATCCGGGGAGCGAACCTCGTGGTTGGAGTGGACACCGGGCTCACCCACATGGGCATCGCCCTGGGCCGCCCGACCGTCGCCCTGTTCGGCTCCACCGCACCATACCTCGATACCGGCTGCGGTCATGCCGTCGTGCTGTACCAGGCGTTGCCCTGCTCGCCTTGCCAGCGTCGGCCCACTTGTGACGGGGATTTCACCTGCATGAAGCGTCTTTCCCCTGCCATCGTGTTCGCGGCCGTCGAGCGCCTGCTGGCGGATTCATCGACGGGTCTCACACCAGCATCCTCCCCATCATCCGTTCGAGAATCCTGAGCGGCGATTTCGCAGGATCCTGCATCGCCTCGAGCGGCAGGTAGAAGGTCTGCTCCAGCAGATATTGCCCCGCCATCACCGCGTGCGAGACCTGGTCGGTGAACACGATCCAGGTGCTGCCGGGAGGAAAGTCATGGGTGACCTGATCCGTCCCGGACTGGTAGTCCAAATCTGCCTTCATGCGGTCGTGCAACTGCAACATGAAATGATCGTAAGGGCTGCGTCGGCTCTTGGTGACCCCCAGCCACTCCAGCACCGGCGCGCTGCCCCAGAGCGGGGCCGAAAGGGAGGGCAGGAAACGCGCGGCGACGGCCTCGAAGGATCCGCCCAAGCGCCAGGTGCGCGGCTTGCCGTCGGGGTTTACGTTATTGAAGACGCGCAGGATGCGCCGGTCCTGCACCGGTGCCGAAGGGAAGCTGTCGACGTGCAGGCGGGTGTCGTCCTTGCGCCAGGAGCTGGCCCGTCCGGCTGCCTCCACCGGGCGGAAACTGGTGCGGCCGGGCAGCAGCGCGGTGCGATAATGCGACAGGAGATTCGTCACCAGGGCCCGGCTCGACGAGGCAAAACGGGCCATCATGTTGCCCAGAGCCTCCCGGTCGGATACCTGTTCGCTGAAACCCTTCAAGGCACCAGTCAGGGGATCGAAACTGACGTTCTTGCTCTTGCCCACGGTGGCGGGGGAGAGGAAATGGCGTTCCGCGTCCGTCAATGGGAAAGCCAATCGCGGGAAGAACAGGACCTGTCCTTCCTCGATCCCGGCGAGCGCTTGTGCCTTGAGGTCTTCGGCAAACTCGGCGTCCCAGGTCGTGGCATCGTATTCGCATATCTTGGTCATGTTTTCTGGCCCATGCTGATCGTGGAGAGGGCCCGGCCACGTGCATCCTGCGCCCGCATCCCCAAGGCCTCCGACACCCACGCAAGATCCCCCGGCGCATCGCCGCGCGGGGATTCCCGATCCGACTTTCCACGCCGTTTGCGTGGAAATCCCTTACGGACCGAATAGAATTGTACTCGTTTCGCATCCCGCCGGTATCGGGACGGTGCGGGTCACCGGTGCGCGGAACGACCCGCAATCCACCGAGATTCGGACCCATGGAGGTCGGCATGGCCCAATCCAAGAAGAACGCGCCGTATACGGGAACACCGCACCCCCCGGAGCCAGCCGCCGGTGGCCGCAAGGATTCGCCCACGCGCATCGGCATCATCGGTGCCGGCAGGGGAGGTTCGGCCCTCCTGCGTTTGCTGACCGGCATCGAGGGAGTCAAGGTCGTCGGGATTTGCGACATCGATCCCCATGCTCCCGGCCTGGCGGAAGCGGGCCGACTCGGGATTCCCTGCTATCGCAACGCGGAAGAACTGGTGGAAGCCGAAACGATGGACTGGCTCATCAACGTTTCCCATACCTCCCTGACCCAGCGGGTCGTGCTCCGGCAGTCTTTGCATGGGGTCGAGGTCATCGACGGGGACATCGGCGAACTCATGTGGCGTATCCTGACCGCCTTCGATCGCCTGCTGGATCCCGGCGAAGGGTTTGCCCCGTCTCCCGCCGAGTTCATCCGTTCGTTTCGCCATCTCGCTTGGCAGGTGGTCAGCGAAATCACCACGCTGGTCCAGCACGCCCACGAGCGGCTCACCGAGATGGCGTGCCGCGATCCGCTGACGGGCCTGTATACTCGTCGCATCCTGGCGGAGTTCCTGCTGCAGGAGACTGTCACGAGCTTGCGGAGCGGCCGGCCGTTGGGCGTGATGCTCATCGACCTGGATCATTTCAAGTCGGTCAACGACCGTTTCGGCCACGAGGCCGGTGATGCGCTTCTGCGCGACTTCGCTGACTTGCTGCGCGGTGCCTGCCGTGCTGGCGACATCGCCGCCCGCCATGGCGGAGAGGAATTCGTCGTCGTGCTGCCGGGGGCGGATGCCGCGGCGAGCGAAGCCTGTGCCGAGCGCATCCGCAGCTTGGCCGAGCGGGAACTGCGGCGGCCGGACGGCGAGCCGCAGACGATCAGCCTCGGCCTGGCCGTCCTGGAAGCGCGGAAGGACCGGGTCGCGGTCGATCCGGAGGAACTGCACCGCGCGCTCTTGCTCGAGGCCGATCAAGCGCTGTATCAAGCCAAGAAGGAAGGGCGCAACCGTGTGATCCTGGCGGGCAATATCGGATCGGATCTCCGCATCGCGCCTCCCACGGCTTAGGCGGGAAACGGCAGGGAACGCGCCCAACCGCCTCCGCCCGCACCCCATTTGAACCATCTCGTGGAGACTTCACAGCCCCATGTGCGGCATCGTTGGCCTGTTTCATAGCGAAAAACCGGTCGAGCGCACCCTCTTGGAACGCTCGACCGAGCGTTTGGACCACCGCGGACCCGACGAACGCGGCATCTTCCTCGACCGGAACTTCGGCATGGGTCACACCCGGCTCGCCATCATCGACCTGGTCGGTGGTCATCAACCGCTCTTCAGCGACGACCGTAGGCTGGCGCTGATCGCCAACGGCGAAATCTACAACTTCGTCGAGCTGCGCACCGAGTTGGAAAAACGCGGACATCGCTTCCAGACCCACTCCGATTCCGAAGTCATCCTCCATGCCTTCCGGGAGTTCGGGCAGGACTTCCTGTCCCAACTCCACGGCATGTTCGCCTTCGCCCTGTACGACGCCGGCCGCGAACGCCTGATCCTGGCTCGCGACCGGCTCGGGATCAAGCCCTTGTTTCTCGCCCATCTTCCCCAAGGGATCGCGTTCGCCTCGGAAATCAAGGCCCTGCTGCCGCTCCTTGGACACAAACCCGAGATCGAGCCGCGCGGCCTGGTCGGGTACTTGCAGAACCAGTTCGCGACCGGCGCGACGACCATCCTGAAAAACGTGGAACGGGTGCTGCCGGGCGAAGCCGTGGTGATCGAGCGAGGTCGAATCGCGCACCGCTGGCGCTACTGGACGCCGCTCGCGGTGCGCCCGCGCGAGCTTTCCTTCACGGAAGCCGCGGCCGAATTCGAACCCCTGATGGAGCGGGTGATGACGGAGCACATGCGCTCGGACGTTCCCTTCGGCCTGTTCCTGTCCGGCGGCGTCGATTCTTCCCTGCTGCTCGCCTTGCTCAGCCGCCATTCCGAGCAGCCCATCCGCACCTTTGCGGTGGGTTTTCCCGGAACCTCCCTCACCGACGAACTGCCGCTCGCCGCGGCCGTGGCGCGGCGCTTCGGCAGTCGGCACCGGGAGATCCGGCCGGATTCGCAGGCGATTTTCCACAGCCTGCCGCTCACCGTCTGGGCGGCGGATGAGCTGATGCGGGATTACGCCAGTCTGCCGACGCTGCTCCTTGCCCGAGCCGCGGGAAAGGAACTCAAGGTGGTGTTTTCCGGGGAAGGCGGCGATGAGGTCTTTGCCGGTTATGGCCGTTACCGCACCTCAGGGATCGAGCGATTCGTCAAACGCATCCTGGCGCCCGGTTCCGGCGGTTTCCGGACCCGCGGCACGTTCCGGGGACGCTGGCCGAAGGTCTTGTTCGGTCCGGAACTGCGGGCCGCAGCGCGGGAATTCCGCCGTCCCGTCGTCACCGCCTGGCGCACGACACCGCCCGACTGGAGCGATTTGCAGCGCATGCAGTACGTCGATCTCAGCCAAGCCCTGCCCGACAATCTGCTCGTCAAGGCGGATCGCATGCTCATGGCCTTCGGCGTCGAGGGACGGGTTCCGTTCCTGGATCACCGCGTCGTCGAGTTCGGCCTCGCCCTGCCGGACTCCTTGAAGGTCTCGGGGAAACAGGGCAAGCTTTTTCTCAAGCGCTGGGCTTTGCGGTTCCTGCCGGAAGAGCAGCTGTACGGCCGCAAGCGGGGTTTCCACGTGCCGGTCGGGGAATGGCTGGACGAGAACTTTCTCGGCAGGCTGGAGCGATGCCTGCCCGGGCACACGGCGCTCGCGCCCTGGTTCCGCCCCGAAGGGGTGCGTCAGCTGATCGCCCGGAGTCAGCATACCCGCCAAGGCAGCGCGATGCTCTGGGCCCTCCTGCAATTCGCCGTCTGGCACCGCTTGTTTCTGGAAGGCGACGGGACGCGCCCGCCGACCTTGCTCGATCCGCTCGAACTTCTCACCTGAACCTTCCCATGACCGTGAATGCATCCGCACAACGCCTGGCCGTGTTCGCCTCCTTCTCCGGACAGGGCGGCGTCGAACGCATGCTCGCTAACCTCGCAGCCGGGTTTCTCGAAGCCGGCGTCTCCGTCGATCTGGTCCTGGCGCGGGCGCACGGGGAACACTTGGCGGCGATCCCGCAAGGCGTACGCGTCGTTTATCTCGGCACCCGGCACACCGGGACGGCGCTGCCGGGTCTCGTGCGCTACCTCCGCGAAAATCGGCCCGCCGCCGTTCTCGCCGCCAAGGACCGCGCTATCCGGGTGGCCCTCCTGGCGCGTCGGCTCTCCGGGGTGGAGATTCCCCTGGTGGGACGCCTCGGCACTACTGTTTCGGCCGCCCTCCAAGGCAAAAGCCGCCTCCGGAAATTCGGCTGGTATACGGGGATGCGACTTTTCTATCCCCATGTCGATCGGCTCGTCGCGGTCTCCCGAGGGGTCAAAGACGACCTCCTCGCCATCACCGGTCTGCCGCCCGAACGGATCACGGTGATCCGCAATCCGGTCATCACCCCCGAACTGGAACGCCTCGCCGCCGAGGAGGTGGCGCATCCCTGGCTCCTGAAGCCGGATCTCCCGGTGATCGTCGGCATGGGCCGGCTCACCCGGCAAAAGGGGTTTCCCGATCTCATCGCGGCTTTCGCGCGCCTCCGCCAGCGGAGACCCTGCCGCCTCATGATCCTCGGCGAGGGCGGGGATCGGGAGCGACTGCAGGGTCTTGCCGCGAGCCTCGGTGTCGATGGCGACGTGGAACTCACCGGCTTCCTCGCGAATCCCTATGCGGTGCTCGCGCGTGCTTCCCTGTTCGTGTTGTCGTCGCTTTGGGAGGGATCCCCCAACGCGTTGACCGAGGCGCTCGCCCTCGGCCGTCCTGCGGTCGCAACGGATTGTCCCAGCGGACCTCGCGAAATCCTTGCCGGAGGCAAGTACGGCCCGCTGGTGCCGGTCGGCAACGTCGCGGCCTTGGCCGAAGCCATGGAACAGACCTTGGCCCGACCCCTGCCTCCGGCAACGTTGCGGGCGGCGGTCGCGGACTACAAGGTCGAAGCCAGTGCGCGCCGCTACCTCGAAGCGCTGGGGTTGCAGGGGTCGGAACCGTGAACCGCGTGCAACGAGCAGCGGACCGTGACCGGTCTGTATCAGGATCAGGATGAAGTATCCGCCCCGCCGTTCGACGCCATTGTGATTGCCCTGGGCGACCTGTGGGCGGACTGTTGACGCCCGTTTCGTCCCGCCGTCAGCACGCCTCGAGTCCGCTCGCGAGGTCCGGGTAACGAAGCCGGGGCCGAAGATCTCGGATCATCCGGCGGTTGTCCAGCCGTCGGGATTCTTCGAGATACGAGAGCAGGGAGGGACCCAACACCCGGCGCGCATCCTCCAGGGAAATCTCGGGCGGACGTGGGAGGCCGAAGCGGTCGGCGACCCGGAAAAAATAATCCGTCATCGTGGTGGGATCACCGTCGCTGACGTTGTAGATGGTGTCCGGCCCCCGGAACCGCGCCGCGGCGAAGCAGACCTTCGCCAGGTCTTCGGCATGGATCCGGTTGCTATAGGGGCTTTCCGCCCGCCGCACCACGGGGACCCCGCTTCGGATGCGCTGCAACGGCAGGCGTCCTGGACCATAGATCCCCGGCACCCGCAGGATCACCGGCACCACCTCGCGGCGCGCACACCATTCCCGCAAAGTATTTTCCGCCGCCAGGCGGCGCCGCGCCCGGTCCGTCTGCGGATTGGGCGGCCTCTCCTCGGTCACCCACTCGCCCATGCAGTCCCCATATACCCCGCTGGTAGAAATGTAGACCGCTCGGGCGGGCAGCTCCCCGCCCGGCAGGGCCTCCAGGAAAGCGGTCAGACGCGGATCCTTGGTCCCCGAGGCCGGGGGCGGCGCGAAATAGTAAAGGGTGTGCCAAGCTCGCGCCGTGAGCAGGGCCAGCTCCTTGGGCAAACCGGTGAGGGAGTCCGGCGCATCGAGGTCGCCCGGCACCACGGCCACGCCCAGCCCGGCCAGGCGCTCCGCCGTTTCCCGTGTGCGCGCGAGACCGGCGACGAAGTTCCCCGCCGCGAGTTCCAGCCGCGCCACACGGCTGCCGATGTCGCCACAGCCGACGATCAGTACGGCGCCCACCGCGTTTTCTCCACAACACTCATCGCATCGTTCGACCAAGGCGATTTCGACACCGCCACCATGCCTTCGCTCTCCTCATGGGCCGGGAGGTGACGATGAAGCACGAGCTTGCCGGGATCACCCGCGGCTTGCAATCTGACCTGGATGGTAACGCTCTCCGATTGGCGTCGCCTGCCGCTTTCGCCGCCTTCACCACCCGGTGGCGCGCAATCTCCAACAGCCGGCTGTCCGTGGGATACGCCACCGCCTTCTCCTGCACCGTCGTGTCCACGATCACCCGCTCCAACTCCGAGCGATTCACCGCTTTCGCCGTCACCGCCGTCTCGATGGTCGCCCGCAGCAATTCCTCTACACCGGCCTCGCCAATCGCCTTCCGGAAACGACCCAACTGCGTCGCATCGCACGGCAGCCGCGGCTCGTAATACCCCAGACCGCTGAAATATTGCCACACCACGTTCTCCGACCAATGCTCCACCACCGCCTCGTCGCTCAGGTTGAACGCATGCTTGAGGTACAACAGACTCAGCATCAACCGCATCGGCAACCGCGGGCGCCCTGACTGAGAGACTCCACCACCCGCCACCGCCACCTACGGGCCGAACAGGTCTTTCACTTCGCACGCCTTCCCTACCCGTTCCTGTCGGGCAAAACACGGCGCCAGGGTCGTTTCCAGGCGACTCCACGGAAGCCGACTCACCAGCACCGCCAAGGGATGATTCCGGTCCATCCTCTGATCCAGGCGGGCACGAAAGAAATCCGCTGTGCTCATGCGCAAAAACTCCCAGAAATCACGAGGAATGCAGGCTATTTTCCCGGGATGGTTGGTACCTTCCAAGCCGCTGAAACTCACGCACCATGCGGCACGAGAGGGTTTTGCAGGGCCGACGAACGTCCACATCGAACGGCGCTAATGGCACGGACGCGGCGTCGCCATCTACCTGGCCCGCTACGTCAAGGGCGGCCCGTTGAACGAGCGCCGCCTGCTCCAGGCCGCTGCGAACGCTGTGCGCTTTTCTTACACTTCGCACCGGGATGGACGTTGCCACGTGCTCAGCCTGAGCCCGGCGGCCTTCCTGGAGCGGCTGTTCACGCATCTGCCGGTGCCCGGCAAGCCCACGGTGCGCTATTATGGCCTTTACAGTCATCGGCAGGCGCGGGGCCTGGAGGCCCTTAGAAGCAAACCGGAAACATCGCCCGCCTCACCCCCAGGCCGCCGAGCCCCTGCCCGCACTGCGGTCGACCGCTCATCTGTCTCGGAAGGCTCAATCGGGTGGATCTAATTTCCTATGGAGAGGTCGGTGGGGCTCCGTGGGTTTGTCCAATTAAACGTTAGGCATTTCATTCCCTCTGTAACCAAAGGAAAAAATTTATGGAACTGTTAGCCGTTTTAAGCCCAGCCCCGGAAGGGGGGTATGTCGCATTCAACCCTGAAACCGGCACGACTACGCAAGGCGAAACCGTTGAAGAAGCTTTGGCCAATCTGCGCGAGGCGACAGAGTTATATCTCGAAGAATTTCCCCTTGCTGTTTCTGGTCGGCCATTGTTGACTACGTTTGAAGTGCCAGAACATGCCTAAATTGCCGGTTGTGTCCGGGACCGAGGTCGTGCAGGCCTTGGAGCGGCTCGGTTTCGTCGTCGCCCGTCGACGCGGTAGCCACATCGTTATGCGCCGCGGTTCGTCTGGCTGCGTTGTTCCCAACCATCGCGAGTTGAAGATCGGTACGCTGGCTGGTCTTTTCAAGCAGGCTGGTGTTTCCGCCGAAGAGTTCGCTGAGGCGCTTCATGTCTAATTTGGGTAACCGGAGGTTTCTAACCCCCAGTCCCCACACCACCACGGCATGGGGGTCTGCTACCTAAGCGCTTCCCAAGAAGGGAGCCTATGGCGAGGTCAGGCAAGCCTAAGGGCATTCCTCCAAAGTGCACGGATCGAGATCAGTCCTTGGCCCTTCCGCTATGGATGGGTCATCCCAGTTTGCGCCGCCAGCGTCCGCGACAGATGCCAGTCGCTGTTGCGGACTCCATCCTGGGAGTCCGCCCTTCGGGCCAGCCTACGGCTATCCAAAACCGTTCCCGACGGTGCTGTGCGGCTGATCGCCATCAAGGATCGCCTGGCGTTTGCCCGTCCCCAGGGCCAGCAGGTTGCGGACCTTGGGTAGCGCTACGAAAGCGCCACGGTTTCCAGGAACCCATGCGCACCCGGCGGCGCAGCCAGGGGTCGAGTTCGGGGCGATAGTAGTCCGAGATGCCAAAGTAACCCATCCAGCCGCGGACGTATTGGGCGAGCTTGCGGAACCGGTAGGCCATCGAGACGCCCCAGCTACGCCGGGTCAGTTTCCGGACCTGGTGCTTGAAGTCCGCGAAGGCCCGGTCGGACCCGCGCAGCTTGGTCCCCCGGAAGGTGAGCCCCGGGAACTGGGCGTCGTTGGTCTTGACCACCCGGCTCTTCTGCGCGTTGACCACCCGCTTGAGCTTGCGGGTCAGGAAGCGCGTGACGCTGTCCTTGACCCGTTCGCCACCTCAGTACTCAAACTCGTAGATCACTCCGACGCTATTGGTACCGGAGTGTGAACCCGAGGCGGATCCGGTTCCGATCACGCTCTCCAGCTTCAAGCCACGGGTGATGTCGATTCTCACCGTGGACTGGGGTGTGCCCGATACCCCTTGCCGGGCGCCGACGTAGACGCCGGGAGCCACGTAACGCCCAGCCTCCAGGGTGGCGCCGCCCTGAGCCCTGCCGATCGTGAGACGGTCGAGGCTCAGTCCCGCGCGCAACTTCTCCAATGGGTCGGAGACACCCGGGACACCGGCCAGCGACGCGAGGGCAAGGGTGATCTGGCCCAGTTCGACCGGACCGAGGAAAGCCGTGGCGGTGCCGAACAAGAGGTGGGCGAGCACTTCGTCCTGCGGCAGTTCGGGCACGCTCGAAAGCGCGATGACCGGTTTCCGGGCAGTCCCGCGGACCTCGAGGGTCGCGGTGATGTTTCGCTGGGTGGTCGATGCGCTGAAATCCAGGGTCGGATCGACCAGGCTGCCGCCGTCGAAGCCGACCCGACCCCGCTTGAACATGATCGTCTGGCCCGCGAGGCTCAACTGGCCGCGGATCATTTCGAAATGCCCCTCTGGTTCCGGTTCCTTGGAGGTGCCCTGGAGATGGACTTTTCCGCCCAACTCCGCGTCGAGTCCCCGACCACGCACGAAGACCGCCCGCGGGGCTACGATCTCGAGATCCCATACGACTTCCGGGCCGGGAGCGGGAGGCGGCGGTGGTGGAGCCCCGGGACGACGCACGTTCAAGACCGCCACCCGAGCGGGAAGGTGCTCCGGAATCCGGATCTCGGCGCGTTCGATGCGGATACTGCCGGAAGCGACGAAGGAAGCGGACGCGCGCCCCCGCAGCAGGATCTCGCCGTCGAGATCGGCGGTGAGGCGGTCGCTGGCGAGCGGCCGGGCCTTTCGCGCCGAGATCCGGACCTCGAACGGCAAGCCCGGTTGCAAGATCGCCATCTGCCCTCGCGCCCGGATGGTTCCGGGACCGGCCCGGCCTTCGAGGGTCTCGAGGTGCAGCACTTCGCCTTCGGCGCGCAGTACGGCCCGGACGTCGCCGATGTGCAACCCCCTTGCATAGTCCTGCAGATCTCCTTGTGCGAGTCTCGCCGTGCCTCCGAGGCGGGGAGCAGAAGGGCTGCCTTCGATCCCCGCCGCGATGCCCAGTTTCCCGTGGACACGCCGCCCTTCGGGAGTGAGCAGGGGATCGAGAATGCTCAGATCGATTTCCCCCGCGAGGTCGAGATTCATCGGCCCGGTGGAATCCCGGGGTACCGACCCGGCGATCCGGGCCGAGATGCCGCGCTCGGCCGCCAGCCGGGCATGGATGAGGGCGGAGTCTTTGGTGAACGTGGCCTCCATTTGCGCCTGCATGGCCGGCAGGGCACGGCCCCGGCCGGTCCCCACGCGGAGCCCGTCGGCTCCGAGGTCGACGGTGCCGAGTGGGTGATCGATCGTTCCGGTGAACTTTGCGTCGGCCCGCAAAACACCTTCCACGGTGAACTCGGGAGTGACCCGCGTGAAAAGATCGGCGGGAAAGTCGTGTACCTTCACCTGGAAATCCAAGGTGGGATGGATGCGTCCCGCCATTTCGATCCGCCCCCGGCGCAGGCCGAGTTGCGCCCGGCCCAGGACGACACCGTCGCCCAGGCTCACCTGCACGGGAGACAGCAGCCGCACACGTTCCCCTTTCCACCCCGCTTCGAATGCCGAGACCCCGACCCGCTTGGCCTCGGGTTGGAAAACCGCGACACCGGTCAGAGCCAAGTCCGACCCCACCACATCGAGCGTGTTGGCGGTGAGGGTCATGCGCAACGCGGAAAACGGTCCGGATACTTCCAGGCGGGCGTGGGTGGTTTTGCCCCCGGCCGCGAGTCCGTCCAAGGTCAAACTTCCATCCACCCCCGGCCGGGTGGTGGGAGCGATCACGGTGGCGGACAAGACGGCTCGAGCGATCGTCGCGACGTGAGACACGCCGGCATTGCGTGCATCAAGCCGGAGCCTCAGACGGTCCCGCCCCTTCCACCGGCTGCTTTCCAGAGTCGCCATCAGCGAACCGGAGAGAGGCCGGCCGGTGAGTCGACGCAGATCGTCCAGCCGGGACATCCGAAGGTCCACCTTACCGGTGGGGAGTTCCTCTCCCCGCTCCCAGACCAGATCGCCTCCAAGACGGGCGCTCATCCATTCGGCCCTTCTGATCGCGACATGGACCGGGCCGCCGCTTTCCTGCCGCAGGGCGAGTTCCAAGTCGGCGGGGGCGCCATCGAGCACGCTGCGGGCCGTGACGAGGCCTTGGAGGGCACGGGGGAATCCTTGCAACCTGAGATTCGCCGTGAACTTCGGCAGAACGAAGCCCGCCGAAGCGAGGTCGCCGGTGAGATCGGCGGTGAGTTCGAGACCGTCGGTCGGGCCTTGGATCGAGCCCTGCGACGAAATCCGGCCGCGGAGATCGGGGGTGAGAGCCGAAAGGTCTGGCAGCGTAAGGGCAAAGTCCAGCTTCAAGAAGTCGGCTCTGCTCAGCCCTGCCGCCTTGAATTCGAGTGCCTGACCGTCGAGCTGCAATTTCGAGAGTGTGAGTTCTTCGCCATGAAGCGCAGCGACGACGCGGAGGTCGGCCGCCTTGCCGATCAGCGCGGGCAGGGGTTCCATGCCGGCGACGATCCCGAGCTTGCCGCCGAGGTCCAGATGGGTGATGCCAGCGGCGATGGTGAAGCCGAGCGTGAGGTCGGCAGTGCCCTCCACCTCCAGATCGAAGACCTCGGCGATCGGTGCCAGGTTTGCCGAGGACAGCTGCATTCGCCCGACGAAACCGCGGGCTTCCTTGTTGATTTCACCGGCGCCCACGAGAAAAGGATGTCGTAGGCGCAGGAGCAAAGGGTACTCGGGTTGGGTGAGCCGGATCTCGGCCTCGATTGTCAGCGCTTCGCCCCGCAATAGGTCTCGCGGTGAATCCGGAAGCCGCAGCCCTTCCACCGACGAGCGGGTCTCGACCCGGCCAGAGCCCGCTTCCAGTTCGGCTGTGATCCGCCCGACGGCGACTCCGCCGACATTCAGCTCCTCGACCCGGAGGACGCCGCTTGCGAGAGGCTGGTCGAACGCGCCCTGAATCTCGGCGTCCACGGTGATGTGGCTCCACGCAAGATCCGGCGCCGGCTGCATGGCCGGTGCGAGGGCGCGGACGCTCAGGTTTATCTTCTTCCGTTCCAGGTCCAGCGTTCCTTCCGCAAGAGCGGCCATCGCCCCGGCCGTGAGATCGATCCGGGTCTTCAGCGCGGAGCGGGGCCCCTCCACCGATCCTGCCAGTGCCAGGGCACCGAGGTCCGGGAGGCCGGCGAGGGAAGACAGCAGGCCGTGCGGCGATTCTTGCGCGGTGAGCGTCGCTTGGAGTCCATCCGGAGTGACCCGGCCTTCCATGCGGTAACGGCCTTCCGTATCCAGGCGCTCCCCCGCAAGATCGAATTCCATCCGCTCGCCCGAGGCCAGGTTCAAGGACCCTTCGATGGCCAGGGCGGCGGGAGCGCCGGCCACCGGTGCGGCCAGATCCAGGCGTTCGACGCCAAACGCGCGGATACGGATGCGGAAGGGCAGGGCCAGGGAAGGCGCCTCGGACGGCTCGGCCGAATCGGCGACCGGTCGCCGTTCCAAGAAGATCCGCTCGGCCTCCAGCCGGTCGATGACGACGACCCCCCGGAACAAGCCTGCCGGAGACCAGTCCATGCGCAAGTTTTCGACGACGAGCCAAGCACCCGCGGCGTCGTGCAACTCGATTCGCGTGAGCCGGATCGCTTCCGGGAAGCGCCCAGCCAAGCCCGTGATCCGGACCGATTCGCCGGAGAAAGCGGACACTCCGCGTTCGAGCCAGGCACGACCGGTCTGGGTATTGGCGATGCCGATGAGCAGCAGGACGAAGGCCAGGAACAGACCCAGCAAGGTGAGCAGCGTCCAGAGGATTCCCTTGCTCCAAGGCGGCATCAGAACGCCTGACCGATCCCGATGTACAGTTCGAAGGAGCCGGTGCCGGGCCTGCGCTGTAACGGCACCGCTACATCCAGCCGGATGGGTCCGATCACGGTGTAATATCGCGCACCCACACCGACGCCGACCCCAATGGTTCCGGTGAAGGGCGGCCCATCGGCACTGACCTGGCCAGCATCGACGAAGGCCACGGCGCCGTAATCTTTCAGGAAACGTTGCCGGAACTCTACCGTTCCGGCGACGACCGCCGTGCCGCCGGCTGGCCGGTTGGTCGCGAAACGGGGTCCGATCGACTGGTACTTGTACCCCCGTATCGTGGCGCTGCCGCCGGCGTAAAAGCGCTTGTCGGGCGGAATTTCGAGCTGGCCCGCGCCCTGGACGTCCCCGATCAGCCCGCGCAGGGCCAGCACACTGCGGCCAGGTTCGCCAAGGTCCAGATAGGTCGAACCGGCCCATTGCAGGAGCACGAAGGTGTTGCCCCCGGCACCGCCGACCGGTTGCGTCGGCGTCGCCGTCACGGCGGCACGGATCCCCCGGGTCGGATCGAGAGCGCTGTCGGTACTGTCGTATTTCAGCTCCAGCGGAACTCCGAGCAAGGTATAGTCGCGGGTGATGCCTTGCTGCGTCACGGCTTCCTGTTCCCCACTCAGGCCCACGCTGCCGCTCCAGGTTTCCGACAGCTTCCGCTTCAGGAGCAGGCTCAAGGTCACGGCTTCCTGTGCATACGCATCGAGGCCGATCTTGAGCGCGCCCAGATTGACCGCCAACGCCTGGTCCCGGCGCAAAAAGTCCGGTTTCAGGAACCCGACTCCGGCGTCGTAGCCGATGCCGATGGTGCTGTTGCCGCCGAGTTGGGACACCCCCGCCGTGAGGTTCAGTTGTTCTCCGCTCCCGAACAGGTTCCGGTGCAGCCAGGACGCGGAAATGCTTCCTCCGATATCCGTCGAGAAGGCTGCGTTCACGCCGACGGCGCGTCGGGGTCGCTCGGTCACTTCGAACGTGAGCGGCAAACGGCCGTCTTCATCCGGCTTTTCCGCGACACGCACCCGCACGGTCGAGAACAACCCCGTCGCCACGAGATCCCGTCGCGCCGTTTCGACGGCGGACGGGGAGAAACGCTTACCGGATTTCACCAGGAGTCGCCGGCGCAGGTAGGATTCGGAGACGTATTCCATCCCTTTCAGATCGATTGTACCGAGGTCGAGACGGGGCCCCACATCCACCCGGATGGCGATGTCGAGCCGCTTCGCCGCGGGATCCAGGACGGCGTCGGGAGGGTCGACCCGCGCCAAGGCATACCCCTTTTCATGGAGGGCTTCCAACAGCTTTTCGTGGGCGGCGAGTACATCGGCGGCACGCGCCGGCCCACCTGGTTGGAGTTCAAACCGCTCGCGCACCTCTTCGGGAATGTTTCCATGCAGTTCGACCTTGCCCAGGTGAAACAGCGGTCCGGGAATCAGGGTGACCGTCACCGGAACCGGGGGTTGGGCGGGAGCCCTCGCGAGCCATTCGATCAGGGTCGGTTCATCGAGAGTCTTGCCGGCAACCCGCACATCCACGCGGCCGTCGTAATAACCAAAGCTGTGCAGTACGGTGAGAAACCGGTCCACGTCTTCGCGGGCCCGTGCCACCAGGGCGAAGGGCCCCACCGGGGAGACCTCGCGGAGGCTGAAGAGCATGGAGGAATCGACGAATGCCCGATCCATTTGGGCATCGCCGGTCTGGCCGATGGTGACGGTGTAGGGCTGCGGATCGGCGGCATGGGCGGCCGGACCCGCCGGCGCCGTCAGGACCCAAAGGATCGCATAGAGGCGGCCCGGATGGGTCAGCGACGTAGCTCGGCACATCTGAGGCAAGGAGCGGACCCGGCGCACGAGGCACGGCCGGGCTGGCGTGCTTTCTCTCCCCTTCGCCTCCGCGTCTTGTCACCGCCTCCATGCGAAGGGCGGCAACCCCGGCCGTCGCCGCGCCCGGGTTCCAGAATCGAAACCCTCATGACTCGCCCCCGTTACTCTGGTTACCTCCGGATTCCCGGGAGCGGCAGACCAATAGGCGACGGGAGCGTTAAGAAGACGAAAACCGGTATGGAATTCGCGAAATCAGAGTTTCTGCCCGGTACACACGGACACCGCCGCATCATTCTTGATCAGGAGTGACACCGGGTACTTGTTCTCGTGGACGAATTTGCGTACTTCGTCATAAGTGAGCCTTTTCGATTCTTCCCTGGCGATGCACTCGCAGAGGTCCCGCACCGAGGCGGGATCGACATTGCCGCGGCTTTCCCTGGCGATACATTGCTCGGCATACTTGTGCTCGAAGGCGTGGTGATCGTTCTCACTGACTTCGTGCGCCACAGCGCCGGTGGCGACCGCTCCGAGGGCACACAAGAGCAACGCATCGACAAACATTCGCAAAGGCATGGGCTGTCTTCTCCAAATCAAAACGGTATTCAACATAGCAAAGCGATCCTCCCTCATGAGGAAAGGATTCGGCCGGTTTTCCACGCCGGTCCGCAGGCACTGCCTGCGCGAAGTCGGCCATTCGCGAGCCGATGCCATGCCGGGTGTCGCCCGGGCACGGTGATGGACAGACTAAGCTATCATCGCGGAAATGCACTGGCAAATGCGGGACTCTCGCATCGAGATTCCCGTTGCCCCGAAACAGGGGCGATATCGCGGTCGGACCTATCTTTCCTTGACGCCCGATGCAGAAAATAGCCGGTACCGAACGACGCTCACCAATTCGGCGCCTCCGGCTTGGCAATGAGCACGATGTCCGTGCGCCGGTTTTTCTTCCTACCCTCGGGGGTGTCGTTCGAAGCAATCGGCTGATATTCGCCGAAACCACGCGCCGACAGCCGATCGGGATCGATCCCCTTGTGTTGCAGATACTCGACGATCTCCGTGGCGCGGGCCGTGGAAAGTTCCCAATTGGAGCTGAAGCGATATTTCAGTTTGCCGCCGATGGGCGTATTGTCGGTGTAACCTTCGACCTCGATCAGCTTGTCCCTGGCCTGTTGGAGCGCCGGAACGATCTTGTCCAGCACCGCCTTGCCCTGGGGATCCAGCTTCCAGCCGCCGGAGGGAAACAACAGTTCGTTGACCAGGGTCACTTTCAAGCGGTCCTGGAGTTGCGTGATTTCCGCCTGGTCGGCTTCCACTTCCGCCTCGAGACGCTGGTTCAGTTCCCGGTAGCTGCTCGCCAGATCGGCCTGCCGTTCATACTCGGGCAGGGGGATACAACCGAACAATGCCGCCGACGCGCCCAGCACAACGATGAGCCTGGTTTTCATGGTCCCTGCTTCTCCGATCGTAAAGAAGTGCGAATGCGTCGTGGACGCCGGGAGGCAATGTCCGGAACCTATCTGCGAGCGATTTCCACAACGGTCACAAAAAGCATAGTCGTGCCCATGGCCACTGTCCATCGACGCCGCCGGCGAGTTTCCTGCCCCCAACCAGGAGCGCCGATGTCCCAAGGAGCGGTTTCTCCAACCCAAGGTTGTGGAACAAAATCACTCGGTGCCAACAGCGGTCACCGGCAAGCTTCTGAGACCGACCCCTTTCTGTTCACGCTGGAGCACACATGGATCAAGAAGCGATCAGCGGTTTCTTTTTTCACCTGATGATCATCCTGCTCGTGGCCCGCGGGTTCGGGGAACTGTCTGCTTGGCTGCGCACACCGCCGGTCGTCGGCGAATTATTCGCCGGCATCGTGCTTGGCCCCAGCCTTTTCGGCTGGATCGCACCCGACGGGATGCTGCGGCTCTTGGCGGAGATCGGCATCATCCTGTTGTTGTTCGAAGTGGGACTGGAGACGGACATTCGCCAACTGGTGCGCGCCGGCACCCGAGCCCTGCTGGTGGCAGTCAGCGGCTTTACCTGGCCCTTCGTGCTCGGCTTTCTGATCGGTTACGGCGGGTTTTCCCTGCCGCTGCTGGAATCCCTGTTCGTCGGCGGGACCCTCACCGCGACCAGCATCGGCATCACCCTGCGCGTACTGAGCGACCTGCGGCGGAACCACACCCGTGAAGCCCAAGTCGTGCTGGGGGCGGCGGTCATCGACGACGTTCTCGGCGTGATCCTGCTGGCACTCCTTTACGAATTCTCGCTCAGCGGAGAAGTGGATCTCACCCATGCCGGGCATGTGCTCGTCTTCATCGCCGTGTTTTTTGTCTTGGCGCCGATCCTGGCGAAGCTCATTTCCATGGTCATCAAGCGGATGGAACGCGCAAGCCAGACCCCGGGACTGATTCCGACCACGATGGTCGCCTTGGTCCTTTTCTTCGCCTGGCTGGCGCACCGGATGGGGGCGCCGGAACTACTCGGCGGGTTCGCCGCCGGTCTCGCCCTGTCGCGCCGCTTTTTCCTGCCCTTCGGTCTCGCCCTGCACACCGACCCCGATTTCGCCGGGCGCATCGACGTGCAAATGCGCCCCATCATCCACCTGTTCGTACCCATTTTCTTCGTCATGGTCGGCTTGTCCCTGGATCTTCGCAGCATCGACTGGGGGTCGCCGTTCATCTGGGTGTGTTCCTTGTCGCTGTTTTTCGTCGCGACTCTCGGGAAACTGATGGGTGCCCTACTCGTCGGAGGGCCCTGGGCGGAACGTTTCGCCATCGGCCTGGCGATGATCCCGCGCGGCGAGGTCGGTTTGATCTTCGCGGAACTGGGACGGGCTTCCGGGATCCTCCGCAACGAGGTCTATGCTTCCCTGATCTTGGTGATCACGCTCACCACGATGCTGGCGCCCATCCTGCTGCGCTGGCTCTATCAGCGCGGCTGGGTTCCGCTGCGCGACGCCCCCTGACGCGGCATAGGATTCCACCGCCTTCGTAAAACCGCTATCCTGCCGCCATCTCCTTTTCGAACGAGACTTCCGTGAATCCGATGCATCGCCCTTGTGGGGCCGGCTTCGCCGTCCAAAGTGCTCACTCCCTCCCTGGGGTTCGCTCTGCGAGCCGCACTCCGTGCGTCCAAGCTCACTCCCGACGACCGGGTCACGCCCTATGCGCCGGTCTGATCGCTGCGCTGACGGGCGGTTGCGCAGACCCCGGCTACCAGGGATACCTGAACGAGGACGAACCGTTCGGGTATTATTCGGTCGGCGCCGGAAATCCCTATGCAGGCACCGGCTACTATGACTATGGCGGTCCCTACAGTCCGTACTATTATTACGGCATGCTCTATGGACCTTACGGCATGGGCGGATATTGGGGTGATCCCTACGTCGGGGGCGGAAATGGCGGTCGCCATCGCTGATACCGTTTCCGGGGTTCGGGAACCAACCGACTCGTCATTGCATTTCCCCCTTCCCACGGCGGTGGCCTTGATTTTCTCGCCACACAGGTTCGCACCCGTCCTGACCTTTCTGTTCGCCGCGGTACTCTCCGGCTGCGGCGGCTACAACGGTTACAGCGACGCCGAGCCCATGGGGTACGCTGCCGCGGCGGCCGGCGACCCTCTCGGCGGCGCATTCTCCGGCGACCCGTACTATTACGATTCCCCTGCATACTACGGGTCGCCCTATTACTATTACGGGATTCCGTACGGTTACGGAATCTGGGGATTTCCTTACTGAAATCGTGAGGAAACGGGAGACGACTCCCGCCAGGGTTTTTCCAGTGTCGTTATCCGGACTGCTCCGGTGGGGGCCAAAGATCCGCCAGCGAGAAGGGGACGATCGAATGGAGCGACGGCGACGGGATCGTCGTCCTTGAGCGAGCCGATCCGGACCCAGCGACCTTCGCACGGTTCGAATGCTTCCAGCATCTGCGCCAGCGGATCGACCAGCCAGGCATGGGCAACTTCCAAAGTCGAACGGCCCACCGAGGTCGATGTTCAGTCCCCGCTCTATCGAGCCGGCGGTGAGGATTTTCCAGCGAGTTCGGCGACCGCCTTCTCCAGCTTCTTGAGCCGGGTCCAGATTTCATGGAGACGCGGCAGGACCGCGATGTTCTTGAGATACTGCTGCAAGGGTTGGGCGGGACCGCCGGCATACATTCCGGGCTGGCGGATGCTGTTGTGGAGACCGGCGCGATGCAGCAACACCGTATCGTCCGCCACGGTGACGTGATCGAGCGTTCCGGTCTGGCCCGTGGCGATCACGCGCTTGCCGAAGCGGGTCGAGCCCGACAGCCCGGTATGGGCGCAGAGGATACAATCCTCGCCGATCTCGACGTTGTGGCCGAGATGGACCAATGCATCGATGATGGTCCCGCTAGCCACGATCGTGGGGCCGTAGGTACCGCGGTCGATGGTGGTGTTGGCGCCGATGACGACGCGATCTCCGATGATCACCTTGCCGGTGTGGGGGATGCGGTAATTCCGCCGCTTCTCATCCTGGGCGAAGCCGAAACCTTCCGAACCGATCACACAACCGGGCTTGAGGATGCAATCGGCCCCGATCTCGCAATCGATACAGACGGTGACGCCAGGATGCAGCACCGTTCTCGGTCCGATCTTGGCATTCCGCTCGATGACGACGTTCGCCATCACGACGATCCCCATACCCAGCTCGACCCCCGCACCGATGACCGCACCGGGACCGACCATGGCATCTTCGGGCACGGCGACGCTGTCGTGAATCACCGCGGACGGATGGATGCGGGGCCATTCGCTGTCGCGCACGTCGCGATCGGCATAGGCTTGTTTGAGCCGAGCGAGGGCGAGGCGGACGTTGGGCGCGATCAACACCGCGATCCCCGAAGCCTCCCCCAAGACATCGGCGAGCGTCGCGGTGGTGACCACCGCGGAAGGTCGGCGTTCCCGCACCGCATCCAAATATTTGGCCTTTTCGACGAACACCAGATCCCCGGGGCCACAATCTTCGACTGCCGCGATCCGCGTCACCCGTACATTCGGCCCCCGCTGGCCGGTGACCAGCCCATCCGGGCCGAAGCGGGCGAGGATTTCCGAGATGAGAATTTGCATGCCAGCCTCTTTGGGGATGTTCGACTGCCCGCCCAGCTCGCGCTGCGCTCAGGCGGCAAACAGGCGCTTGAGTTCCGCGCCGGGGTCTTCGGCCCGCATGAACGCCTCCCCGACCAGGAAGGCATGCACTCCATGCCGCTCGAGCATGGCCACGTCTTCCGGAACCAGGATCCCGCTTTCGGCCACCACGGTCTTGTCGGGCGGGATCAGCGGCAGCAGATCGAGCGTGGTTTGCAGGTTCACTTCGAAAGTACGGAGATCCCGGTTGTTGATGCCGATCAAGGGGGTATCGAGCAGCAGCGCCCGTTCGAGTTCCGCCCGGTCGTGCACTTCCACCAGAACGTCCATCCCCAGCGAACGGGCGAGCTCGACGAGTTCGCGCAGTTCCGCATCGTCGAGCGCGGCGACGATGAGCAAGATGCAATCGGCTCCGATCGCCCTGGATTCATAGACCTGGTAGGCATCGACGAGGAAATCCTTGCGCAACACCGGCAGGGTGCAGGCGGCGCGGGCTTCGATCAAGTACTCCTCCGCGCCTTGAAAAAAATCCCGATCGGTGAGCACCGACAGGCAGGCGGCTCCGCCCTCTGCGTAGCTGCGGGCGATGGCGGCGGGGTGAAAATCTTCCCGGATCACCCCCCTGCTGGGAGAGGCCTTCTTGATCTCGGCGATGACCCCCGGTCGTCCTCCTTCGATCCTGGCCCTGAGCGCACGCACGAAACCCCGCGGCGGATCGGCGCGTTCCGCCCGCTCGCGCTGAGCCGCAACCGGCACGAGTTCGCTCCGGAGCGCGATCTCCTCGAACTTGCGATCCAGGATCTTGCGGAGGATGTCGGGAGGATGGTTCATGGATTTTCGGATCCCCTTCGAGGTCTTCGGGAAAACTCACGCTACCCCGCGAGTTCGCGCGACAGCCGCACCAAGGCATCGAGTTTCGCCCGCGCTTTTCCCTCGGCGATGACTTCCTCGGCACGCCGCACCCCCGCCTCCAGCGAATCGGCCAGATTGGCGGCATAGATCGCGGCTCCGGCATTCAGGGCCACGATGTCGCGGGCCGGACCGGGTACGTTGTCCAATACGCCCAGCATCATCTTCAGACTGGCGGCCACGGTATCGACGGCAAGTTCGGACAAGCTCGTGCGGGCGAAACCGAACTGTTCGGGGGTGACATAATAGGTCTGGATCAGGCCATCCTTCAATTCGGCGACATGGGTTGGGCCGGCGATGCTGATCTCGTCCAAGCCGTCTTCGGCATGCACCACCAACACATGGTGGCTGCCCAGTTTTTGCAACACCCGCGCCAGATTCTCGACCCAGGCATCGGCGTAGACCCCGACCAACTGATTGGGGGCTCCGGCCGGATTGGTCAAAGGTCCCAGCAGATTGAACAAGGTCCTGACGCCGATCTCCCGGCGTGGGCCGATGGCATACTTCATCGCGCCGTGATGGCGCTGGGCGAACAGGAATCCGACCCCCAGCGTTTCGATGCAGGTCTTCACCTGTTCCGGCGTGAGGTCGAGATGGACGCCGGCGGCCTCCAAGACGTCGGCGCTGCCCGAGCGACTGGATACCGAGCGGCTGCCGTGCTTGGCCACCCGGGCGCCGGCGGCGGCGGCGGCGAACGCCGCCGTGGTGGAAATATTGAAGGTCTGCCGGGCATCCCCTCCGGTACCGCAGGTATCGATCAGATGCGGCCCGCTCACCGGAACCTTGGTCGCCATCTCCCGCAGGACCTGCGCCGCCGCGGTCACTTCGTCGACGCTCTCCCCCTTGCAGCGCAAGGCGATCAGAAAGGCACCGATCTGAGCCGGGGTGGCCCCGCCACTCATGATCGTACGCATCGCGTGCCGCATCTCGCTGGGCGACAGATCTTGCCGGTCCAACAGCCGATCGAGGATTGCGGATATTTCCATGGCGCAACCCCGATTACCGGTAAAGGAAATTGCGGAGCAGATCATGACCCTGCTCGGTCATGATGGATTCAGGATGGAATTGCACTCCCTCGATGGGCAGCGTCTTGTGCCTGACACCCATGATCTCCTCGATTTCACCGCGTTCGTCCTCGGTCCAGGCGGTCATTTCGAGGCATTCCGGCAGTGTTTCCCGCTCGATCACCAGGGAGTGATATCGAGTGGCCTGAAAGGGGTTGTCCAATCCCCGAAACACGCCGCGGTCATGATGGTGCACCATCGACAACTTGCCGTGCATGATGCGCTTGGCATGGACGATCCGGCCGCCGAAAGCGAAACCTATGCTTTGATGGCCGAGGCATACGCCGAGGATGGGATAACGGCCGGCAAACGCCCGGATGGTGGCGACCGAGATCCCCGCTTCGCGGGGCGTACACGGCCCGGGGGAAATCACGATCTGGTCAGGATCGATGCGTTCGATCTCCTCGACCGCGATTTGGTCATTGCGTACCACCTCGACCTCGGCGCCGAGCTCGGCCAAGTATTGCACCAGGTTGAAGGTGAACGAATCGTAGTTGTCGATCATGAGGACACGGGTACTCATAGGCTTTCCCCCTGTTCCAGACCGGCTTCGACCATGGCGACGGCACGGAAGGTGGACCGCCCCTTGTTCATGGTTTCCTCCCATTCGTTGCGGGGGATCGAATCATAAACGATCCCGGCCCCGGCTTGGATGTGCAGGCGACCGTCTTTGATCACGGCGGTACGGATGGCAATGGCGGTATCCATGTTACCGGACCAACCGATATATCCCACGGCGCCGGAGTAGACACCGCGCTTGACCGGCTCCAACTCGGCGATGATCTCCATGGCGCGGATCTTGGGCGCCCCGCTCACCGTCCCGGCCGGAAAGGTCGCCGCCAGCACGTCGAAAGCATCTTTGCCCGCTTTGAGCCTTCCCACCACATTGGACACGATGTGCATGACGTGGGAGTAACGTTCCACGGTCATCTTCTCGGTCAGCCGCACGGTACCGGTCTCGGCGATGCGCCCCACATCGTTACGCCCCAGATCGATCAGCATGAGATGCTCGGCGATTTCCTTGGGATCGGCCAAGAGTTCGCGTTCCAGTGCCTGGTCTTCTTGCGGATTCCTGCCACGCCTCCGGGTTCCGGCGATCGGCCGCACCGTCACCGTGCCATCCTCGAGCCGTACCAAAATTTCCGGGGAGGAACCGACGATCTGGAAATCCCCCAAATCCAGATGGTACATGTAGGGGGAAGGGTTCAGACAGCGCAGCGCCCGGTACAGGTCCAGCGGCGAGGCCGAGAAGGGGATGCTCAGCCGTTGCGACAATACCACCTGCATGACATCGCCATCGGTGATGTACTCCTTGACCCGCCGTACCGCGTTCTCGAAACCTTCCTGGGTGAAGCCGGAGACGAAGTCGGTCTCATGGACTTCGCGCGGGACGAGAGCGGTGCTTGCGGCGATACGGCGGCGACGCAACTCCCCGATCAGGAAATCGAGTCGCTCTTGGGCCTGGGCGTAAGCATCCGGCTGCCCGGGATCGGCGTGCGTGACGAGCAGGAGCTTGCCGGTGAGATTGTCGAACACCAGCACCTCTTCCGACACCATTAGCAGAATGTCGGGCGACCCGATCGGATCGGGCTTGTCCAGGCGCAAGCGCGGTTCGATGTATTGCACGGTCTCATAACCGAAATAACCGACCAGCCCACCCGTGAAGCGCGGCAACCCTTCCCGGATCGGGGCCCGGAAGCGGCTGGCGTAGCGGCGGATCCATTGCACTGGGTTCGCGACCGAGACGCTTTCCACGGGCTCGCCGTGTTCCCGCACGAGCACGGAATGGCCGCGCACTTCGAGGACGGTCCGGCACGGCAACCCGATGATCGAATAACGCCCCCATTGTTCGCCGCCATGGACCGATTCGAACAGGTAAGAGTAAGGGCGCTCGGCCAATTTCAAATAGGCGCTCAGCGGGGTATCGAGGTCGGCCAACACGCGTCGGGTCACCGGGATGCGGTTGTACCCCTGCTCGGCATAGGTCTGGAATTGCTCGGGTGTCATGTCACTTTCGGCTGCTGCGAAGGATCGATCGATGGATGCGGTACCTTACCCACCGGGACGCTGTGCGTCTCGGCGGCACGAATCACCGGGGACGACGCCATCGCCCGTCGTCGGACGGCAATCGCTTCAGCAAGGGGGGCAGGTCGGCGATCGAATCGATCAGGCCATCGGCCCCGAGTTCGTCCAGAGCCCGATCACCCCGATATCCGTAGGCCACGCAAAGAACCCCATAACCGGCGGCGCGGGCAGCCTTCACATCGTTGTCGGAATCGCCGATCATGAGACTGCGCTCGGGTTCGGCCCCCAACCGGCGCGCGGTCTCCAGGAGCGGCAACGGATCCGGCTTGAGCCTGCCGAACTGGTCGCCGCAGGCGATGAAATCGAGATAAGGGGACACGCCAAGCTGTTCCAGGAGGGGCAAGGTGAAACGCGAGAGCTTGTTGGTGATGCAGGCGGTCTTGTATCCCTCCTCCTTGAGCTCACGCAAGCCTTCGAGGACGCCGGGAAACAGACCCCCGTGTTCGCACAGGTGCGCGGCATAGAAATCCAGGAACCAAGCCAGCGCCTCCGCAAGATCTTTCGGTTCGACCGTGGGTTCGAGCTCGCCGGTCAGGGCCCGCTGGACCAGCATGGAGGTGCCGTTGCCGATCCAGGCCCGGACCTTCTCCGCACCAACCGGCGGCCGGCCGAAGGTCTCCAACATGGCATTGACCGACCGCGCGAGATCCGGTGCGCTGTCGACCAAGGTACCATCCAGATCGAAAGCGATCAGCTCCGGCCGCACTTCGATCACGCGGTCACCTTGGCCAATTCGTCCCGCAAAGCGCCGATGATCGTATCGTAGCGGTTCGGATCTTCCGCCCTGCCCGCACCGAATACGGCAGAGCCGGCGACGAAGGTGTCGCAACCGGCGGCGGCGATCTCGCGGATGTTCTTGACGTTCACGCCCCCGTCGATTTCCAGTCGGATCGCGCGGCCGCTCGCGTCGATGCGCCGGCGGCATTCCCGTACCTTGTCGAGCACATAGGGAATGAAAGACTGACCGCCGAATCCCGGGTTCACGGACATCAGGAGGATCATGTCCAGCTTGTCCATGACATGATCGAGATAGACCAGCGGGGTGGCCGGATTGAACACCAGGCCGCATTTGCAACCGGAATCCTTGATGAGCTGAAGACTACGATCGATGTGCTCAGTCGCTTCCGGATGGAACGTGATGTAGGTCGCTCCGGCCTTGGCGAAATCGGGAATGATGCGGTCGACCGGCTTGACCATCAGATGGACGTCGATCGGCGCCGTCACGCCATGCTTACGCAACGACTCGCACACCAACGGCCCGATCGTCAGGTTGGGTACGTAATGATTGTCCATCACGTCGAAATGGACGATGTCGGCACCTGCCCGTAAGACGTTGTCGACCTCTTCACCGAGTCGGGCGAAATCCGCGGACAGAATCGAGGGGGCGATCCAGTATTCGTTCATTGCATTCGAGTTCCTGCCGTACCTGAAAAAATCCCTGCATGGAGAAAGCGCGCCGTCCGATCCATCGGCTTGCCTCGCCCGTTCGCCGGGCGCGAGCCGGCTACGCCGGAACAGCCTGGCGCGGCGAATCCCCAGAAATGAGGCCGGGCAGATGCGGGTGACCGCTCTGGAATGCAGGGCGGAGTATTCTTGCATTTACCCAAAAGACCGGCAAGCTGACGCGCCGTCGCGTGGACTGCCCCCTCAGAACGATACCGCCAATCCCAGCATGGTGATCACGGCGGGTGTGCTCGGGGTCGTACCGCCGGCGGCCTGGCCATAGAACGCCAGGCGACGGTTGACGGTCCAGAGAAAGCCGGCGCCGACGGCGTTCTGGGTCTCTTCAGCGCTCGGCAGGAGAGTTCGGCTGCCTGGCAGTCGCGGCAAGCTTGCCGCATTCAGGAAGCCATGGATGAAGAGAGCGAAATCGCGGTCGAAGAAATCCCGTTGCAGCGCCCACTGGAAACTGAACTCCCAGACGTTGTCTCCCTCGGCGTCCCGTATCCGGGTGGCCCCCAGGTTGTATTCCAGATCGATGCCCAGCGGCAGAGACTGATCGAAATTGAGCATGACCGAGGGTTGGGTGCCGCTGTCGAAAGCCGCGCTGCCCAGCCATTGGGTCTGGACATAGGCTTCCAGAGCCGCCGCCGGGAGGAAGTACTGCGATTTTTCCAACCAGAGATTGATCTTGGTATCGAAGGCGAGCGGCGCAAACCCCCAAGAGGACTCGGAACCGCCCACCCAGCTCACGCCGTTGCCAAAGAGGCGGAGTTCGATGTCGTCCGTCAACCCGTAGCGCAGTAGGAATTCGGCGTTGTATTGGGCCGGGCTGGAGAGCGCGGTTCCATAATAGGTGAACGGCGACAGTTCGACGTAGGCCCGTCCCGCGGGGAGCGTGAAGGCGCTGTTGGGAAAGTTCGCGAGATCCGGCCCGGGATTGGCAATGTCGGGTTGGGAGCGCCAACGCTCGATGTTTTCCGGCAAGCGGGCGCGGGAACGATTGTAGCGACCCTTGAAAAACGCTTCCAACGATTCCTCTGCGCGCAAGGAACCGTAGGATTTGAAGTGCCGTTTCAGCGTGCCCGGATCCGTCTCCGCTCCTGCGATCAGCGGCTTGGGCTTGCCGTCCGCGGGAGCCCCTGGGCCATCTTCGGCGGGCCGAGGCGAAGACCGGTCGGGATCCGCTGCACGCTCGCCCAGAGCGCCTTGTAACGCATCCACGTGTTTTCGTGCCCAGGTCCGATAGCGGCGGAAGAAGGATGCAAAGGAAAGCGCCCCGGCCGATTCCGGAGCCGGGCGATCTTGCGGAGGACTGGCGGCGGATTCACCGTCACCAGGGCGTGACGATGGCTCTCGGTTGGGGGTTCCGGTGTCCTTGGAAGCGAGTGCGGCAACAGGGGCGGTGGGTCGGTACCCGGCGTTGGAACAGCCCGCGAGCAGGGCGATCACCACCCCAACGCCCCAGCCCCGGATACCCCGCGCCGCGTCGTTCACGGCATCCCTGCCGCCACCAGCACCGCATCGGCCCCTACTTCATGAGGGGCAGACGCTCCGCGATCTCGGCGTTGACCGCAGCGCGAATCTTCCCCTCGATCTGGTAATAACGCGCCAGTTTTTTCGCCGGCAGCACCTTCTCGAAAACGGGAAGATAGTGTCTCCACAGCCTGAGCAGATCCTCTTCGAGATCGAGAGACTCGACGATCAGTTTCTTGGCCACCTCATCCGTCATCTCTTCGTAGTAGCTTCCATACTCCTCGATATAACGCCGCCTCCTTTGTAACAGTTGCGACAGTTCGGCTTGGTAGCGTTCGTACACCGGCCAGAAGCGAGCCGCCTCGGTTTCCGTGAGGGGGAGGTCCTCGGCGACCAGACGCTTCCTTTCCTCGCTGTAAGCGTCGGCGGTCTCATCCGCCGGGACGGCTCCCAAGGCGTCGGCCGCAAAAAGACAAAGCCCCAAAACGAGCGTCGGGACGGGGCTGGCGCGCATAAGCCCTCCTGAGTTTCGAGCGGTTTGTCCTGAAAAAATCCAGTGTAACATTCCCCCGCCCTCGTTCCCGGGCCTCGCCCGGCGATTTCGAGTGCGAGATGGTTTATCTTTTTAGTGTCCGTACTTCGATTCCCTATCGCACCCCCATGTTCGATGCCGCTCCCCTCCTGGTCCTGGTCGATGGTTCTTCGTTTTTGTACCGCGCCTACCACGCCCTGCCACCCCTGAGCAACTCGCAAGGCCAACCCACCGGTGCCGTCTATGGCGTCGCCAACATGCTGCGCAAGCTCACGGAGGAGTACGACACGCCCTATCTTGCGGTGGTGTTCGACGCCCCCGGCCGTACCTTTCGCGATGATCTGTTCGAACAGTACAAAGCGCACCGCCCGCCGATGCCCGATGAACTCAAGGCGCAGTTGGAGGCGCTGCACGCCCTGGTCCGGGCCCTGGGGTTGCCGATCCTGATCGAGCCCGGCGTCGAGGCCGACGATGTCATCGGCACCCTGGCCCGGCGGGCGGCCGCCCAAGGTTTCCGCGTCCTCATCTCCACCGGGGACAAAGACATGGCGCAACTGGTCGACGGTCGGATCACCCTGGAGAACACCATGTTCGACAGCCGGCTCGACGTCGAAGGCGTCAAAGCCAAGTTCGGGGTGCCTCCGGAGCGGATCGTCGACTATCTGGCCCTGGTGGGCGACACCTCCGATAACATCCCCGGAATTCCCAAGGTGGGCCCGAAAACCGCCGCCAAATGGCTGAGCGAGTATGGCTCGCTCGACCAGTTGATCGCCCACGCGGATGAAATCGGTGGTAAGGTGGGAGAGAATCTCCGCGCCCATCTGGACCAGATCCCCCTGGCGCGGGAACTCGCGAGGATCCGCTGCGATCTCCCCTTGCCGCTGGAACCGGAGGACTTGCGGCGCGGTCCGCCCGACCGGCAGAGGCTGCGCGAATTGTGCACCCGACTGGAATTCAAGACCTGGCTGCGCCAGCTCGACCAAGAGGCGGCCCAGCTCGCGCCGGAAACACCACCCGCTGCGGAGGTCCGCTACGTTTCCCTGACCACCCGGGAAGAGTTCGAGCGCTGGCTGGTGAAACTCGAAACGGCGGAGCTGTTCGCCTTCGATACCGAGACCACCGACCTCGACTCCATGCGGGCGCAAATCGTCGGAGTATCCTTCGCGGTGGAGCCCGGCGAGGCGGCCTATGTACCCCTGGCGCACGATTATCCGGGGGCCCCGCCGCAACTCGACCGCGTTTGGGCGCTGGAGCGGCTGCGGCCGCTCTTGGAAGACGAAGGCCATGCCAAACTGGGCCAACACCTCAAGTACGACGCCAATGTGCTGGCCAATCACGGCATCGAATTGCGCGGCATTCGCCATGACACCATGCTGGAATCCTATGTTCTCCATAGCACGGCGACGCGACACGACATGGATTCGCTGGCCGAGCGCTACCTCGACCGCAAGACGATCCACTACGAGGATGTCACCGGCAAAGGGACCAGACAGATTCCTTTCCCCCAGGTTTCGGTCGAAGACGCCACGATCTATGCCGCCGAGGACGCCGAGGTGACCCTGTGTCTGCACCAGGCGTTGTGGCCACGCCTGCAGAGTGAGCCCACCCTCAGAACCTTGTACGAGACCGTCGAGATCCCCCTGATCCCGGTACTGTCGCGCATGGAGCGCACCGGCGTGCTGGTCGATGCGGACAAGCTGGCAGCGCAGAGCCGGGAACTCGAAGCACGCATGGCCGCGCTCGAAGCCGAGGCACAGATCGTCGCCGGCACGCGCTTCAATCTCGGCTCGCCCAAACAGATCCAGGCGGTCCTTTATGACAAGCTTGGACTCCCGGTACTCAAAAAGACCCCGACCGGTCAGCCCTCGACCGACGAATCGGTATTGCAGGAACTCGCCGAATCCTTCGAGTTGCCGCGTCTGATCCTGGAACATCGCTCCCTGGCCAAGCTCAAGTCGACGTATACCGACAAGCTGCCCGAGCAGGTCAATCCCCGGACCGGCCGGGTCCACACCTCTTACCATCAGGCCGTGGCGGCGACCGGGCGGCTGTCCTCCTCCGATCCCAATCTGCAAAACATTCCGGTACGGACCGAGGAAGGCCGGCGCATCCGCCAAGCTTTTATCGCCGCGCCGGGTCATCGCCTGTTGGCGGCGGACTACTCCCAGATCGAATTGAGGATCATGGCGCACCTGTCCGGAGACCAGAATCTCCTGGCCGCTTTTGCCGACAATGCCGACGTCCACCGCGCGACCGCCGCCGAGGTGTTCGGAGTGCCGCCGGAACGGGTCACGCCCAACCAACGGCGTTCCGCCAAGGTCATCAACTTCGGCTTGATCTACGGCATGTCCGCCTTCGGTCTGGCCAAGCAACTCGGCATTCCGCAGAAGCTCGCCCAGGATTACATCGACCTCTATTTCCAGCGTTATCCGGGGGTGCGCGCCTACATGGACCGGATCCGGGAATCGGCGCGCGCGCTGGGCTACGTCGAAACCGTGTTCGGTCGCCGGCTCCACGTCGCCGACATCCATTCCCGCAACAACCAGCGGCGGCAGTACGCCGAACGCACCGCGATCAATGCCCCCATGCAGGGAACCGCGGCCGACATCATCAAGCGGGCGATGATCGCCGTCGACGCTTGGATCCAGTCCAGCCGGGCTCCGGTGCGCATGATCATGCAAGTGCACGACGAACTGGTGTTCGAGGTGGAAAAAGACTTCGTTCCGACCGCGACGGAGGCGATCCGCACTCGCATGGCCAGCGCCGCCGAACTCGCCGTGCCGCTGGTCGTCGACATCGGCGTCGGAGACAATTGGGACGAAGCACATTGAAGAAGAAGCACATGAAAGTCGAACGTAGCGAGCGAATGCAACAACCCCGCGGAGAGCCACAGGGCTGGATGTTTGGCTGGCGTCTGCGCGGAAGCGGGGGTGGGGACAGAACGTAAGGCACCTGACACGGCGTCCAGTCATCGTGGTAGCCATGGCGCAGTGCGGAGGGTGCGCCGCACCGGCCGCAGGACGGCGCGGACATCATCGCGTGCGCTTCGATACCGCGCCTGGCTCCTACAAAGAACTGGACTCCGCGCCGATACTTTAAATGGGGTCTCCACCCTCGGCACCGGTGGACCCCCCCCACCCAAAAGCTGACCCTACGGCTCCCCGTAAGGGTCGCTGTCGCTCCGCTTCCCGTGCTCCTTCATGGACACTGAGCGGAGGGTTGAGCACCGTAAGCGCGAGCAACTTCGCAGTATGCCGGTCTAGGTTTCTGTGGATCGACTTGGTATTTCGCTCCCCAAGACGCTGGTCTCTCGCCGGCATTGGGGTTCAAGTATTGTTCCGCGCGTACATACATAGTCGCGGGCTTATTCCATGCTCCGCCTCCCTGATTGAAATCAGTGAGCGCAAAGTTCGGCTCGGGAGGTTGGAGCCAGAAACGATACTGGTTCACAAACGCGCATGTACCCAAGAAGTTCACACTGGTTGGCTTTGGTTGCCACATCGCCTGGAATTGTCCCTTGATCCATTCCGCCTGGCCGGTTTCGTCAGGAGGATTGGACTCATCCGAACTCCGGCCATACTCGGTAAACACCACCGGGGTATCGGTCGGAATGTTGTTGCTTGCAAACCAGGCGGGAAGATCCGTCTCGATCCAATTCTTCATAAAGGCGCCATCGTTGAATGGATTGGTCGCATAAATGACACGCGCATTCCAAAAATCCAAACCGAGCCCAGGGGTACTTATGATTGCATTAAATGCATCCAGGACTGCACCGCCGGCAATGCCATTTTTGATACCGAATGTCACGGGAAAAATGATCGGCAATCTGTACTGGTCCGGAATCCTATTCGTGACTTCCAAATTCCTCCACCATAAAGCGACTTGTGCCACGTGCTGGGCGTTTTTGCATTGACTCACGTCGAATTCGTTAAAGATTTTCAAAACCCCTGCAGCCGGATGTGGCGCCCCCATAGGCCGGCGCAGCACCCCTATCCCGTAAACGTAGCGGAATATTTGCGCCACCCTTTGCCGCGCGGTGTCCCTGTCGTTCGGATTCGACGAGCACATGAGTTGATAGATACTATTCGACACCGGGATCGTGACCTTCATACCCAAGCTCTGAGCATAGTCTAGAAATGGCTCGTGATTACGAAGCGATGGATCGGAGTTCCAATCGTACAAGTGGACGAAATTGGCGTTGAGTTCGGTTTTATACCTGCCCAAATCGTCCCGCCCTTCCTGACCTGGACTACCCGTACCCCATAGCCGTTGAAAATCTTGATTATAGAAATCCGAATCGTAATAAATAGTATATTTAGCATCCAGAAGGTGATATGGCTGCCCCTGAGGATTGTAGGTTTGTATGCTACCAATAAAATAGGGTAGCGCAGTGCTGTCGGCGCCGAAGTAGGGATCCACCGGCTTCTCAGGGCCTGCGGGACCTGGAATATAGGCAATGCCGCGGATATCGCCGATCCCAAACTGCTGCGCCCGTTCCATTGCCGTCAAATCGGCTTGGGCTGTCCCCATCGTTAATAAGGTAGCTGTAAGAGCGAGTATTTCTTTGCACCAGACATTCATGGGCCTATCCCCCGTGCGTCGTGAAAAGAAAGTGCATCATTCAACAGGCAAGTCGCTTTTCTGAATCGCCCGCTCTAAAGGCCCGATGGTAGATAGCTTGATTCGGGCACTTTCGATATCGCTTATACACCTTTCTCTCAGCCCCAGCAATCACCAATCCCTTCAACAAAAATCGCACGGGGGCGCTGCGCGAACGACACAGGTAAAATCCTAACGGCTTGTTGGTGTTCCGGGATGAAACGGTTTCCTTGCTGAAAAGCCCGTGCCGAGAAGAAAATGCCGAAGCGCGAGGCTTCTACTGACCGGCCGGAATGGTGATAGCGTCTAGCCCTCGACTGGATTACGCGAGGCATGAATCTGCAAGCAACTAGCAGTATGCTTGTCCTTACGGGTTCGACGCAGCCTAGATGCATTGCCGGATACTTCCGTGTGGGGCGGACGGCCGTCTGATCCAGTGTTTCGGCTTGCTGGTGTGGAATGGACAACTGCGGCGACCGGAAAGAAATTGACTGGCCGGATGGTGATACCAAGCAGGAAGCCTTCCCGGTGTGTTCGAGTACCTGGACAACTCGACCCCGCCTGTATTGGCGCCCAACAAGACATCGATCCCATCGGCAAGCCGGACGGCTTGCCTTACTTTCCCGTCGATCTCGGCAGATCGAATTGCTCAGGGACCGGTGGGCCGACTTAGAGCCTGTCTCGGTAGGTAGCGTGATCGCGGATCATACTCTCATCGAAACGCAGATGAGCGGGAGAGAATTGGGGCTGGTAACGAAAGAAGACGGCTGACGGATGACGGACGAACTATGGGAGCGAATGAAGCCGCTCCTTCCGCCACGCAAGCCCCATCCTTTGGGTTGCCACAATCCCCAAGGACCCGACCGGGATGCCATGAACGCCATTTTGTTTGTGCTGCGCACCGGTTGCCAATGGAAGGCGTTGGACGCCACGGGGATATGCAGTTGCAGTTCGGCCTATCGGCGTTTCCGCGAATGGACGGAAGCTGACGTGTTTGAGGCCTTTTGGCAAGGGTGGACCGAATACGACGGACCCAAGGGCATCGACTGGTCCTGGCTGTCGGTGGATGGCGCCCTGACGAAGGCGCCGCTTGCGGGTAAAAAAACGGGATCGAATTCGGCGGATCGGGGCAAGCAAGGCGTCAAGCGCAGTTTGTTGACCGAGGCGGGCGGATTCCAATGGCCTTTGCTATCGATGGGCCAATCGTCACGACATGAAGTGGATCAGAGGCGCGCTCGACAACACCATGATCAAGCTTCCCTTGCCCACGGAGACAGTGCTGCAGGGATTGTGTTTCGACAAAGACTACGACTTCGTCGAAGTTCGCGCCATCCTTCGGGAGTTCGGTTTCACGGCACACCTCCGGGCACGGGGCGAAGAGGCCAAGGCACCCAAAAGCAAGCAGGCTTCCGGGCGCGCCAGTGGGTGGTGGAACGCACTCATAGCTGGCTGAATCGCTTTCGTCGCATCCTCGTCCGCTGGGAAAAGCTTCCCCAAACCGTTATTGCCATGTTGCACCTCGCCTGCGGTATTATCACCTGGCGTGCAACTGGCCTACTGAAATAGGCTCTTCGTCAAGAACTTTCGGTTTTTCGGGAAAACTCATCTCTTCGCGTGGCCGAGTAAAGGTATAAGGGATTTCTTCGCGCTGGGGCTGTCGTTATACTGCGACGGTGCGCCGACAATCGGTGCTGGGTTTCCATTGGGTGGCGATGGGCAACTGAAATCGCCGATCCTTAATCGGAGGAGAAAAAACATGAACATAAAATGCAAAGGCATAAAACGGGCTGCCAGTTTGACACTAATGCTCGGTCTCGCCTCGGGTACCGCATTCGGCGATGGCTGGGAAGATTACGCCGGCGACGTCGGGGACAAGCTGGGACGCGGGCTCGCCAACGCCACCCTGGGATGGGTCGAACTGGTGAAGGGCGTCGGTATCGCGGCGAGCGACGAGGGCCCGGCGTTCATACCGTTCGGTTTCTTCGAGGGGATCGGTGACACTTTGGGACGCACCGTGGCCGGGGCATTCGAGGTGGTGACCTTCCCCATTCCCCACGCTCCGCTGACCGATCCGGTCTACGTCTGGGATGACTTCGATCGGGATACCCGGTTCGGTTATTTCGATCAGCCCACGCGCGGGAAGGCTCCGCAAAAATAAAAATCCTGTGGAACCCTGGAGGTGTCATTCCGAGTCCCAAGAGTTCGCTACCGACCCCTTTCGGGATCAAGGACTGCCGTGCTGCGGACGGAAGCTTCGCTTCGGAATGACACCCTTTTCCTACGCTCACCACGCTTGCCTAGGCCCGATGTTTCCCGTTCCCCGCTCTAGCCGCGTGGAACGCCCATTTCGCCATCCTTAATCTTTCGCAATCCTAAGAGCTCGCTTGTCTCGACTCACCGAATTCGACCACCGCCGCGACCTTGCCGGTCTCACTTACGTTTACCCGGTGCTTTCCCGACGCGCCGGAGGCCTTTCCATCGGCATCAACCTCAACCCGAACCACGCCTGCAACTGGCGCTGCATCTATTGCCAGGTGCCGAACCTACGCCGCGGGAACGCACCGCCGATCGACACCGAGGTGCTCGCACAAGAACTGGAAATCTTGCTCACCGAAGTGCTGGAAGGTGATTTCTACGACCGTTACCAAGTACCGCCGCAACGGCGGCTACTCCGGGACATCGCCATCTCCGGCGACGGGGAACCGACCACCGCGCAAGATTTCGATCGCATCGTCGAAACGATCGGCGAAGTGGCCGCGCGTTTCCGTCTCACCGGACGCATCGGATTCGTGCTGATCACCAACGGCAGCCGCATCGAACGCCCGTCGGTGCAACGCGCCTTACGGCGCTGGGCGGAATGGGGGGGCGAAGTTTGGTTCAAGGTAGACCGCGCCACTACCGAGGGGATCGGCCGGACGAACCAAGTCCATCTGGCGCCAGAAACCGTGCGCCGCCGCTTGTCGGCCTGCGCAGGGGTCTGCCCGACTTGGATTCAGACCTGTTGGTTCGCGCTGGACGACAGAGCGCCGTCCGAATCCGAGGGTATGGCTTACCTCGACTTCGTCGGCGGATTGGTCGGCGACGGTGTGCCGTTGCGCGGCGTATTGCTCTACGGCATCGCCCGACCGTCCTGCCAACCCGAGGCGCCGCGCCTCTCCCGCCTGGCTCCGGCGGAGCTGGAAGCGTTTGCCGAACGCATCCGGGAACGCGGCTTGATCGTGCGCTCGACGCCTTGAGACCTCCGCGGCGGTGCAAATCGACTCAGAACGGATCGACCGTGCGGTTTCTCTCCAACCGGTCCAGATAGGCTTCCATGAAGTGGTCCTTGAGTCCCTCGCTCAGCGGTTTCCCGAGGTCCTCGATGCGGCCTTCGAAGCGGTCGAGGAACTGGAACCAGTAGTGGGGATCGCGTTGCAGGCGGCCCTCGTGATCGAAATAGAGGAAGGTGCCGATGTGGCTGTATCCCATCAGTCGCGTCGGGACGCGGGTCACGATGTCATTGTTATTGACGAACCGGAAACTGCGACTGCGGTTGTCCTGGTTGTAGGCGCGCTCGAAGATGCGGTCGCCGACGCGCGGCTGGCCGAAGGTGTAGAGCCCATACACGGGCTTGTCGAACTCGTCCCGCAGCCGCGCCGCCGCGAGAGACGCCAGGGCGCCGCCCAGGCTGTGACCGGTGAACCACAGGGACTGTCCGCGGGTCTGCGACTCACGCAGGGCTTTCAGCAGGTCCTTCCACACGCTTTCCAAGGCCAGATAGAAGCCGGCATGGACCCGGCCGCCGAAAGGTCCCTGGATCAGGACGGCATTGACGTCGGTCAACCAGTCTTCGAGTTTTTCCGGCTCGGTGCCGCGGAACGCCACCACCACTAGGCGGTCGTTCGCCGCCACGAAGGCCTGGGTATCGTACCTCGCCCGCTTCGGGCTCTTGAGGAAACGGGTCATACCGAGGCGCCATTCGCGGCAACGGCTTTCGATCGTCGTGGGATCCTGGTAAGCCAGCTTGGCTGCCTGGCCCAAGCACCAGGCGTTTTCGGGCTGGTAATAGGTGGTATCGGGGCGGAAGTTTTGGAAGGTCATGGCGGAGCCTCCTGGGTCGGGTGGAGCCGGCCCGATGCTTCGGTTGAGAAATCCGGAGGGTGAACTCCGAAGAGCAAGTAGTCCAGATGAGATTGCGGGCAAGTGACGGAACGAGCAAAATGTCCGCATGCTCACCAGCCTTCGGAGCTAACTTTCCGACGCCCGCCAGGTTTGTCAATCCCTCCGGGAAACTTTCTGACGGGAAAAGCAAGGCGGAGGAAACCGCCCGAGGCTGTTCTGACGAAAAGGAAGAGAAGTTTCAGACCGAGAGAGCCGTTTCGGTCCCGCTTCGGGCGGGGAATTTCCGTACGACGGATCCCGGGGCGTCGACAATGAAAATTCCGCTCGGTTCGACCCCGCGTGGGAATCGGTACGAAATGGTTTCCGAAATGGGCTCGGGTCAATCGACCCTTTTTCAAGGGGGGAAAGCGAGATGGAGAAACAAGAAGTTCGCATCATCGACATCCAAATTCCATTCGTTTCGCTCGTCGTTTTCATGATCAAATGGGCGCTGGCCGCGATCCCAGCCGCTCTCATCCTGTCCACGCTGTTTTTGTTGCTGACGGGATTATTGGGCGGATTCGTGATCGGCATGGTACCGACGTAAGCGGGCGGCGGAACGGGCCAGGCACCCACGTCCTCCGTCAGGGAAAGCGCAGTGCCTCGATCGGGTTGAGGTCGGCGGCCTTGTATGCGGGATAATATCCAAAGAAGATGCCGACCGCCGCGGCCACCCCAAAGGCAAGCACAAGGGAAAAACCGGTGATCACGGTGGGCATCGCGAAAGCCACGCCGACACCCCAGCTGACCCCGATCCCCAGCGCCACGCCCACCAGACTGCCGACCAGGGAGATGATGAGCGCTTCCAACAGGAACTGTCCGAGTATGTGGCGCCGTAACGCTCCCACCGCCATGCGGATGCCGATTTCCCGGGTGCGCTCGGTTACCGAGACCAACATGATGTTCATGATGCCGATCCCGCCCACCAGGAGGGAAATCGAAGCGATGGCACCGAGCATCATCGACATCACCCGGGCGCTGCCGGCTGCCGCCTGCGCCAAACTGGTCAGGTTGCGGACCGTGAAGTCGTCCTCCTGGCCGGCGCGGATGCGGTGACGTTGGCGTAACAAGGCCTTGATTTCCCGTTCCGCAGCAGCCATGGCGGAAGCGGTCTTGGCTTGGACCAGGATGAAGCGTACCGTGCCGGGAAAGGCATTGCCGGATAGTTGCCGTTGCGCGGTGGTGAGCGGAATCAACGCGGTATCGTCCTGATCCCTGCCATCCAGGCTCTGCCCCTTGGCGACGAGCAGGCCGATCACCTGGAACGGACTATTGCGAATGCGCAGGGTCTTGCCGACCGGATCCTCGTCACCGAACAGATTGCGGGCCGCGGTCTGTCCCAGGAGCGCCACGCAGCGGGCATTGCGGAGGTCGGTGTCGGTGAAAGGAGTTCCGGCAACCAAGGGCCAGGAGCGGATCTCCAGGAACTCCGCTGTCGTGCCGAGTACCGGAGCACTCCAGTTGTTGGAACCGTAAACCATCTGCACCGTCTCCGGGATCGCGGGTGCCGCCAAGGCCACCGGCGGCAGCGCGCGGATCGCCTCGGCGTCGCCCGCGGTCAGGGTAGGGATGGTCCCCATCCCCAAACGCGCACCGCTCGAGGTCGAGGCGCCGGACAAGACGATCAGGAGATTGCTGCCCATGGAGCGGATCGCCTGATCGACCATGGACTGCGCCCCTTGACCGATGGCTAGCATGACGATCACCGCGCCGACACCGATGACGATGCCGAGCATGGTGAGGGCCGTGCGCAGTCGATTGGCCCGCAAGGCCCGCAGGGATTCGCCCAATAGCGCCGTCAGCATGGCGAAATTTCTCACCCTTGTTCACCCTTTCCCTGGAGTCCGTCCCCATCCCTCATCCCTACCCCTTCTCCCAAGGGGAGAAGGGAACAAATGAACCCCTCTCCCAAAGGGAGAGGGGTTTGGGGTGAGGGAGTCGGGGGCCCGCTGCGCGGTTCAGGCTGTTCGCCTCCTCCCTGGGGTTCGCTCTGCGAGCCGCACTCCGTGCGGCCAAGTTCGTTCCCGACGAATTTGTCGTCGCCGACGATGCGCCCGTCCCGGATGCGGATCCGTCTTTGCGCATAGCGAGCGATGTCCGCTTCGTGAGTGACCAGAAGCAGGGTAATGCCCTCTTGCACATTGAGCTCCACGAACAAATCCATGACGGCGCGACTGGTCACGGTGTCAAGATTGCCGGTGGGCTCGTCCGCCAGGATCAGGCGCGGACGATTGATGAGCGCCCGCGCGATGGCGACGCGCTGTTGTTGGCCGCCGGAGAGCTGCATGGGTTGGCGCAGGTAGTAAGCCGCGAGACCGACGCGCTCCAGCATCGCCGCCGCGCGCCGCTGCCGCTCGCGGCGCCCGACTCCGGCATACAGCAGTGGCAGGGCGACGTTGTCCAGCACATTCATGCGGGGCAACAGGTTGAAACCCTGAAACACGAAACCGAGCATGCGGTTGCGGATCGTCGCCAGGGCATCCCGATCCAAATGGGCGACGTCTTGCCCTTCCAGCAGGTAGGAGCCCCGACTGGGGGTGTCCAGGCAACCGAGCAGGTTCATCAGCGTCGACTTTCCCGAGCCTGACGCCCCCATGATGGCGACGAACTCGCCCGCGGCGATCGACAAGTTGATCTCGTGCAGTACAGGGGTGACCGCATCTCCCGAAACATAATCCTTGCCGATGTCGGACAAACGGATCAGCGGTTCGGATGGCGCGACCCCCAAGGATCGTGACATGACTCCCCCGAAATCGTTTCGGTCGGTTTAGAACACGCGCACACGGAAACCGGATGTGGTCCCGGCGGTCGGCACCTCCAATGCTTCTTCCACCACCACCCGATCTCCCTCCCGGAGCGGACCGGCGACGACCTCGGCCTGTTGGCTGTTGGCGATCCCGGTACGGATGGTTACCGGAACCGGGCGGTCGCCTTCCAGCCGGTACACGGTGCGTTCTTTTTCGCTGCTACGGGCGGGTCTCGGGACGTCGGGATCGCTCGGCCGGAAGCGGTGCGCCGCCTGCGGGACGAGCAAGGCATCTTCGCGTGATGCCACCCCGATTTCGACCACGGCGGTCATTCCGGGCAGGAAAAGTTCCTCGGGATTTTTTACCCCGATCACGACGTCGTAGGTCACCACATTCTGTTGGATCGAGGGGTTGAGGCGGATCTGCTTGACGGTGCCGGTGAAAGTCCGCTCGGGATAGGCATCGACGCTGAAAGTCGCGATCTGCCCCACGCGGACACTGCCGACGTCAGCCTCGGCGAGATGGGTATCGATCTGCATTTCGCGGATGTCCTGGGCGATCTGGAAAAAGGTCGGAGTCTGGAAATTGGCGGCGACGGTCTGCCCCACGTCGACATTGCGCGAGACCACCACGCCCGAGACCGGTGAGCGGATCACCGTGTAGTACAGATTGGTCTCGTCCCACTGGATCTGCGCTTTCGCCCGCTCGACTTCGGCGCGGGCAAGCTGCACCGCGTTCACCGCCTTGTCAAGTTCCGACTGTGCCAGATAGTGCCGTTCGGCCAGACGGCGCGAGCGACGCTCTTCGATCTCCGCCAGTGCGAGCCTGGCCTGGGCACTGGCGAGGGCCGCGCGGGCCTGCTGCAACTGCGCCCGGATGATGCGGGAGTCGAGTTCGGCCAAGACCTGCCCGGCTTCCACCCGATCGTTGAAATCGGCGTGCAGACGGATGATCCGGCCGGAAATCTGACTGCCGACGTTGACGAGCACGACCGGGTTCAGCGTGCCGTTGGCCGACACCGTCTGCACGATCCTGCCGCGCGTGACCGTCTCCGTGCGATAGCGTTCAGCGGCGGGCCGCTCGCCGTGGCTCTTGCCCAGGAAATAGGCGCCTCCCGCCGCGGTCACCACGAGGAGCGAAACGAAAAATCCAGTAATGCGAAGCTTCATGCGGGTTTCGGTGCGCCCGATCGAGCCGGCTCAACAAGCATCCGAGCCACCCGACCGAGCCAGGCGATCGATCAGACTTTCAATAAGACTTCGCGGTAGTACCGCAATTCGGCGATCGATTCACGGATGTCGTTCAGCGCCAAATGCGAACTCTCTTTTTGCAATCCATCCTTGAGGTTCGGCGCCCAGCGCTCCGCCAAGATCTTGAGCGTGGAGACGTCCAGGTTGCGATAGTGGAAATAGGCTTCCAGCTCGGGCATGCAACGGGCGAGAAAACGGCGGTCCTGGCAAATGCTGTTGCCGCACATTGGCGATTCGCGCGGCGGCACCCACCGGCGCAGAAAACCCAGGGTCAGTCGCTCGGCTTCGGCCTCGTCCACGGAACTCTGCCGCACCCGCTCGAGCAATCCCGACTGTCCGTGTTGCCGCCGGTTCCATTCGTCCATTCGTGCCAGCACGGACTCGGGCTGATGGATCGCCAACACCGGTCCTTCGGCCAGGACGTTGAGGTTCTTATCGGTCACGATGGTCGCGATCTCCAGGATGGAGTCGGACTGGGTGTCGAGCCCGGTCATTTCGAGGTCGATCCAGATGAGGTTTTGTGCGTCTTTCGCCATGAAAACCGGCCTTCCGATGAAGTCGGGAATGATTTTTGATTGTATCAAACCTGATCCGCCGTCGTTCCCGATGGTTCCCGCATCGCGCGGCCTGGCGGACGACAGCGGCGCCGGACTGGGGCCGAGACCGGCGGATCGGCTCAGAATTTTGATCCCTGGGGTTCTCGTCCTTGCCGCAACAGGATCTTCCAGCGAAACAGGGCGGCCACGCCCACGCCCACGAGCACGGAGGAAACATCCATGCCGAGCCCCAGCAGGAAGGAATGATTGCGAAAAGCATCACCGAGCAAAGGTTTCAGGATCAGATAGAGCCACACGACGAAACCCGCGTAATAGGCGATCACCCCGCCCACCACCCAGGCGAGGGGCGGAAGCTGGAGACGATTGGCGGTCCGGTAAAACCAGACGGCAATCAGCAGAACAGCGACGGCACCGATCATGTCAGTCACTCCCCGGAAGGTATGGATGCGACGCGCACTGTAGCAAAGCGCGCCCATCCGGATAAGTTCCGACGCATCGATCAGTTCCGGGAGCAACCCAGTTTCAGCGCGGCGAGCAGTTCGCCCAAGGAACTGAAGCGGACACGGGCGTACTCGCGGACCTTCTCGCTCAAATTGGGCCGAGGGGTCACCAGCACGGCGAAAGCTCCCGAGCGGTGGGCTGCCTCGATGCCCGCTTCCGAATCCTCCAAAGCCAGACAGCACTGTGGCGGCACCCCGAGGCGACGCGCCGCCTCGAGGTACAGGTCGGGGTCCGGTTTGCCATGCGCCACCTGATCGCGGGTCACGATCACGGGAAACAGCCGCCGCACCCCGGCCCGCTCCAGGCAGATGTCGGCAAACCGGGCCTCGCTATTGGTCGCCAGTGCATAAGGGATGGAGCGCGCCCGGAGGAACGACAGCAGGGCTTCCAATCCAGGCATCCGGGCAACGCCTTGGACGGCGACGTGGTCGTGCCAGATGCGCGAGGCGAGGCGGGCGAAATCCTCGAGGTCGAGGCGATTCCCGGTAAACTCGGCCACGAGGCGCCGGACTTCTTCGGCATGATGTCCGAACAGCGACCGGCAAAACTCCTCGGGAAGCGGACATCCCAATGTGGCGGCAGCTTGTTGCCAAGCCTGGCAATACGTAGCCTCGGTATCCAACGCAAGACCATCCATGTCCAAAATCACTCCTTCCGGTTCGGGAGGCAGGATTGCGGATGCGCCGACCCTTTCCTCGCTCTCGGGTTCTTTTCGCTGGGTTTCAGGCATCGGGCAGCACCTTGATGAATTCATCGGCCGCCTCCCGGCTGGATCCGACGATCAATCGCTCTCTCTCGTCCTCCCAGATTTCGAGCCGCCCGCGGGCTTCGATCGTCTCTCCGGCGAACGCTTGTCCGGCATAGGTATGGGTGAAGCTCAGCACCTCTTGGATTCGTGGATGCTCGATCCGATAGCGGGCCGGGAATTCGAAGGCGCGGCTCGCATCCGTCACCTCCGCACGCAAGGTGACCATGCCGAGCTTCTGCGCCCAGCGGTTCGGGGGGGAAGCCCCCGGGACTACCAACGTCAGATCGAACTTGGTCCCCTGCACCCACCCCTGGTTGAATTTGCGCCGTTCGTGCCAAAGGTATTCGGCGAAATCCAGCGCGCAACCCCGCCGCTCATAGGTCCCCTTCCACCCCGCCGGATCAGGCCGATCGAGACGACCTTGCCCAACCGCCGTCTGCACCCAGCGGCGGAGGGCCTGGAACGTTCCCTCCTCGTAAGCCACGAAATCGAGATCCGATTCGACCGTGTGCGCCCCGATCAGGAGCGAACCGGTCAAACCCACGCGGCGCAAGTCGACGCCCGCGGACACGAATTCTCCCAAGAGCCAATGGGCTTTCCTTTCGATGGGATCACGTGGTCCCCGTTGGAGCAAGAATCTTACCCGTTCCTCCGGTCGAAAATGCCGCGCCACCGCGGACCACGGCACGGCGGGCAAGACCGCGTCCACATGGATCGAATGACGCAAGTACCTAGGATGCCGGTCTTGCAGATAGGAAACGGCTGCGGCCGTTGCCAGCTTACGCAGGCCCTGTTCGCCGGGAACATAGCGCAGGGTGGCGAGCACCTCGCCGTCCTCCGGATAAGCCGCCACCACGGCGAAAAACAAACCCTCCCGAGTCTCGACGAAATCCTTGGGCAGAAAGCGAGCTTCAGAACGCATCGGGATACAAGGCCGCCGCCCCGTCCAAGTCGCCGGTATCGATGTAGCGCAGCGGTTCGGCTTCCGGACGTTGCAGTCGGCCGTCGACCACCCGCCCCAATACCAATTCATGGTCTCCGGCCGCCATTTGCCCGATCACTTTGCACTCGAACCAAGCGATGGCATCTTCCAACAAGGGCACACCGCCAGCGCCTGGCTTCCAGCCGACGCCGGCGAGTTTGTTGGCATCCGCCGAGCGGGCGAAATGCGCCGCCAGATCCAGCCTTCCTTTCTCCAACACATTGACACTATATCTACCCCCGGCGCACAGCATGCGATAGGAACGATGCCGCGGATGGACGGCCACCGCCAACATGGGCGGGTCGAACGAAGTTTGCATCACCCAGGCGGCCGTGAAAGCGTTCGCACTCATCGCGTCCGCGACGCCGATCACGTACACCCCATGGGTGATCCGTTGAAACAATTGCGCCATGGAAGGGTTCAATTGGGACACTCCGCGAGCCTGCGTTGCAACCCGATCCAATCCGATCGGGAGTCACTGCCGCCGGCATCGGCAAGGGCTGCCACGGAAACCCCAGAAGGCATTTTCGCGCCCGCCCAGGGATTTCTCCGCGGACTGCTACAATAGCAAATTCCATGGAGTCTATCGGAACGGCATGACCATGTCTTCGCTCACCCATTTCGATGAAACCGGCGCCGCCCGCATGGTGGATGTCGGCGATAAAGAGCCTACCGCGCGCACAGCCGTTGCCGAAGGCTATGTCCGCATGCAAACGGAAACCTTGCAACTCATCCTCCGCGGCGGGCACAAGAAAGGCGACGTCTTAGGGGTAGCCCGCGTCGCCGGAATCATGGCCTGCAAGAAAACCTGGGAACTGATCCCTTTGTGCCATCCGATCCCGATCACCAGCGTCGATCTGCGGTTCGAAATCGAAACGGACCGCAACCGCATCCGCTGCGAGACGACGGTGCGGACCGTGGGCCCAACGGGGGTGGAAATGGAAGCCCTGACCGCAACCCAGATCGCGCTCCTCACCATCTATGACATGTGCAAGGCCGTCGACCGCGGCATGAACATCGAGGCGGTGCGCTTGCTGGAAAAGATCGGCGGCAAATCGGGGCACTGGCGCCGAGACCCTGGAGACTGACAAAAAGCTTCCGTCACTTCCGCTCCAGAACAAGGTAACTGTACGGCCACGGAAACTCCGGATCGGAGTCGACATCCTCGCGAGACACTTCGCGAAAATCTTCCTCCGGATAGGCAGGAAAATAGACGTCCCCTGGATAGTCGTGGTGAATCAGGGTGAGGTAAATCTTCCGTGCCCACGGCAAGGCGGCTTCGTATACCGAAGCACCTCCGATCACCATGAGTTCCGGGTATCCCGCGCAAAGATCGGCGACCTCCTGCCAATCATGGACGACCACGCAACCCGGCGCGACATAGTCCTTGCTTTGCGTCAATACGAGGTTGAGCCTGCGGGGCAAGGCCCGACCGATCGATTCGTGCGTTTTCCGGCCCATGAGGATGGGTTTTCCGAGAGTCAGGCGCCGGAAACGCTTGAGGTCGGCGGAAAGATGCCAAGGCATCGCGTTACCCAGGCCGATGACCCGGTTGGAAGCCATGGCGACGACGATCGAAATCGGCGGCAGACGGTTCACACCGCGACCTCGGCCGGAATATGGGGGTGCGCCTGATAGTTTTCGATCACGAAGTCTTCGAAGCGGTAATCGAATATCGTGGGCGGCTTGCGGCGAAACCGTAACCTTGGGGCCGGCAACGGGTCGCGGCCCAACTGCAGACGAGCCTGGTCGAGGTGATTGCGATAGAGGTGGACATCCCCGCCACACCAGATCAGTTCCCCGGGCATAAACCCGCATTGCTGGGCCAACATGTGGGTCAACAAGCCATAACTGGCAAGGTTGAACGGGAGCCCCAGGAAGACGTCCACCGACCGCATCTGGAACAGGCAGGACAGGCGCCCATTGGCGACGTAACACTGGAACGCATAATGACAAGGGGGCAAAGCCATGGCGTCGATTTCTGCCGGATTCCAGGCACTCACCAAAAGCCGGCGGGAATTCGGGTTGCTCTTGAGTTCTTGCACCAACCTACTGATCTGATCCACGCGCTTGCCGTCGGCGCCTTGCCACTTCCGCCATTGGTGCCCATAGACCGGCCCCAGCTCGCCCGACTCATCCGCCCATTCGTCCCAGATCGTCACCCCTTTCGCCCGAAGGTCTTGCACGTTGGTGCTGCCGGACAGGAACCACAATAGCTCATGGATGATCGACGGGATGTGCAGTTTCTTGGTGGTGAGCAAGGGCAAACGTCCCTCACTCAAATCCAAGCACATCATGCGCCCGAAGACGCTCCGCGTGCCGGTTCCGGTACGGTCTTGCTTGTCTACGCCGGACTCCAGGATATCCTGCAGCAAATCCAGATATTCCCGCATGAGGGTTTTATCTCGTTTGCGGGTGGGAGTAGGCGAGGAATAACAAAAACCCGCCGAATAGGATCATCGGCAGACTCAAAACCTGCCCCATGGTGAGCCAGCCGAAGGCAAGATAGCCCAGTTGTGGGTCCGGCAGACGGACGAATTCGACCAGGAAGCGGAAGATTCCGTAAGCCAGCAAAAACAATCCGCTGGTCGCCATCCGCGGTGGCGAGGTACGAAGCAACCATTGCAGAAGGGCGAACAATACGACGCCTTCCAGAAAGGCTTCATAGAGCTGGGAAGGGTGACGCGGTTCGCTGCCGGCTCGCGGAAAAATCATGGCCCATGGGACGTCGCTCGGTTTCCCCCAGAGTTCCCCGTTGATAAAGTTGCCGATGCGCCCGGCGAAGAGACCGATGGGTACATAGGGCGCGAGAAGGTCACTCATGTCGAAGAACGATCTGCGTTGGGAACGGGCATAGCAGAACATCGCCACCAACACACCCAACAACCCACCATGGAATGCCATGCCACCTTCCCAAATGCGGAACAGCATCAAGGGGTCGTGCAGGAAGCTGGAGAAGTTGTAGAACAACATGTAGCCCAGCCGTCCACCGATCACCAATCCCAATGCCGCATAGAAAATGAGATCCTCGACTTGCGCGACGCTCAGGACTGGGGTTGTGCTGCTTGCGGCCCGGCGACGAGCCAACACCCAGGTCGCGCCGATGCCGACGACGTACATGAGTCCATACCAATGCACTTTGACCGGACCGATACTGATGGCGACGGGATCGATGGCGGGGTAGGGGATCATGACGACGTATGAGGGTAGTTTCTTCAGACGTCCAGATTGGCGACCTGAAGGGCGTTGCGCTCGATGAAATCCCGGCGCGGCTCGACCTGGTCCCCCATCAGCGTGGAGAAAACTTCGTCCGCCGCAATGGCGTCTTCGATGCGAACTTGCAACAGGCGACGGCTATTCGCGTCCAGGGTCGTTTCCCAGAGCTGTTCTGGGTTCATTTCCCCCAATCCCTTGTAGCGCTGGATGTGCTGGCCCTTCTTCGCCTCCGTCAGCATGCACTCGAATGCCTCCTTGAAGGAACGCACCGGATAACGATCCGCATCGAAATAGATCGCGCTTTCCGTCCCGAAAAACATCTCCACGCTGCGCCCGAAGGCGGTGAGGACTCCGTAGTCGTGACTGCCAAAAAACGCGGAACTCACTTCGAACGCTCGTTCGACACCGTGCAGGCGACGTGTCACGTGGACGGAGAAGCCAGCGGGACCAGGAGTGAATTGCATAGTGTAGGAAGCCCCGCCCGGCTCAGCGTTCAACTTTTGCTCCAGAGCCTCGAACCAAGTCCGGCATTTTTCCGAATCTGCAAGCTCCGGCGCGGCAAGCACCGGCATCGTCACGAGCGCTTCCAGGAATGCCTCGTCATAACGATGGGAGAGCCGATCGATCAGCTTCCTCACGTGGAGATATTCGTGGGCCAATCTCTCCAACCCCGGCCCCTGGATGGGGGGCGTTTCTTGGTTGAAAACCAACCGTGCCTTGTCGAGACCGAGTTGCAGGAGATATTCGTTCAGCTCCGCATCGTCCTTGACATAGCGCTCTTGCCGACCTTTTTTGACCTTATAGAGGGGCGGTTGCGCGATGTAAACATGCCCACGCTCGATCAACTCCGGCATCTGGCGATAAAAGAACGTCAACAGCAAGGTGCGAATGTGAGAGCCGTCGACGTCTGCATCCGTCATGATGATGATGCGGTGATAACGCAGCTTGTCCGGATCATACTCTTCCCGGCCGATCCCGCAGCCGAGGGCGGTGATCAGGGTGCCTACCTCCTCGGAAGACAACATCTTGTCGAACCGCGCGCGCTCCACGTTCAGAATCTTGCCCTTGAGCGGCAGGATTGCCTGCGTCTTACGATCGCGCCCTTGTTTCGCCGAGCCACCGGCCGAGTCGCCTTCGACGATGAACAGCTCGGACAAGGCCGGGTCGCGTTCCTGGCAGTCCGCCAGCTTGCCCGGCAGTCCCGCGATATCGAGAGCAGATTTGCGCCGGGTCATTTCACGCGCCTTGCGGGCCGCTTCGCGTGCCCGCGCCGCATCGATCACCTTGTTGGCGATGATGCGGGCCACAGAGGGATTCTCCAAGAGAAACTCACGGAGTTTCTCCGACACCACTGACTCCACCGCCGGCTTCACCTCGGAGGACACCAGTTTTTCTTTGGTCTGGGAAGAGAATTTGGGATCGGGGACCTTTACCGACAGGACCGCAGTCAAACCCTCGCGGGCATCGTCGCCAACCGTGATGATCTTCTGCTTCTTCAACAACCCCTGCTCCTCGATATACTGGTTCACGGTCCGGGTGAGGGCGCTGCGAAATCCGGCCAGGTGTGTGCCACCGTCACGCTGAGGAATGTTGTTGGTATAGCAGAATACGTTCTCTTGGTAAGAATCGGTCCACTGCAAAGCCACTTCGACCACGATGCTGTCCCGTGCCGCCTGGGCATGAAAGACACGGTCGAACAAAGGCGTGCGATTCTTGTTCAGATGCTCCACGAAAGCCCGGATCCCCCCCTCGAACTGAAAAACATCGCTTTGTCCGGTCCGCTTGTCCTCCAGTTCGATGCGGACCCCAGAATTCAGGAAGGACAATTCCCGCAGGCGTTTCGCGAGTACATCGTAGTGAAACTCGATGTTGGAAAAGATCTCCGGACTCGGCTTGAACCGGAGGATTGTGCCCGTTCCCGCCGCCTCGCCCACATCTGCCAAAGGCGCCAATGGTTCACCGTTGCGATATTCTTGGACATAACGTCTTCCACCACGGTGAATTTCCAGCCAGAGGCGTTCCGAAAGGGCGTTGACCACCGAGACTCCCACCCCGTGGAGTCCGCCGGAAACCTTGTAGGCGTTGTCGTCAAACTTCCCCCCAGCGTGCAACACGGTGAGAATCACTTCGGCAGCCGAACGCCCTTCCTCGGGATGAATGTCGACCGGGATGCCACGACCGTTGTCCGCGACAGTGACTGATTCGTCCTCATGGATGGTGACGCGAATGTGGGTGCAATAACCGGCCAGAGCCTCATCAATGGAGTTGTCCACCACTTCGAACACCATGTGATGCAGACCGGTTCCGTCATCGGTGTCGCCGATGTACATGCCTGGACGCTTGCGAACCGCATCCAGTCCCTTGAGGATTTTGATACTCGAACTGTCGTATACGCTCGGATTGACTGCCATGCAAATCGATCTCTGAAGTTACTCACGTCGGACCGAAGATCCGACCTTGTTCCACGTGAAACATCGTCGCCGTGTTGTCACCTTTCCCGAGCCATCGCGCACGGCTGGTCATGGTGACGAAAGATTGCGTCCCCAACTCTCGCAGGACACCCAAGAGCCGGCCCTGATTGCGACGATCGAGTTCGGAGGAAAAATCATCGACTAACAGACAGACCTCTCCTGGGCGAGAGACCTCCAGCGCCACCCCCTGCGCCAAGGACAAGGCAAGCGCCAGAAGCTTCAACTGTCCCCGCGACAGAAAGTCCTTGGCTGGACGCCCCTGAATCACAATGGAAAAATCGGCCTTGTGCGGTCCCGATTCGGTATAACCCTGGCGCAAGTCGCGATCGAGGGTTCGGTCCAGCGCCTCTGCGTAGGATTCTCCGCCTTTCCAGCCCGGCGCCAGGACCAGATCGACATCCTCGATGCCGAGCAAATGGACGGTCATTTCCTTGAAAAGCGACCCGATCCGCTCTGCATATGCCAAGCGCGCCTCTGCGACCATTGTACCGCATCGAGCCAGTTCCGCCGACCAGGTCGCGACCGCTTTGGGCGATTGCGAGCGCAGGGCGGCATTCCGCTGATCCAACGCCCTGGAAAAGCGTCGCCACAGCTCGACATAACCATGTTCCACGTGAAACACTCCCCAATCGAGCAACTGGCGGCGGTATTTCGGCGGCCCCTCCAACAACATGCCGCTGGCGGGTTGCACCAAGAGGACGGGAAACGCCTTGACGAGCTGAGAACTCGATTCACAGCGGATCCCATCGAGTCGGATCTGGCGCTCGTTTCGCCCGATCTGTACGCCGACGACCGCGTTCCTGCCGTCGATAGTGATTCGACCACAAACGGTCAGGGCCGCCTGTTCGAAACGGATCGCGTGATGCGAGTGCACGGAACGGAACGACCGCCCGCGCCCGAGAAGATAGATCGACTCCAATACGGACGTCTTTCCGCTGCCGTTGTCCCCACAGAGAAAATTGAGCCCTTGGCCGGGCCGAAGGACCGCATGCTCGATGTTCCGGAGATTGCCGATTTCCAACTTCGTTAATGCCATGCCATCACGCGCGGCGCTTCCGAAGTCAGTTTCAAAGGCGCATCGGCATCACGACGAAGCGGAATCGGGAATCGGACACATCCTCCACCAAGCAACTGCCATTGCCTTCGGTGAAGGACAGACGCACGGAATCGGAATCGACGGCGTTGATAGCATCCAGGAGATAGCTTGCGTTGAATCCGATGACAAAACTTTCGCCTGCGAAGTCGGCGCCGATCTCGTCCTCCGCCTCTTCGTGCTCCGGGTTGTGCGCCTTGAGCCGAATCCATCCACGCTCGATTTCCAGACTCACGCCTTTGAACTTTTCGTTGGAAAGCACGGCAACGCGTGTCAACGCGGTCCTGAAATCGGCCCGATTCACAACGACCACCCACTGCGCGGAACGCGGAATGACCCGCTGATAGTCGGGGTACCTACCCTCGATCAACTTGGCGGAGAAACTCCGCCCCGGCAACACGACACGGATATTGTTGGGCGAAATCCCAATGCTTGCGGAACCTTCGGCATGCGCCAACAGGCGCGCCAATTCGGTGACTCCTTTGCGCGGAACGATCACCTGGGTAACGGACTTGGCCCCTGTTTCCGCCCTCTCCTCGAACAAAGCAAGCCGATGCCCATCTGAGGCCACCGTCCGAAGATAGGATCCGTCTACTTCGAGAAGCAGTCCGTTGAGATAATAGCGCACGTCCTGCTGAGCCATGGCGAACGCGGTCTTGTCGATCGCCATACACAACAATTGGACGTCGCATGTGAACCGGAGTTCCGGTTCGCCGTGGTCAAAATCCGGGTAGTTTTCCGCCGGCAAGGCGCCGAGCGCAAAGCGGCTCTTGCCGCATTGCAGGACCACCCGATCCGGACGGACATCGAAACCGATCACGCTTTGCTCCGGCAGGAGGCGGCAAATGTCCATCAGTTTCCGAGCCGGGACCGTGAATCGCCCTTCGTCCCCGTCTTCTAACGCACATGTCGCGATCAACTGGATCTCCAGATCGGTACCGGTGAGCTCCAAACGACCAGAGTCCACGCGAATCAATACATTCGCCAGGATCGGGAGCGTCTGGCGGCGCTCGATCACTCCGATCACCTGTTGCAAAGGCAACAACAGGTCTTCCCGCATGATCTTAAATTTCATGGAAGACATCCATTCACAAGAAACCGCGTTGGATCGAAGACGCGACTGGCGCGCCTCAGTTGGAAAGAATCCTTAAGAGATTCGAGAAATCCTCCATGAAGCGGGCATCGCTCTCCTTGAGCTCTTGTACCTTCCGACAGGCGTGCAGCACCGTCGTATGATCCCTTCCGCCGAACATCTGTCCGATTTCCGGCAAGCTATGGCTGGTCAACTCCTTGGACAATGCCATCGCGATCTGCCGCGGACGCGTCAGAGAGCGCGTACGTTTGTTGGACAACAGATCCGCCTGGCGAATTTTGAAGTACTCGGCGACGGTCTTCTGGATGTTTTCCACGTTGATCATCCGATCCTGCAGCGCAATGAGATCCCGCAATGCCTCCTTGGCAAACTCCAGCGTGATCGGACGACCGGTGAACTGAGCATTGGCGATGACACGACGCAACGCACCTTCCAGCTCACGGACGTTGGAGCGGATCCGTTTGCCGATGAAAAACGCCACCTCGTGCGAAAGATCGACGCCCGCCTGCTGCGCCTTACTCATGAGGATCGCCACCCGCGTTTCCAGATCGGGGGGTTCGATCGCCACCGGCAAACCCCAACCGAACCGAGACTTCAGTCTCTCCTCCAATCCCTTGATTTCTTTCGGATAGCGATCGCAAGTCAAAACGACCTGATGACGATTTTCCAGCAAGGTGTTGAACGTGTGGAAGAACTCCTCTTGGGAACGTTCCTTTCCGGCAAAAAACTGGATGTCGTCGATCAGCAGGGCATCCACAGTGCGATAGAATTCTTTGAAGGCATTGATCGCGTTGTGCTGCAGCGCCTTCACCATATCGGACACGAACCGCTCGGAATGCAGGTACACGATGTTGGCTCCAGCATTGCCCTTGAGGATTTCATTGCCAATGGCATGCATGAGATGCGTCTTCCCCAGCCCGACACCCCCATAGATGAATAGTGGATTGTAGGCCCGCCCGACGTTCTGGGCCACTTGCAAAGACGCGGCCTTGGCGAGTTGATTGGATTTCCCTTCGACGAAGTTATCGAACGTAAAAGACGCATTCAGATTGTTTGGAACCAGCTTGCGCGGCGCGCCTGGTTTCTTTGCTGGAAGCTGCGCACGACCTACTGCGGCATCGACCCCCCGAGTGCCGATTTCCAAAACGACGCTTGGCGCAGGCGCACCATTCTGTTCGGAAATCACCTCCTCGATCTTGTCGATGAAATGTTGCCTCACCCAGTCCAGGACAAAACGATTGGGTGCCAAAAGGCGCAGTTCCGTCCCATTCTCTACTGCCTGCAGCGGCCTGATCCAGGTGTTGAATTGCTGCGGAGGAAGTTCGCCTTCAAGCTTGCTGATGCAGTGGCTCCAGAGCGTGCTCATTGCGAGGTATCCTGTCAGGAAATCATGCGCGATCTCTCGGCAAGCGCCCGACGCGGGCAGCTCCGATCGAAAAAAGGGGCAGATGATTCTACCGGAAAGCCCGGCGCCCCACATCCTTGACGTGCATGCAATAGATTTTTATTCTTTTTGGTTTTACCATTTGCCCAGATCCAGTAAGGACTTACCCATGAAAAGAACTTACCAGCCCAGCAAGATCAAGCGAGTCCGTACCCATGGTTTTCGGGCGCGCATGAAGACGCGCGGCGGCCGCGCCGTGATCAAAGCACGCCGCGCCAAGGGCCGCAAGAAACTTACGGTTTGATGAAGAAACCCCTAGCGCCTCGGAAGTGCTATGGGTTCCCCAAGGCGTTTCGGCTGACAGCCCCCGCAGATTTTCGCCTGGTTTTCGAGCGAGCCGTCCGTTCTTCGGACATCTGGCTCACGGTGCTGGCCCGACCCAACGGCCGGGGCTACGCGCGGCTTGGGCTGGCGCTCTCCCGCAAGCAGATTCGCGGCGCGGCGAGGCGTAACCGCATCAAACGCGTGATCCGCGAATCCTTTCGTTTGCGTCGTCGTCACCTAGGTGGTTTCGATTATGTGGTCATGGCGCGCGCGGCCGCAGCGAATGCCGACTCGGGGGATCTCCGGCGCTCCCTCGACCACCACTGGAGCACACTGTTAAGACGATGCGCCAATTCCTCATCAGCCTCATCCGTGTCTATCAATTCCTGATCAGCCCTTGGGTCGGCCAGCACTGCCGATTCTTTCCCACTTGCTCGAATTACGCCATTGAGGCCATCCAGCGTTTTGGCGCCTGGCGCGGCGCATACCTTACAATACGCCGGCTTCTGAAATGCCACCCGTGGCACCACGGCGGCATCGACCCGGTCCCGGAAAAGTTTGGAAACCAAAATGGATAACCTACGGTTCGTGCTCTTCGTCTTCTTCGTTTTCCTGAGCTACCTCTTGTGGCAACAGTGGCAGATGGACTACGGTCCGAAGCCAGCACCAGAGACCCGGGCCGGGACGGCCGCCCCCACCACCCCGAATGATCTTCCCGAGTCACACCAGACCATTGACCAAGTCGCCGACAAGCCCGCCGTCCCGAAAGAAGCCCCCGCGAGCGCCGCGTCACGGATCAGGGTGCGTACCGATGTGCTGGACCTGGCTATCGACGCCCGCGGCGGCGATATTCATCGGCTGGATCTCCTCGACTATCCCATCGCCAAGGATCAACCGGATCGCCCTGTGCGCCTCTTCAATGACGAAGGCGACCTGTTCTTTACCCAGACCGGGTTCCTCGGCAACGGGGGGCAAGCGCCCACCCATCATAGCATCTGGCAGGCACAGGCCACGGAGTACCGTTTGTCGGAAGGGCAGGATGTCTTACGGGTTCCGCTCACCTGGAGCAACGGCGCGGGGGTGACGGTCACCAAAACCTATGTCTTCCGGCGCGGCAGTTATGTCATCGAGGTCGAGCATACGATCGAAAACCGCTCCGCATCAACCTGGAACGCGCGGCAATACCTGCAGTTGCAGCGAACCGAGCCGAGCAAGGACGAGTCCCAATTCATTCGCACCTATACCGGTGGGGTGCTGCATACGGCGGAGAAGAATTACGAGAAGATCACCTTCAAGGACATGGCGGAGAGTAATCTCAATGTGAAGTCCCGACAGGGGTGGATCGCCATGATCCAGCACTATTTCCTTGCCGCCTGGATTCCACCCGCCGAGGACGAGTTTACCTTCTACACCAAGGCACTGGCGGACCGCCGTTTCGTGATCGGCGCCTATTCGCCATCGCTGGAAGTGCCACCAGGCGGCAGTCATACCTCACACGCCCGCCTGTTCGCCGGGCCCAAGTTGCAACATGTCCTCGAACAAACTGCGCCGGGATTGGAGCTGACCGTGGACTTCGGCGCACTGACCATCATCGCCAAACCCATTTTCTGGCTGTTAGAAAAGTTCCACGCACTGTTCGGCAATTGGGGCTGGGCCATCATCTTCGTGACCTTGGTCATCAAGCTCTTGTTCTACAAGCTCTCCGAGGCCAGTTACCGGTCTATGGCGAAGATGCGGAAACTGCAGCCCAAACTGCAAGAATTGAAAGAGCGTTACGGCGACGATCGCCAGCGCTTCAATCAAGCCATGATGGAACTGTACCGCAAGGAACGCGTCAATCCGCTCGGCGGCTGCCTTCCCATTTTGGTGCAAATCCCAGTCTTCATTTCCCTATACTGGGTACTGGTCGAAAGCGTGGAACTTCGCCAAGCGCCCTTCCTGTTGTGGATCAACGATCTCTCGGCGAAAGACCCGTATTTTGTGTTGCCCCTCATCATGGGTATTTCGATGTTCATCCAGCAACGCCTGAGTCCGCCGCCGACGGACCCGATCCAGGCACGGGTGATGCAGTTCTTCCCCTTCATTTTTACCGTGTTTTTCGCTTTCTTCCCGTCTGGTCTCGTGCTTTACTGGGTCGTCAACAACATTCTCTCGATCATTCAGCAGTGGTACATCACCCGACTGATCGAGAGACCGGTCGCCGCGCGGGCCTGATTCCCGCCGCGAGTTGTGATGGAGGAATCCCCGGACCGCGACACCATCGCCGCTATTGCCACGCCACCCGGCAAGGGTGGCGTGGGCGTCGTCCGTATCTCGGGAGCCGGCGTCCAACGCGTGATCGACGGCGTAATCGGGACGGCACTCACCCCGCGTCATGCCCATTTCCGGAATTTCCTCGACGCTGACGGCAGCGTCCTGGACAGCGGCCTCGCGCTTTACTTTCCGACACCCGCATCCTTTACCGGCGAGGATGTCCTGGAGCTCCACGCCCATGGCAGCCCCGTCCTCCTTGACCTCCTGCTGCGACGTGTGCTGCAACTGGGCTGCCGGTTGGCACGGCCGGGAGAGTTCTCGGAACGCGCCTATCTGAACGGCAAGATCGATCTGGCGCAGGCGGAAGCGGTGGCCGATTTGATCGACAGTGCGACCGCCGCAGCGGCCCGATCCGCCCAACGCTCCCTGCAAGGGGAATTTTCGCGACGAATCCAGGAACTGGTGGAAGAACTGATCCGCCTCCGACTCTACGTGGAAGCGGCCATCGACTTCGCTGAAGAAGAGATCGACTTCCTCGGCGATGCCGCCATTGCCGGGAAACTCTCAAATCTGCTCGCCGCCGTTGCGGCGATCCGGCGCCAGGCCCGTCAGGGAGCCCTGCTCCGCGAAGGGTTGACCGTGGCCATTGCGGGCCGCCCCAATGCCGGCAAGTCCAGCCTGCTCAATGCTCTTGCCGGACGGGAGACGGCCATCGTCACCGAACTGCCCGGCACGACCCGCGATCTTCTGCGCGAGGCCATCCAAATCGACGGCCTCCCGCTTCACGTGATCGATACCGCCGGGCTTCGCTCCAGTGACGACCCCGTGGAGCGCGAAGGAATCCGGCGAGCCCGCGACGCCATCGCCGCGGCCGATTGCATCCTGCTCGTCCTCGACGCTCGTCATCCGGCGCAAGGGACGGAACTCCTCAGTGACTTTCCGCCCCATATTCCCATTCTCCGCATCCACAACAAGATCGACCTCACCGGCGAGCCGAGTCGCGTCTCGGTGGTTGATGGGAGCACTGCCATTCACATGTCCGCGAAAACCGGTGAGGGCCTGGAACTATTGCGTAATCAGCTATCTCGCCTGGCTGGCCGGGAAGCCGGACTGAGCGGCGTATTCAGTGCCCGGCGCCGCCATCTGGAAGCAATCGAGCGCGCCCGCCTGGCGCTGACCCAGGCCGAACTGCATCTCGCAAGGGGTTCCGGCGAACTTCTCGCTGAGGAACTGCATAGTGCGCAGCGGGCGCTAGGGGAAATTACCGGAGAATTCACCAATGAAGATTTACTATCGCGGATCTTCGCCCAATTCTGCGTGGGAAAGTAAAGTATCCTGACTTTGCCGATTCATAGGGCTTTTTCCGCTGATCCGTGCGTCGTATAGTCGTATAGACGATGATCTTGAAATCAACGGGTAGCCGCTTCTTGTAGTCCCGAAGGAGGCACTCATGCAAACGCTTCTGCAGTGCACCACCTTCTTATTTGCATTACTCATCTCGACACAAGCAGTCGCCCAGGCTCCATTTCCATCCATTGCACGTGATCCAGAGTGGATGAAGGCTCGGATTGCAGATCTCAACCCTCCAGACAAAGGATTGCCCGAGAATGAGTATAGCCTGATTGAAGAGCGCAGAGCCCTCGAATCAGAGATTTCATATCTAAGAGCCTTTGCCCAACAACCCATTGACAGAACGAAGGACTTGGACGTTATCGACAAGGTAAAGGAGGCAATATCGGGCAGCCTTGCAGACATCTCTAAAGTGGATTGCAGCAAACTACCCGATGGCAGATTTACTTTGAACGAGGCCATTAAAAATCAAATGATGTCGCTTCAGCGCCTACAGTCCACATATCCTTGGATATACGAAAAAGACCCATTCACTTTTGCTCCCTGGAGCGATGAAGGAAGGGTGAGTGACGCAGAACTTTGCGCGCGCTGGAAAAAGTTTGTGGGGGACCCCGCCAAGCAAGCAGCTCTACTAACCTACTTCGAACATCTCAAAAGTCGTCTTTCAGACGAAGCAAAAAAGCAAGCCGAGACTCGCACGCTGGCCGCAACTCTCATCGACCTCCTACAAAAAAGAAAAGACGTTGTTGATCAACGCCTGGCGGCACAGTCAACAAAGACCGAGCTCTCAGACAAGCTTTGGATTGTTATCGGAGTAATCGGAGGATTTAGTATTGGGGCAATACTCGCGGTAAAACTCTTCACCGAAGCCATTCAAATTGAATGGGTCGCATCTGGACAAGTAATTCAATTCGTGACCGTAATGATTCTGCTCAGCGTTATCATGGCTCTAGGTCTCGCCGGAATATTGAGGGAAAACACGCTGGGCACGCTGCTCGGCGGAATTGCGGGTTATGTTCTGGCCCAAGGAGTCGGGCGGGCAGCCGCGCGCGAAGTGAGTCGAGGGAGGGAGAAAGGTAACGATTCCTAAAGGGCTTATGCAACAAGGCTTGCAGCGACGTATACCCATTCCTGTACGTATCGGCATTGGTCAAGCGGAAAGGAGAACCCCATGCGCCCATTTCCTTGCCGCTTGCGTTTCTCCGCGGGGTATTGCCGAGCCGCCTTGCTTCTCGCTTTCGCCTGCCTGGGTCCTGCCAAAACCCACCCTGTACCCTGGGATGGTTTTGGCCGGAGCTTCCCGAATCCCCGCTATGAGCAGGATGCGGGGGCGAATTTCAATTACCGATTTGGTGTAAACAAAGCCTTCACCCCCTATCGGGACCCCGACATCGCCGAAGCAAAGCGCCTGCCGAATCCGTTACGCGATCCCGGCTTCGACAGCTACCGGTTGATCGTCATCGTCAACAAGAAGGACGACCCCTTCTGGGGCAGAGGGCAAACCTTACGAGTCTACCAAAGAGAAAAAGGCCTCCTCTATTACTGGCTGGTCTCGACCGGAGCGGAGGGGTACGAGACGCCTTCTGGGTACTTCGTTCCGCAAGGTTTTTCCTCCCGACATTGGTCCGGACCGTATGATGCCCCCATGCTCTGGTCCGTTTTCTTCAACCGGGGAATCTCGTTACACTCCTCCCTGGATCGGGAGACCCTGCGCGACTTGGGGCGCGCCGCTGCCTCGCACGGCTGCGTGCGGATCGAAGAGCATCGCGCCGAGGAGTTGTTTCACCTCATTGGACAAAGCGGTTACGGATTCGTGGACCAACTCGATCGCGAGACGGGAAGACCGGTGCTTCGGGGTGGTACGAAGCGAAGGATCCAATCCTACAAGACACTCATCATCGTTGCTCCCACGGCCAGATTCGTCGAAGCATCTCCCTCGAATTGAGCCGTCCATGACAACCGCCGTGGCACCCCGGGGCGGCGAAGGACCCGCAACGACCGCACCGACTCAGCGGACATATTCGACGCCTTGAACTGCCCAGCTCTCGGGTGCCTGTGACTCGCCGCCTCGCCAGAGGATTCGGCAGAGGTAACGCTGGGTTTGCGTCGGATCGTCCGCGCGCTCGATCGCCGCTTTCACCAGGTAGCGGTTGAAGCCGATATCCCAGACGGTGTAGTCCGGCAAAGAGCGGCTCATGAGGGAATCGAGACGCAGTTGCTGGGTGACGTATCGGGCGCAGAAGGCGTGGGCGTGGACCGCCATCTCGTCGCGGACCGGGGTCTCCTGACCGCCCTCGTCGGGATTGCCACGGAAAAATTCCGTATCCAGCATCCAAAATACGAAAAACAACACCAAGAAAAAGCCGCCAAAAGCCCAAAGCAGCGTCAGCGGCCCCGGTTTCTCGAGCATCTCCACCATTGCCTCATATTTGCCACCGCCAGCAATGTTAAATCCGGCCCTCGTCGCGCCGCCAGCCGCCCTTCGCGCCCCCCTCTGAACACTCTCCTCACACTGCCCGGACTGCCTGACCGCCACCGGCCACCTCGAAGGGGGCTCCGGGCTTCTGCGCTACGAAATGGGCGCCCTCTTCCCGGACGAAGTCCTCGAAGGCCTGCGCAGCGGCCGTCAGTCGCTTCCCAGCCCGGTGCACGATGTACCATTGGCGTCGGATGGGAAAACCCTCGACATCCAAAACCGCCAGTCTCTCATCGGCGAGTTCGCGCTCCACGGTGTGGAGCGAGACCAGTCCCAAGCCCAAGCCCACTTCTACCCCCTGCTTGATCGCACCGTTGGTGTTCATTTCCATGCTCGTTTCGATCCTTATCCCATGCTCGGCGAAAAAACGCTCTGCCGCATTGCGTGTTCCCGAGCCCTGCTCCCGCATCAAGAAGGTCTCCTGGCACAGATCCCTGAGCGGGATGGCTTTTACTCCCACCTTGGGGTGATCCGGTGGCGCGATAATGACCAGGGGATTTTCCATGAATGGCTCAGCCACCAGATCCATCTCCTCCGGAGGTCGTCCCATCAGCACCGTGTCCACCTCGTTGTCTTCGAGCATTTGCAAGAGTCCTTTGCGATTCGTCACTGTGAGACTCACCCGGACTTTGGGGTAACGTTTGCAGAATGCTGCCAGTACCCGAATTGCGAAATAGTGCACGGTGCTCGCCACCGCAACCAGGAGGCGGCCGCCCTCGGTTCCCTTCAACTCCTCGATCAGCTGTTCCGCTTCCTCCAATTGCAGGGCAATTTGTCGGCTGATCCGATACAACTCTTCGCCGGCACGGGTCAGATAGATCTTCTTGCCGAGACGTTCGAACAGCGGCAATCCGATGTTTTCTTCGAATTGCTTGATTTGCATCGAAACGGCGGGCTGGGTGAGGTAGAGTTCTTCAGCAGCCCGCGTGAAGCTCAGCCTTCGCGCGACGCGCTCGAATACCTTCAACTGCCGAAGTGTGATGTTCATAGATAGATAAATTTGTCTTATAAAATCAAGCCTATTATATCATATATTTTTATGCAAATTTGCTGTGTGATGGGGCATTGCCCATCCTTTGACCGCCAACCACAAGTGATCAGATGCCTTCAGTGAAACCGAGGAAGGCGAAGATCGGCTGTGCGTGGGCAGTAGGGAGATGATGACGCCGATTGCGCAGAAACCAATTGAATGTTACGTTTTCCCAGCTATGCATGCAGAATCGACAAGGAGACTCAATCATGCCTTCGCGCCGTGACCTCGCAAACGCTATCCGTGCTCTCAGCATGGATGCCGTACAAAAAGCCAACTCCGGGCACCCGGGAGCGCCAATGGGAATGGCCGACATTGCCGAGGTGTTGTGGAATGACTATTTGCGCCATAACCCGGCAAATCCGAAGTGGCCCAATCGCGATCGCTTCGTGTTGTCCAACGGTCACGGCTCCATGCTCCTATATTCCCTTTTACACCTTACCGGATACGATCTGCCGATCGAAGAGCTGAAGAACTTTCGGCAACTGCACTCGAAAACTCCAGGGCATCCAGAGTACGGCTACGCGCCCGGTGTAGAAACGACAACGGGTCCACTGGGGCAAGGCATCGCCAATGCCGTCGGCATGGCGCTGGCCGAACGCACCCTGGCAGGCCAGTTCAACCGTCCGGGGCACACTATCGTCGATCATTACACGTATGTGTTCTTGGGCGACGGCTGCATGATGGAAGGCATTTCCCACGAGACATGCTCCCTGGCCGGGGCCATGAAGCTCGGCAAGCTGATGGCGTTCTACGACGATAACAACATTTCCATCGACGGCGAGGTTCGCGGTCACGGCAAAGTTCCGGGCTGGCTCATGGATGACACTCCAAAGCGCTTCGAGGCCTATGGCTGGCACGTCATCCCGAAAGTGGACGGGCACGACGCCGATGCCGTCAAGAAGGCCATCGAGGAAGCCCGTGCGGTGACCGACCGCCCCAGCTTGATCTGTTGCCAGACCATCATCGGCTGGGGTTCACCGAACAAACAGGGTAAGGAAGAGTGCCACGGGTCCCCGTTGGGTGCCGACGAAATCGCCTTGGTGCGCGAAAACATCGGCTGGCCCCATCCGCCCTTCGAGATCCCGGCCGAGATTTATGAAGCCTGGGATGCGCGGGAAGTGGGCGCGAAAAATGAGGCCGAGTGGAACGACCGCTTCGAAGACTATCGGCGCGAATACCCGGAGCTTGCCGCCGAGTTCGAACGCCGCATCGCCGGTGAGTTGCCCAAGGATTGGGAGAAGAAAGCCAACGAATTCATCGCCAAGGTCGACGCAAAGGCGGAAACCATCGCCACCCGCAAGGCTTCGCAAAACGCACTCAACGGTTTCGGACCCCTGCTCCCTGAATTGCTGGGCGGATCCGCCGACCTGGCCGGCTCCAATCTCACCATTTGGTCCGGCTGCAAGAACGTGAATGGAGAGGGACACGACGGCAATTACGTCTACTACGGTGTGCGCGAGTTCGGCATGTCCGCCATCATGAACGGCATCGCCCTGCACGGCGGCTTCAAGCCATACGGTGGCACCTTCTTGGTGTTCTCCGACTACGCACGCAACGCAGTACGCATGTCCTGCCTGATGAAGATCCCGGTGATCTACGTGTTCACCCACGACTCCATCGGTCTGGGTGAGGACGGTCCGACTCACCAGCCGGTCGAACATACCGCGACCTTACGTATGATCCCCAACGTGCAGGTTTGGCGCCCTTGCGACGCAGTCGAATCGGCGGTGTGTTGGAGAGCCGCCATCGAACGCAGGGACGGCCCCTCGGCTCTGATCTTCTCCCGCCAGAACCTGCCCCACGTGCCGCGCACACCCGCACAGATCGAGCTCATCCGGCGTGGAGGCTATGTCTTGCGCGACAGCGAGGGAACCCCGGACGTGATCCTCATCGCCACCGGGTCGGAGGTCGAACTGGCATTGAAAGCGGCGGACGCGTTGGTAACTGGCGGGAAGAAGATCCGCGTCGTCTCCATGCCGTCCACCAATGTCTTCGATGCGCAGGACCAAGCGTACAAGGACTCCGTATTGCCGCCCGCGGTCACCAAGCGCGTGGCGATAGAAGCCGGTTCACGGGACGGCTGGTGGAAATATGTCGGTTGTCACGGCAAGGTCATCGGTATGGACCGGTTCGGGGAGTCTGCGCCGGCGGCGCAGCTTTTCAAGGAGTTCGGTTTCACGGTCGAGAACGTGGTTCAACACGTGGAATCGATTCTATAACGACCCCATCCCAGTAACCTTTTTCAACGAGAGGAACGTTTCCCATGGCTCTCATTTCTTTGCGACAACTGTTGGACCATGCCGCCGAGCAAGGTTACGGCGTGCCAGCTTTCAACATCAACAATATGGAGCAAGTCCGGGCGATCATGGAAGCCGCCGCCGCCGTAGATGCACCGGTGATCTTGCAGGCATCCGCGGGAGCAAGAAGCTATGCTGGAGTCCACTTCCTGCGCCATCTTGTGGAAGCCGCCTTGGAAACCTGGCCGCAGATCCCGATCTGCCTACACCAGGATCACGGTGCGTCGCCCGCCATATGCGTTCGCTCCATTCAATCCGGCTTCAGCTCGGTCATGATGGACGGCTCCCTGTTGGAGGACATGAAGACGCCGTCCAGTTACGAGTACAACGTCGAAACCACCCGCAAGGTGGTTGAAATGGCCCACGCTTGTGGGGTCTCGGTAGAGGGTGAATTGGGCTGTTTGGGCTCTTTGGAGACCGGGATGGCCGGCAAAGAGGACGGCAGCGGTGCCGAGGGAAAGCTCGAGCACTCCATGCTGCTGACGGACCCTGAGCAAGCCGCCGACTTCGTCAAGAAGACCCACGTCGACGCCCTCGCCATCGCCATCGGGACTTCCCATGGTGCCTACAAATTCAGCCGCAAACCTACGGACAAGGTATTGCGCATAGACCGCGTGCGGGAAATCCACGCACGCATCCCGACCGTTCATCTGGTCATGCATGGGTCCTCCTCGGTACCCGAGGAATGGACGGCGATGATCAACCAATACGGCGGTGATATCGGCGAGACTTACGGCGTACCGATCGAGGAGATCGTGGAAGGAATCCGTCATGGGGTACGCAAAGTCAACATCGACACGGACTTGCGAGTCGCCTCCTATGGGGCGATGCGCAAGCTCATGGCGGAGGACCGGAAAAACTTTGACATGCGTAAGCTTTTCAAGGTAGCGCAACAAGCCATGAGCGGGGTCTGCAAAATCCGCTATGAGGCGTTCGGAGCCGCCGGTCAGGCATCGAAGATCCGAAAGGTGTTCAGCCTGGAAGAAATGAGCACGCGTTACAGCAAAGGCGAGCTCGATCCGGTGATTACCTGAGTTCCTTTTTTCGGGAGGATAGGGGACGCTTCCACCAGAAGGTCTGGACGTGGAAGCGTCCCGCGGCGATCACGGCTATGGGGAAATAGTGGTGATGCTCATGCGCGCCCGCGCCCGTCAAACCGGGCAGAAAACGAGCGAGGTATCTACCGCTCTGGATTGAGAAACCATCCTGGGTTCGTTGCGAATCCATCGAAACCGTTCCGATGAAGGGTCTGGTTCAGACACGGAACTTGCCGTACAAAACCAGCTAATCGCTCGCCGGACCCGGCACTCGTTCTTGCCGTCGGCGACGATCACCAAACCCTTCCATCGCTCAGCCGTAACCGGCAATTGCATTTGTAGGGCCGGTTCGTTTACTCCCCCCACAAGCTTTTTGCCGATGCTTCATTTTTAGCGAATTCACCCCGTTCCGCGGCCATGGGTCTCCCAGATTTGGCGGGTATGAATCTTTCCGACAAAATTCCGCCAGCAGCCGGCTGGCCATCGTTAGTCCAATTGAGGCGCTATCCATGTCCAAGAAGCACCCAGTCATCGCCGTTACCGGTTCATCCGGCTCGGGCACCACGACCGTCAAGAAGGCCTTTGAGCATATTTTCTTTCGGCTGGGATTAAAACCCTTACTCATCGAAGGGGATAGCTTTCATCGCTATGAACGAGCGGAAATGCGCGCCCGGATCGCCCAAGCCCAAAAAGAGGGCAAGCACTTCAGCCACTTCTCGATCGAGGCCAATCTTCTGGATGAATTGGAAAACACTTTCCGGCAATACGGCGAGACCGGCACCGCCAAGCGACGTTACTACGTCCACAGTGAGGAAGAAGGACAACAGCTCGGCTACCCGCCGGGCACGCTCACTCCCTGGGAGGAAATCCCTCCGGGAACCGACCTTCTGTTTTATGAAGGGCTACATGGAGGAGTGAAGACCGATACCATAGACGTCGCCAAGTACACGGACCTATTGGTCGGCGTGGTACCGATCGTGAATCTGGAATGGATCCAAAAAATCCACCGCGACACCGCGGAACGCGGCTACAAGCCGGAAGATGTCACCGACACGATCTTGCGCCGCATGAGAGACTATGTGAAGGTGATTACCCCGCAGTTTTCCCGAACCGACATCAATTTTCAGCGCGTCCCGCTGGTAGATACTTCCAATCCTTTTGTCGCCCGTGACGTCCCTACCGCCGATGAGAGTTTGGTCGTCATCCGCTTCAAGGATCCCACTAAGTTCAACATCGACTTTTCCTATCTTTTGGCGATGATTCAAAACTCGTTCATGTCACGTTACAACTCCATCGTCATCCCTGGCGGTAAGATGTGCCTCGCGATGGAGATCATCTTTCGTCCGATCATCGAGCGCCTGATGTACGAAAGCAAGAATGCTTGAATCCGAGTCCATTCACGCGACCGGCACCCGGCAAACTCTATCGGAAAAACCACAATCGGGGGTGTCTGCCTACCCATACCACGGCTGGGTCCGCCAAGCCGTACCGGAGGATCGCACCGCCGGAGTGGTCGAGTTCGCCTTGCGCTACTCCAGCGCTTACCCTGAAACCGCGGGATCATCCTTTCCCAACCGCCTGGCAACCTCCCGAGTAGCGCAGCTTCACGACAGGTTCGGCGTCCTTTCGAAACATTCCATTTCCCGAGACGCTCCTTTATACTAACCCCCGAGACGGCACGCCCGACCCTGCGGCGGGTCCGTTGTCCAACCACCACAGTTAGATCAGAGGCTAACCACGTGAACAAACATAGGTTGACGAAAGGTTTGTTACCTGCGCTGTCGTTAGCAGCCCCTTTGGCAGGAGCCGAACCGCAGTATCCACCCAACTTTGAACCGGTCGTAATCTACCGGGACATGGACTACATTGCCAAACAGAGCAGTTCGTCTCCGGTTGCGGCCGGCTCGGAACAAGTGGCCATCGCTGAAAGCGGCAAGTACCCGCCAGAGTTCGAGCCTAAGGTCCTCTTTCGCGACGAGACCCTGATTGCCGAGCACGCTCAAAAGAAACCGGTAACCACGGCGGTCGAGGAGGCTCGCCCGGTGACCGCACCTTCGGCGCCCGAGGCCAAGGTTGCCCAAGGCGAACCCGGGAATGCACTGAAAGAAAACTATCCCTTCTTGCTGGCTCTTGTCGCCTTGGCGGGACTGGCCTTTTGGGGCAGCAAGCGTTCCGGCGCGAAAGCCGCGGGGGCTCAACCGGCGCAGGGCGTCACGTTTGGTGCCGGTCCTACTGGGGAAACTGGTGTTGCCCGCTATATCAAGGACCTGGCTGCAAAAGCCGTAGCCGGGGAAACCGGGGTCGCTCGATACATCAAGGCACTTTCGAAGCCGGAAGCGGGAGTCGCCGAACAGGGCGCGACCAAGGAAACTGGAGTATCCAAGTATCTCCGAAATATCACGTAATTTGGCCGATCGAGATTGATGATGATCGGTTTCCTGGCTTTTATGTGGGAAAAATAGGAGCTAAACGAAATGTGCCTTGCGCGTCACTCGAGCAAAAGGCGAGCACGATTGGCATCGCCGCGTAAAGGTGTTACGAGTGACTTCTTGACGCCGCTTTCGTTTCTGCCATAACGTGAGGTGAGGAACCATTCCGGTTCCAAAGGTATCGTTGTTAGACGCCAACAAAAAAACTGGAGGTAATACCATGGCAAGACCACTCATCCAACTCGCGCTGGATTCCCTTGATGTCGATCAAACCCTGAACTTGGCGGCCCAAACTGCGCCCTATATCGATATTTTCGAGATCGGGACCCCTTGCATCAAGCACAACGGAATTTCCTTACTCAAAGAGATGAGAAAGCGATTCCCTTCCAAATTGATTTTGGTCGATCTGAAGACCATGGACGCCGGTGAATACGAGGCTACCCCGTTTTATGCCGCAGGCGCGGACATCTGCACGGTCCTAGGGGTATCGGGTACCGCGACCATCGCCGGTGTGGTCAAGGCTGCGAACAAGCATAACGCGGAGGTGCAGGTCGATCTCATCAACGTTCCCGACAAGCTGTTGTGCGCAAGAGAATCTGCTCGGATCGGCGCTCATATCATTGGGGTTCACACCGGGCTGGACGCGCAAGCCGCCGGTCAAACCCCGTTTGCGGATTTGCAGGCCGTCGCCAAGCTCGGTCTGCCGGTGCGACTGTCGGTTGCCGGTGGAATCAAGGCATCGACCGTGCAGCAGGTCGTGAGGTCCGGGGCGCACATCGTCGTCGTTGGTGCCGCGATTTATGGTGCACCTTCTCCCGCCGACGCCGCTCGGGAAATCTTCCAACTCGCCAGCGCCGCGTAAGTTACATCGAAGAGGAGATGCGATGCATCGAAAGCTTATCTTAGACAAGATCTCCAGCGTTCTCGAAGCTACGGACCCCAGCTATGACGAAAAGCTGACCGCCTTGCTCGATAAGGCTGGCCGTATCTTTGTTACCGGCGCCGGGCGCTCGGGTTTGGTCGCGAGGTTCTTCACCATGCGGCTGATGCACGGCGGTTACGATGCCTATGTGGTTGGCGAAGTGGTTACCCCGAGTATTCGCAGGGGCGATCTATTCCTCATGATCTCCGGGTCCGGAGAAACGGAAACGATCATCGCTTTTGCAAAACGTGCCAAGGAACTCGGTGCCGACCTTGCCCTGATCTCCGCAAGGAACAAATCTACACTCGGCGATATGGCGAATGTGGTCTTCCAGATCGGCACTCCGGAGCAATACGGCAAGGTTGTAGGTATGCCCATGGGGACCATATTCGAATTGTCGGCTTTGATTTTCTTGGAGGCGATTATTTCTTACATTATCCATACCAAAGGGATTCCGGAAGAGGAAATGAGAAGTCGACACGCCAACCTGGAATAAATCGAAAGGGTCGATTTCCATATCCGATCGTTTCGGCTTTCGTGTGTGTCGGGTTTCCGTTGCCTACTAGAACAGTCAGTCATCCGGTTGATAGCCCGCGGAGCTACATTGGTCTCGCGCAGATGCGAGGAACTCAAAACGGTAGTTTCCGGCTTGTCAGGGGGCTCGACACACTCATTTCCTGCAATAGCCTCGATTCGTTAAGGTCATAAGAAACTTCGGCGGAATCCATTGCATGGGGCCGTTCGCCATTTGCCGATCATCACTCCATCCTCGAGGGTAGACCTTCGTTGCCGAATCCCGTAGGGAAGATCGCCACGGTTTCACAGTCTAGGGGAGAGCCCCCGCTCGTGCGAGCGGGAACTCTTTCGTTCCGAAGGACCCGATCAGACCATAGCCAACCCTTTGATTCCTGGCCTGGATCGAAGGCATGGGCTCCACACTGCGTAAAGTCCACGCCAGCCTATGAATCCCGACGCCGCGCCAATTCGCGGTAAAAGCGGGCCCAGTCGAACGAGGGTCCCGGATCTGTCTTTCGACCCGGCGCGATCTCACTGTGGCTTACGATTCGTTCTTCGGTGATCTCCGGATAACGCGCCATCAGATCGGCCACCATCGCCGCCAGACTCCGGTATTGCTCCGCCGTGTAGGGCACCCATTCCGTTCCTTCCAGCTCGATGCCCACGGAAAAGTCATTGCACCGCTCCCTGTCGCCGAAACGTGATATCCCGGCGTGCCAGGCGCGCCTTGCCAAAGGCACGAAGCGCTCCACTGTTCCATCGCGCCGAATCAGGGCATGTGCCGACACCCGTAAGTGCGCTATGGTCTCGAAATACGGGTGCGCGGTACCGTCCAGGGTATTGGTGAACAATTGCCGGATCCACGGCCCCCCGAACTCACCCGGTGGCAGGCTGATGCCATGGATCACGATCAACGATATGGACTCACCCTCGGGTCGGTCATCCTGATTCGGTGACAGCAAACTCCACGGCGCCCTTTCACTTGGTACTTTCTCACACCCCATCGGTTCTCCCCAACCACTTCCATCACCCGAGCCGCAACGGCTGCAGACCTACCGATCGAAAGAATCATTGACACTTTTCAGTTCTGTACTGATCTTGTGCCTGATTGCTCTTCCGTGGTTATACTTCCCCATCTCGACCACCACCGCAATCGATACCGACCGGATCCACAGCCGGTCCGAATCCCATGACCATTCACGTCCGTTACTTCGCTAGTCTCCGCGAACGCTTCGGCCGCGCCGAAGAAAATCTCGTCGCGGACGGCATTACAACCGTTGCCGACGTATGGAAAGCCGTTTGCGAAGGCACGCCCATTCCCGATCAGGTTCTCTGTGCCGTCAATCTGGAATACGCCACCCCGGAAACACCGGTGCACGACGGCGACGAAGTCGCCTTTTTTCCGCCCGTCACCGGAGGCTGACATGCGTGTCGAGATTCGCTTCGACCCTTTCGACCCGCTCGTCGAACTCGCCCGGTATCAGTCCGAATTGGGCTCCGCCAGTACACGCCTCGGCGCGCTGACCCTCTTCATCGGCACCATGCGAGATCACAACGAAGGAGAGCCGGTCGAAAAAATGAACCTCGAACATTATCCCGGCATGACAGAGCGCCAGCTCTGGCGCATCGTCGAAAACGCCCAGCGGCGCTGGAACTTCGACGACGCACTCGTCATCCATCGCGTCGGCGACCTCCTCCCGGCCGACCCCATCGTCCTGGTCGCCGTCTGGTCCTCGCATCGCGGAACAGCCTTCGAAGCTTGTCGCGCCATTCTGGAAGACTTGAAACATCGCGCGCCGTTTTGGAAAAAGGAGACCTTGCCTGATCGTACCCGCTGGGTCGCGCAAAACACCGGCGGCTCGGATCGGCGTTTCCCATGAAACGCCGTCAGCCGATCCGCGTCGCTCGCAAGAAGGCCATCCCTCCTAGGAGACACCCGGAACCTCGGCGCCCCAAAACCGGGCATCGCCCTTTCCGGGCCGACTTTCCAGCGCTCTCCCGTAAACCGCATGGAACCCTCTGACCTCGGTTACAATTTCGTAGGACAATACCGATGTTTCGGGATTGGGTGGCGCAACCCCAATCTTCCCCACTATCCGGAGAAACTTCCATGCCCGATCATGTCTACAAAGTCATCGAAATCGTCGGCTCTTCGACCGTGAGCAGCGACGATGCCATTCGTAAGGCCGTGGAAAAAGCCGCGCAGTCGCTCCGCCATCTGAACTGGTTCGAAGTCGTCGAAACCCGCGGGCACATCGCCGACGGCAAGGTCGCTCATTTCCAGGTCATATTGAAAGTGGGTTTCCGTATCGAAGACTGACATCTCAAAGCTCCGCATCCCAATCCCAAGTCCATGAAAATCCCCAACTCACGTTGGTCGTTCCTGCTCGGCTTTCTGGTCTGCGCCTTCCTGCTGCTGACGGCCCTATATTTCCAATTCGCAGTAGGACTCGAACCTTGTCCCTTGTGCATATCGCAAAGAATCCTGGTATTGGCAGTCGCCGTCGTGTTCCTGATCGCCTTCTTACATGATGCGGGGCGGGTCGGAACCCGCGTCTATGCGATACTGGGCTGCCTCCTCGCCCTTGCCGGAGCCTCGGTTTCGGCGCGCCACGTCTGGTTGATTCACCTCCCCACCGAGGAAGTACCCGCCTGTGGACCGGGCCTTTCCTACATGTTTCGGAACTTTCCCCTCAGCGAGACGCTGCAAGCCATGCTGAGCGGCACCGGCGACTGCGCCAAAGTCGACTGGACTTTCCTGAGCTTGAGTATGCCCGCGTGGCTCTTGCTGTTTTTCCTTGGCCTCGCGGCCGGCAGTCTCTTTCAGTGGTGGAACGTGGGGGAGAAACTCCGCCGGCGCTAATTTTTCCATGCCGACTGTCGGGAAATGGGATCTGTTAAAATGCCATGGCGCATACTTCGACACATGGTTTCACCTTGGCGAAACGCACCCTACGCATAGCCACTCGGCAAAGCCCCCTGGCCCTCTGGCAAGCCGAACACGTCGCCGCGCGCCTGCGAGCCCACCACCCCGGCCTTGAAACCGAATTGGTCCCGATGACCACGCGTGGCGACAAGCTCCTCGATGTACCGCTCGCCAAGGTGGGCGGCAAGGGCTTGTTCGTCAAAGAACTGGAACAAGGGCTCCTCGAAGGCAAAGCCGACATCGCGGTGCATTCCATGAAAGATGTGCCCGTCGAGTTTCCTGACGGGCTGCATCTTGCCGCTATCCTCGAGCGCGAGGATCCGTACGACGCGTTAGTTTCGAATCGCTTCCGGAGCCTGGCAGAACTGCCACCGGACGCCCGCATCGGAACTTCGAGTCTGCGCCGCCAATGCCAACTCCGACAGCGGCTGCCGACCGCCCGATTGCAAGACTTGCGCGGCAACGTGCACACGCGACTGGCCCGACTGGATGCCGGGGAATTCGACGCGATCATCCTGGCGGTGGCGGGACTGAAACGACTCGGCCTCACCCACCGCATCACCGTCGTGCTAGCTCCCGAGGACAGCCTGCCCGCCATCGGACAAGGCGCCATCGGCGTCGAATGTCGGACCGAAGACTCCCACACCCACGCCTTACTGGAACCCTTGCACGATGCTGCCACGGCCTGCCGGCTCACGGCTGAGCGGGCCCTGAACCGGCGCCTCCAAGGGGGTTGCCAAGTGCCGATCGCCGGATTCGCCGAGCTGTGCGAGGATGTCCTTCACCTTCGCGCACTGGTAGCCTCCCCGGATGGAATGGCGATCCTCCGCGCCGAGGCATGGGGGCCACGCAGTGAGCCGGCAGCCTTGGGAGAACGGGTCGCGGAAGATTTACTCGCGCGCGGCGCGGACCGCTTGCTCCGAGCCCTGTTCGAGAATACGGGATGACCCTGAGCTTCCGAAAACCCCTCGCTGGTCTTGGCATCCTGGTCACGCGGCCGGCCGACCAGGCCGAAGGCTTGTGCCACTTGATCGAGCAGGCAGGGGGTACGGCGCTCCGTTTCCCGTTGCTCGAAATTCATCCCAGTAAGCGAGCCGGGGAAGGCGTGGCCCGGCTGCGCCGTCCGCAGGATTGGGACTGGTTCATTTTCGTCAGCGCCAACGCCGTCCGCCAAGCCCAGGAACACGACGCCCTGCCACGGCGCGAGCCAGGCAATTTCCCCCGTCTGGCTGCCATCGGCGCGGCCACAGCCGAAGCCCTCGCGGCGGCCGGAGCCGCGGTCGACTTGGTCCCAGAGTCCGAGTTCAACTCTGAAGCATTGCTGGCCATGCCCGAGCTTCAGGAGGTCGCCGGACGGCGCATACTCATCGTCCGCGGCGAAGGCGGGCGAGAAACGCTCAAAGAGGAGTTGGTCAACCGCGGCGCCAGCGTCGAATATGCCGAACTCTATCGCCGCGAACCGTCAACGGCGGATGTGGAGCCGCTCCTCCGCGCTTGGCAGGCGGGACAAATCCAGGTCCTCACCTTGACCAGCGGCGCGGCGCTCGATCACCTTCATCGACTGATCCCGGCGGAGTATCGTGAACTCGTGCTGAAGACGCCGCTCGTCGTCCTCAGCGAGCGCTTGCGGCGGCGAGCCCTGGCGTTGGGCTTCGCCCAAGTCGCCGTGACCACCTCGGCCTCCGATCGGGGCTTGTTGGAAACCCTGAGCGAGAAGGCCGGCGCCTGGAGATCTACACGAGAAATGTCTAACGACGGGGATACGCCATTGCTTGACGACGCAAGAGAAGAGACCCACGTTTCCGGGCCACCGGCAGATCCTTCCGAGCCGCCGCCCCACCCTCAGTCCACCAGCGAAACAGTGGCGAAGGTAAAGCCGGCACGGAAGTCCCGACTTCTGGCCTGGATCGGCTATGCCACCCTGTCCGCCATTCTGTTGTTGGCGACCGCCGGTTATTTCCTCCTGCAAGAACTCCGGTCCAAGCAGGAAGGATTGGGCGGCGAACTCAGCAAGGGCGACCAGCACATGCTGGAATTGAGCCATCAGATCAGCGGCCTGCAAGCCCAGGTGGCGAGCCTGCATTCACAGATCGCGGCGCTCCAAACCGAGATCAGTACCGAGGACAACAAACTCGAACGCATGCTCGGGGAACAATCGCAAGCCTTCGGTGAAAAACTGAACCTGACCCGAACGGCGCTCGAAGAATCGATACAGCGGATTCAACGCCAGCTCAACCGCACCCGCGGCGACCTCCTGATCGCCGATGCCGAATATTTGCTGAGCGTGGCCAACCAGAAGCTGCATCTGATCGGCGACGTCAAAGCGGCGCTTGCCGCCATGCAGGCCGCCGACCAACGCCTGCTGGAAAGCGGCGACCCCAGCGTCTTCAAGATCCGCGAGGCATTGGCCACCGAAATCAACCAGATCGAGGATTTCCAGGCGCCCGATGTCGTCGGCCTGTCTGCCAGGCTGCTTGCGATCGAGTCCAAGGTACGCGATCTGCCCCTGTTCCTACCCCATGCCGAAAAAGCGAAGGAGTCGGCTGAACCAGGAAAGTCCCGCTCCCCCGAATCGGGCGATATGCTCGACTCCACGTTGCAACAACTCAAGGACCTGGTCACGGTCCGCCGCACCGACCGCCCCGTGCAGGCCGTGTTGACGCCCGAGGAAGTTGCCGGCTTGCGGGAAATCCTGCTGCTCAAACTCGAAATGGCGCGCGCCTCCCTGTTGCGCGGCGACGACGAACTTTACCGTACCAATCTCGCATCCGCCCGTGCCTGGATTGACGAGCACTTCGATCGCGAAGCCGCTTCCGTCAAGGACATCGTCGCGGAACTCGAGGCCCTTTCCGGCGTCCGCCTGCGCGTGCCGTTCCCTGACATCAGTACCTCACTCAGCCTCCTCCGCAACATCGAAAAACTGCGGCTCGAAACCGAAGAAAAGGCCCCTGCCGGCGTGGAGGGCGCCAAGTCGCACATTGGCCAACCCAGTGCCGGGACCACAGGGGATACGCCGTGAAAAGGAAACTCGCCCTCCTTGCCGCCGTCCTCCTGGTATTGGTCGGCTTGGTGGCTTACCTGCGTCACCGCCTCCTCACCGTTCACGATCCAGGTTATGTCATCATCGGGTATGGGCAATGGGCGATGGAATCCTCACTCGTGGTGGTCATCGTCGCATTGACCCTTGCCTTCGTCCTGTTTTACGCCCTTATCCGCATCGTCATCCATGCCTTGCGCCTGCCCCGCATCCTGCGACACCGCGGCCACGAGTTGCGCACACGCCGCTCGCAAGAGGCACTCATCACGGGGCTCATCGAAGCCGCCGAAGGCAACTGGGAAAAGGCGGAAAAGAATCTGATCCGGCATGCGGCCGACAGTGGCGTGCCGCTGATCCACTATCTCACCGCGGCGCGCGCTGCTCATTTCCGGGGTGCCGCCGAGCAGCGGGACGAATACCTCAAGCTTGCACACGAAACCTTGCCGGAGGCCGAGATTGCCATCGGCCTGACGCGAGCCGAGTTACACCTTTCCAACAAGGAATTCGAGCAGGCGCTGGAATCCCTCACCCAACTGGATCAGATCGCGCCCTCGCACGCCGCGGTACTGAAAATGCTCCATCAGGTCTATGCCCAGATGGAGGATTGGGAAGGTTTGCGCCGGCTCCTTCCCAGCCTCCATACCAACAAGGTGATGATGGAGGCAGAGATCAAATTGCTCGAGACCGAAACCTATAGCGCGCTGCTGCGGCAAAGGGCCGCGGAACGGAATCCCGGAGCCCTGCGGGAACTCTGGCAGGAGATTCCCGAGCACCTTCGCAAGACACCGGGGATGGAATCGCTGTTTTTCGCTGCCATGATCGAGGCCGGCGCGGGTGCGGAAGTCGAAGCGGAAATCCGCGCCAGCCTCGATCGCCAATGGAACGAAACCATCGCCGTGCTGTATGGCTGTATCGAGGCGCTCGACCCCGAGCGCCAATTGGCCGAAGCACGGAAATGGCTCGACTCCCGCCCCGATGATGCTGTACTGCTGCGCGTGCTCGGCAAACTCGCCTGGCGTGCCGGCCGTGCCGGGGAGGCCAAGGCATACCTGCAACGGAGTCTCGAGTTCGAGCCCAGCGTGGAGACGTACCGGCTCCTGGGAGATTTGTCCCTGACCGAAGGCGACACCCCGTCGGCCTGTACCTTCTTCCGTCAAGGACTGCTGCTGGCCTCGCGCGAAGTCGTCGCCCAGATCGAGCAAAATCCGAGCGGGGAGAGTGGCACGCTGGCGGTAGAAGAGACCTGAATGTCGTCCCCCCTGCCTCCGACTTCGCTCTCCGCGCTCCTCGGCGCCGTGGTCGAGGCCACTCCGGACCTGGTCGGAATGGCCACCCCGGCAGGTGATCTGCTCTACGTCAACAAGGCCGGACGGGAACTGCTGGGCATCCGTCCAGACGAGGATCTCGCCACACTCAACGTGCGTGATTTCCATCCGCCTCCCGTCGCCGAGCGCATTCTCGCGGAAGCCTTCCCCAGGGCCCGCACGGAAGGAGTTTGGACCGGGGAAACGGTACTGTCGAGCCGCAACGGGCGGGAACTTCCCGTCTCGCAAGTCATCGTTTGGCAACCTGGCCTTGCCCCGGGCGAGAGCTTTTACGCCACCATCGCCCGCGACCTCAGCGAGCGCAAGAACATCGAGCTACGCGAACACCTGCGCGGCAAGACCTTGGAGAGCCTGGCCACGGGCGCACCGCTCGCCGTGGTACTGGAAACACTCGTCCACACCGCGGAGGCCGAGATGCCAGGCTGGATCGTCTCGATCTTGCTCTTGGATGGCGGAGGCCGTCGCTTGCGTCACTGCGCCGCCCCGAGCCTGCCGCGTTTCTACACCGACGCCATCGATGAAGTCGAAATTGGCGTCGGTGTCGGTTCCTGCGGCACGGCCGCTTTTCTCGGTCGACGGGTGGTGGTCGAGGACATCGAGCACCATCCCTACTGGGAGGGATACCGGGAGCTGGCGCGCCGCGCAGGCGTGGCCGCTTGCTGGTCGCAGCCCATCCTCGACAGTCGCGGCAAGGTCTTGGGCACGTTCGCCATTTACCACCGGAGCCCGAAGACCCCCAGCGCAGCCGAACTCGAAACCATCGAGCACGCCGCCCGCGTGGCCGGCATCGCCATCGAGAAAAAACGCGCCGAGGAGCAAATTCAGCTCGCCGCCAGCGTCTTCGAACATAGCCACGAGGCGATCATGATCACCGACGCCGAGGCGCGTATCGTCGAGGTCAACCGTGCCTTCCACGAACTGACCGGGTACAGCCGCGAAGAGGTGCTCGGCCAGAACCCCAACATCCTCAAGTCCGGCCGGCACGATCCCCAATTTTACCGCCAGATTTGGGAAGCTCTCGGCCGCGACGGTCATTGGCGCGGCGAGATCTGGGACCGACGCCGCGACCACGAGTTGTTCGCCGCGCATCTGACGATTTCTGCCGTGTACGGTGAGGACGGCAGCGTCCGCCACTATGTCGGCATGCTTTCCGACATCACCCAGCTGAAAGAGCAGCAATATCAACTGGAGCGGCTGGCGCACTTTGATCCTTTGACCCGGCTTCCCAATCGGATCCTGCTCGCCGATCGTCTGCAACTCGCCATGGCCCGGACGACACGCTCCGGGAAACTCCTCGCCGTCTGCTACCTCGACCTCGACGGCTTCAAGCCGATCAACGACGAACTCGGCCACGCCGCCGGGGACCAGGTTCTGGTTCAACTTGCCGGGCGTCTGCAATCCGCACTCCGGGGAGGTGACACGGTGGCGCGCTTGGGCGGCGACGAGTTTGTCCTGTTGTTGAATGACCTCACCGACGTCCACGAGTGCGCAACGGTATTGGAGCGGGTGCTGGAGCTCGTGGCCGAACCTTACTTCGTCCAAGAGGAAACCATCGTCCTCTCCGCCAGCATCGGCGTCACGCTGTTTCCTACCGACGCCAGCGACGCTACCACCTTGCTGCGACACGCCGACCAATCCCTGTATCTTGCCAAACAGTCCGGACGCAACCGTTATTGCCTGTTCGATCCCGAACAGGATCGCCAGACCCGGCTGCGTCGCGAGACCGTGACTCGCTTCGCGAGTGCGCTGAGCAACCGCGAGCTGTGCCTCCATTACCAACCCAAAGTGGACCTCCGCGAGGGCAGCGTGACCGGCGCCGAAGCCTTGCTGCGTTGGCAGCACCCACAGCGGGGTCTACTGTTGCCGGGGGAATTCCTGCCTGCACTCGATGACGCCGAGATCGCCTTCGACCTAACCCTTTGGGTAGTGAGCACCGCGCTCGAGCACATGCAGCATTGGCGACGGCAGGGACTGGACTTGATGGTCTGCGTCAATACCTGCGGCCGTGCCCTGGCGCGGACGGGTTTCGCCGAGAAACTGGCCGAGCTTTTCACCCTCCATGCCGAAATCCCGCCACCACGTCTCGCCCTGGAAATCCACGAAACCACGGCGGTGCGCTACCTCACCCGCATTCAACCCGCGCTTGAGGCCTGTCACCGTCTCGGGGTTGGGATCATCCTGGATCATTTCGGCACCGGCCCTTCCTCGCTCGCCTACCTTCGGCAACTGAGCAGCGATGTATTGAAGATCGACCGATCCCTGGTACACCACATGCTCGAAGACAACGGCGATCGCATGATCGTCGAAGGCATCATCGGCTTGGCGAAGACCTTCGGCCGGCGCGTGATCGCCGAAGGCATCGAAAGCATGGAACAAGGTGCGTTGCTGGTTCGGCTCGGTTGCGATCTGGTACAGGGCTATGCCATCGCTCATCCCATGCCGGCGTCGGTCCTGCCCTTGTGGATCGAACGTTACCAATCCCTCCCGCGGCGGGCGGCCTCCAGCGATGCCTTCTTGCCGCAAGACGGGCTGGCCTGGCTCGCCGCCCACCTCGACCACCGCTGCTGGCTGACGAATTGGATAGTCCGCCTGCTCCGGCCCGGGGAAGAAACCCTGGCCCTAACGCCGCCCCATGAGTGCCAGCTCGGTTCCTGGATCGAAGGATCGACCCACCGTTTCTGCCGCGACTCCGGCATCCGGCTCAAGGAACTCAAGGGCCTGCACCGGAACATTCACGACCAAATCCAAGAGCTATCGGTCCGGTACGACCCGACCCAAGTGGAAGCGGGACTCGCGCAGATCCTCACCCTGGAAGAACGTCTCTTGGATTCTCTGTGTGCGTTCCACGAGTCTCCGGGTTGACCCAAATGCTTCAGGAGATCCCCAAGCGATCCCAAAGCTCGTCGATCCGCTTTCGCACGGCGGCGTCCATGCGAATCGGCACTCCCCATTCCCGGCGGGTTTCTCCGGACCATTTATGGGTCGCATCGAAACCAACCTTGGAGCCGAGTCCGGCAACCGGCGATGCAAAATCCAAATAATCGATCGGGGTATGCTCGATCAGGGTGAGGTCCCGCGCCGGATCCATGCGCGTCGTCAACGCCCAGATCACATCTTTCCAATCGCGTATATTCACGTCCTCGTCGGTCACGATGACGAATTTCGTGTACATGAACTGGCGGAGAAACGACCACACCCCGAACATGACCCGTTTCGCATGCCCCGGATATTGTTTTCGGATACTCACCAACGCCATCCGGTAGGAGCATCCTTCCGGGGGAAGATAAAAATCGACGACTTCCGGGAACTGCTTTTGCAGGATGGGCACGAACACTTCGTTGAGGGCAACCCCCAGGATGGCCGGCTCGTCGGGCGGCCGCCCCGTATAGGTGCTGTGATAGATCGGCGCATGGCGCTGGGTGATGCACTCGATGGTGAAAACCGGGAATTCCTCCACCTCGTTGTAATACCCGGTGTGATCACCAAAAGGGCCTTCCGGCGCCACTTCGCCCGGGTAAATGAAACCCTCCAATACGATTTCCGCATGTGCCGGAACCTGCAGGTCGCTCAGCAGGCAGGGTGCAACCTCCGTCCGAGCCCCGCGCAAAAGGCCAGCGAACGCATACTCCGACAAGGTATCCGGGATCGGCGTCACCGCCCCGAGCACGGTCGCCGGGTCCGCCCCCAGCGCCACCGCCACGGGGAACGGCTCGCCCGGCCTCTCGGCTTGCCAGTCGCGGAAATCCAAGGCTCCTCCCCGGTGCGCCAACCAGCGCATGAGGGTCTTGTTGCGCGCAATCACCTGCTGGCGATAGACACCGAGATTTTGCCGGTCTTTGCGCGGGCCGCGGGTGATGACCAGCGCCCAGGTGATCAACGGCCCGGCATCGCCAGGCCAGCAAGTCTGGACCGGATAGCGGCCGAGATCGACCTCGCCGCCCCGGTAAATTTCCTGCTGACATGGCGCGTTACGCAGTTCTTTCGGCGCCATGTTCAAAACCTGACGAAACACCGGGAGTTTCTCGAAAGCATCCCGCATCCCTTTGGGCGGCTCCGGCTCTTTCAGGAACGCGAGCAACTGCCCGACCTCCCGGAGCGCTTCCACCGTCGCCGCTCCCATCCCCAGCGCCACCCGCCGAGGCGTGCCGAACAGATTCCCCAGCAACGGGATCGCCGAACCCTTGGGCCGCTCGAAGAGGAGCGCCGGTCCTTCGGCCTTCAGGGTGCGATCGCAGACTTCGGTGATCTCGAGATACGGATCCACCTCGAAGCCGATGCGTTTCAACTCCCCCAGGCCTTCGAGTTGAGCAAGGAAATCCCGGAGGTCCCGATATCTCATGAATGGCCGTGCGCCTTGGCCCAACGGAAATAGTCCTTGACGCCGGCCTCGACCAGCATCCAAGAAAGGAAAAACGGTTTGTTATGAATCGTCAGCACCAGACGATCGCCATGGATTTCATAGGCACCCTCGATGCCCATGCCGGAGAAACGCCCAGCGCTTTCATCGCCCACGAATTCGAATTTATGCTCGAGCGCCGACTGGCGAAAATGCTCGATGAGGCGCTCCGGTTCTGCGGCAATACGTATCTCGAATCTTTTGGCCATACGGGTCGCAGTCGCAAAGTCGATTGCAGCCGTAATGGTAGCGAAAATCGCCATCCCTGACGACGCGGGGACGCGGGGTCTTATCCGGCGCCGTCCTTTGCGCCGCTTCGACCAGTGGTGTTTTCTTCACGGTGGCGACAAAGAGCCCGCACACGACGGTATAATCCCTTTCGATGGCGAGACTATAACAAACGCCCGCCACAATCGGGCAATTTTCACCCCATCCTTATCGCTACGTGAGAAGAAGAGGGAAAGCTCGTGCAACTGGAACACATTCTGCGGTCCTATGCTCGTTACGCGCCGGTCTATGATCATACTTTCGGCTGGCTTCTCAGCTTCCGCGGGCGCTCGCTCGCGGCACACGTGACCAATCGTCGCCCGGGGATGATTCTGGAAGTGGGAGTGGGCACCGGCATTAGCCTGCCGTATTACCGGCCGGAACATCAAGTTCACGGCATCGACATTTCCCCCCATATGCTGGAGCGGGCGCGCAAGCGGGTCCACCGCAAGAACCTGAATCAGGTGGCCCATCTGGAAATCATGGACGCACGGGAGATGACTTTCCCCGACAACTATTTCGACGCCGTGGTGGCGGCTTATGTCATGTCGGTGGTACCCGAACCCCAGCGGGTATTGCGCGAAATGGAGCGGGTCCTGAAGCCCGGCGGAGATCTCATCATCGTCAACCATTTCGCCGCCAAGCGGGGCTTGCGACGCAACTTCGAAGCCTTGCTCGCGCCCTTGTCCCACAAATTGGGCTGGCGCCCGGACATGCCCTTGGAGGAAATCCTCGCCCATACCACGCTGCACGAAGTGAAGCGCCAAACCTTGCCGCCCATGGGCTTATTCACCATGCTGCATCTGCGCAAAGAAAGCTGAATGTCAGGCATACCGCACGCGGCACCGCCGGCAACGGCCCTCGACCATGTGCGACCCGGAGGCGGGATGCTAGAATTTCCCGCATTGGAGGACGGCGTTTCGACCGCTATGCACCATGCCCGACGCATCGCTGGTTAACCACACCCCATTCGAGATTCGGGCCGGCTCGTTCAATCTGCCGGTCCTCAAGCTGATGATCGAACGTGTCGAGGCCATCGCCGAACCCTTGGCGGATCGTATCCGTCAAGCTCCGGACTTTTTTCGCCATGCGCCCATCATCATCGACTTGTATGAACTGTCGGGGCAAGGTCGCATCCCCGACTTCGCCGCATTGCTCGAGGTGCTCCGTGGGTGTGGTCTGACCCCGGTTGGCGTCCGCGGCGGTGACCCCGAACAGAACGCCGCGGCGGATGCCGTGGGTCTCGCACTGCTGGCCGAGGGAAAGACGAGCGAAACCCCGCCCGAGAGGAAAACGCCCGAACCCGTAGCGACTCCGGAGGTCTCCCCACCCCCACGCGGCGGGACCCGCATCATCGATCAGCCGGTCCGGTCCGGTCAGCGTGTCTACGCGAGCGACGGCGACTTGATCGTAATTGCCACCGTGAGCCCGGGGGCGGAACTGATGGCCGACGGCAACATTCACGTGTACGGATCGCTACGCGGCCGCGCCCTGGCCGGGGTGAAGGGAAACACCGACAGCCGCATCTTCTGCCTGGACCTGCAAGCCGAGCTTATCGCCATCGGCGGCCACTACAAGGTCAGTGAAAACCTCGACGGCGCGATCCGCGGCAAACCGGTGCAAGTGGCGCTGCGCGACAAGGCGCTTATCATCCAGGAATTATGAAAACTTACTCGGTCTTGACGGCTACGGGAGGATTGGAATTTGGCCAGAATCATTGTGGTGACTTCCGGCAAGGGCGGGGTGGGGAAAACCACCACCAGTGCAGCCTTTGCCACCGGACTCGCTCTGCGGGGATTTCGCACGGCGGTGATCGACTTCGACGTCGGCCTGCGCAATCTCGATCTCATCATGGGGTGTGAGCGGCGCGTCGTCTACGATTTTGTGAACGTCATCAATCAGGAAGCAAACCTCAATCAGGCGCTGATCCGCGACAAACGTTGTGACAATCTGTTCATCCTGCCCGCCTCGCAGACGCGCGACAAGGAAAGTCTGACGCACGAAGGAGTCGAGCGGGTGCTCAAGGAACTCAGCGAAACCTTCGATTACATCGTCTGCGACTCGCCGGCAGGGATCGAGCGTGGTGCCACCCTGGCCATGTACTTCGCCGACGATGCCATCGTCGTGACCAACCCCGAGGTGTCCTCGGTGCGCGATTCCGACCGCATGCTCGGTATCCTGGCCAGCAAGTCGCGGCGAGCGGAGACGGGAGCGGAGCCGATCAAGGAATATCTCTTGCTCACCCGTTATTCACCCCAGCGCGTAAAACTCGGTGAAATGCTCAGTGTCGATGACGTACAGGAAATCCTCTCCCTGCACCTGCTCGGTGTCATCCCCGAATCGAAAGCGGTGCTCAATGCCTCGAACGCGGGTACCCCGGTGATCCTCGACGAAAAAAGCGATGCCGGTAAGGCCTATCTCGACGTGGTGCGCCGTTATCTCGGAGAGAACGTCCCGCACCGCTTCATCGAAGTGGAAAAGAAAGGCTTCATCAGCCGCCTGTTCAGGGGGTAAGCCATGGGACTCCTCGACTATTTTCGAAGCACCCGGAACGAGAGCGCGGCCATCGCCAAGGAACGACTGCAAATTCTGGTCGCGCACGAGCGTGCCGAGCGCAACAAGCCGGATTATCTGCCCATGTTGCAGAAGGAACTGCTGGAAGTGATCCGCAAGTACGTCAACGTCGGGCAGGACGCGATCACAGTGACCATGGAGCAGGACGAGAATCGCGAGATCCTGGAACTCAACGTCGTCTTGCCGGACGAGGGGGGCGAACGCAGACTTCGCCGCAAGCGCGTATGACGGTGCCGGCATTCCACGGTCAGACTGCAACGAGAGGAGTGTTTCGATGAGTGAAGAACTCAATACCACGGTCGGTTCGGCCGCAGGCAAGATCTGGGAGTTTCTCGATCGTAACGGCGAGGCCAGCGCCAGCCGGCTCGCCGAGGAGACGGGGCTCAACCGCAACGATGTGCAACGGGCCATCGGCTGGTTGGCCCGCGAAGGCAAGCTTCGCATCGAGAGACGCGGCCGTTACGAATTCTTCGCCCTGGCCGCCGAATAGCAGACTTTCCCTTCGTGTCACCGATCCTTATCCTCCGGGTACGAAGTACCTCTTCGGATCATCGACGAACAGCACGCGACCGCTCCCTTCCATCACATAAGCCCAGCGCTCGACGGGAAACTCGATCGCCACGATCCCACAGGTCGGCATCTCCCCCTGATCTTCGCCGGTCAGTCTGGAGGCCACTTGGCTCAGGTCAGGGTTGTGTCCTACGAGATAAACTCGGTTCGCCCCCTCCTCCAAGGCTTGTATCACGGCGATCACCGCTCCGGGCCCACTCAGGTAAAGCTCGTCCCTGACTTCGATCGCATCCTTCGGGTACCCGACTTCCCTGGCGATCCGGCGCGCGGTCTTGCGGGCACGCCGCGCCGGGCTGGACAGGATTCGGTCGGGCTCGAACCCCCGAAAGCGCAGCAGACTCCCCATGAACGAGGCATCGCGTTTCCCGCGTCCGGTGAGCGGACGGTCGCGGTCCGCCATCGGATCGTTCCAGCTCGATTTCGCGTGGCGGATCAAAAACAACTGCTTCATGATATTCACACCCTCGATTCCCCAGGCCCGACCCTGCGCGATCCGTTCACGACCTTCGCCCTCGCGGCGCCGGAGGGCCCGAACGGTCGATTCCTCATCGTGCTGGAATCCGTCGTTTCGCGCAAGCGTGGGGCTTTCCCAGCGGCGACTTCCGATGCCGCGCCAATAACCATGGCTTGGTTCTGGATATGGGTACCCGGATGTATACTATTTGTGGTGCGGGTCCGACACTTCGTGGAGCGGGTGGGTCCAAGGAGGAAGGTGATCGTTGACACGGCGCAAGCGAACGCGGCCGGATACGGGCCCCGGCGAAAAGGAGGGCCAAACCGAGCGTCGTCGATGCGGCGCCGAATTCCTACCCGGCCCGGTCATGAGCGTCTCAAGCCAGCCGATTCCGAACCCCACCCGATCTTCCACTCGGCTGCGCTCCACCGACATCACCCGGCTGAGGGCATTCAAAGCCAATCCTGATTGAATTCTTCTGGAGGACACGACCGCTGTGGACAAACGCACTTGGATGATGCTGTGCCTCAGCTTGACATGGATCAGCTGCCAAGCGCCCGCCGCCCCTGCGAAAGCGCCGGTGCCCGCTCCCGCCGCTGCGCGAACGCTGGAAGTCGTGCCCGAGCAAAAGCCATTCACGTTCGAAACCGTGCAACAACAAGCGCGTGCCCTAGCCGGCCAACCCTATGTCCGGGACGATGCCGGAATGCCCGAGTTCCTCGCCAAGCTCGACTACGATCGTTATCGGGACATCCGTTTCAAGGCCGACAAGGCACTCTGGCGCCAGGAAGGATTGCCGTTCCAGGTACAGTTGTTCCATCGCGGCTTCATGTTCCGGGACCGCGTGGTCGTCAACGTCGTGAGCCACGGCGAAGCCGCACGTCTCGCCTATTCGCCGGAATTGTTCGATTTCGGCCAGAACCAGTTGCCCGGGCCGCTCGATGCCGACCTCGGCTTTGCCGGACTGCGTTTCCATTATCCCTTGCGACGCAACGAGGTGTACGACGAAATCGCCGTATTCCTTGGCGCCAGTTATTTCCGGGCGGTTGGACTCGGCCAGGTGTACGGTTTGTCGGCGCGCGCACTCGCCGTGGACACGGGCCTCTCCAAGGCCGAAGAGTTCCCCATTTTCCGGGAGTTCTGGATCGAAAAACCCCCTCCCGGCGCATCCGAATTGGTCGTATACGCGCTCCTCGACAGCCCCAGCGTGACCGGTGCCTACCGCTTCGTCCTCCGACCGGGCTTCGACCTCACCATGGATATCAAGAGCCATTTGTACTTCCGCCAGAAGGTGGAACGCTTAGGTATAGCTCCGCTCACCAGCATGTTCTTCCACGGTGAGAATACCGACCGTTTCGCCGACGATTTCCGCCCGGAAGTCCACGATTCCGATGGCCTCCTGATTTCCCGCAGCAATGGCGAATGGATCTGGCGCCCCCTCAACAACCCGCGTCAGCTCCGCATCAGCGTGTTCCGGGATGAGCGGCCGCTTGCCTTCGGCCTCCTCAAGCGCGACCGCAACTTCGATCACTATCAAGATCTCGAAGCCAATTACCATCTCCGCCCCTCGGCCTGGGTAGAAGCGGTCGGCGACTGGGGACCCGGCGCCGTGTACCTGATCGAAATCCCCAGCGACGCCGAGAAATACGATAACATCGTGGCCTTCTGGATGCCCGATCAGCCCGTGGAAGAAGGGAAGGAAATGAGCTTCGAATATCGCCTGCACTTCACCTCGGACGAGCTGATGGCGCTTCGCTCGGGCAAGGTACAGGCCACTCGCATCGGGGCCGGTGGCACCAACGCCCAGGATAGCAGCCGCCGCAAGTTCGTGGTCGATTTCGCCAGCGACGCGCTGCGGCTTTTCAGCGAAGATGCCAAGATCGAGGCCGATGTCGGCGCTTCTTCAGGCACGATCCGTGATGTCGTCGTGCAGAAAAACACGGAAACCGGTGCCTGGCGCCTGAGTTTCGAGCTCGAGCCGGAAAAGGACAAGGACCCGGTCGAACTGCGCGCCGTTCTGCGGGCCGGCAAAGACGTGCTGACCGAAACCTGGTTGTACCAGTGGAGCGCCCGATGAGCGCCAAACCCGCCACCCTGCCGGTCGTGGACGAGCACCCCGAACCGGCAGCGAAGAGTGTCGAGGAGCAAATCCAGAGTTATCTGCGCCGGCTGCACTTCCAAGACCCGGAACTCATCGCACGGCTGGCTTCCGACTGCCTCCAGCACGCGCGGCGGCGGGTCGGTCGGGACGATCCCGGCGAATGGCTGCGGCGCGCCCTGGAAGAAGCCCAGCGCCGTCTCGACCAGGCGCTCGCACGCGCGCTGGGGCTGAACCTCGCCCGCGAGCCCGCCGCGGTCGCGGGGGCGCGTGCCGCTCTTCTGTTGGGAAGGGCGGGGATCCGGGCCGACGAGCTGTTTCTCGCGCAACCGGTCGATCCGGCAACCCTCGCTGCCCTCGAAGGGGCACGACCGCTCGCGACGCCACCCGAGGCTCCCGCCGCCATGCCGACGCAAAAGCTCTCCTTCGTGTTCTTCAAGTCCGTCTGAGCGAATCCCCTTCCTGGTCATGGCTCCTCCTCCCTCCCTCCCCAGCCGGTCCGCCCTGTCCCGCCGTATCCTGTTCTTTGCCTTGGTGGCGCTGACCACTTGCGTTGCGCTCTTCATGATCGCCAGCGCCTTCCAGCAAAACGGCCTGACGCCGCAGGAACTGGTCCTGCTGTTTCTTTACGCCCTGCTCATCCTCTGGATCAGCGCCTCATTCTGGACCGCGACCCTCGGCTTTCTGGTCTTGCTGTTCGGTGGCGACTCGAAATCGATCGGGCGGTTGCCGGCCACGATCTCGGAAAGCCCCGACCCTTCGCCTTTGCGCACCGCCTTGATCATGCCGATCTACAACGAAGATCCGCACCGTGTGTTCGCGGGCCTTCGGGCGATCTGGCAGGCGTTGCTGGAAACGGGGCGTGCCGACGGCTTCGAGCTGTTCATCCTCAGCGACACCCGCGAACCCGAAATCTGGATGGAAGAGGAGCTGGAGTGGTACCGGCTGTGCGATGATTTCCAAGGCCACGGTCGGATCTTTTACCGCAACCGCGAACGCAACCTCGGCCGCAAGAGCGGCAACATCGAGGAGTTTTGTCGGCGGTGGGGGAACCGCTACCGTTACATGATCGTGCTCGACGCCGATAGCCTCATGAGCGGCGAAACCCTGGTCCGCATGGTGGACCTGATGGAAGCACACCCCAATGTCGCACTGATCCAGTCCCCGCCTCTGCCGGTCAATCAGAAGTCCTTGTTCGCCCGCATCCTGCAATTCGCCAGCAGCCTGTATGGAGACGTGTTCACGGCCGGTGCCTCCTTCTGGCAGCTCGCCGACAGCAATTACTGGGGGCACAACGCCATCATCCGCGTGGCGCCTTTCGTGAAGCACTGTGGGCTGCCGAAGCTGCCGGGACGGGAGCCCTTCGGCGGGGAAATCCTGAGCCACGACTTCGTCGAAGCGGCGCTGCTGCGGGAGGCGGGCTGGGAAGTGTGGCTGGCCCACGATTTGTCCGGAAGCTACGAAGAACTGCCGCCCACCCTGATCGATTACGCCAAGCGGGACCGTCGTTGGTGCCAAGGCAACTTGCAACACATCCGCATGATCTTCGCCCGCGGTTTGTCCGGCATCAGCCGCTTGCACCTGGCCATGGGCATCATGTCCTATCTGTCGTCCCCACTGTGGTTTTTGTTCCTGGTGATCACCGGATTCGAGGCCTATGTCCAGAGCCAGACCCGACCGGTGTATTTCTTCGGCGATAACATTTTCCCCGTTTGGCCGGAGTCCTATGCCGTGGAAATGACCACGGTGCTCCTGGTCACCTTGGGGATGCTGTTTCTGCCCAAGCTGTGGGGCCTCTTGCTCCTGTTCACCCGTAACCGGCGCAAGATCAAGGCGTTCGGCGGTTCCCTCCGCGCGGTTCTGAGCGTGTTGTTGGAAAGCCTGTTTTCCATCTTCACGGCGCCGGTCCTGATGCTGTACCAGAGCAAGTTCGTCCTGGCGATCCTCCTTCGCAAGAGCGTGGGCTGGCCGCCGCAGCAGCGCGACACCCATCGCCTCCGTCTCGGAGAAGCCATCGCGGCCCATGGCGGCCAGACCCTGATCGGGATCGCCGCGGGAGCGATCAGCTACTACTACATCCCCAATTTCTTCTGGTGGTTCACGCCCGTGCTCGCCGGCTTGGTCCTGGCCATTCCGGTTTCGATGTTGTCGAGCAGCGCCGGGCTCGGGCAGTTCGCGCGTCGGCTCGGCCTTTTTCTGACCCCGGAAGAATCGCAACCACCCCGTGTGATCCGGCTGTTGCAGGAAAACCTGGCGCGGCCGCTACACGAGGGCGACCGGATCTCCGATCCGGGTGTCTGCGCCCTCCACGCCGCCTTGCTGCCCCACCGTATCTTGAAGAAACGCCACCGCCACCAACTGCATGCCCTCCTGTATCAGCTCATCGAAGAGGGTCCCGAAAACCTCTCCGCGGCGGAAAAGCGCAGTCTCCTTTCCCACCCGGAAACCCTGATGCGCCTGCACGTCCTCGCCTGGAGCCGCCACCCGGATTAGCCGGAAGGGATAGGACCGAATGCCTTTCAACGCAATTGCGCACAACCCAGGATCACCGCCACGCTTCCCGGCAGATGCGGTACGCCGCCACCGCAATCGGTTCAACTCCTTGTTTTTCCGAGTCAAATCATCAAGACCCAGGGGTGCCCCGGAAGGCACGTGCGGGTTTTCCCGTGCCGTGTGCGGCATTGCGCGCAATTCTCCCACAGAGTTATCCACAGCTTGTGACGGGATGACCGGGCGGTGGAGCCGCGCCCGCGTCCCCATTGCTCGCCCCATCCCTGGGGTTCGCCCCTTCGGGGCCAGCTTCGCTGTCCAAAATTGCTCCCGGCAATCTTGTCGTTCCCGACGAACTTGTGCTTGACGTCATGGCAAATTTCAGCGTTCTCGTCAGCCCCGAAGGCAGTCTGGAAATCCTCTCCAAGCTGGAGGTGAGCAAACTGCTCGACACCAGCGAGGGCGGCCTGCACGAACTCTACCGGAACTGTTCCCTGGCGGTGCTCAACTGCGGCGGGCAAATCGACGACAGCAAGATCGTCCTCGAACGTTACCGCGATTTCGAGATCCGCGTTCTGCCGCGAGCGCGGGGCGTCCGTCTGGAACTCATCAATCCGCCGGCGAATGCCTTCGTCGATGGCCAGATAATCAAAGGCATCCGCGAACACCTGTTCTCGGTCTTGCGCGACATCGTCTATACGCGCTTCGAGATCGCCGAGAACCCGGCATTCGACCTCGCTCGCTCCGAACACATCACCAACGCCGTCTTTCACATCCTACGCAATGCCAACTGCTTGATTCCCGAGGCTCCGCCCAACCTGGTCGTGTGTTGGGGTGGACACTCCATCGACCGCGAGGAATACGAATACACCAAGGAAGTCGGCCACGAGCTGGGGCTTCGGGGGCTCGACATCTGCACCGGCTGCGGCCCCGGAGCGATGAAAGGCCCCATGAAAGGGGCCGCGATCGGGCACGCCAAACAGAGGGTGTACGACGGCCGCTACGTGGGAATCAGCGAACCAGGCATCATCGCCGCCGAGCCGCCCAACCCGATCGTCAACGAACTGGTGATCATGCCGGACATCGAAAAGCGCCTGGAAGCGTTCGTGCGTACCGGCCATGGCATCGTGGTCTTCCCTGGCGGCGTAGGTACGGCGGAGGAAATCCTCTACCTCCTCGGTGTGCTGCTGCACCCGGAAAACAAGTACCTTCCTTTTCCCCTGGTTTTCAGCGGACCCCAGAGCAGCGAACCCTACTTCCGGCAAATCGACCGTTTCATCGAAACCACGTTGGGGGCCGAGGCCAAGAAACGCTACCGCATCATCATCGACGATCCGGCGCGCGTTGCCCGCGAGATGCGCGATGGCATCGAGGCGGTGCGGCAGTTCCGCCGGCACCACGAGGACGCCTATTATTTCAACTGGCTGCTCCACATCGAGCCGACGTTTCAAACACCCTTCACACCCAGCCACGAAAACATGGCGCAACTCGCCTTGCATCGGGATCAGCCAGCCCATTCCCTGGCCGCCCATTTGCGCCGTGCGTTTTCCGGCATCGTCGCGGGCAACGTCAAGGAAGACGGGATTCGCCGCATCGAACAGCACGGACCGTTCGAAATCCGCGGCGACCGATCGGTGCTCGCTCCCTTGGACGAGCTGCTGTCGACCTTCGTCGAACAACAACGCATGAAGCTTCCCGGCGTCACTTATGAGCCTTGTTACCGGCTCGTCACGTAAGCACAAGGAGGAAGGTCTTACGGTTTGGTCGCCTTGCCTTGGGAGCGCGGCGGGCTCGATTTCTGCACCACGCTGTCGAAGCCGTGCTTGCGCAGATAGGCACGCATCCTGTCGGCTTCGGACAGGTTCTGGTAGGTGCCGATTTTCACGCGGAACCAGGTAGTCTCCTCGATCTTGACCCCTTCCAGCTTGGCCTTGATCTTGATCTTCCCCAGCTCCGCTAGTAGCCGTTCCGCTTCTTCCCGACTCCGGAAGGAACCGACCTGGACCGTATATCCCACACCGGGAACGATCTTGCCCTGTTTCTCTTCCCGCTTGATGGTCCGGATCTCGGACTCGGGCAGGATGACTTCCCTTTCCGGCAGGATTTTGTAGAAGGTAAAGCGTGGTTCGACCGGCTTCGGAGGAGAGGAAAGGGTATCGGCCGGTCTTCCCGCCTTCGTCTCGGCTCGTCTCCCGCCGTCCCCGTCCATGCCGCTC
>DATMAX010000072.1:0-87730 GCA_035559395.1 Methylococcus sp. | reverse complement strand
GCCGATGTGTTCGAGTACATCGAGTCTTACTACAACCGGCAACGGCGGCATTCGACTCTCAACTACCTGTCACCCTGTGACTTTGAAGCTCGAATGGCCGCTTGATGAGGATGGGTGTCCACAAAAGGGTTGCAAGATCACGGTGCACCCCGCACCGGGTCCGATGAATTTCGCGTCGACCTTTGAAAAGACCTGCCCCGACATGGGACGCAAGCGAAGCGGGAAGGTTCCCGAAGCTGGACCATCGTAGCGTCTGCGCCGGTCTTGTCGGGAGCGGGCCTTTGCCGGCAGCCTCCACCTGTGCCATCCACGAAGACCGCCCACGCACCTCCACCACTTCATGCGGGGCAGCAAGAACTGTCTCCCCACCCGGCGCCGCGCGAGATGGTCACTGCGGCGAACGGTCCCAGCTTCAGCTTGCCGTCTTGGGACCGGGACGAAGGAGATCGAACAGCTCCAGGGGTACCGGGAAAACCACCGTACTGGAGTTTTCGGTGGCGATCTCGGTCAGCGTCTGCAGATAACGCAACTGGATCGCCTGAGGGACTTGGGTCAGGATACGCGCCGCTTCGACCAGTTTTTCCGAAGCCTGGAGCTCACCCTCGGCGTGGATCACCTTGGCGCGCCGTTCCCGTTCCGCTTCGGCCTGCCGGGCAATCGCCCGAATCATGCTTTCATCGAGATCGACGTGTTTGATCTCCACGTTCGAGACCTTGATGCCCCAGGCATCGGTCTGCTGGTCCAGGATCGCCTGAATGTCCGCGTTCAGCCGTTCCCGTTCCGACAGCATCTCGTCCAATTCGTGCTGGCCCAACACCGAGCGCAGCGTGGTTTGGGCCATTTGGCTGATGGCATCATAGTAGCGCTCCACCTGAATGATGGCTTTGGCCGGGTCGATGACGCGGAAGAACACGATGGCGTTCACCTTGACCGACACATTGTCCCGCGAGATCACATCCTGGGTGGGGACATCCAGGACGATGGTGCGGAGATCGACTCGTTCCATCTGCTGCAGGATGGGGATGACCAAGATCAAGCCGGGGCCCTTTACTTTGTAGAACCGTCCGAGCAGGAATACCACCCCGCGCTCGTATTCCCGCAGTACCCGAAGCGCGCTGGCTAGAAACAGCAAGACAAGTCCCAAGATCACGAGGACAAAGTTCGCGAACATGATTCTTCTCCTTTGCGTTGCGGGGACAGAACGACCGGACCTTCGGTGTCGCAGGAACGATTCGCTGTTTCGTCACTGATTCAGCGAGTCGAGATCGATGACGAACCGATACCGCACATCCCCCTTGACTACTCGTTCATAGGCTTCGTTCACTTTCTGGATCGGAATGACTTCCACTTGGGCCGCAATCCCATGCTCGGCGCAGAATTCCAGCATCTCCTGGGTCTCGCGGATGCCTCCGATGAGCGAACCGACCAACCGCCGTCGGCGCAGCAGCAAGGAAAAGGCGTTACAGGAAATCGGTTGGCTCGGCGCTCCCACCAGAATCATCGTGCCGTCGGTCTTCAGCAATTCGAGGTAAGAATCGAGCGGCTCGGGGGCGGACACGGTATCGAGCAGAAAATCGAAACGCCGGTGCCAGCGCTCCCAAAACTCCACTTCCGGAGCAACGATGAATTCCATCGCACCGAGACGTTCCGCGTCCGCTCGCTTGCTTGCCGAATGACTCAGCACCGTGACCTCGGCGCCCAGAGCCGCGCCGATTTGGACGGCCATATGACCGAGACCGCCAAGCCCGATGACGGCCAACTTGTGCCCCTTCCCCACTTTCCAATGGCGCAGCGGAGAGTAAGTGGTGATCCCCGCGCACAACAGGGGGGCCGCCCGTTCCGGGGACAAGCCATCGGGAATACGCAGTACATAGTTCTCGTCCACTACGATTTGATCGGAATAACCGCCGTAGGTCGGCGTGCCGTCCCGTTCCGTGCCGTTGTACGTCAGCACCAGATGACCTTCGCAATACTGCTCGAGTCCCTGGCGGCAGGAAGGGCACTCGCGGCACGAGCCCACGAAGCAGCCGACCCCCACTCGATCCCCCACCCGGAAGGACCGCACCTCGGAACCGACTTCGGCCACCGTGCCGACGATTTCATGGCCGGGAACCATGGGAAACAACGCCCCGCCCCATTCATCCCGTGCCTGGTGAATGTCGGAATGACAAATCCCGCAATACAGGATCCGAATCAAGACATCGTGTGGTCCCGGTTCGCGTCGAAAGAACTTGTACGGGACCAGTGCCGCACCGGCCGCTGTGGCAGCATAACCATGAGTTTCTCGCATGGCGTACCTCCTCTGCGTCGATCAAAGAGCATCGAAAGATCGATCGGACCAATCCACGCCATTGTGGGCGCCGCCGAGTCTCGCTGGCAAGAAATCGGCCTTCGCCGCAGACCATGCCTCACTCAGCCTTACCGACCCCGGGGAAAGCGCCTGAGCGTGCCAGCAAGCCAAACGGTAGGGCTTGGCGAATTACGGGCCAGAGTTCTCCTGCCACGGCTCGACTTCCAAGGTCAAGCCATGGATCTTCCGAACCTTTACGGATTGGCCTTTGCGGATCGGTGTCTTCGTCTCCGCGAACCAGATCTCCCCGTGGACCCGAATCATACCCCTGGATTCAAAATCCTCGAGGGCTTGGCCGACGGCACCGACCATTTCCTCGCGCCCGGAAACCACGGGTCTCTTCCGTGCCCGCAGGATCAAGCCCGTGGCGCCGACGAAAAGCGCCGCCGAGCCGACCGCGAATCCGGCGATGAGGAACGGGTCGATGCCAAAACCCGGTACTTGGGTATCGAGCAGGATGACCGAACCCACCACGAAGGCTACCGCACCACCCATGGCAAGGATCCCGAAGCCGGGTACGAATGCTTCCGCGATCATCAGACCAACCCCCAGCAGGATCAAACCGACACCGGCGTAGTTGACCGGCAGGGCTTGCAAGGCGTAAAGCGCGAGCAACAGACAGATGGCCCCGATGGTGCCCGGTACCAGCGTACCCGGATGGAACAGTTCCAGGATGATGCCGTAGATGCCGAACAGCATCAGGATGTAGGCGATGTTCGGATTGGCCAGGACGCCCAGAAAGCGGCTGCGCCAGTCCGGTTCCAGTCTTTCCACACGGGCCCCGGTGAGATCGAGCTTGACGGGCTGGCTCAGCACCTGGACTTCGCGACCCTGGAGCTTTTCCAGCAACTCCGTCGTGTCCCTCGCCACGAGGTCGATGACCTTAAGGCGCAGAGCGTCTTCGGCGGGAAGGCTGACGGACTGGCGCACCGCTTGCTCCGCCCAGTCGGCGTTGCGGCCGCGGAGTTTGGCCAAACCGCGAATATAGGCTACGGCGTCGTTGATTGCCTTGTCCCGTAAGGCGGAAGTGGTTTCCGGCTTCCCTTTTTCGGTTTTGTCTCCGGGCTTGCGGCGATCCTCGTCCAAGCCCGTGGGAAAGGGGATCTCCACCGGTGTGGCCGCCCCCAGATTGGTTGCGGGCGCCATGGCGGCGATGTGGCAGGCATAGAGGATATAGGTCCCGGCACTGGCGGCGCGGGAGCCCGCGGGAGCGACATGGCCCACCACCGGGACCGGCGATCCGAGAATCTTCTTGATAATCTGCCGCATGGCGGTGTCCAGACCGCCCGGCGTGTCCATACGAAGCACCACCAGCGCCACATTCCGTTCGGCCGCCTCGTCCAGCGCGCGGATCACATAGTCGCTAGTCGCCGGACCGATCACTCCCTCGAGCTCCAGCTCCAGCACCGTCTTGCTGGCGAAGCCAACGCCGGCTTCGGCCTGGGCCAAGCCAGCGAAAACCAGCGACAGAACACCCACGAGCATGTATCGAACCGTCATGGAAGGCTTCCAAGAGCCAGCGAGGCCGTGGCGCCATTATGCCCGCAACTCTGCGGAGCACCAAACCGTCCCCGCTTTGACCGCCGGCGACAGTCAGCGGGAGTGGATCGGTATGAACTCGGGAAAGACCGATGACTCGGCGGGACATTACCGGATCGTGAGATCTTCCCTGTCCAGCCACTGATCGCGTTCAACGCGGCGCATCGTACCGTTCCGTCCGCCCCTTCGGCGATAACACGATCTGCCAGAGTTGGGTATAGCGGGCGCGGAAGGCACCGGCGAAGCTCAGGAGGTAGAATCGCCACATGCGGTAGAACCGGTCTCCATAGCGTTCCCGTAGCGAGGGCCAACTGCGTTCGAAGTTGTCGTACCAAGCGAGCAGCGTGCGATCATAATCGGGCCCGAAGTTCTGCCAGTCCTCCAGGATCAAAAGACCCTCCGTCGCCGCACCGATTTGCCGGACCGAAGGCAACATCGAGTTGGGGAAGATATAACGTTCGACCCACGGATTGCCGTGGGTATCGGAAACGTTCCCGCCCACGGTATGGAGCAAGAACAACCCGTCCTTGGGAAGGCATCGATTGACCACGCGCATATAGGTTTTGTAGTTCTTGTAACCCACGTGTTCGAACATGCCGAGCGAATAGGCTCGGTCGAACTTCCCCTCGATGGCCCGATAGTCTTTCAGCTCGACCCGGACCGGAAGCCCGGCGCAAATCTCCTGTGCATGTTTCGCCTGTTCCGCCGACACGGTGACCCCGTACACCTCCACGCCGTAACGCTCGGCGGCGAACTTGGCGGCCCCGCCCCAACCACAGCCGATGTCCAACACCCGCATGCCGGGCTGCAGCTGGAGCTTGCGACAGACCAGATCGAGCTTGGACTCCTGGGCCGCATCCAGATCCTTGGCCTCCTTCCAATAGCCGCAACTGTAAATCATGCGCCGGTCGAGCATCGCCCGATAAAGATCGTTGCCGATGTCGTAATGGTGTTGACCGACATGAAAGGCGCGTGTGACACGTTGCAAGTTGAGCAGATTCGCCTGCAGGAAAGCGAGGAAATCCTTCCAGGATTTGAACCGGTCCATGAGGCCGTGATACAGGATCCGACAGATGAGTTCGTCCAGGCGTTCACAATCCCACCAGCCATCCATGTAGGATTCACCGAAGCCGAGCGAGGTCTCGGCGAGCACGCGCTGAAAGAAGCGCGGATCGTGTACCTGGATGTCCCAGGGGCGGCCGCCATCGATGCGGATGTCGGCCGTTTCCAAGAGCGACTCCAGTCGTTCCCGGCACAGGGAATGGTGGGTCCACTTCCACCGCAAGGATTGTAAGGCTTTGATCGGCATTATTTTCTCTTCCTCCTTTTCTCCTCCAGCCTCACGCCCACCGGAGCCGATCCGCCGCGATCACCCCGCAACAGTGAGGACGCCCCCGCTGGCGAGCCGCCAACAAGCCAGTGGCCGCGATTGGCTCACGGGGCATCTTCAGCGTGGCGCCCGGCCTGCCGTATCGCTGGGCACCGTGAATCGCCCTGGCGTGAGATTGTTGCTATAGCCATGATCAAACGGTTTGCCGTTGAATTCCACCCGGGCATCCGCAGGTCTCCCGAGCGTCACCCGAAAAGGGGCCTTGCCCTGCAGGACCTTCCGGTCCCCCTTGCGGACCGTCTGATACAGGAGTTTTTTCTTCTCCGCGTCGCGCACGCTGGCCCAGGAATCCCCCTCGAACTGCAAGACCAGGGTATCGATTCCGGGTACCGCAGCGGGTGTGGGGGTATCAGCGCCGTCCGTCGGTGCCGGCGCGACGGGCTCGGTCTGCTGCCGGGTTTCGGCTTCCGCCCCCGCGCCGGTACTTTGGGCGGGGATGGTAACGGGCTGTTCGGTTCCTTCTTCGGGAACGTTCGTGGTCGTTTCGGCAGGAGCCGGGGCTGGCGGCGATTCCTCCGCGACCGCGAGCGGCTCCCCCTCAACTTGGGGCGACTCCGTTTCCGGCTCTGCCTGCCGAACAGGTTGAGGAGCCGATCGATCTGTCCGCCAGAAATCGACCAGCCATCCTCCCAATGCCACCACAGCGACCACGGCGAACACGGCCGCCAAGTTCCGCACCACCCGGGAATCTTCGCGAGGCGTGCTTTCTCGCACGTCTTCCACCGTATCCCACCCGACTGCGCGGTGGTAAGCCTCGACGATCTCCTGTTCACGCAAACCCAACAAGCGGGCATAGTTCTTGAGGTAGCCACGGACGAAGGTCACCGGTGGCAGCCCCTGGTAATCATCCCGCTCCAGGGCGTCGACCAGACGCGGCGATAAATGGAGTTCGCGGGCGACGTCGTCGACGGTGCGGTTCAATCTTTCCCGCGCTTGTTTCAGGGCCGCTCCCGGACCATCGGTCGAGAGGATTTGCGGAGCGCCGAGGTTGTGCGCGGAGGCATTTTTCATGTTCATTACCAGCGATGGAATTTGGGGATACGTCACCTGGTTAATTCAAGCGTATTTGCCGAGTCGGTGGCAAGCAATCTCGCCCCGATCCAAGGCCGGGGAAGGATCTGCCTACGCCGGGGCGCCACGCAAATTTTCGCAATGGACCGATCTCACGCGGTGTCCGCTCCGGAAGGCACGAAGCCATGCCGAAGCGTGTTCTCACTGACCACACGGGTCCAGAGGAACTGCCTGAGATAGTCCGGGCCCCCGGCCTGAATCCCTGTTCCGGAAAGCCTTGCGCCGCCGAACGGCTGCACCCCCACCCGTGCTCCGGTGATACCGCGGTTGAGATAGAGATTTCCCACCCGCAGGCGCTCGCGCGCCAGGGTCAGATGGGCCGGCAGGCGTGAGAATACCCCTCCGGTCAGAGCATAATCGCTGTCGAGTGCCATCGCTACGGCGTCCTCGAAACGCGGCGCCCGCAGCACGGCGAGCAAGGGACCGAAGATCTCTTCGCGGGCGAGACGGTGGCGGGGCTCGACGTCGGTAAAGATCGCCGGAGGATGGTAAAAGCCCTCCTTCGGAACCCGACCCAAATAGAACAAACGGCCCTCCCGCCTGCCGATTTCAAGATAGCTCCCGACACGCCGCTGGGCCTGGCGGTTGATGAGCGGACCGAACATGCACGCTGGATCCTCCGGAGGACCATAGACATAACTGTCCAGGGCTTCGGCGAGACGGCGCACCAGACGGTCATGGACCCTGCCGACGGCGATCACGCGCGAAGCTGCGGAACATTTCTGTCCTTGATAGCCGAACGCCGAATGAAGAATCCAATGGACTGCCTCGTCTAGGTCCGCGTCGTCGTCCACGATCATGGCGTTCTTGCCACCCATCTCGCACACCACTTGCTTGACGTGGGTTTGACCCAGGGCGGGCGTATGGGCCTTGCGCAGGATTCCAAGACCTACCTCGCGCGAGCCGGTGAAGGCGATAAGCTGCACTTGGGGATGGGCGACCAGGTAACCACCGACGGTTTCTCCGCTACCGGGCACGAGTTGGCAGACATCGCGTGGAAACCCCGCTTCCCGTAACAAGGCATGGAAGCACCGGGCGATGAGTACCGCCGGCGAGGCCGGCTTGAGGATGACGGTGTTGCCGGCGACCAGGGCCGCGGCGGTCATCCCGGTGAGGATGGCCAACGGGAAATTCCAGGGCGGAATCACCACGGCAATGCCCCGCGGCTCGTACCGCAGGTGGTTGGTTTCGCCGGGGAAGCATACGGTAGGTTTCCACCCGACCCATTCTTCCATGCGGAGGGTGTAATAACGGAGGTAGTCGACCGCTTCGGCGACGTCGGCATCGGCTTCCCGCCAGTTCTTGCCGACCTCCAGGACCTGCCAAGCCGCCAAATATTCCCGGCGTGCCTCCATCAGATCCGCCGCTTTCCGGCACAAGGCGACGCGCGTTTCCACCGGGATCCCGCGCCACAAGGGGAAAGCGGCGGCTGCGTTGCGAACCGCCTGTTCCGCATGGGATTCGTCCGCGGCGGCGACGCGCCCGAGGATCTCGTCCGGAGCGGCCGGATTGACCGATTCGATGAATCCCATACCCTGGGGCGGAGCCCCGGCGATCGTCAGAAACTCGGTCCGACCCAACTCCGCGCGCACGGTATCGAGCGCCTTGCGAAACCGCTCCCGGCATTCCGCGCGACTGAAATCGAGCAACGGCAGGTTGCGATACTCGCGCTCCGGCTCGGGCAGGGCCGTCTCCTCTTCCGGCATGGGAGGCGCGAGCAGACGGTCCAGGGCGGCGCCTTCGAGATATTCCTGTCGGAGGATCGAAGTGGCGGAAGTGTTTTCCACCAGTCGCCGGATCAGATAGGCGATTCCGGGAATCAATTCGCCGACCGGGAGATAGATCCGAAGGTTGAGACCCTGGCGAACGATCGCGCGCGCCAGAGGCTCCGCCATGCCGTGGAGCATCTGGATCTCCCAGTCTTGCCGGCGCAAACCGAGGGATTCGGCGGCGACGATGGCATGAGAAAGCGTGCGCAAGTTGTGGCTGGCAACGGCGGGTTGCACGATGTCGGCGTGCTGGAACAGAAGCCGGGTCAAACGTTCGTAACGGGCGTCCGTGGCCGCCTTGTCGCCCGATACCGGGATCGGCCATCCGCGCTGGCGCGCCAGCGCCACTTCGGTATCCCAATAAGCACCCTTCACCAAGCGCACGGCGATGCGACGCCCGCAATGACGCGCCCAGCGGACCAGATCCACGAGATCCTGCTCCGTGTCCTGGAGATAGGTCTGCAAGGCGATCCCAGGCAACCAGCCGCCGTCCCCTTCGGTCTCCACCCAATCCCGGAACAAGTCGAGCACCAGCGGTTTGTACGCGTATTGCTCCATGTCGATGGTGATGCCCGCTCCGAGCCTTCGGGCGCGGTCGACGATGGGGTGAAGCCGCGCGAACACGCGGCGGCGGACCTCGTCGCGGGCGAGCGGATCGAAATCCGCCGTCAAGCCGGACAGTTTGATGGAGACATGAATTCGGGGATCCCCGCAAAGCCGGGCCTGACGACTCGCCAGCCAGTCGAGAAGGAGCAGATACCGCTCGGCGTAAGCTTGACCCTCGACTTCGCTGAGAACCGCCTCCCCGACTGCGTCCACCGTCACCGCCGCCGGCATCTGACCGAGCGCGGCGAGCGTCTCGTCCAGGTCTCTTTCGCGCTCCGCCACCACGAACCGGCGGGCCAGGGTTTCGACCACGCGTCGAACCGCGGCTGCCGCGAAGGGATGTCCGCCGGCGGCGAACAACAGGCGTAAGCCGGATCCGAGCCGGTGTGCCTCGGGTTCCAGGTAGCCGCTGAAATGTGCCGCGACACTTTCGGCCGAATCCAGCATGGGCAAGACGTCCACGAAACGAAACAACGCCGTGCGCAATCCCGGATCCGCGATCGCCTCCCGGACCAACCGCCCGATCAGGCTGCGCGGGTCGAACAGGGACGGTGTGCTAGTGCCGGCCGAAGCATGGAGCCGCTCCCCGGTTTCCCGTATTTTCCGCTCGAAGTCTGAATCGGCCATGGCCAGCTTCCGTATCGACGCAAATTCCGCCGCCCTGCTCCTCGCGGTGCCAACGGCGTCTTCCGGAACTCACGCGACGGTAACCATCGGCTAGTTTCAAAGCCGCGCGGGGACGGCATTCCGACTTGTGGCTACAGGGAGTCCCTGGTGTCAGAATACGCCGAGGTCGTATCCCCTTGGTAGACCGTTCGCGCCGGCTGCCAGCGAATCGACCCGATAACGATGACAAATGCAGCCCGCCTGCGAAACCGTTCTGCGAGACGAGGAGAACCCATGGCGACCATCTCATGTCCGGCTTGTGCCGCAAGAATCCCCGACCAGGCCCTAACCTGCCCAAGTTGCGGAAGACCGATCCCATCCTCCGGGACTGAAACGCGAATGCCGATCGAGACCTTCGGCGGCAAACTTCAGGTGATCGGCACCGTGATCATGGCCGGCGCCGTCGTCGCCATCGTCGCCGGGGCCTGGTGGGGCCCGGCCTTGCTGTTCCCCGGCATCATCCTGTTCATCATCGGGCGTTTCTGAAGGTCCATCGCCCGGAGTACGGGTGGGTGGCCCGGCCATCCACCCACTTGGATTCGCCGCGCGACTCAAGAGAAATCATCGAATAGGATGTTCTCCGTTGGCACGCCGAGGTCGTCCAACATGCGGATCAGTGCTTGGATCATCATGGGCGGCCCGCAGAGGTAATACTCGCAGTCCTCCGGGGCCGGATGATCTTTCAGATACCGATCGTAAAGGATTTCGTGAATGAACCCCGTGGGCCCCTCCCAATGGTCTTCGGGACGGGGATCGGAAAGCCCCACGTACCAACGGAAGTTCTCGTGCTCTTCGGCAAGCCGGTTGAAGTCCTCGACATAGAACAGTTCGCGACGATTTCTCGCTCCATACCAGTAAGAGATCCGTCGTTTGGAATGCAGCCGTTTCAACTGGTCGAAAATATGGGACCGCATCGGCGCCATCCCCGACCCGCCGCCGACGAAAATCATCTCGTTGTCCGTATCCTTGGCGAAAAATTCCCCGAAGGGCCCGGAGACGGTGACCCTGTCGCCCGGCTTGAGGCTGAATACGTAGGAAGATACCTTGCCTGGCGGGGCATCGGGCTTGGACGCGGGCGGGGTCGCGAGGCGTACGTTGAGCATGATGATCCCCTTCTCTTCCGGATAATTCGCCATGGAGTAGGCGCGGAACGCCGGAGCATCCAGCTCGGAGACGTAACGCCAAAGATCGTACCGGTCCCACTCCTCCCGGTACTCGTCCGGAATGTCGAACTGGGAGAATTCCACCCGGTAGGGCGGCGCCTCGAGCTGGATGTAGCCGCCGGCGCGGAATTCCATCTCTTCCCCCGGCGGCAAGGCGAGAACCGTTTCCTTGATGAAGGTGGCCACACTGCGGTTGGAGACTACGGTACATTGCCACTTCCGGCTCTGGAAGAGTCCCGAGGGCAGAACCAGATCCAAGTCATCCTTTACCGTGAGTTGGCACGACAGGCGATACTTTTCCCGCACTTGGCGGCGGTTCAATTTGGCGAGTTCGGTAGGGAGCACATCGCCGCCCCCACGTTTGACGATGACCCGACACTGTCCGCAGGTTCCGGAACCGCCGCAGGCTGCAGGCAGGTAGATTTTTCGCTCCGCGAGTATGTTGAGCAGCTTTCCGCCCACCGGGGCCAGGAAACTCGTTTTCGGATCGTCGTTGATCGTGATCGTGACGTTGCCCTCGGCGACCAGCTGCGATTTCGCCACCAGCAGCACCGCCAGAAGCAACAGCACGAGCACCGTAAAAACGATCATGCCGAGGGCGATCAACTGCCAATCACTCATCGACGCCCGTCCCTCCCCGAACTCGATCCATCTCCACCCGCCTCGTTACAGCTCGATCCCGGAGAACAGCATGAATGCCATGGCCATGAGCCCTGCGGTGATGAACGTGATGCCGAGCCCTCTGAGTCCCTCTGGGACGTTGCTGTACTTCATCCGTTCACGGATCCCGGCCAGACCGACCACGGCCAAGGCCCAGCCTGTCCCCGAAGCGAACCCGAACACCACGCTCTCGGCGAAATCGTAATTCCGTTGCACCATGAACAGACTGCCGCCGAGGATGGCGCAGTTCACCGTAATGAGCGGCAGAAAGATGCCGAGCGCGTTGTAAAGCCGCGGGAAGTGCTTGTCCAGGACCATCTCCAGAATTTGCACGGTGACCGCGATCACGCCGATGTAAACCAGGAGACCGAGGAAAGTGAGATCGACCTTTGGCAGACCCGCCCAGGCAAGAGCGTTTTCTTTCAGGACGTAGCGGAAAATGAGGTTATTGATCGGAACGGTGATCGACTGCACCGCGATGACTGCGATGCCAAGGCCCGCGGCCGTGCACATCCGGGCGGATAGCGCCAGAAACGTGCACATCCCGAGAAAGAACGACAACGCCAGGTTCTCAACGAAAATGGCCCTGACGAAAAGGCTCAGATAATGCTCCAGCATCGTCCGTCTCCCTTACTTGCCTCAGGGATCCTCGGCGGTGTCCGGGGGTTCGCATACCCTTTCCTGAGATTTTCCAGGAAGACACCGTAGCCGTCGGGACCCAGCCAATAGCGGACCAGGTTGTCGACGCCGCGGGTGGTGATCGTCGCTCCCGCAAGTCCGTCGATCTGGTGTACGGCCGCCTCCGCATCGGGATCGACCGTTCCCTTGACGACACGGAGGACGAGGTTGCCGCGGTCATCGTAGATCCGTTTTCCCCTCCAGCCTTCCTGCCAGCGCGGATTGTCGATTTCACCGCCGAGACCCGGCGTCTCGGCGTGTTCATAGAAAGTGATGCCGGTGACGGTGGCGAAATCGCGATCGAGCGCCAGAAAACCGTACAGGGTCGACCAGAGACCCCTGCCGTAGACGGGCAGGATCAGCTTTTCCGGTCCGTTTCCGCCGCGCACGAAGTACACGACCATGTAACGGGGACGACGCCGGATCTTGGCGATGTCCTTCTCGCGGGGAACGTCCTCGCCGTATTCGGGGTCTTGGGCCCAGCCGACGAGGTCGAAGGTGTCGATGCTCAGTGCTTCCGGCAACATTTCCGGTCCCACCCGTTTCCCGGACTCGAGTTCGATCAGGACCGGTTCGATGCGCTCGGCGTAAACCTGGGCGACGTCGATGCCGTCCCGGTACAAACCGCTGACCCGGAGCAAGCTCTCCACCTTGTCCAGCCGTCGGTTTTCCTGCTGGCGCGGATGCAGCTTGACGGCGGCGGTGGAAACCAGGAACGAGCTGACCAGACAAATTCCCAGCACCACGGCCACGGTCTTGTGAATCCCGTCACCCGGCATCGCTCGCCTGCCTCCGTCGTCTCCTGCGGATGTTGCGATCGACGAAGATTCGATCGATGGCCGGCGCGAACACGTTCCCGAACAGGATGGCGAGCATGACGCCTTCCGGGAAGGCCGGATTGATCACCCGCACCAACACCGTCAAGAGGCCGATCAACAAGCCGTAAACGAGTTGCCCGCCCCTCGTGTGCGCGGCGGATACGGGGTCGGTGGCCATGAAGACCGTGCCGAAGGCGAATCCACCCAGCACCAGATGCCACATCGGGGTTACCTGGAACAGCGGATTGGAATCGCTGCCGACGCGATTGAACAACAGGGAAAGCGCGGTCATCCCGGCCACCACCCCCAGCATCACGCGCCACGATCCCACCCGCGTGAAGAGAAGGACGGCGGCGCCGATCAGACACGCCAGGGTCGATGTCTCGCCCATGGAGCCGGGAATGAAGCCTAAGAACGCGTCCCGCCACGAAACCGAAAGACCGAGGGTGGGATCGGCCAGCTCGGCCAAGGGGGTGGCGCGACTGTAGCCGTCCACCGCCACCCAGACCGAGTCCCCCGTCATCTCCTGCGGATAGGCGAAAAACAGGAAGCAGCGACCGGTCAAGGCAGGATTCAGTACGTTCATGCCGACCCCGCCGAAGATCTCCTTGCCGATCACGACACCGAAACTGATGCCCATCGCCACTTGCCACCAGGGGATCTTGGGCGGCAGGATCAAGGCGAAAAGGAGACTGGTGACCAGGAAACCTTCACCGATCGCCTGCCTGCGAACCACGGCGAAGGCGACTTCCCAAAATCCGCCCACGATCAGGGTGACGAGGTACACGGGCAGAAAATAGAGCGCGCCATGCATCAGGTCGTCACCGATACTGCCGGGGTCGATGCCGAATCCCATCCTGTCGAGCAGCTCGCCCCGCCAGCCCTCGGCCGCGCCTTTCCCCATCGCCTGCAGTGCCAAGTTCGCTTGCAGACCGGTGTTGTAGAGCGCCATGACCGTGGCCGGGATCAGCGCGATGATCACTACGATCATCATCCGCTTCAGATTGATGGCATCGCGGACATGCGGCGCGCCGCGGGTAACGGTCCCCGGAGTGAACAAGAAATGGCTTGCCGCCTCGATGACCGGACGCAGCCGATCCCGCCAGATCCCCATTGCCGCGTCGCGGTGCGAGTCCATGCGCTCACCCTCCGCTTTCGATCAAATGCAGAACTCTTCGCAGCAAGGGTCCGAACTCCTGCTTGGACGGACACACGAACGCGCACAATGCCAGATCTTCTTCGTCGAGCTCCAGACAGCCGAGATTTTCCGCCTCTTCGACATCGCCGACCGCCAGTGCCCGCAGGAGAAAAAGGGGCAGGATGTCGAGCGGCATCACGCGCTCATAGTCGTAATTGGGGAGAATGGCCCGCTCCTCCCCGTGCGTGCTGGTGGTGAAGGCGAATTCCCTACCGGGAATCAGTTTCGACAGCACGATGTTCTTGACGGAATAAAGATTCAGCCCGGGGTTCAGCCATCCCAGGAATTCCCGCTCCCGGTACTCGGGAAGCACGGAAATCTGCTGGTGATAACGGCCGAGGAAAGCGGTCGGTCCGCTGCATCGATGACCGGAAAGGACGGAGCCGGAGACGACACGATGCTCTCCCTCCGCGATTTCGCCCTTGACCAGATCCTCGATCAAGGCCCCGATGCGCGTTCGCAGCAAGCGCGGTCTCTGCACCGAGGGGCCGGCCAGGGAAACGATCCGATCCACCGACAACCGACCGGTGGTGAACAGCCTGCCCACCGCGATTACATCCTGGAGGCCGATGTGCCAGACGATCTTGTTTCGGTGAACGGGATCGAGGAAATGGATGTGGGTACCGACATTGCCCGCCGGGTGGGGACCTTGAAATTCCTCCACTACCAGGTTGTCTACATCCATCTCGGGGATGCGGAGCTCGGGCCCCTTGCACAAAAATACCTTGCCACTCGTAAGACGGGCGATGAGGCGGACACCGTGGCTGAAATCCCGTTCGTTCCCTGCAAGGATTCGGTCGATCGCCGGTGCCAGCGGATTGGTGTCCATCGCGGTGATGAAAATCGAATGGGGCGGCACGGCGGGGTCCGCCACCTTGCTGTACGGACGCGTGCGCAAGGCGGTCCACAGCCCCGATTGGAGCAACTGCTCAATGATGATCTCGGGCTTCAGCGTCGACAGCCGGTGTTCCGGATAGGCCCGAAACTCGATTTCCTCGTTCCCAGCCAATGCGATGACCACGGCTACCAGGGCGCGTTTCCTGCCGCGGTGGATCGCGATCACCTCCCCCGTCCCCGGAGCCGTGCAGCGAACCGCCGGCCTGCGTTTGTCGGTGAACAGGGTCTGCCCCTTGAGGACCCGATCTCCGACTTTTACCGCCATCGCCGGCATCAACCCGACGAAATCACTGCCGAGCACAGCCACGGTATGAACTTGCTTTTCTTCCAAGAGATTTGGGTCCGGTCGTCCTGGAATGGGAAGATCCAGCCCTTGCTTAATCCTGATCATCTGTTGGTCCCAGCCGGTCAACGCCATCGGGTTTCCACTGGCCATCGGCCCTGAATGCTACGTGACCCATCCCCGCAGTGCAACGCTGGACAGGAGTCCGGGTCGGCCGTACCACCCTCCATTCAAGCCATGACAAACACGACAAAAGTGATTCGGGGGAGGCCCAATCCGGCGAAAGGCGAGACAATGAAGATTTTCCGAGGCAGGTCCGGCAAGAGCAACCTGCCGTTTTGGGGAGGGCTCGAAGTAGAATGAGATGCCCAACGGACCGTATGTCCGAGGAATGATCGGGGACGCAGGTTCAGCCGCGTTGCACCGGCAGAGAGATCACGGTCTGGGAGCTGAGCTGGATGAAGGGACGTGAGCTCGATCTTCCCGCGCGGTTCTCGCCCGAGAAAGGGCCTGGCAAACAACCTGGAACGAATGATCTGCCCGATCCATGGACCGAAGTCTCCGCCTGATCACGATCGCCTTGTTACTCGCAGGTCTGGGTGCCTTGACCTACGCGATCATCCGTCCGTTCCTGGTTGCGATCGCCTGGGCGGTCATCGTGTCCTACGTCTCTTGGCCCGTGCATGCATGGATCGGCAAGCGGTTGCAAAATCGCGAGGCCATGGCGGCCTTGCTGACCACGATCCTGTTGGGGTCAGTCGTCTTGGCACCCTTGATTTGGCTGACCGTGTTGTTGCAAGGTGAAGTGTCGGAACTGATTCGTTCCCTGCCGGCGTGGCTGGAGCAAAAACCAAAGCTGCCCGATTTCATGTCGCGTATTCCTTATTTCGGGGATGAGTTGCAGAACGTGATCGGCCAATTCGAGGATCTGCACGGCCTGTTGAAACAGCACGCCCCCTCCTGGATTCGGCGTCTTGGCTCGCCGGTACTCGGGATCATGACCGACCTCGGGCAGAACGCAGCCGTTTTGTTCATGACGCTGTTCACATTGTTTTTTTTGTTCCGTGACGGTTTGCAGGTGGCCGAACAGGTCAAACAGGTCTTCACCCAGGTCCTGGGTGAGCGACTGAAGGGGTATTTCGAAACGATCGAGGCGACAGTGAAGGCAGTGGTCTACGGCATCGTTTTGACCGCCCTCGCACAGGGTTTTCTGGCCGGCCTGGGCTATTGGGTGGTCGGGGTCAAGGCGCCGATCGTCCTCGGCATCGTGACCACCTTCGTCGCAATGATTCCTTTCGGTACGCCGTTCGTCTGGGGGTCGGTCAGCATCTGGCTGTTGTTCCAGGGAGAAACCTGGGCGGGCATCGCTTTGGGTCTTTGGGGTACCCTGGTTATCAGTTGGGTCGACAACATCATCCGTCCTCTGGTGATCAGCAGTTCCACGCACATACCGTTCGTGCTGGTGGTGTTCGGGGTCTTGGGAGGGCTCGCCAGCTTCGGTTTCATCGGGCTGTTCCTGGGGCCGGTGATCCTGGCGATGGCTCTGGCCGTGTGGCGGGAATGGCTGCAGGTGCAAGAGACGGAGTTTCGTGGCGAGTCCGGGAACGGCACATCGGCCGGAGGTCCGGAGGGGCCCTGAGGGCAGCTCGGGAACCCGACTCCGTAAGCAGAAATCCGCGGATCGACTTTCCCTGATCCCGTGCCACCCACGGAACTCTGGGTTCAGATTCCTAGCCTTTCAACCGCATGACCCCCATCAGTCGCAGGATCGTTCTCTCATAGAACGGTTCGCTGACGCCCTTGCGAACTTTCCGCAAAAAGTATTTCTCGTAGGCGACCTTGGCCCAGTGCACCCAGCGACCTTCGGAGGACCACTGTACGTTACGCGGAGGAATCTGCGGCATGGCCAGGAAGGCGACGCCACGATCACCGAAGTCGGCCAGGCACAAGGCATTCCAGGTAGGTTTGTGGGAAGGTTCCTTGCCTTCCAGTTGCTCGCGGATGTTGTGGGCCGTCGCGGTCACCATGGATTCGATCATGTAGCCGGTCTTGGGGACACCCGTCGGCACGGGGGTCTGTTCGAGCGGGGGGATCGCGACGCAGACGCCGATCGCATAGACATTCTTGTAGGTCGGATTGCGCTGGTACTCGTCGATCAGGACGAAACCACGCGGATTGACCAGACCTTCGATGCCCTGCAGGGCGTCGATCCCTTTGAATGCCGGCAGCATCATGCTGTGTTTGAAAGGCAATTCGTGTTTTTTCTTCTCCGCGCCCGTTTCGTCCACCTCGGTGACGTACATCACGCCGTCTTCGATTCTGTCCACCTTGGCATTGCAAATCCAGTGGATGTGCTTGTCACGCATGGCGCTTTCCAAGAGCCCCTTGGTGTCGCCTACCCCACCCAGGCCGAGATGACCGATGTAGGGCTCGGAAGTCACGTAAGTGATCTTCACCTTGTCGCGGATCCTGCGCTTGCGCAGATCGGCCTCGGCGATGAACATGTATTCATAGGCCGGACCGAAACAAGAGGCTCCTTGTACGGCGCCGATCACCATCGGTCCCGGATCCCGCACGAATTGCTCCCAAACCTCACCCGCCGGGCCCGCGTGATCGATATGGCACACCGAGGTGGTGTATCCGTCGGGGCCCAATCCAGGCACCTCCTCGAAGGCGAGTTTGGGGCCGGTGGCGATGACGAGGTAGTCGTAATCGACCCGGGAACCGTCGGCGAGTTCGACTTGGTTTCGGTCCGGGTGGAAGCGGGTCACTTTTTGCTGGATGAAGCCGATTTTCTTCTTCTTGAATACCGGCGCCAGTTCGATCTTGATGTCCTTGGGCTTGCGCCAGTTGACCGCGACCCAGGGATTGGAAGGTACGAAATGGAAGGTGGGGGTATCGGCGATGACGACCACTTCATCCTGTTTGCGGGCCATGGCCTTCATTTCGAAGGCCATGGGGATGCCGCCGATGCCGGCGCCGACGATGACGATCTTTGCCATGAGTATTCTCCTCGCGAGCGATGGGACGTTGTGTCGTGATCCGCGGTAGTCTCCCGCAACGACGGAAGGATTTTCTTTAGTTTCCGCTGGGACAGGTTTCCTTGAATCCGAGTTTCTTCAGCACGATTTCCAGCGGGCAAAACTGCGTGAACCCGCTCTGAAACAGATTGGCGCCGACGAAAGCGGTGAACCACAACCAGTTGCGATCGTGGAACAGGGGGCTCGCTTCCACTCCCAGGGCGAGCGACGACAAAATGAAGAAACCGGCGACGATACGTACGATGCGATGGGTGGTCATGGGATCATTCTCTTTTCGGTTCTCGGCGGAAACACGGTGAGCATTGTCGTGGTCTCCGCGCATTGGATCTGCCTGCCTGACCGCGGTTTTCTCCGACAGCCGTAGGCGAATTCGCTTAATAGATGTACAAGGATCGTGCCATCGTCTGCATGCCCGATAAGGTATTGATGAAACGCCGATGAGCCGAGGATCGCGACCCACGGAGGAGGAATCATGAGTTTCATATTGAAACATAATGATGTATCACATCTCGTTTCCGTGAAACGAGTTTCGGCTGGCCCCCTTCCTACCAGGGGGCGGAGCGATCCGTAGGATTCAATATCAGCTTGCCGGCCCTGTGACGACGGCCAGGATGATCGTGGGGAAATGGACCCAACTTCAATGCGGGGATCCGAGGACGAAATCCATCACGGCGCCCAAGGCCCCGAGGAACCGCGCCATGGAAAAATCACAGGCGATGACGATCCCCCATACCACCCCGTGCAATAGCACGATCAACCAGAAGATGGTCTGAAATTGGGATTTCTTGAGCTTGTGGCGGTATTGTCGTTGCGCGAGCAAGGCGCCGGGCCAGCCGCCGAGCAGCGCGAACAAGTGCAGGTAATGTTCGGGGATCCGCCACCGGTCCAGCATCGAAGAGCGTTTGTCGAAGGCGTAGAAAAAAAGCGTGAGCGTGCTGACGAAGCCGTACAAAATCAGGGGAATGGGGTTGTCCACCCGCCAGATGGTCCAGAACGAGAGCATGAATGGCAAAGCGACCAGGGCATCGATGTATGGGGATCGCTCTTCGGGATGGATCTGCGAGGGGCCGAACCGCGGCGGTTCGTATTTCATGCCTTCGATCATGGCATGCCTGACCTGTCCCCGTCCCGTTTCGGCGGCCTGGAGGCGGTAATGGATGATGTCACCCACTTGCGGGCGGCGGCTCATCCCCTTCCGGAAGGCGCTGATGTGGACGAAAAGGTCCTTGTCCCCCGCAAAGGGCCGGATGAATCCGAACCCCTTTTCGTCTTTCCAGACGACCAATTCGCCGACCTGAAACGACGAAAGTCGCGTCGCCGCGCTCCGCGTCTTGGGCACGCCTTTTCCATTCTCGCCCGGTTGCCGGGCATCGCCCACCGATCGACTCACTTCGCCACCCCGTCGCGGCAGTAGACTGAAATACCATTGTAATCGCAGCCAGCGGATCCGGTCGCCATGGGCCGATCATTGTCCCGACTTGCGGTGGATCATCCAGTAGACCACCGGAACAACCCATAGGGTGAACAGGGTCGAGGCGAAGATGCCGAAGATGAAGCTCCACGCCAGACCCGAAAAAATCGGATCCAAGGTGATCACGAAGGAACCGAACATGGCCGCACCGGCGGTCAAAAAAATCGGCCTGAGGCGCGCCGCGCCGGCCTCTACGAGGGCTTCGAACAAGGGCATACCGCGTTCCCGCAAACGCTCGATGAAATCGAACAGGATGATCGAGTTGCGTACCACGATTCCGGCCAGGGCGATCATGCCGATCATACCGGTGGCGGTGAACAGGATCGGGTTGGCGAAGCCGGCGATGGGCTCGGCAAAAAGCAAATTGAGCAGCCAGAACCCTGGCATGATGCCGATGATGGTCAAAGGAATCGCCACCATGATGACGAGCGGCATGCCGAACGATTCGGTCTGCGCCACCAGGAGCACGTAAATCATCACCAGGGCCGCCCCGAAGGCGAGCCCCAGGTCCCGGAACACATCGACGGTGATTTTCCACTCCCCTTCCCCCGCCAACTCCACGTGATATCCGGGAGGCAGAGGCCGGGCCTTTTCCCGGCCCCAGTAGTCGAAGACGGCTTCGACGGGACTGCGGCCGGCCATTTCCGCCGTCACATAATTGAGACGCTGGAGATTCTTGTGATAGAGGGTGAGATCGGCCTCCTGTTCAGTCAGGGTTCCCAGTTCCCCGAGTGTCACCAAATCGCCCGTGGGGTTTCGCACCGGCAGGGTCATGAGATCGGCCAACGAGGAGCGATCGGCGCGCTTGAGTCGCAGGATGAGGTCGAAGGGTTCACGTTCATTGGCAACGTGAACCGTGCCGACGGCGCGGCCGGCGACCGCCATCTGCACGGCATCGGCCAGCGCGGCCACGCTGAGACCGTGAAGCGCGGCCTTGTCGCGGTCGACCCGGTAGCGAACGAGAACCTTGGGCTCGTCCACGAAATCGTCGACATCGACTGTCCCCGCGATATCAGCCACTTCGTCCCGCACCCGCTCGGTGACGCGTGCGAGTTCACCGGGTTCCGCTTCCAACGGGCCGTAGACTTCGGCGACGAAGGTCGAGAGCACCGGCGGTCCCGGCGGAGTCTCGACGATCTTGACCTTGGCTCCGAATTCCTTGGCGATCCTTTCGACGTCGGGACGGATCCGCAGGGCGATCTCGTGCGATTGCTGTTGCCTGCGCTCCTTGGGCAGCAGATTGACCCGGATGTCGCCCACATACCCGCCACGGCGCAGATAGTAATGCCGAACCATGCCGTTGAAGTCCATCGGCGAGGCGATGCCGACGTAAGTCTCGAAATCGGTCACTTCGTTCACCCGGGCGAGATAGTCCCCCAGCGCCCGCGCCACCGTGTCGGTTTCCTCGATGGTGGCGGAGCGCGGCATGTCGATCACCAGTTGCAGTTCGTTCTTGTTGTCGAACGGTAGGAGTTTCAAAGGCACGGCGCGGGTCACGGCCAACAGGCTGGAAAGCACGAAAGCGAGCCCCATTCCCCATAGGAACCAAGCTGCGCGCCCCGGTTTCAGGAGCAAAGCTCCCAGGGTACGGTGATAGAAACGGTATACGGGGGTCGCTTCCAGGGAAAATTCCGCCCCTCCTTTGCCGTATTCGCTCTTCAGCAAGTAGTAACTCGCCCACGGGGTCACGGTGAAGGCGACCAACAGGGACATCAGCATCGCGATCGGGACGTTGAAGGCCATGGGCGCCATGTACGGGCCCATCATCCCGGTGATGAAGAACATCGGCAGGAACGACACGATGACCGTGAAGGTGGCGAAGACCGTCGGCGGCCTCACTTCATCGACGGCGCTGATCGCCGCCTCGAGGGGCGGTTCGCGGCGCAACTGGAAGTGGCGGAAGATGTTCTCGACGTCGACGATGGGGTCATCCACCAGGAGTCCGAGCGAAAGGATCAAGGCGAACAGGGTGACGCGATTGATGGTGTAGCCGAAGAGGAGATCGAACAACAAGGTGATCCCGAGCGTCATCGGTACCGCCAGGGCGACGATGAACGACTCCTTTGGTCCCAAGGCCAGGGCGAGCAGCACGATGATGGTGGCAATGGCGATGAACAAGTGCTTGACCAGCTCGTTCACCTTGTGGTTTGCGGTTTCGCCATAGTCCCGCGAAATCGTCACGGTGACGTCTTCCGGAATCAGGGTGCCTACCAACCCTTCCATTCGCGCGATGACCCGTTCGGCCACGCTGACCGCGTTGGCGCCCTTGCGCTTCGCCAGGGCCACGGTCACCGCCGGGCGCTCTTCGCCGGGCCGCGCCGGATCCGCGCCGCCGATCTGCCGGCTGGCGCTCGCTGCGCCGCCGAAACCGATCCGGGTGTAGCTTTCCAGTTCGACCGGGCCGTCGATCACTTCGGCCACGTCGCGCAGCCGGACCACCCTGCCGGACTGCTGCGCCACGACGGTGTCCGCGATCTCGGCGGCGGAGGTGAAATGCGACCCTGCCTCGAGATCGATCGACCGGTTGCCACGCTCGAAGCTCCCCGCTTGCCACTGCACGTTGGCACCCCGCAGAGCCTGTATCACGCCCAGCAGATCGAGCCGATGGGCGGCGAGCCGAGCCGGCTCGGGGTGAATGCGGATCACCCGGCGCTCGCCCCCATGGATGCTGACCCGACCGACCTCGTCGACCGTGGCGAGCTTGTCTTTCAGCTCTTCGCCGAGACGCCTGAGCGCGGCTGTGTCATAAGCAGGATTGGCCGAGGACAAGGTAAAAGTGACGATGGGGACGTCATCGATTTCCACCGGCTTGACGGTCCAGGAGCTCACGATGGGAGGGATGCGCTCCTGATGGGACATCAACTTGTTCCAGACCTTGACCAGGCTGTCCTCGCGGTCCTCGCCCACGTAAAAACGTACCGTCACCAGGGCTTCCCCAGTGCGGGAAGCCGAGTAGACGTACTCGACGCCGTCGATCTCCCGCAACAGCAATTCCAGGGGTGTGGCAACCAGTTTTTCGACCTCCTCGGCAGAAGAGCCAGGAGCGCTCACGAAGACGTCGGCCACCGGAACCACGATCTGCGGTTCCTCCTCGCGCGGGGTCAGCAGCAAGGCGGCGGCGCCGAGCAGCAGGGAGGCGACCAGGAACAGCGGGGAAAGCTTGGAAGTGATGAAAACGCGGACGATCGCCGCCGTCAGGCCCCGCTCGGGCGTCTGGGAAACCATGAAACGGTCCTCGTTGTGACGGATGAGTTAGGAACCGGGGACCAACACCGTCTCCCCGGCCTGGAGCCCGGACAGAACCTCCACCCGGTCGCCATAGGCCTTGCCGGTACGGATGTGCCGCAGCCGCACGCGTCCCGCACTGAGCGTGCGCACGCTTTCGATCTGGCCGATGCGACTCACCGCTGCCAGCGGAACCAGCAGGATTTCCCGGCTGCCGCAGGGATGCCGTACGGTGACGAACATCCCCGGGTGCCACTCGGCCTCTTCGGGCAATCGGGCCTTCAACCAAACCGTACGGGTGATCGGGTCGGCGGCGGGAGCCAATTCCTCAATCACGAGTGGATATTCCCGCTCCGGTATCCCCCCCAGCGCACGGAGAGTTCCGCCGACCCTCAGGGAGCCGGCGCAACGTTCGCCGATCGCCGCCTCGACGCGCAGACGCCCTCCCTCCTGAACGGTGACTACCGACATCCCCGGCAAAGCCGTATCCCCCACGTCGAGGTCCCGAGCCACCACGGTTCCATCCACCGGGGACTTCAAATCGGCCTCGGCGAAGACGGATTCCGCCTCGATGATCGCCTCACGTGCCGCCTGGACTTGCGCCGCTGCCGCTCGAGCGGCGGCTTGCGCGGTTTCCAGTGCCTGCCGGGTCGCCGCCTCCCGGGCGAACAAATTCTCGGTCCGGGTCGCTTCGGCTCGCGCCCGGCTGGATTCCGCCTGGGCCTCTGCCAAACGCGCCTTGGCCTGATCGAGACGCGCTTTGAGTTCGCGCCCATCGAGCCGGGCCACGACTTCTCCCCGGCGGACCGGATCGCCGACGCGCCGTCTGATCTCCACGATCCGACTCGGCACTTTCGGCGCCACCCGTGCGACGACCCGCGCCGATACCTGGGCTGGCCAATCGGTTACCTCGTCGATGAGCTCGGAAACCACCGGAACGGCGATCCCCGGAGGTGGCTCGGCTCCCTCTTCCGCCGCGACGCCGGGAGCGACCTTGGCGACGAACCCCCCTTCCATCCAGACCAAGAGCAAAAGGAGGGCCAGTACGGAAATCGAACCATAAACCCACTGCGAGCGGGAACCCGTGAACGATGTTTCATCGTGCATATACGTCCTTCCGTTGCACTCTCAACGCCAAAAACCCGTCGCTTTCTTCAGATTCGCCGCGGCCACCTGGACCCCATAGCGCGCCGCGATCGCTCTGGTTTCGGCCGCCGCCCGATCGGCTTCGGCTTCCAGGTATCGAGTCACCGTCGCGGCACCCTCGCGGTACTGCTCGTGGACCAAGCGCAGGGCCTCCTCCGCGGCCGTCCATCCCGTTTCCGCGACCTTCTGCCGCGCCATCGCCTCCTGGAGTTGGAGATAAGCCTTGCGTACCTCTTCCTCGATCTCGAGCTGGGTTCGCTCCGCCAAGGCCCGAGCTTCCGTCAAGCGTCGTTCCGCCGCGGAAATCCGGGCGCTGACGGCACCCCCGGCGAAAAGATCGAGCTCGGCATTGAGTCCCAGCGTGACGTTCTCCTGCGCGGTGGAGAAATCCGGCGTGCGGCTGTTCTGACCATAGGCAGCGAAAGCGTTGACGCGCGGCAAACGGGCACCGCGTTCCACATCCAGTTCGTGCTGGCGCATGGCGACCTGATTCGTGGCCGCTTTCATCTCCGGACGTTGTTGCAATGCCTGCGACAGGATGGCGTCGAGACCCTGTTGGACGGGGAGGGGTTCTTTTTCGACCGGTTCCGTGAGCGTGAACGAGTCCACGGATTCCCCCCCGAGCAAGGTCCGCAGCGCAGAGCGGGCGAGTTCCACGGCGTTCAAGGACCGTACCTCGTTCTCACGGGATTGCGCGAGGCGGACCTCGAGGGACAGAACGTCGGATCTCAGGCTCGCTCCTTCCCGATGCCGAAGGCGCGTGTGTTCGAGTTCGCGCGTCACCGCCTCGATCGACTTGCGCGCCACCTCGATCTGCCGCGGCGCCTCGAGCAAGGCGTAATAAGTCGCGGTCACGGCCGATGCCAGTTGGTTCCGCACTGCCGAATGCTCGAGTTCCGCCACCTCGACTCCCAATTCCGCTGCCTTCTTGCGGTAGTAATCCTGACCTCCACGGAAAATGGACCAAGTCGTGAAAACTTCCGGCCGGAAGTTTTCGACGAATCCGGGATGATTGATGTCCATCCCGAAGTTGAACCGGCGTTGGGCGACCACGTAGGAGAAGGCCAGTGCCGGATTGTCCGAATAATCGTAGCCGACGCGTGCCGTGAGGCGCGGATAGAACGCCGCCGTGGCCTCCTGTACCCGCGCTTGGGCTTCGCCGAGTCGCGCCTCAGCCGCCTTGAGGTCGGGGTTGCGGTCCCAGGCCAATTCGATCGCCGCCTGCAAGGTCAGCCGCGCTTTCCCGATCTCCACGACCGGGTTCGACTCCGCCGCCAGAGCGGAGGCGCCGTGAAGGAACAGAACGGCCGCCAATGGCCCGATCACCGCGCTGGCATCCGGCGCGACCCAACAGGGCACGATTCGCGCCAGAGGGAGTGGCACTGCTCGGATCGAAAACATCGGGAATCAGACCCCCCAGGAAAATCGCGGCTGTGTGACGACGGATGTTTTTTTGCCCCGACCCGGAACTGAGGCTCGATGATACGTCGGTTTCGCGCTTCGGAACCAGACCCGTTTTTCGGCTTGTAGAGAGTGTGACAGCCGCTTAGGTATTGAATGTTAGCATTTGCTAATATTCTCGACAAGGCTCAGTGAGGCGAAGACAATCCCTGTGACACAGCCGCCCCGGCATCCCGCCGGTGACATCGAGTTCAAATGCCATGCTTGGTGCCGGGTCGACGCTATCGCCGTGGCTTTCCCGATAGAACACTAGCCCAGGAAACATGAACTCCGAACGCTCGTTCATCCCGCTGAACATTGCGGTACTTACGGTATCCGACACCCGCACCGAGGACAACGACACTTCCGGTCGGACATTGGTGGAGCGGCTCACTGCCGCAGGCCACCATCTCGCGGAAAAATGCATCGTACCGGATGACATTTACCGGATTCGCGCCGTGGTTTCGCGCTGGATCGCCGAGCCCGACATCCCGGTCGTGATCACGACCGGCGGGACCGGGGTCACGGGGCGCGATGGCACGCCGGAAGCCGTCTCCGTTCTGTTCGATAAGACCTTGGATGGATTCGGAGAAGTGTTTCGCGCCATTTCCTACCAGGAGATCGGAAGCTCTACCCTGCAATCGCGAGCCGTCGCCGGGGTCGCCAACGGCACTTACCTCTTCGTCCTGCCCGGTTCATCCCATGCCTGCCGTACCGCCTGGGACCGGTTGATCCAGGCGCAACTGGATTATCGGACCTGTCCGTGCAATCTCGTCGAGCTGATGCCGCGACTGCGGGAACGATGAACGAAATCGGCGCCGCACCAGCCAATGGCGCACTGGCACCCGGTTTGAGTGGCGGCGATCGAAGTGATCGGAGCGACTTGCGCTGACTCGGCGGCGTCAGCGACGCCCGCGTCACAGAGTGGCGTGGGCAAAGCGCAAAGAACCCGGGCGCGGATAGCAAACCCCAGGGGTTGGCCTGCGCGCCCGCGGCTCGCAGCGATTTTCCGGAAAATCTTGGTTGAGAACCATTCTCAATTTTGGTAGCCTAAACCTGTACTGGATTCAACTAGGAATCAAGTTCATGTACGTTTGCATTTGCAAGAAAGTTACCGATCGCCAAGTTCGTGAAGCGGTGGCAAGACAAGGGGCGCGCGACCTGCGTTCATTGTGCAAGCACTTGGATGCCTGCAACCAATGCGGGAAGTGTGTGCCCGAGATCCATCAGATCCTCAAAGACAGTCTGGCCGAGCGGCAGATGCTGGGGCGGCAAGGCATCGCCGCCTGAGTTCCCGTTTGTCCGTTTTGCGCCGGCTGGCGGGGATGGGGAATGCAGAGCCGGCCCTTGTCTGGCTCGACGAACGCAAAAAAAGGGGGCGGATTCGTGCATCCGCGCCCCGGGCCCACTGGAAGCAATCCTCCTTCAGAAAGTGATCACCACGTCCGTGGAGAACAGCAACTGGCTGTGCCGGTTGCCTGCAAACCCCTCGGCCTGGCCACCGTTGTTGAACGGTTTGGCATTGTCCGCCCAGTCATAGCGCAGGTTGGGCCGAACCATCAACCATGGCGAAGGTTTCCAGTTGAGACCGAGGGTGAACTCGTAGAAACTGGATGCCGGCAAAAAGGAACCCAGACCAATCCCTCCCACCTGTCGACCAATCGAAAACACGCGACCAAAGTTGGCGCCGGTGGGATCGGACGCCACGATGGCATCGTCGTCGCGGAACCATTCCGCCCGCAGCCCGATCGAGAGGTCGTCGCGAATGTCGTAGAAAATATAATTGTTGATCCCGTACCAGGTCGCCTCGTGCGGTTTCCCGTTGGCGCCGACGACTGCGTTTTCCGCGAAACCGTGGTCGTGCTGGAAGACATAGTGCAGGTCTTCGAGGAAGTCGTGCTGGATGACGAGGCTGTAAATGCTCCACTGGTTGGAGTTGGTCTCCGAAGTCGGACCGGTCGTTCCCGAGAGATTCACTCGGGTTCCTTTGTCGTCGCTGGTCCAGCCCACTCCACCGATCCCCGACCAGGCCCCCAGCCCCTGATCGAAGCCACCGTCCCATCCTCCCACTACGCTGCCGGTGACCACGCCTGCCGTTGCGGACCAGTTCTCGCTGAAGGGATAGCTCATCAACAGCCCGGTATGGGTGAACGGTTCCCCATACTGCATCGTATAGGCATGCGAGTAAAAGAAATTATCGGGGGCAGTGACGACTTCGTAACCGATGATCGTGTAAAAATGACCGATCTTGAACGTCAGACCGTTGCCGAGCGGCGCATAGATCGATGCGTAAGCTTGCGGCAAGGCAATCCGGTAAAACCTTTCATCGCCACTGTTGAGGTGCAAGTCCCAATGCCCCTGCGGCGCCCCGTAGGCCTGCGTGTAGGCGGCATCGGTGCCATACAGGAAATCGAAGCGGCCGCCGAAGTCCCAGGAATCCCCCTCGGTCGCAACCGCCCGCTCCAGATACAGATAGAACTGATTCATCATCAGCTCGTCGGAGCGATCGCCGAACGTGACCGGTCCGTTCCATTTGCTGCTGTTGAAGTTGTGTGACACCCCGACATCCATCCAACCGCCCCATTTGATCCCCCAGTCTTGCAGCGGCTGCAAGTTGGCCCCGTCCGTCACATAGTCGAAAAACCCCGTGGTTTCACTGAAGTCTTTCGCTTCCGACTCCCCCGATACCGCCGCCAAAACGCCAAGGACCACGGGGCGAAGCTTGCCTGAATGACTCATCATCGTCTCCTAAGCAGGACATCCGGTTTTTTTATCTCTTCAGTGATACAAAAGCATGTGATGTGCCAGCTAATGCGGTTCCATCAAGACTTCGATTTTCGGCGATTTTTTCTCGGGAGATCCGTTTACGCCGCACCACAATGGCGCAAACGCGCCGTCTTTGCACAAAAACAACACGGGCTGTTGGAGTCACAACATTCAGTCGCCGACGAAAGAGCAGAGCGATTGCCGATATTCGGTCCGCATTCGAAACGGCGGCGGTGACCGAATCAAATTGTCCGATCGAACAAGGTTCGATAATTTGCCGTCGTTTGTTCGGCGACCTTGGTGATCGGAATCCCGCGGAGATCGGCGAGGCATTCAGCGACGTGCCGGACGTAACTCGGATAATTGGGCCTGCCTCGGTACGGTACGGGGGCCAAGTAGGGAGAATCGGTCTCGATCAAGTAACGGTCAGCCGGGACCTTGCGGGCGACTTCCTGAACGACGGCTGCGTTTCGGAACGTGACCACGCCGGAAAACGAGATGCAGAAGCCGAGGTCCAGTGCGCGTCGCGCCATCTCCCAGTCCTCGGTAAAGCAGTGCAATACCCCACCCACTTCTCCGGCTCCTTCCTCCTCGATGATCCGCAGGGTGTCTTGGCGCGCCTCGCGGGTATGGACGATCAGGGGCTTGAGCGCCCTGCGAGCGGCGCGGATATGGACGCGAAACCGTTCGCGTTGCCAGGACAAGTCTCCCTGACTGCGAAAATAATCGAGCCCGGTCTCTCCGATCGCCACCACCCGCGCATCCGCTGCCAGGCGGACCAGTTCGTCCTCGCTGGGATCACCTTCCCCCGGCTCGTTGGGATGAACACCGACCGAAAGGGAGATGCACGGGTATGGCCGGACCAGATTGGACAAGGCCGGATAGCCCGAGAGATCGACCGAAACGCTCAACATGTGATCTATGCCTTGGGCGACGGTCTCCGTGACAAAGCGGGCGAAATCGCCTGCAAACGGGGTGAGATCCAGACGGTCGAGATGGCAATGTGAATCGACGAACATCAAAACACAATCCCTTTCGCGGTCGCTCTTTTCACAGGGTATGGGTCGGGCGATCGGAATCGAGCAGTCCTTCGAGATGGCTTTCGATGCGCTTGCGGACCGATCCGCCATCCTGTTCACTGAACTGCACGCCGATCCCGGCGCAACGGAAGCCAGCCGCTCCCTTCGGGGTGATCCAGATCACCCGTCCGCGGACCGACAGCCGCTCGGTCTCGTCCAACAGATGCAACAAGAGCAAAACCTCATCGCCGAGACGATAGGAAGCTGCGGTGGGGATGAAAATGCCGCCATTTTTCACAAAAGGCATGTAGGTTGCGAATAGGGCATTCTTGTCCTGGATGGTCAGGGACAGAACGCCGGGGCGCTGGCTGTCTTGCGGATGCTCAGTCATGCTCCGACTCCTCAAATCGCCTTGGATTCCGTCCAGTCGATCAGGAGTTCCTCCAGGACGAGGTGACGGTTGGCCTGCCCGGCTAAAGATTGCCGAGCCGAATGCAAAAGGTCGAGGTGCTTGAACAGGGCGTAGAGGTCTATGGCCCCGGCGAGAGTCCGTAAACCGGCCTCGAAATCGGTGTTGGAGATCCTCGTCTCCGCAGCGTTACCTGCGCTTCGAAGGCGGATCAGATCCACGGTCCAGGACTGCAGCCAGTCGATGACAATCTCACCATCCTCCTTCGCCCATTGTTCGGCGATGAACAAGGGATCGGCCTCCCCGTGCAGCAGGGCCGTCCAGTCCCGGAACATGCGGTTCCGCCATTCGGCCAAATCGGTATGGCACAATTCCAGTGCCCGCAGTGGAGCACCGTTGGCCATGGCGAGTGCCGCTTCGGCGCGAGAGCCCTCTCCCCGTTGGGCGAGCCATTGCAAAGCCCGCTCCCGGGTCGGAAGCGCTATGTCCAATCTCTGGCAGCGGCTTCGAATCGTCGCTGGCAGTTGCGCGGGGTGCTCGCTGAGCAGAATCATGAGCGTCCGCGGGTCAGGTTCTTCCAGGGTCTTGAGCAAGCTGTTGGCGGCCGCCGGGTTCATGGCATGTGCCGGGCGAATCAGGACGACCCGGAAATGGGCATATTGCGGCTTGAGCGACAATCGCTCGATGAGCCTGCGGACTTGATCGACGGTGATGACCTTGCTGCCCTCGTCCGGCTCCAGCCGAAGATAGTCCGGATGGCTGGCGGCCTCGACCAGCACACAGGCGGCGCAGGCACCGCAAGCGACGTGATCCTCGACCGCGGAACACAGCAGGCTGCGCGCGAAGGCATCCGCCAGCAGACTCTTGCCCAATCCGGCGGTGCCAGCAATCAACAAACCCTGCGGCAATCGCCCGAGACGCAGGTAACCGGTGAGCCGCTCCCAGGCTGCCCGCAACCAGGGGTAACGGTCCGTCAAGTCAGCCTTCATGAGCGGAGATCCAGGAATCCAACTCGGCGGCGATTTGCTCCCGCACTTCCGCCAGTGGACGCGCCGCATCGATCGGGCGCACCCTTTCCGGTTCGCGCCGGGCTAGGTCCAAATAAGCCTCACGAACCCGCCGGAAAAAATCCGCGCCTTCGCCCTCGAAGCGGTCGCTGCCGGAACGTTTTCGCGCGCGTTCCATCCCAACCTCGACCGGGGCGTCGAACAACAAAGTGAGATCCGGTCGAAGACCCTTTTGAATCCAGTCCTCGAGAAAGCCAATCTTGTCCGCATCGATCCCTCGACCTGCACCCTGGTAGGCATAGCTCGCGTCGGTGAAGCGATCCGAAACGACCCAACGGCCGGCGCGCAATGCCGGCTCGATCGTTTCCCGAATGTGGTGGAGCCGGGCGGCAAAAAGGAGCAACAGCTCGGCTTCCGGAAACACCAGGGTGTGATTCAACAAGATCGATCGCACTGCCTCACCGAGCGCGGTTCCGCCGGGTTCGCGCGTCGCCACCGCCTCGATGTCGCGGCTTCCCAACCATTCGACGATGAAGGCGAGATTGGTGCTCTTGCCCACCCCCTCCCCCCCTTCCAGGGTGATGAACTTACCCCTCCGCATCGCTACTCCTTCCGCTGATACCGGTCTACCGCCCTGCGGTGCTCCTCGAGCGAACGCGAGAACACATGTCCACCCTCCCCCGTGGCGACATAATACAAGGTATCGCCAGGGGCGGGGTGCAGCGCTGCATGCAGCGACGACCATCCGGGAGCCGCGATCGGGGTTGGCGGCAGACCGCGGTGGACATAGGTGTTGTAAGGGGTATCCGTGGCCAGATCGGCCCGCCGCAAATCCCCATCGAAGCGTTCGCCGAGACCGTAGATTACCGTCGGATCCACCTGGAGAGGTATCCCTCTCTGCAAGCGCCGCACCAGTACCCCCGCCACTTCGGGCCGCTCCTCCGGGCGCGCTGTTTCCTTCTCGACGATCGAAGCGACGATCAGGGCCTCTTCCGGAGTCTTGTAAGGGAGACCGTCCACCCGTCCTTCCCAGGCCTCTGCCAAGACCACCTGCATCTTGCCGAAAGCCCGTCGCAGGATCTCCAGCTCCGATGTACCTCTCGGAAAAAAATAGGTATCCGGAAAGAAACGCCCCTCCGGATCGAGTCCGGGCGCTCCCAGCGCCGCCATGATGGCCTGCGGCTCCGATTGGCTCACGCCGTGGTCCAAGGCCGGATGCAAGCGGATCGCCTCCAGCATGCGCCGGAAAGTCCACCCTTCCAGCAAGGTGACGGCGTGCTGACGGACGCGACCGGAGACGAACAACCGGAGTAGTTCGGCGCGGGAAACTCCCGCAGGAACCTCGTACTCGCCGGCTTGAAGTCGTCCCGAGACGCCCTGCTCCACGCTCTGCAGGACGAACCAAAGGGGTTTATCGATGACGCCCGCGGCACGAAGCCGGTAGGCGATTTCCCATACGCCTTGCCCTCGAGGAATCTCGAAGATGACGGCGGCGGAATTGAGCACCGGAGCCTCGCGTGAGCGAAGGTAATCTCCCGTCAGGACGCCGAGCAGTACCGCCCCCGTCAGCACCAGCCACGCGAGGATTCGTTTCAGGAGAGCCGGCTTTCTTTCCACGTCCTTTCGTCGACCCGCGCTTTCAGCTCCCGTGTCGTCAGCCCCACCCGGATCGCCCGTTGTTCTATCTTCGCGACCGGTCGGATTCCGATGACCGAGTTGGTGAGAAACATCTCTTCGGCTACGGCCACCTGTTCCCGCGGAATCCGACGCTCCTGCACCGTCATGCCGGATTCGCGCGCCACTTCCATGACCAGTTGCCGCATGACTCCGGCCACCCCGCAACGATCGACCGCTGGCGTCACGAGAATTCCCTGTCGGACCAGGAAGACGTTGCTCATCGTGCCCTCCACCAGACAATCCTCGGCATCGTACATGAGCCCCTCCTGGAAATCGCCCGTGTCCCATTCGGCACGCGCGAGGATTTGTTCCAGTCGATTCATGTGTTTGATCTGCGCCAACCTCGGATTGATCCCCAAACGGGTCTGGCAATGCCTCACCCTGACCCCTTCCCGCTCATAAGATTCGGGATCCTCGGGGCGAGGAAACCAAGCCACGACCCGTCGCGGCGAAACCTCCACGGGCGGTGCATATCCCCGTCCGCCGCTGCCGCGCGTGATCATCACCTTGATGACGCCATTGCAGCCTTGTCCTGCGGCGAGCGCAACCACTTCGTCCCGAACCAGTTCGTGGCCAGGATAAGGGATTTGCAAGCGCTCGCAACCGAATGCGAGGCGCATCAAGTGACGCTGGAGAAGAAGCGGCCGCCCTTCGTGCACCCGCAGGGTGGTGAAGATCCCATCGCCATACTGAAAGCCACGGTCGCCCACCTCGACGCATTCGACGGCGGCACCGTTGACCAAGATCCTCACCGGTGGATAGTGACCCCAGGTCACGGGCGATCGCTAGGCACGGACCGGCCTTCCGCTGCCGGCCGGATCATTCCAATTTCTTGAAGATCAAAGTCGCGTTGGTTCCCCCGAAGCCGAAGGAGTTCGACATCACCACATCGACCTTCATCTCCCGTGCCGTGTGCGGCACATAATCCAGATCGCATTCCGGATCCGGGTGGTCCAGGTTGATGGTGGGGGGGACGACCTGATCACGCAGGGCGAGGATGGAGAAAATCGCTTCGATACCGCCGGCCGCGCCGAGCAGATGCCCGGTCATGGACTTCGTGGAACTGATCGCGGTTCGATAGGCAGCCGCGCCGAACACGGTTTTGACGGCGCGCGTTTCCGCGATGTCTCCCGCCGGCGTCGAGGTGCCATGGGCATTGATGTAATCGACCTGTTCCGGAGCGAGTCGCGCGTCGGCCAAAGCGTTCCGCATGCAGCGCGCCGCACCCTCACCGTTCTCCGGGGGTTGCGTCATGTGATAGGCGTCTCCGCTCATGCCGAAACCGATCAGCTCGGCATAAATCGGGGCCCCACGCCGGCGCGCGTGCTCGAGTTCCTCGATCACGAGGACACCGGCACCATCGCCCAACACGAAGCCGTCCCGATCCCGGTCCCAAGGACGACTTGCGCGTTGTGGTTCCTCGTTGCGGCGCGACAGGGCGCGCGCTTGGGCAAATCCGCCCAAAGCCGTCGGCGAGGTGGCCATCTCCGCGCCTCCCGCGAGCATCACATCCGCATCCCCGTACTGGATCACTCGCGCCGCATCCCCAATGCTGTGGGTGGCCGTGGCACAAGCCGTGACGATGGCGAAATTCGGCCCTTTCAAACCGTATTTGATGGACACGTTGCCGGAGATCATGTTGATGATGTTGCTCGGCACGAAAAACGGCGAGATCTTGCGCGGCCCACCTTTGAGAAAAGCGCTGTGACCGTTCTCGATCCCAGTGATTCCGCCGATGCCGGAACCGATGCAGACCCCGATCCGCTCGGCATTGGCTTCGGTGACTTCCAGTCCGGAGTCCTCGAACGCCTGACTTGCGGCGGCTATGCCATAGTGGATGAACACGTCCATCTTCTTGGCTTCCTTCTCCGGCAGGTATCGGGTCACGTCGAAGTTACGGACGCTGCCGCCGATGCGGGTGGGGAAATCGGAAACATCGAAGTGTTCGATGGGACCGATCCCGCTGCGACCGTTCAGCACCTGGTTCCAGCTCTCGGATACGGTAAGACCGACCGGACAGACTGCCCCCAGGCCGGTAACGACGACGCGACGCTTACTCACGATGACACCACAGGAAGGGATGGGACGAAAGGAAAAACCCCACCGGATGACGTTCTCCCGTGGGGCGGATCGGAACGGAAAGCAGGATCAGGTATGGCTTTCGATATAGTCGATTGCCTGTTGGACGGTGGTGATTTTTTCGGCATCCTCGTCGGGAATCTCGCATTCGAATTCTTCTTCGAGAGCCATTACTAGCTCGACCGTGTCCAAAGAGTCGGCGCCCAGATCGTCCACGAAGGAAGCCTCGTTCGAGATTTCATCCTTCACGCCCAACTGCTCAGCGACGATCTTCTTTACACGTTCTGCTACATCACTCATTGTTTTTGGTCCTCATTGTATTCAAGTTTAGAGGTGCGAAGATTGTAGTGTGAAATCACGCGAAAACAAGCGATTTCTGGTCACGCCAGGTTCATGGCATGAACATGCCGCCATTCACGTGCAAGGTCTCTCCGGTAATGTAGGCGGCATCGTCCGAGCACAAAAATGCCACCGCGGCCGCGACTTCGTCGGCCTCCCCCAGCCGACCCAGAGGGATGGAACCCAAGAGTTCCGTCTTGTGGGCTTCCGGCAAGGAACGCGTCATGTCGGTATCGATGAAACCAGGCGCCACCGAGTTCACGGTGATGTGGCGCGATCCCACTTCCTTGGCCAGAGATTTGGTGAAACCGATGATGCCGGCCTTGGCAGCCGCATAATTCGTCTGCCCGGCATTCCCGGTCACGCCGACCACCGAAGTCACGTTGACGATACGTCCACTGCGCGCCTTCATCATGCCCTTGAGACATGCCTTGCACATCCGATAGACCGAGGAGAGATCGGTATTCAGTACCGCCTCCCAGTCCTCGTCGCGCATGCGCATCAACAAACCGTCACGGGTGATGCCGGCATTGTTGACCAAAATCAACGGAACTCCGAATTCCCCGGTGACCGAGGCGACAAAGGATTCGACGGATTCCGCATCCCCTACGTCCAGCACGCGGCCGCCGCCGAGCCACCCCGCGGCAGACCACTCGACATCGATCGTGTGCGCGCCTTCTTCCGAAGTCGCCGTGCCAATCACCGTGTGCCCCTGCGATGCGAGACGCCGGGCGATGGCGCGACCGATTCCCCGGCTGGCACCCGTTACCACGGCAACCTTACCTGTCATTGGAAAAACTCCAGCAAGATATTATTCAGTGAATCCTCGTCGAGGATCGAGTGGGTCCAGGCATCCTTGACGATACGCTTGTTCAATCCGGTCAACACCTTCCCCGGACCGCATTCGACGAAACGCTTCACGCCATGGTCATGGAAGAAACGGATCGTTTCCGACCACCGCACGGGATTCGCGATCTGCCTCGCCAGCACCTCGCGGATCACCTCCGGTTCGGAATGTCGGGCGACATCCACGTTGTGGATCACACTGATTTCACCGGGAATACTCAGTGGCACTTCCGACAGCACGGAAGCGAACTCTTCCGAGGCCGGCTCCATGAGGGGACAATGGGAAGGAACACTGACCGGCAGGACAACCGCCCGCTTCGTACCCAGCGACTTGGCGACGTCGATGGCCCGATCCACCGCCTCGCGGTGACCGGCGATGACGATCTGCCCCGGTCCATTGAAATTGGCCGGGGTGACGATGGTGCCATTCATGGTCGCCTGCCTACACGCAGCGACCACCAACGGGTCGTCCAAACCCAGAATCGCCGCCATCGCTCCCTTCCCCACCGGGACGGCTTCCTGCATGAGCTGCCCGCGCTTGGCGACCAGCCGGACGGCATCGCCGAACTCGAGAACGCCGGAGGCCACCAGCGCGGTGTATTCGCCGAGACTGTGACCGGCCATCCATGCCGGTCGCACGTCGGTGGCTTCACACCAAATCCGCCACGTCGCGATCCCGGCGGCCAGCATGGCTGGCTGGGTATTCCGGGTCTGGTTGAGATCCTCTTCCGGCCCCTCCTGCGTCAATTTCCAAAGATCGAAACCCAAGATTTCCGATGCTTCGGCGAACGTCTGTCCCACGATCGGAAAGGCTTTACCCAGTTCGGCCAACATGCCGATCGACTGGGAGCCCTGACCGGGGAAAACAAAAGCGAGGCCGCTGTCGATGATGCTCATGACCCAAAAACTTCAATAACGCAGCAGAGCGGAACCCCAAGCGAAGCCGCCGCCGAAAGCTTCCATCAGCACCATCTGCCCTCTCTGGATGCGGCCATCCCGTACCGCTTCGTCGAAGGCAAGGGGAATCGAAGCCGAGGAGGTGTTGCCCTGTTCGTCGACCGTGACGACCACCCGCTCCATGGGAAGCTGTAATTTCTTCGCCGTGGCCGCAATGATGCGGATATTGGCCTGATGCGGCACCAGCCAGTCCACATCGGACTTCTGAAGCCCGTTCTGTTCCAGCGTCTCGTCGACGATCCGACCCAGGGTATTGACGGCGATCTTGAAGACCTCGTTGCCCTGCATGCGGATGGTTCGGCTTTCGTCGTTCCCCTCGGCACTGGCTGAGGGATTGGGCAAATAAAGAAGGTCTTGGTAGTGACCGTCGGAATGAATGTGCGTACTGAGGATCCCCGGCTCGGTGGACGATTCGAGAATGACCGCACCCGCACCGTCGCCGAACAGGATGCAGGTCGACCGATCGGACCAATCCACCACGCGGGAATTCACTTCACTCCCCACGACCAGGACACGTTGAGCATTGCCGGCGCAAATGTATTGATCGGCGATGCTCAAAGCAAAGATGAAACCGGAACACGCCGCCTGCACATCAAAAGCCGCACAGTTGCGGCTGCCCAAGCGTTGCTGCAGTAGGCAGGCCGTACTCGGAAACACGCGATCGGGGGAACTCGTGGCCAATACGATCAGATCCAGTTCGCGCGCATCCAATCCGGCAGCATCGAGCGCCCGACGAGAGGCGATTTCCGCCATGCTGGATGCGGTTTCATCGGGTCCCGCGATGTGACGCCGGCGAATCCCGGTGCGCTCCACGATCCATTCGTCCGAGGTGTCGATTTTGTGGGCGAGATCGTCGTTGGTGATCACCGTCGGCGGCAAATAACCGCCCGTGCCCGCGATGCGCGAATAACGGCTCACGCAAAATTCCTCGCCGCGAAGACTCCGGAAACCTGCTCGCTGATACGTTGCGGAACCGCCTTTTCCACCTCCTTCACGGCGATCGCGATGGCGTTGGCGAAGGAAACCCGGTCGGCGTTGCCGTGGCTTTTGATGACGATCCCGCGTAAACCGAGCAAGCTGGCGCCGTTGTATTGCCGCGGATCGATCTTGCGCCGGAACGAGTTGAGTACCGGCAGCGCCACCAATCCGGCCAGCCGAGTCAGCCAATTTTCGCTGAATTCACGCTTGATGAAGTGCGTGATCATCTTGGCCAGACCTTCGCTGGTCTTCAGGGCGACGTTGCCGACGAACCCGTCGGTCACGACGATATCGACGCTGCCCTTGTAGAGATCGTCCCCTTCGACGAAGCCCACGAAATTGACATGGGAGTTGCCGAGCAAAACGGCTGCCCGCTTGACCTGTTCGTTGCCCTTGATTTCTTCCTCGCCGATGTTGAGCAGGCCCACACGCGGATGCGGATTGTCTTCGACGGCACGCACCAATTCGTACCCCATGACCGCGAATTGGTAAAGATGCTCGGCCGTGCAATCCACGTTGGCCCCCAGATCCAGAACATGGGTATGCCCTTCCATCGAGGGAACCGCCGCGATGATCGCCGGACGGTCGATCCCCGGGATGGTCTTGAGCACGAACTTGGCAATTGCCATGAGCGCCCCGGTATTGCCCGCGCTCACACATGCGGCAGCGCTTTCCTCCTTGACCATGTTGATGGCCACGCGCATCGAAGAATCCTTCTTGTTACGCAGCGCCTTAGACGGTAGGTCGTGCATCTCCACGACCTGCGAGGCATGCCGCAGCTGGAGACGGTCGCCGAATCGCCTTTCCATTCCCCCAAGATGTTCCCGGAGAATCGATGTATCGCCGACGAGCACCAGCCGCAATGCGTCATTCTTCGCCAGACTGTCCAATGCTGCCGGTACGACGACCGCCGGGCCATGATCGCCACCCATCGCGTCCAGGGCAATGGTAATCATCTCGTCACCGCGCTGCATGGATCGCTATGCGAACCCGAATGGGGTACGGAAACCGAGGGAAGATTCGAACGACAAAAAGACGGAGATTATTCTTCGCTTTCCACTTCCAGCTTTGGCGTGACAACACGGCGGCCGCGGTAGAAACCCTCCGGACTCACGTGATGCCGCAAATGGGTTTCCCCGGTATTCGCATCGACCACCAAAGCAGGTGCCCTGAGGGCGTCGTGCGAACGGCGCATGCCACGTTTGGAGCGGGTCTTTCGATTCTGTTGTACAGCCATGATTGACTCCTTCTTAACTTGCTCAAGGGTTGTTTTTGAATCCCGCCAGTGCGGCGAAGGGATTTTCACGACGTTCGAGAATCGGTTCGGCCTGTACCACCCCGCTGTGACGGCAATTTCCGTGTCGTGGGACATGAGGAATGGCCAGCAACAATTCATCCTCCACCAGATCGACGACCCGCCACATCGAATCCCCCTCGACCATTAGCGGATCATAGGCTTCCGGCAAGTAATCCGCCTCCTCGAGAGAAGACACCACTCCCAGGGAAACCGTGCTTCGCACCGGCCAGACCAAGGATGCCAGACAGACTTGACAGCGCAGGATGAGTTCGCCTTCCACGACGCCGGTAACGACAGGCAGTCGCCCGACTTTGGCGAAGCTGAGATCGACGCGAACCACCCCTCCCCTTTCCAGCAGATATTCCTGGACGCGATCCATGTCCGCTAGCGGCAATTCGCCTTTTAGCCGGCGCCGCTTTTCGGCGAACTCGAGGGGATCGATCCAATCTGGCAAACGACTGGACATAATCATGAAATAATACAGAGAAAATGAAACTCGTGTCAAAAATAGGAAATAACCATGTATTCGACTCTGCAAGGACCCCGAAATCTCCTGCTCGCCTCCGGGTCGACGTATCGCCGACAACTGCTGGGAAAACTGAGGCTCTCGTTCATCACCCGAGCGCCGAACATCGACGAGGCTGCGCTTCCCAACGAAGACCCCATGCATCTCGCAATGCGTCTTTCCCGATACAAAGCGGAGTCTCTCGCAAGCGACTTCCGGTGCCACCTCATCATCGGATCGGATCAAGTCGCAGTCCTCGACGACATGCGCCTGGGGAAACCGCATTCCCGCGAGAATGCCATTGCCCAGTTGCTCCTCGTATCAGGAAAAGTCGTGACCTTCTTGACCGGGATCTGCGTACACGATAGCCAAACCGGGGTGAGTTACTCGGATTTGGACCGTTGCCGGGTTCATTTCAAGCGACTGACCCGCGCCCAGGTCGAGCGCTACGTGGCGCTCGACGAACCCTATGACTGTGCCGGTTCGTTCAAATCCGAGGGACTCGGGATCGCTCTCGTCGAACGCATCGAAGGCGATGACCCCAATGCCTTGATCGGATTGCCCCTGATCCGCCTGATCCAACTCCTGGCCCGATTCGGGATTGCCGTACTCTAACCGAGATCGGTGGGAGAAGGGGGGTCACTTCTGTTAGTTCATGCGCTGGTAATAATCGAGGACGCGGCTAACGTAATCGCGTGTCTCTGGAAAGGGTGGAACCCGATTGCCATATTTGATGACGTTGTTTTCGCCGGCATTGTAAGCGGCTACGGCCAACAACACATCGTCGTTGAACATGCCGATCAGATCGCTGAGGTAGCGAGCCCCTCCTTCGATGTTTTCCACGGGATCTTGGCGGTCGCGGACTCCGTAACGCGCCGCCGTCTCCGGCATCAACTGCATGAGACCAACTGCTCCCTTGCTGGAAATCGCATCGGGGTTATAAGCCGATTCCGCCCGGATGACCGCGTGAAGCAAGGCCGGGTCCAGGCGGTAACGGTCGGCCACCTCATCGATGAGCGGGGCGAGCAGTTGTCGATTGCGTTCCACGCTCGCCGAATACTGTGGAATGCGCCGTACCACCGGCATCGGTCGCGCCGGGCGATCCCTGAACTCCGAGCGGAGGATCAGTCGGTACCCCTTGTGGCCAGGTCGATCGGTGTAATACACATGACCGGACTTATCGACAAATTTGTATACATCCGCCATGGGCTGAACCACGGGAATTCCCCCCAAGACGAAAAGGACGAAAAGCCTTTTTTTGATTTTCATGGTTTTTCCGTCTCGAAATGAGTGAGTTGCAAACCGATGCCGAACACCCTTGAGCTCATCGTGTCGGTCGTTCCTGCCGGTTCATGAATCGGCCGCCACGGGTCGAACCAACGACGACACCTTACGCGCCCTCTCCCGCGCCAGATCCACCGTTTCCGCCGCCGCCAAAGCGACACCCATGCGTCGCCTCGGATGTGACACCGGCTTGCCGAACAGACGCACTTCCGATTCCGGTATCGCCAACGCGAGATCCAAACCTTCATAGGCAAGATCCTCGCTCTCGATCCCTCCATAGATGACCGAGCTCGCACCGGCCCGTCGTAATGCCGTATCGACCGGAAAACCAAGGATCGCACGCACGTGCAATTCGAATTCGTTCTGCGCTTGGGTGACCAGGGTGACCATCCCGGTGTCGTGCGGCCGGGGGCTCACCTCGCTGAACCAAACCCGATCCCCACGTACGAACAACTCGACGCCGAACAAACCCCGCCCGCCCAATTCCTCGACCACCGTCTTGGCGATTTCCTGAGCCCGCTGCAAAGCCACTGGGCTCATTGGCTGGGGTTGCCAGCTCTCGACATAATCACCAGCCTCCTGCCGGTGGCCGACCGGCGCACAGAAGAAGGTTTCGACCCCAAGCTCAGGATTACGGCCTCGCACCGTAAGCAAGGTGATCTCGAAGTCGAAATCCACCTTCCCCTCCACGATGACGCGGCCTGCCTTGACTCTTCCGGCTTCCTGTGCATGCCGCCAGGCTGCAGCCACGTCCTCGGGCCGGCTCAGCATGGATTGCCCCTTGCCGGAGGAAGACATCACGGGTTTCACGAAACAAGGGAGCCCCACGAGATCGAGCGCCTTTCGCAACTCCTCTTCCGACCCGGCGAACGCATAGGGGGAAGTCGGCAAACCCAGCGTCTCGGCAGCCAACCGACGAATTCCCTCGCGGTTCATGGTGAGATGCACCGCCCTGGCACAGGGAATCACCTCCGCGATCCCTGCGCGCTCGATGTCGAGCAGCACCTCGGTGGCGATCGCTTCGATCTCCGGAATCACGATCTGCGGTTTCTCGAGTTCAACGACTTTGCGCACGGCGCGCGGATCGGTCATATCGACGACGTGGGAGCGATGCGCCACCTGCTGAGCGGGCGCACCGGCATAACGATCCACGGCGATCACCTCGACGCCATAACGTTGCAGGGAGATCACGACTTCCTTGCCGAGTTCGCCACTGCCAAGCAAAAGCACTCGCGTCGCGCTCGATTTATTGGAAGTACCAATCCTCATGGGTTTGGTGACCGGAAACGATGTGCCGGGGCGTGCCACCCATGCGGTGCCACACCCCGCCACCTCATGATTGCGGAGTAGAGGAAGACGAACAGGTATTGAACTTGAACAGGGAATAAGCGGGGCACCAGCCTACCAAGCCGGTCGCCAGCGGGATCACACCGATCCAGCCCCACACGCCAATGGTGCCGGTGGCAGCCAGAACGATCAAAAGTCCGCCTATGCCGATACGGACCATCTTGTCTGTCTTTCCGACGTTCGTTTGCATGCGCTCACCTCCACCTTGATTTTGGATCTTGGAAGCCTCGATCGAGGACATGCGCTTCTCGTCCCATACCGAAGCGCGACAGCGATTGTAACCAGGAGTTCCTCCTATGGCTATGTTTTCCATGGATTCGAGCCTGCACCCCGCTGCTCTCGCCCGGACGTCCTGCTAGCAAGGCTTTTCGGTCCAGTGGAATCGAATGGCAACTTCCTGGCTCTTCTTCCGGCACTTTGATTCATTTGTCCGCTCTTAGCTGTGGGTGAAGCTCGAGGCTGCCGCAATGCTGCTCGGGCTCCACCGGCACTCAGGGACCGGAGGAAGAAGCCCCCGGTCGAATGAACGGCTGTGTTTTTCACGAAAAGGAGAGACAGCATCATGAAAAAGCACGTATCGGCGATTCCCAAGGGTTTTCTCTGGGTCATTGGCGGCGCGCTCTTGACCCTGCACGGGGTCACGACCGCCGCGGAAGCATCACTTGGACCCTCGCGACAAATGCTCTTGCAAAAGGAAGTTCCCCTGCCGACGAACCGGGTTCGGACGAACGTGATCCGGGTAGAGTTCCCTTCCGGTTACCAGACTCCCCTCCATACCCACAAGGGACCTGGGCCACGTTATGTGCTGAAGGGCACATTGCGCGTCGAGGATGCGACCGGGAGTCGTGACTTCGCCCCGGGTGATGTCTTTTGGGAAACCGGCGAAGCAATGACGGTGAAAAACATCAGCGGTGGCGATGCCACGATGGTGATCTTCGAGCTGGAACCGTTGTAACGGTTCTTCCGCTCTTCCCCTCTCATCCCGGCCCGCTTTGCTCGGCGCGGGCCGGGTTCACTGCGTCAACGCGGCGACTCAAAACTTCCGCTCGCGCCCGCTAGTGTCCCGCTTCGACCACCCATCCCGTAGCCGTTTGGCGGAGATCGGGTAAGCCGTTTTGAGATGTTGCGCGAATAGCGACACCCGAAACTCTTCCAATGCCCACCGGAACTCGTCTCGCTCGGGGGGCATCGACTCCTTGACGTCCGCAACCGATTTCCAATAATCCGGCCAATAGGGCATCAGTTCCTCCTGTTGTCTGCGGTCGCGCGCCGGATCCTGTCTGAATTTTTCCAATCGGTACTGCACCGCTTTCAGGTAACGGGGAACGTTCAGCAGGTGCTGATAAGGAGTCACGGCGACGAATCCGGAATAAACGAGCCGGCCGAGTTGTTCTTGCACGTCCTGCAGCGCGGGCCCATCGGAGAGGGATTTCAAGGTGCTCCGGATTGCGGCGTAACCATCGAAAATCCGCGTGACGAGCCCGCTCACCTCGTTTGCCTTGCCGACGAGGTCGGCGCGACACTCCTCCAGGCGCTTGGCAAATTCAGATTCCGTGCGCAGTTCGGGGCGGCCGTCCAGAAACACGACCGCCACCACGCGATCCACCAGGTCTTCCCGCAGCTCCTGCTGTTTTTTGTCCGCCGGGAAACCCCAAGCTGGCGCGGGCAGTTGTCGGTGGAGGAGTTCGTGGGCGGGGTTGAGGGGCAGGCTTTTGCGCAGGTACTTGATTTCCTTCGCCAGCGCCAAGCGAAACAGGCGGATCAGACCGAATTCGTGGTGAATTCGGGCCGTCTCCGGCAAGTCGAAGATGCGCACCCCAACCGTCTCCCCCTCATCGACGATGGCAGGGAAACCCCACAGTGCCTGTCCCTCGACTTCTCCTTCGTAACGGCATGGCAAGTCCCCGAAATCCCAAGCACGCCGGCCGCTGAAAGCAAGCCCCTGGCGGGCGATATCCTGGAAATTCCGCCCCGCCTCGACCCCATACCTGGCTTTGAGCTGTCCCAGGTCACGGGAGCGCGCGATCACGACATGGTTTTCATCCACCACGGCAAAATTCATGCGCAAGTGCTCCGGAAGCACGGTTTCATCGAAGGCGCTCGTGGGCGGCGCCAGTCCACCGGTTTTCTTCAGCGCGCGTGCCAATTCCAGGTATAGATCTCCCTGGCGGTAATTGAGGATCGGCAAGACGCGGTCCGCATGATCCGGTGCCGGCACGAAGTGAATCCGGAACGTCTTCGGCAACGACTTGATGAGGGCGATCAGCTTCTCGCGGAACAAGCCCGGCACCAGCCAGCGAAACGGTTCTGGATCGAGCTGATTGAGAAGATGCAAGGGGAGGATCGCCGTGACGCCGTCATCCTCGTGCCCCGGCTCGAATCGATATTCGAGCCGCAGCCGCGACGTTCCGACCGTGAGCAGGTCGGGGAAATCCTCGTCGCCGCCCAGCGCCGCCTGCCGCCGTGTGACGTCTTCCGATTTCAGCTTCAGTAGGTCTGGGTCGCTGCGTTCGACCCGTCTGCGCCAGGCTTCGAAGGTAACCCCGTTGACCACCTCGGGCGGAATGCGTTCGTCGAAGAAGCGATACAATTCTTCTTCGTCGACGAGGAGATCCACGCGCCGCTCCTTCTGCTGCACGTAGTCCGCTTCTTCCAGCAGCCTACGGTTGTGCAACAGGAACGGTGCCTTGCTGTCGTAGTCCATGCGCACCAAAGCGGAGCGAATGAAGATTTCCCTTGCCCCGGCCGGGTCGATACCTTCGTAAGGTACCGTGCGCCCACTCTGTATGGTCAGGCCGAACAGGCTGGTGCGTTCGTGCACCGCGACGCGGGCCGTCTTGCGTTCCCAATGAGGCTCGTAGTATTGGCGCTTCAAGAGATGGGCGGCGCATTGCTCGATCCATTCCGGCTCGATCTTGGCGACGGTACGTGCGTATACTTTGCTGGTTTCCACCTGTTCGGCCGCCACGATCCAGAGCGGTTTGCTCTTGAACAGGAAGGAACCCGGAAAGATCTGCAATTTTTGCCCGCGCACCCCGACGTATTCGTTCCGGTCCTGCCGGAAAGCCACGTGACACAAAAGACCGGTCAGCAAAGCGCGGTGTATGGCGCCGTAATCGGCCGGGACCTGATTGACCCGCAAGCCCAGTTCGCCCTTGATCACCTCCAAGATTTGTTGATGGAGATCGCGCCATTCGCGCATGCGCAGGTGAGACAAGAAATTTTCCCGACAATACTGGCGAAGTTGGTTGCCGGATCGATGGGCACGCTGTTCCTGGTACTCGTTCCAAAGATTCCACAAGGCGAGAAAATCCGAATCCGGATGACGCCAGCGGGCATGCTTCTGATCCGCTGCCTGGGCATGTTCCGCCGGTCGTTCGCGGGGATCGGGAATGCTCAGGGCGGCGACGATGACGGCGATCTCGGCGAGGCAATTCTCCTCCGCGGCGGCGAGCAGGATGCGCCCGAGACGCGGGTCAAGCGGTAGCCGCGCCAGTTTCCGGCCGAGTTCGGTCAATTGCCCTTTCTCGTCCAGTGCATGGATTTCCTGGAGGGTTTTCAGACCGTCCCGGATCAGACGTGGGTCCGGTGCCTGCACGAACGGGAAATCGCGGATGTCACCGAGGTTCAGCGCCTTCATCTGCAGGATGACAGCGGCCAGGTTCGTGCGCAGGATCTCGGGATCGGTGAATTCCGGCCGCTTGAGAAAGTCATCCTCGGAATACAAGCGGATACAAATCCCCGGTCCGACTCGCCCGCAACGGCCGGCGCGCTGATTGGCCGACGCGCGGGAAATCTTTTCGATCGGGAGACGTTGCAGCTTGCTGCGATGGCTGTAGCGGCTGACGCGCGCATAGCCGGTATCGATCACACCGGAAATCCCTGGAACCGTAAGCGAAGTTTCCGCGACATTGGTGGCGAGAATGATCCGACGGCGGCCGTGCGGCTGGAACACCTTTTCTTGATCCGCGACCGCCAGACGCGAATACAGCGGCAGAATCTCGCAATCGGCGGGATGGTGCTTGCGCAGGGTTTCCGCCGTGTCCCGGATCTCCCGTTCCCCGCTCAGGAAAATCAGGAGGTCCCCGGTCCGTTCCCGAACCAGTTCGTCGACGGCATCGAGGATGGCCTGCTGCTCGCCGCGATCGGTTTCATCCTTTTCCTCAAGCTCCGGCAGCGGCGAACGATAGCGGATTTCCACCGGATAGGTGCGGCCGGTGACTTCCAGCACGGGGGCCCCATCGAAATGCCGCGAGAAGCGTTCCGGATCGATCGTCGCCGAGGTAATGATCAGCTTCAGCTCTGGGCGTCTGGGTAACAGCCATTTCAGATAACCCAACAGGAAATCGATGTTGAGACTGCGCTCATGGGCCTCGTCGATGATCAGGGTGTCATACTGATAAAGAAAACGGTCACCCTGCGTCTCCGCCAGGAGGATTCCGTCGGTCATCAACTTGATCAGGCTCTGGGGTTGCGTCTGATCGTGAAACCGTACCTTGTACCCGACCGCCTGTCCCAGCGGCTGCCCGAGCTCCGCCGCGATCCGGGCAGCGACGCTGCGAGCGGCGATCCGACGGGGTTGGGTGTGACCGATCCAACCGCCGAGTCCGCGGCCGGCCTCGAGGCAAATCTTGGGCAACTGCGTCGTCTTGCCGGAACCGGTCTCGCCACAGACGATGATCACCTGGTTGTCTTCCAAGGCTTCTCGGATTTCGGCACGCCGGGCGGAAACCGGCAGATCTTCGGGAAATTCCAACTTCGGCACACTCGCGGCTCGTGCTGCTCGCACGGCGAGCGAAGCCTCCAGCCGTTGCGCCACTCGCTCGATCTCCTGGGGCTGTGCGCGCTGCTTTCTCACCTCCCGTTTCAGCCTTTCCAGGGCATTTCCGAGAGGGGGGCGATCCTTGTGGAGGCACTGTTCCAGTGCCTGTTCCAGCCGGTGAATCCGTTCGAACATCGATCGATCTGTCGTTATTGCAGGATCCTCCGCTTGAGCCGCCAGACCGCGAACGCGGTCGCCAACAGCGCATAAACCGCCGGAATCCCGATATGCCAAGCGGTGGCCATGCGGAATTCGCCCATGGCCCAAGACCGCATCAATTCGACGACGTGAATCAGGGGAAGGAACTGGCTGCCGAAGCGAACCATCTCGGGCAATGCCTCGCAAGGGAAAAACACGCAGCCGAGCAGGACCATGGGGGTGATTCCGAGGGTGATGTAATACACGAAAAAATCGTAACTTCGGGCAAACGAGGTCACCACCAGCGCGATCCCGCCAAAACACACCCCGGTGAGAAACGCAAGCGGCAAGACGCCCAGCCAGGCCCAAGCCGAGGCGAGCCCGAATGCGCTGACCACCGCCAGGATCAGGCAAGCACCGATGAGGCTGCGAGTCCCCATCCACAGCACCTCTCCCAGGACCACGTCGGTCACCGAAAGTGGCGCTGCCAGCATACCGTCCCAGGTCCGCAAGACTTCCATGCGGGTGTAAGCGAGATAAAGCCCTTCGAAAGTCGCCGCGTTCATCGCGCTGGTGGCCAGGATTCCGCCGACCAGGAAGTTCACATAAGGCATTCCTTCCACCTGACCGACGAAGCTGCCGAGGCCATAGCCGAGCACCAACAGATTGAAGAGTGGTTCGGCGAAACCACCCAGAAGAGCGGTCCGCGCGCTTTTGCGCCATACCAGTGCATTGCGGTGCCAGACCGCCAGCCAACGCCGGAATGTCTCAAACATCCCGCAATTCCCGACCGGTGAGTTTGAGGAACACGTCTTCGAGATTGGCGGGACGATACGAATATTGCACACCTTCCCACCTGTCCAGGGACTGCACCAAACTCTCCAGATTCATGCCATAGAAAAAAAAGCTCTCGCCGACACGTTCACAGCGCAGGGAAGCATCGATCACCGTCGTCCGATGCCAGCACTCTGCGCGGCTGCCGTGCACTTCGAGTACGTGCGGCTCGATGTTGTCCCGGACAAGGCTCTGCGGACTTTGATCGGCGAGGATGTGACCGCGGTCCATCAGAATGATCCGGTTGCAGAGGCGTTCCGCCTCTTCCATGTAGTGGGTGGTGAGGATGATCGTCAAGCCATCGTTTTGAAGTTGCCGCAGGATGCACCAGATGTTGTGACGCATCTGCGGATCGAGCCCGGTAGTGGGCTCGTCCAGGACCAGCAACTCCGGTTCGTTGATCAACGCACGCGCGATCGACAGACGCCGTTTCATGCCGCCGGAAAGCTGACTGATGCACGCCCCGGCCTTGTCGCCGAGCGCCGCGATTTCCAACAAGCGGGGAATCCGCTCGCGGAGCGTCGCCCGCGACAGGCCGAAGTAACCGCCATAAATCCGCAGGTTTTCGACCACGGTGAAATCCGCGTCCAGGTTGTCCTGTTGGGGCACGAGGCCAATCCGGGCGCGCATCACGCGCGCTTCCGAAGGGATGCGATGACCCAAGACGAAAAGATCGCCCCGAGTCGGTGGGGTATTGCCGACCAACATCCTGAGCGTCGTCGTCTTGCCGGCGCCGTTGGGACCGAGGATCCCGCAGAATTCGCCGCGCTGGATCGAAAACGTAAGCCCGTCCACGACGCGCTTCCCCTCGAAAGATTTAGTCAGGCCGTGCGAGCGCACGACGGGGTCGCGGGAGGAGTTCACGAAGACGAATGGCAAGAAGGCGGTTCAGTCGCTAATGGCAAATTATACTACAGAGCCTCGGCGGTTCCGGCCGTGGCGGTCCAAAGTCCACGGCCACGCACCCGGCGCTATGCCGCCACGACTGGAGGCTGGAACATTCTCGTTTGCTTTACGAAGCGAGCAACCCGACCGCTCTGGAAGAATCGTTCCCATTGATGCGAAGTCCGCACCGTTACGCATCCAACAGGGCATGGGAACGTTGGGTCGAGCCGGTCATCACATCCCAGGATGCCTGGCAGTTATCGTCCGATTTTCCGCCGTCCGAGTCGACGCTGTTTCGAATCACACCTTGTGCGCCATGATCCTTCCTTCCCGAACCGGTTTCAGGGCCCAAGCGCCATCGATTTCGAGATGCAGGACGGCATCATAGCTCGACAACTTGTCGTGGTCGTTTCCCAAGGTGAGATAGGTAATCGAGTATTCGCGCAACATGCCCAGGATCCGGTCCACGGCCTCGGCATCGAGCACGGTTCCTGGGCGGTCCAGAAAGGCGAAACGCGGCCTTAGCAGCAACAGATGCGTGAAAGCCAAAAGCTGCTGTTCGCCCAAGGACAACACGTCATCCCAGTCCCGCTCGACGTCGAGACCGCCCACGCGCGCCAACACGGAATCGAGCCTCAGTGCTTGGAGGATGGCCTCGATTCCCTCGTCCGCGATGCACTCTTCGCAGCCGGTACGGAGCAGCGATTCCCGTAAGGTTCCCGGTGGCAAGTACGGTCGTTCGGGAAGAAACTGAATGTCGTCGAGCCCCGGACGGATGATTTTCCCGCTGCCCGTGTCCCACAAACCGGCCGTGGCACGGAACAAGGCTATTTTCGCGGTTTGATGGGGTCCCAGGATCAGCAGCCGGATACCGGCGGGAATCGAGATCGAAAGATCACGGATGAGAACACGGTCGTCCCGCGGCGATAACAGGGTCAATTTTTCGTAAGCGACCCGGTCGCAGTCCTCGCATACCTGGATCGACGGAGCTTTGGCCGGCAATGCCTGCTCCAGCGCCTCTGCCAGCGCATGCAGCCGGGCGATGACCGCCGTATAGGAGGAAATCGACTGGAACTGGGTCACGATCAGCGAGAAGGCGCCGAGGAGATGCGTGAATGCCAGCGCCGCCTGGGTGATCACCCCGAACTCGACTTCCCCGCGAATGAACATCGGGGCCACCAGCAAAGCTGGGATCACTTGGATCAAGTAATTGTATCCGGTGGTGAAAAACCCGAGGTTGCGATTCACGGCAATGAGATGGCGGAAATTCGTGACCAAGGCCTCGAGATGGCGCAGCAATCGGTGCTGGATGCGGCGCTCGCGATGCAATAAGGCGATGGATTCCGCGTTCTCCCGGACATGAACCAGATCAGCGCGAAAATTCGCCTCCTTGTCGAGCTGGTCGTAGTTCAGCCGTACCAAGGGCTGGCCGAGACGGATCGTGCAATAGGAACCGACCAAGGCATAGACCACGGCGACGCCAAAAAGCAGCGGACTGATCGACCACAGGACCCCCGAAAAGGCGAGCACGGTAAACGTGCCGTTGAGTAACATGAGCGTGAAAGAAAGCGTGGTCACGGTAAAGGCGCGCACGTCTTCCGAGATTCGCTGATCGGGATTCGCAACCTGGCCTGATACCTGCAAGCGATAATAAACGCGTCCGTCGAGATAGAGATTGACGAGCCGGCGCGTGAACCATTCCCGCCACAACAGACCGAGACGTTCCTCGACGAAGCGATAGAAGACCGCCATGACCGTAAGGATCGCGAATACCCCGACGTAAAGAACCGCGAATAAGAGGAATCCGCTCATGGAGCGGTTTTCGATCGCGGTCATGAAATCGCGCCCCACGTAGCTGTTGACGACGTTCAGGCCATTGATCGCCAACATCAAAACGACGAGGGACGCGAACAGCGTTTTCGCCTTCCAGCCGACCTCCGAACCCGCGAATGATTTCACGTTTTGAACCAAACGGGCCCAGATCAGTCCGTTAAGCGTGTAAGGTTGTGCACTCATGGCCGTGCTCTTTGTTGGAGTTCTTCTTGAAGATCCGTCCGCAGCCGCCCATTCGCAGTTCCGCCCCCCCTTTCAAGCCTCCTGGCCCATACGGGTTTCCTCCACGAAGCGCTCCGTGGAATCGTCCAGCGCCCTTGCCTTGCGGCCCAGATTCTCGTGTACGTAGAGAGTTTGCGGTTTGATCTTTTCTGCACTCCATGCCGGCGGCGGAGTCATCTCGTACCGAACCGGACGGTGGTGATCCGCAAGCTGCAACTCGGGGTTGAACACGCTGTTGAACTTCCACAGGCTGCGGAGAAAATTGGTCTGTCCGTGGGCCAAGCGTCCGGCGACGATCTTCAAGGTATCCCGCAGTGCCGCCCAGCCCATGTGCTTCTTGTAGAGGACCTGCTGGGTCTTGACCATTTCCTTATAGAACTCCGGCAACGGCAAGCGGGTCGGCAATACCGCATGCTGGATGTCGAACAGGCGGTAATCGCGCGTGGTCAGCTTGCGGGACTCGGTCAGCCAGGTTTCGGTGCCCGGATAGGGGGTGTTCACGCTGATGTTGACGATTTCCGGGATCTCCATGCACCACTGACGGACCACTTCGAAGCGGTCGTGATCCCAATCCGGGTCGGCGATGATGTTGATGGCCACCGTGATACCCAGTGAACGGGCGAATTCCAAGGCCTCGAAATTTTTCCCCAAGCTGACCCGTTTGCGGAATTTCTTCAAGCCCTCTTCGTCGATGGCCTCGACGCCGAGGAACATGTACTCCATGCCGAGCTGTTTCCAGAACTTGAACACCTCGCGATTGCGAAGCAACACATCGCCTCGGGTCTCGAGGTAAAACTGCTTGCGGATTCCTTTGCGGGCGATGGCATCGCCGATCTCGAAACCGTGTTTGTCCTGAATGAAGGCGACATCGTCGACGATGAACACTCCCGGTTCGCGGATCCGCTCGAGATCCTCGATCACTTTCTCGGTGCTCATCACCCGATAGCTGCGCCCATAGAAAGTCCAGGCGCTACAGAAAGAACAGTCCCAGGGACAGCCGCGGGTAAACTCGATGGAAGCGCAGGGATCGAGGGTGCCGAGGAAATATTTGCGGCGATGACGCAGCAGATCCCGCGCCGGGCTGACCTCGTCCAGACTGGCGACGAAAGTCGGCGGCGGCCCTTCCCCTTGCAGCGTGACCGCTCCGGGCACGCGATGAACCTGGTCGCGGTCGTGTTCGATGGCCTCGAACAGGAGAGGCACCCCGGACTCTCCCTCGCCACGCAGCACACAGTCGATTTTTCCCTCGCCGTGTTGCAGCAACTCGGCGGCGATGAAGGAGGCGCTGTGCCCGCCAATAAAAGTAAAGCAATCCGGCAACAGGGTCTTGGCCGCTTTGGCCAGATCGATCACCTCCGGCACGTTGGCGAGATAATTCAGGGAAAAGCCGACCACGTCGGGGCGAAACGAGAGCAGCATGCGGCGGAAATCCTCCTCCGTCTCCACCTGCAAGTCGATCAGGCACACCTCGTGACCGAGGCGCCGAGCGGTTTCGCAAACGAGTTCCAAACCCAGGGGCTCGAGACGCAGAAAAATCTTCGTGTACATCAAAGGGCTGGGATGGACGGCAAGGAATTTCATACGGATTCGACTCCCTCTGCACAGCGGGCTGCAAACTCGGTAAGCTTCCGGACCGCGCCGACTTCGTGACCCTGTCTCGGCATCCCGGTCGCCTCCGGCGGAGGATAGCACAGGACTGTCCCTGCGCTCAGTATCGCTGTCTCACCGAATCACCCGATGACGTACGTCCGCTTGTCGAGTAGAATATTTTCGTTTTGGCGCTCCACTCCACGGCGTGAAAAACCGGGTTCCTTGGCCCCTACCGTCGGCCGCGCGGTCATTTCCGCCATCGCACACGACTCCAGGTTCATGACCAAGTACATCTTCATCACGGGCGGCGTCGTTTCATCGCTGGGCAAGGGCATCGCTGCTTCTTCACTCGGCGCCATCCTCGAAGCCCGTGGACTGAAGGTCACCCTGACCAAGTTGGATCCTTACATCAACGTCGATCCCGGCACCATGAGCCCATTCCAGCATGGGGAGGTGTTCGTGACCGAGGACGGCGCCGAAACCGATCTCGATCTCGGGCACTACGAACGCTTTGTGCATACCACCATGGGCAAGGCGAACAGCTTCACGACCGGCCAGATTTACGAGAACGTGATCCGCAAGGAGCGGCGGGGGGAATACCTGGGAGCGACGGTACAAGTCATCCCCCACATCACGGACGAGATCAAGCGGGTCATCCGCCTCTCGGCCTCGGACTATGACGTCGCCCTGATCGAGATCGGCGGCACCGTCGGCGACATCGAATCCTTGCCGTTCCTGGAGGCCATCCGGCAGATGCGGGTGGATCTCGGCGAGGAGCGCTCGCTGTTCATCCACTTGACTCTGGTCCCGTACATCGCCAGTGCCGGCGAGCTAAAAACCAAGCCCACCCAGCACTCGGTCAAGGAACTTAGGACCATCGGCATCCAGCCGGATGTGCTGATCTGCCGCTCCGACCGCCCCATCCCGAAGAACGATCGGCGCAAGATCGCTCTCTTCACCAATGTCGAAGAAGACGCCGTGATCCCTTCGGTGGACGCCGACACCATCTATCGGATCCCCCTGCTGCTGCACGAGCAGGGACTGGACGAAATCGTCGTGCGCAAGCTCAGGATCGATGCACCACCGGCGGATCTCCGCGAATGGCAGGCGGTGGTCGATGCCCTCGAGAAACCGGAGCGTGAGGTCACCATCGCCATGGTCGGCAAATACGTCAATCATTCCGATGCTTACAAATCGCTCATCGAAGCGTTGACCCACGCCGGCATCCATACTCGCACGCGCGTCCATATCCGTTTCATCGAGTCGGAGGAAATCGAGGACCGGGGAACCGCGAGCCTCGACGGAGTGGACGCCATCCTGGTTCCGGGTGGTTTCGGCGAACGTGGCGTCGAAGGCAAGATCGCCACGGTCCGTTACGCCCGTGAAAACAAGATTCCCTATCTCGGCATCTGCCTCGGCATGCAGGTGGCGGTCATCGAGTTTGCACGCCACGTCGCCGGCCTCAGCGGTGCGCACAGCACGGAATTCGCCCCCCATTCGCCACATCCGGTGATCGCCCTCATCACCGAATGGAAGAACGAGGCGGGGGAAACCGAATACCGCAGCCGCGATTCCGACCTCGGCGGCACCATGCGCCTAGGTGGACAGAAATGCCGCTTGGTCCCGAACACCCTAGCCCACCGCACGTACGGCAAGGACGTGATCACCGAACGCCATCGCCATCGTTACGAATTCAACAATCGCTATTTGAAACTCCTGGAAAACGCCGGATTGACCATCTCGGGAACCTCACTCGATGGGCGCCTGGTGGAAATGATCGAGATCGCCGACCACCCTTGGTTTCTGGCTTGCCAGTTCCACCCCGAGTTCACCTCTACCCCTCGCGGCGGGCATCCCCTGTTCAGCGGTTTCGTCCGCGCTGCCCGTCGCCGCAACGAGCAAACCTCCGTCCCATGAGCCTACCGCGAGACCCATCCCCGGCCTGGGAACTCTGTGGCTTCCCGGTGGGATTACGGCGGCCCTTTTTCCTGATCGCCGGGCCCTGTGTGATCGAGAGCGAGCAGCTCGCCTTGGACACCGCGGGAACCCTGCGAGCGATGACCGCCGATCTGGGGATTCCGTTCATTTACAAGTCCTCCTTCGACAAGGCCAACCGCTCCTCGCACGAGAGCTTCCGGGGTCTCGGGCTGGAGCGGGGGCTGCGCATTCTGGATGCGGTCAAGCGGGAGATCGGTGTACCGGTCCTCACCGATGTGCACGAAGATACGCCGTTGGACGAGGTAGCGGCTGTCGTCGACGTCCTGCAGACGCCGGCATTTCTCTGTCGCCAGACGAATTTCATCCGCAAAGTCGCCGCCACGGGCAAGCCCGTGAACATCAAGAAAGGGCAGTTTCTCGCCCCTTGGGACATGCAAAACGTGGTCGAGAAGGCGCGGGCGACCGGCAACTCGAAGATCCTGGTCTGTGAACGGGGCGTCTCGTTCGGATACAACAACCTGGTATCCGACATGCGATCCCTAGTGATCTTGCGCGAAACCGGTTGTCCGGTCGTGTTCGACGCCACGCATTCGGTGCAACTGCCGGGCGGTCAAGGAACCTGTTCGGGGGGCCAGCGGGAGTTCGTGCCGACTTTGGCCAAGGCAGCGATCGCCGTGGGTGTCGCAGGGCTGTTCGTGGAAACCCATCCCGATCCCGACCGGGCCAAGAGCGACGGCCCCAACTCCTGGCCGTTGGGACGCATGCGCGAGCTGCTGGAACTGGTCACGAAACTGGACGCCACGGTCAAGGCGAGTGCCTTGCTATGAGCGCACGAGCGACTTCGGCAGATTGCCTTCCCAAGGGAAGGATCGCAATTTCGATTGCAGCCTGAAACCAACTTTGACTGTATCACCTTAAAGGGAACCGTATGAGCAAAATCGTCGACATTCTGGCGCGGGAAATCCTCGACTCGCGCGGCTATCCGACCGTACAAGCGGAAGTGCTTCTCGACGACGGCGCCGCCGGCAGCGCCATGGTCCCGTCGGGAGCTTCCACCGGCAGCCGCGAAGCCATCGAATTGCGGGACGGCGATCCCGCACGCTATCTTGGCAAAGGGGTCACCCGGGCCGTAGAAAACGTGCGCACCGTGATCCGGGAGGCTCTCCTCGGCTCGGACGCGGAAGACCAGGCCAGCATCGACCGGCGTCTGATCGAACTCGACGGCACCGAAAACAAGGGCAGACTCGGCGCCAATGCCATCCTCGCGGTTTCCCTAGCGACCGCGCATGCTGCCGCGGCGTCGGCACAGCGACCGCTCTATGCATACCTGAATACCACCGGCGAGTTCCTGTTGCCGGTGCCGATGATGAACGTCATCAACGGCGGCGCTCATGCCGACAACAGCATCGACTTGCAGGAATTCATGATTCTGCCGGTAGCGGCACCCAGCTTCCGGGAAGCTCTGCGCCAAGGCGCCGAAGTGTTTCATATCTTGAAGAAGGTCCTCAAGGACCGGGGCCTTTCGACCGCGGTCGGCGACGAGGGAGGGTTCGCGCCCAACCTCCCTTCCAACGAGGCCGCCATCGGGATCCTCCTGGAGGCCATCGAGAAAGCCGGCTACCGCCCCGGCGAAGACATTTATCTCGGCCTCGACGTGGCGAGTTCCGAATTCTACCGAGACGGTGTTTACTCGCTGGAGTCCGAGGGCAAGCAATTCGGCTCCGAGGCGTTCGCGGAGGTTTTGGACGAATGGGCGACGAAATATCCGATCCTCACCATCGAGGATGGAATGGCCGAGGATGATTGGGAAGGCTGGCGTATCTTGACCTCCAAATTGGGAAAGCGGATCCAGCTCGTCGGTGACGATCTTTTCGTCACCCATCCTGCCATTCTCCAGCGTGGCATCGCTGCCGAGGTGGCCAACTCGGTCCTGGTCAAGGTCAACCAGATCGGCACCCTGACCGAGACCCTGGAAACCATTCACATGGCGCAGCGAGCCGGGTACACCGCGGTCGTTTCCCACCGTTCCGGGGAAACGGAGGACACCACCATCGCCGATCTCGCCGTGGCCACCGGTGCCGGCCAGATCAAGACCGGTTCCTTGAGCCGTTCCGACCGCACCGCGAAATACAACCGTCTGCTCAAGATCGAGGAACAGCTGGGATCCAAGGCACGCTACGCGGGACGGGAAGCATTCCCGAAATTCGCGCGATGAGCGCGGGTTCCTGGTTCGGGAAGCCGGGTGAAAAAACTCTCCCTGTTGCTGATCGCGCTGATCGCGCTGCTCCAATACCGTCTCTGGTTTGGCGACGGCAACCTGCTCGAACTGCACCGCCTGCAGAAAAGGATCGCTGAACTCACCGAAGAGGGCGAACGAAGGCGGCAGCGCAATGCCGTCTTCGAAGCCGAGGTACGCAACCTGCGGGACGGTACCGAAGCCATCGAGGAGCGGGCCCGTCGTGATTTGGGCATGATCAAGGAAGGAGAAATCTTCGTGCAGATCATCGATGCGGCGCACCCCGAACCCGCGCCGCCGACGCCGGCAGCGCGGAAACCCGTGCGCAAATCGTCGGGCACGACCAAAACCCAGCAACGCATCGAGACGGAAGGAGAGGAACGTTGAGTATCAGGGTTCGCTTCTGGGGCATCGTGCCGGCCGCGGGGGCCGGGAGACGCATGGGAACGGAGATCCCCAAACAGTATCTGGAAGTCGCGGGAAAACCGATATTGCAACACGCGCTCGAACACTTGCTTCGCGTCCCCAGACTTTCCGCCGTGATGGTCGCTCTAGCTCCGGGGGACGATCGCTGGTCGGATCTCGCCTGCGCCCGCGATCCCCGTGTTTTGACCACACGCGGCGGCAAAGAACGCGCCGAGTCGGTCTGCAACGCCCTCCACGCCTTGGCTGGTCTTGCCGACCCCGATGACTGGGTCTTGGTCCATGATGCCGCCCGACCTTGCATCACGCCGCAGGACGTCGAACGGCTGATGGATGCATTGCAGAGCGACCCGATCGGCGGCATCCTCGCTTTGCCGGTCACCGACACTCTGAAAGACGTGGAAAACGACGCGATCCAAAACACCCTGGATCGTCGGCGCGTATGGCGTGCTCTGACTCCCCAGATGTTTCGCTATCGGACACTGCGAACCGCCCTGGAACGGGCCACTGCAGAACACAGGGAAGTCACCGATGAAGCCTGTGCGGTGGAATTGCTGGGGCTCAAGCCGAAGATCGTCGAGGGACGTCCCGACAACATCAAGGTGACGCAGCCGGAGGATTTGCCGCTCGCCGCCTTTTATCTGGAGCGACAATGTTACGAATAGGGCAAGGGTACGACGCCCACCGTTTCCAGGACGGCGACCATTTGATCCTGTGTGGGGTTACCATCCCGTTCCAGCGGGGATTCGCCGCACACTCCGACGGCGACGTCGCACTCCATGCCCTCTGCGACGCCCTGCTCGGCGCGGCGGCACTGGGTGACATCGGCCGCCATTTTCCGGATACGGATCCTCGTTACCGAGGCATCGACAGCCGGATCCTGTTACGTGAAGTGCTCGGGAAAATCGAAGAAAAAGGTTTCCGCGTTGCCAACGTGGATGTCACCATCGTCGCCCAGGCACCCAAACTCGCACCTTACATCGCCGCGATGCGTGAACACCTGACGCAGGACTTGGGTATCCCGCTCGACCGGGTCAACGTCAAAGCAACCACCACGGAAGGCATGGGCTTCGAGGGTCGTGGCGAGGGCATCTCGGCGCATGCGGTGGCCCTGCTGATCGAGCGATGACTGCGGCGCTATGGGTGGGTGCCAGCGACCACGAGTGGCATGAGGACTGGGACAATGCCCACAAACCGCGTTCTTCGCTTACAGCCGGCCTCTTTATGACCTTCGTGTTGCACGAGCACATACCCCGACACTCCCGGACTTTACATATCTTGACGGAAAATCCCCACGATGAATTGCGATCAGGTCTACTACCTCGCCCTGCTCCAAGGACTGACCGAATTCCTGCCGATCTCGAGTGCGGCGCATCTGATCCTGATGCCGGTGTTGTTCGGCTGGCCGGATCAAGGTCTGGCATTCGACGTGGCCACGCATATCGGCACGTTGGCCGCCGTAGTCCTTTATTACCGGCAGGATTTGCAGCGGATGGTCGTTGCCTGGTTGCGGTCCCTGGTCGGCAGGGACAGGAACTTCGATTCCCGCCTGACCTGGTACGTCTTGCTCGGCACCCTACCCGTCGGCGTCGCCGGACTCGTCGGCAAACACTATGTCGAAACCCATCTTCGCGCCCCGTTGGTCATTGCGGCCACTACCATCGGGTTCGCCGTCCTGCTTTGGCTGTCGCAAAAATGGGGAAAGGAACGCCGCGCCATCGCGACGCTCGATTGGAAAGACGCAATGACGGTGGGAATCTGCCAAGCCATTGCCCTGATCCCCGGGGTTTCCCGCTCCGGCATCACCATCACCGGGGGGCTGTTTCTCGGCCTCGACCGCCAAGCAGCGGCCCGTTTTTCCTTCCTGCTTTCCATTCCGGTCACCGCGCTTGCCGGTATTCTGAAAACCCACGACCTGATCCAGTCGGTGGAACCGGTCCACTGGCGAGAGATGTTGATCGGCGCGGCGATTTCGGGGGTGGTGGCCTATCTCACCATCGATGGGTTCCTCCGTCTGCTCCATCGGATCGGCATGCTTCCTTTCGTCGTGTATCGCCTGCTGCTGGGAGGCGTATTGTTGTTTTTCTTCCTTCCCCATGGCTTCTCATGAATGCGTCCCGCCGGGCCGGTAAACAGATTTGTTCCGACATCCCGTCCCATCTTGGAGGAAAGTTCCGATGGCCGTGACCATTTACCACAACCCACGCTGCAGCAAGTCGCGCGCCACGCTGGAGTTATTGAAACAGCGCGGCATCGACCCCGTAGTGATCGAATACCTGAAGACTCCGCCCGATGCGAAAACGCTCCGTGAACTTCTTGCGCTGCTCGGCATCGAGGCTCGCCGGTTGTTGCGCAAGGGCGAAGCGGTTTACACGGAATTGGGACTCGATGACCCGAATCTCAGCGAAGACCAGCTCATCGACGCCATGGTGAAGAACCCGATCCTCATCGAACGCCCGATCGTGGTAACCGGCGGAAAAGCCACCCTGGGTCGTCCTCCCGAGAACGTCCTGGCGATTCTCGATTGATGGCAGTCAGGGACAAAAGCCTCGGACCGGTCTTCGATCTTTCTCATCCGTAAAAGCTGGATCGTTACGTTTTCCATGGTCGAAATTTTGATTCTCTATTACAGTCGTTACGGTTCTACGGCCGACATGGCGCGCCAGATCGCCCGCGGCGTGGAAGAGGTTCCGGGCTCCGTGGCCAAGTTGCGAACCGTACCGGAAGTTGCTTCGGTATTGGAAGCCGTCGCCGATCCCCCGCCACCGGCTGATGTCGAATATGTGACTCTCGATGACTTGAAAAACTGCGACGGACTGGCCTTGGGCAGCCCCACGCATTTCGGCAACATGGCGGCTCCCCTCAAACATTTCCTCGACAACACCAGTTCACTGTGGTTTTCCGGTGCACTCTCCGGCAAGCCAGCAGGTGTGTTCACCGCGACTTCCTCCATGCACGGCGGCCAGGAAGCGACCTTGCTCACCATGTTACCGCCGCTGCTACATCATGGCATGATCCTGGTCGGGATTCCCAGCAGCGAACCCGCGTTGCAGACAACCCGCTCCGGTGGGACTCCTTATGGGCCCAGCCGTCATACCGCCGACGCCGCCCCGATCAGTGACGAAGAACGCGCCTTGTGCCGCGCCTTCGGCGCCCGATTGGCGCGGGTCGCTGCTGCCCTCAAGGCGGCGACCCTCTGAACGGCGGACCGATCCTTCGACGTTCGCGGATGGCCCAGCAGATCCCGCTACATTTCGCGGTAGACCCTCTGCAAACTTTCGAGGCGTACTGCGAAGGGATCAACCGCGAGGTCGTTGAGTCAGTACGGCGTGCAGCTCGCGCCGACGGGGAACCCTTACTCTATCTCTGGGGGAAATCCGGCCTGGGCAAGACCCATCTCCTCAATGCGGCATGCCGGGAGGCTTTTCGTCAGGGCCGGAGTGCCGCCTGTCTTCCCTTGACCGTGGTGGGCGATTATGGTCCGGGCATACTCGATGGAATGGAGTTCCAGGATTTGGTCTGTCTCGACGACATCGAATGCGTCGCCGGCGATGCAGCGTGGGAACGACGTATCTTTTTCCTCTTCAACGCGCTCCGGGAAGCAGGTCACACCCTGATCATCACCGCGCCGATACCTCCGGCGCAGCTCCCGATTCGCCTGCCGGACCTCAAGACCCGTTTGTCTTGGGGACTGACCCTGCGTTTACACCCTTTGGCGGATGAGCACAAACTCGCTGCATTGGCACGCCACGCGGCCGAACTCGGATTGGAGTTGAGCCCCCAGGTCGGCCGCTTCCTGCTTTCCCATTATCGCCGCGACTTCCCTTCGCTCAAGGCCCTGATCGAGGAACTCGACCGCGCGACCCTTGCCGCGAAGCGCCGTCTCACCGTCCCTTTCATCAAGGACTACCTGGAGGAAAAGTCATGAACGTACTGGTCATCGGCACCGGTGCCATCGGCAGCTTCTACGGCTCCCTGCTGGCCCGCCAGGGGCACCATGTAGGAGTCGTCGCCCGCGCTGACTACGAGCGTATCCGAACACACGGCATCTGGATCCGAAGCGAACGAGGCGACTACCATTTTCGACCCGATCCGGTGTTGCGATCGGCCAAGGAGCTCGCAACGAAGCCGGACTACGTGCTGCTGTGTGTCAAGGTTGTGCCCGGGGTGGACCGGGTTGGTCTGCTTCGAGAAGCCCTGGGACCAGATACCACCATCGTGCTCATTGCGAACGGCGTCGACATCGAATCCGAGGTCGACGCCGCCTTCCCGAACCATGAAATCATCAGCGGCCTGGCGTTCGTCTGCGTCACCCGCACCGCGCCCGGCGAGGTCTGGCATCAGGCGTACGGCCGCCTGGTGTTTGGCCCCTATCCGGCCGGAGAGATATCGGAAAGACTCAAAACCCTCTGTGCCGCCTTTGAAAGCGCCGGCATACCTTGTTCGGCGACCGAGGACATTGCCACTGCCCGCTGGCAGAAGTGCGTCTGGAATGCCGCATTCAATCCCCTGTCGGTGTTGTCGGGAGGACTCGCTACTTGCGAGATCTTGTCGCATCAGGAATCTCTCGTACGCGCCATCATGGAGGAAATCTGCTCGATCGCCGCTGTCTTGGGACACCCGCTTCCTGGAGACATCGCCGACAAGAGCATCGCCAGCACCAAGAAGATGCCGCCTTACAAGACCAGCATGCTGGTCGACCTCGAGGCCGGTAAGCCGATGGAAACCGAGGCCATTCTGGGAAATGCGGTCCGCGCTGGACGTCGCGCCGGGATTGCGATCCCTCATCTGGAATCACTGTATGCGCTGATGAAACTCAAGGAGTTGCAACTCGAAAACACCCGCCGAAGCGCGACTTGAGCGATCCGCGGCCGTTCTCCCCCTGGTTTCCCGATCTCATCGCCCCGAGCCGGCGGAACCCAGACGTTCGGCGACCCTTCGGCAGTAATCTTCCTGCAACAGTAAATTGCCGCCGCGAGTATCCCCCAGTCGTTGCAGAAGGATGGTAAGGCGGCGCCGAAGAGGGTTCTCCTGATCCGGTTCGGTACACGCTCGAATCAAGGTTTGCACATCCTGGATTTCCCGCAACAGACTTACTTCTTCCGGCACGTAGCCAGCGTTTTTCAACAAACGGTAAGCCATGCGCAGTTCCGGCGCGATCCATTGCCAGCCGTGTTCTTCGGCAATCGGGCTTCCCTTCCCCGGCAGATCGTCGAATTCCCCACGCTGGATCGCCGCGCTGATTCTCTCCTCGGCGATCCGTTCCAACCAGAGCACGGCTTCTCCTCAACGACCGAGGGGCCGAATTCCAACGCTCTCACGGATCCGCCGCAGGAAAGGGACTGCCTGCGCGCGTGCTTTGGCCGCACCGGCTTGGAGCTCCTCTTCGATCCGTTCCGGGGCCTGCAACAATGCTTCGTAGCGTTCGCGCGCTACCTTCAAGTGATCGTTCAGATACTCGAACAAGAGATTCTTCATTTCCCCCCAGCCGATGCCCGCCGCATAACGCCGCCGCATCTCCTCGACTTCTTCCCGTCTGGCGAAGGACTGATAGATTCCGAACAAGGTACAGGTCGCAGGGTCTTTCGGCTCTCCGGGCGGTTGCGAGTTGGTTTTGATCTTCATGATCAGCTTGCGCAGTTCCTTCTCCGGCGCGAACAGCGGAATCGTGTTATCGTAACTCTTGCTCATCTTGCGGCCGTCGAGTCCAGCCAGAACCGCGCCTGCCTCGCTGATCTCCGCTTCCGGCAGCACGAAATGCTCGCCGAAAATATGATTGAAGCGCTGCGCGATGTCGCGTGCCATCTCGATGTGTTGGACCTGATCCCTGCCGACGGGAACCCGATTGGCATTGAACATCAAAATATCCGCCGCCATCAGGACGGGATAGCTGAAAAGACCCAGGGTGATTCCCTTGTCCGGATCCGGTTCCCCGGAATCCAAGTTGGCCTGAACCGCCGCCTTGTAAGCATGGGCGCGATTCATCAAGCCCTTGGCCGTCACGCAGCTCAAGATCCAGGCGAGTTCGACGATCTCGGGAATATCCGACTGTCGGTAAAAGACGGCATTCTCGGTATCGAGTCCCAAGGCCAACCAGGTGGCCGCAACCTCCAGCGTGGAGCGCTGGACCCGCTCCGGATCGTGGCACTTGATCAAGGCATGATAATCAGCCAAGAAATAATAGGGCTGTACGTTGTGGTCGCGACTGACTTCGATGGCAGGCCGGATGGCTCCCACATAGTTGCCGAGGTGCGGCGTACCAGTCGTGGTGATGCCGGTGAGAACGACGGTTTTCATGGTCATTCGGGTGTAACGATCGTGGTAGCAGACGGAATTTGGGAAAACATCTCGAAGGAAAAGTCTATACGTGTCGACCGCCGGGGTTTTCCCCTCCAGCGCCGAGGCGGACGGCAATATGACACAAAATCCGAGTCGCCGCCAACGCATGCCTGGCCCCGAAACGGAGCTTTCCGGTCTTGCACGGCGCAGGGAACCCCAAGCCGGTGGGTCCGCACGGCGACGGATTCGGAACCGGCGCTTTCGCCGGATGAAATGACATCTTGATCCAGGCTTTCGATAGAATAGCCGACAGCGATACCAGCATCCCCCAGAAGCGGAGGAAATCATGCCGGACTTCACCGAGAGACGCCGCTCTCCCCGGATTCAGGTCGATTATCGGGTGACCTACAAAGTAGCTGGGACGTCGGAAGAACGTTGCGGCAAGTGCGTCAACATCAGTGGGTCAGGCATTCGCTTCGAGACCGACGAAATCATCGAGCCGGGGCGTGCGGTCGAACTGCGAATCGAACCAGACCATCCCTTGACACCGCCGCTGACGGCTCATATCGAGGTGTTGCGGTGCACACCCGCGCCGGAGCCGGGACGCTACCACATCAGCGGAGCCTTTATGGGGATCCGGAGTGACTGAAACGAGCGAGAATGTACACGATTACCAAGGAAGTCTTTTTCTGTTACGGCCATCGGCTCATGCATCATGCAGGCAAATGCCGGCACCTGCATGGCCACAGCGTGCGCGTCGCCATCCAGATCTCCGCGCCGTCTCTGAGCGAGACCGGCATGGTTTGCGATTTTTCCGACGTCGCCGCAGCCGCCCGCGAGTTCATCGACGCGAATCTCGACCACAACCTCCTGTTGCATCGCGATGACCCCTTGCTACCCGTACTCCGGGAGGCAGGGGAGCGGGTTCTGGCACTCGACGAACACCCAACCGCAGAATTCCTGGCGGAACTCATCTATCGACACATGAAAAGGAAAGGATTTGCCGTGGACAGCGTCACACTATGGGAAACGGCCAGCGCATGCGCCACCTACTCGGACCTCTGCAGCGAAAAAAGAGCATCATGAGCCGATTCTCGCCTCGCAACAAATCCTACTGGCTGGCCAAACTGTGCGAAGCGAACTACGACCGGCTGATCCGGCTGGCGCCCGATCTCGAGCATCTGCAGGAGAGCGTACGTGCGTCCGCGCATGGCAAACCGGCGCTGTATCTGCGGCTGCTCGACCGTTCCCCTTACACGCTCACCGTGGAGCTCACGCACGCCTTCGGCTGGACGATCGAGCCCGCCGTGAGGATCCGCGTATACCTGGATGCGCGCGCCGTGGAAGTCTTGAGCGACCATTGTCGGCCCGAGGTACGGGAAGCGTTTCGGAAGCAAGTCCGTCCACAGGACGTGCTCGATTACAAATGGTCCCTGAACTATTTCCTCTCCCGTTGGCTGGACCACTGTTTGCAGAGCGATTACCGCTTTACGGCGAATGCATCCGCCGTGTGCATATCACCAGCCTAAGCGGTGCCGCTACTTTTGCGAAGCGCCGATTTGAGCGCCAGAGCCTGTTCCAAGGACTCTTCCAGCGACTCGGCGAGGACATTGAAATGCCCCATCTTGCGACCGGTACGCGCTTCTTTCTTGCCGTACAGGTGAAGGACGACGTTCGGCTGGCTCAATACCCGGTCCCAGGCGGGTTCGTCGTCGCGCCAGATGTCTCCTAGCAGGTTCACCATGACGACCGGGCTGAGCAGGCGGGTGTCACCAGGGGGCAGTCGGCAGAGGGTTCGGACTTGCTGTTCGAACTGGCTGATGATGCACGCATCCAGCGTGTAGTGACCGCTGTTGTGGGGTCGGGGTGCGATTTCATTGATGACGAGACCGCCGTCGCGAAGAACGAAAAACTCCACGGCGAGTACCCCCACATAATCCATCGCTTCCGCCAGGCGCAAGGCCATCGACTGCGCCTCCTCCGCGACTTTCGCTGCCACCCGTGCCGGCACGATGCTGATGTCGAGGATACCGGCTTCGTGCTGATTTTCCGCGACCGGGAAACAGCGGACCTGGTGGGTGCAAGTTCGGGTCACGATTACCGAAATCTCGGTTGCCAGGTCCAATTGTTTTTCCAAGATACAGGGTTTGCACTCGAATGCTTCGAAGGCGGCGCGCATCTCCGCTGGGGTTGTCACCCGCGCCTGCCCCTTGCCGTCATAACCGAACCGCGCCGTTTTCAGGATTCCCGGCAATAGCGAGGCGAACTCCTGGGTCGAACCCTCGCCTTCCCGCAATGCCAGGAACGGCGCCACGGCAAGCCCGGATCGTGCGATGAAAGTCTTTTCCACGATCCGATCCTGAGCGATCGCGACCGCCGCGGCCGATGGTGAAACCGGCAGTCGCGACTCCAGAAAGCGCAGACTTTCCGCTGGCACGTTTTCGAACTCGGTGGTCACCGCCGCGCAGGTTTCGGCAAGTTCCTCCAGCGCCGTTTCATCCTCGTACGACGCGCAAAGGTGGCGATCGGCCACCATACCGGCCGGGCTGTCCGGATCCGGATCCAGCACCGTGACCCGATACCCCATCGACCGCGCCGCCATAGTGAACATTCGCCCGAGTTGTCCGCCGCCGAGGATGCCCAGCATGGCGGGGGGAAGGATGTGAGCGTTCATGAGACCTCCGGTAGTCGGGCAGCGAGAACGGCGGCGGTCTGCTCTTTACGGAAGACCTGCAGACGTTGCCGTAATTCGGCATCCGAAACGGATAGGAACGCCGCGGCGAACAGAGCGGCATTCACCGCCCCCGCTTCCCCGATCGCAAACGTGGCGACCGGAATTCCTTTCGGCATTTGCACAATGGAGTACAGCGAATCCTGACCGTTCAAGTACTTTCCGGGAACCGGCACCCCCAGCACCGGCACCAAGGTCTTGGCTGCCAGCATCCCCGGAAGATGTGCCGCACCGCCGGCTCCGGCGATGATGCAGCGTAAACCACGCTCGTCTGCCGTCGCGGCGTATTCGAACAAGAGATCCGGGGTGCGATGGGCGGAAATCACTTTCGCTTCGTACCGGACGCCGAGTTCCTGGAGCTGACGCGCTGCGTGCTGCATGATCTCCCAATCGCTGCTGCTCCCCATCACGATGCCGACCTGAATCATCGAGGTACCCACCGTTCGATAAAAAGTTTTGATTTTAACGAACCTTTGAGGGGAACAAAACGGGCGCGGTCGCGAAGGAACCCATACCCACTCTAAGATCAACCTCGCGACGGTTCCGAGCTCGGTGGCAAAATCGTCTCACATGGCATCCCAGTCTTCGTTTCCATCCCAAACGTGCGATCTGGGTTAAAATCCGTCGCCGTTTTCTCCACTCCTCGTCTTTCGATCCACCATCAAAATCTATGGCCGAAAAGAAACTTCAGCCCGGGCAACGCTGGATCAGCGACACGGAGCCGGAACTGGGACTTGGGACCGTCCTCAGCGTCGATAACAACCGGGCTACCTTGTTGTTTATCGCGACCGGTGAGCGACGCATCTATGCCTTGGACAACGCCCCCCTTACCCGCGTCCACTTCGCTCCCGGCGATCGCGTCGAAAGCGTGGACGGCTGGTCGATGCGGGTGGAGTCCGTGGAGGATTGCGATGGAATACTGACCTACGTCGGTCGCGATGACAAAGGCAAGGAGCGGCGACTGGAAGAAATCGACCTCAATCACTTCCTCCGCTTCAACAAGCCGCAAGAGAGACTCTTCGCAGGACAGGTGGATCCACCGAATTGGTTTCGGCTCCGCATCCAGACCCAGGAGCAACTGAGTCGGCTGGAACGGTCTCCGGTCTTCGGATTGATTGGCGCCCGCACCAGTCTGATTCCCCATCAGTTGTATATCGCCCACGAAGTGACTTCGCGCCACTCGCCGCGGGTGTTGCTCGCCGATGAAGTGGGCCTGGGCAAGACCATCGAGGCTGGGCTGATCATCCATCGCATGCTCCTCATCGGCCGTGCCGAACGGGTCCTCATCCTGGTCCCCGAGCCACTGTTACACCAGTGGCTGGTGGAAATGCTGCGGCGCTTCAATCTCCGTTTCAGTCTCTTCGACGAAGAACGCTATTGGGACTTGCCGGAAGGGGGCAATCCATTCGTGGATGCCGATCTCGTCCTCTGTAGCACCGCTTTCTTGCTGAGTGAGCCGGAACGAAAGCGGCACGCAGTCGACGCGGGCTGGGATCTGGTGGTGATCGACGAGGCTCATCATCTGCAATGGTCAGAGCATTATGTAAGCCCGGAATACGCGTTGGCGGACGAACTCGCCCGTGTGAGCACCAGCCTGTTGCTGCTGACCGGGACTCCGGAACAGCTTGGCAAGCAAGGTCACTTCGCTCGTTTGCGCTTGCTCGATCCCGATCGTTTTTACGATTTTGAGCAATTTCAAAAAGAAGAACAGGAATATGCAGCGCTCGCGGATGTCATCCACGACTTGCTCGACAGTCCCCGTCTTCGCCCGGAAACGTTGGAGCGCCTGCGCCACTTCGTCGTACACGATCGTGCCGACGTACTGATCGGAGACCTGAACGACCCGGAACACGCGGCTGCGGCCCGGGAGACTCTGGTCCAACTTTTACTGGACCGGCACGGAACGGGCAGGGTGCTTTTTCGCAATACGCGGGCGACGGTCAAGGGTTTCCCGAAGCGCATCCTGCACTCCTATCCCATTCCGTTGCCGGAACAAGATCGCGTGCGGTTGGCTACCGCCTCCCGCACGCCGGATCTGCACTTGTACCCGGAGGCGGCGAGCGCCGACCCGGAGTGGTGGCGGAGCGATCCGCGCGTGCGATGGCTGGCAGATACCGCCCGCCGTCTGAAGCGCGCGCGGTCGAAAATCCTGGTGATCTGCCACCGGCGACAAACGGCGATCGATCTCGATCAGGCCCTGCGAATGCTGGCCGGCATCCACGTCGCGGTCTTTCATGAAGACATGACCATCATCGCCCGCGATCGCGCGGCGGCCTGGTTCGCGGATGCAGAGGAAGGGGCCCAGGTACTGGTGTGCTCCGAAATCGGCAGCGAGGGGCGGAATTTCCAATTCGCCCACCATCTCGTGTTGTTCGATCTGCCGCTCGACCCGAATTTGCTGGAACAGCGCATCGGCCGCCTGGACCGCATCGGTCAACGCCACGCCATCGACATTCACGTACCGTTTCTCGCGGGTTCGGCGCAGGAGACCCTGTACCGCTGGTATCACGAGGGACTCGATGCGTTCCGGCACCCCGCCGGAGCGGCCGCCGCGGTCTTCGCGGAAGTCGGCGAAGAATTGCAGCAAGTCCTCAGTGAACCGGATGCTGGCCGTGCCGATGCCCTCATCCAGAAGACGAAGGAATTGAATCTCCGGATGGAGAAGGAGTTGCACGAAGGGCGGGACCGTCTGCTCGAACTCAACTCCTGCCGCCCCGAAATCGCGCACAAACTCGTGGAAGCCATACGCGAGACAGATGGCGACGAAACATTTTGGCCCTGGCTGGAAACCGTTTTTGATGGCTACGGTGTGGTCGTGGAGGAACACTCCGAAGGCTGTTACATCCTCAGGCCCGGCGAACACTTGCGGGTACCCCATTTTCCGGAGCTCCCGGAAGACGGACTTACCGTCACCCTGAGACGCGATATCGCCTTGGCGCGGGAGGACGTCGCTTTCCTCACCTGGGAGCACCCCCTGGTGCTCGGAGCGATCGACCTGGTCTTGAACAGCGAGCACGGCAATGCCACGATCGCCTTCGCCGCGCACCCGAAATTGGCTGCCGGGCAAATGTTGATCGAGACCTTTCACCGGATCGACTGCGCGGCGCCACGCCGATTGCAGCTTTCCCGGTATCTTCCGACGGCCTTGATCCGTACCCTGCTCGATCATCATGGCAGGCTGCTAAGTGATATCCCCGAAACAGAAATCGAGGAGCGTCCGCAAGTTTTCGAACAGGAAAAGGTTCGCGCTTTCCTCAGACGGCAGAAGGGAAACCTCGAAAAGCTGCTCGCGATCGCCGAAAATCATGCCGCTCGTCAACTCCCCGGACTCATCTCGGCCGGCAGCAGCCGCATGCTCGATGAAATGAGACGGGAATTGCAGCGCCTGGCGGCACTGCGGCGGGTCAACCCCAGTGTCCGGCAAGAGGAACTGGACGGGATCAAGGCGGAAGCCTTGGAAAGGCAAAGCTACCTCGAGGCCGCACATCTCCGCCTCGACGCCGTGCGGCTGTTGATCACGATATAGCCGACGGCGCGCATCACGCGCGGGAAAAACCGATTTGACTTGGCCCCCACCGAAGGCATTTTCGGACTACATCTTTCGTGCAAAGCGCCTTTTTCTCACGCCTTCGCCGGATCCGCAAGCGCGGAACCTCGGCTAGTCTGAACTCACGATGATCTTTTTCGGTTGAACCGCCGACCGCTTGGGGATCACGATTTCCAGGACTCCGTTGGTATAGCGCGCTGCGATCCCCTCGGCGTCCGCCGTGTCCGGCAGCGAAAACCGACGATAAAAACTACCGTACACCCGTTCGATCCGTTTATAACCGGAGCGCACGGTCCTCGCCTCGGTATTGCGTTCCCCGCGCAAGGTCAATATCCCATTCTCCATCGTGACCTCGATGTCTTCCGGACTCACCCCCGGCAAGTCTGCCAACAGCACGTAACGATCTTCTTCCTCCTTGATATCGACGGAAGGCGTCCACTCCGCGGTCGCGGCGGTGTCCGACCCGGGACGTCCCTCGAAGGAACGCTCGAGTTCGCGTTGCAGCTGATTCAAGAGCATCCACGGCTCATAACGACTGATTGACATGATTCGATCTCCTCACCGGGTTCCAGTTTGCTTGGTGGCGTGGGATCGGCTCCTGCGAGGCGACCTTGGGCCGAAGTCAGTTCTTGACACCGCTCTTTCGTACGATGTTGATGCCCTTCAACAAGTTGAGCGCTTCATGCAAAGGATAATCCTGCAGCGCGAGCACGTCTTCGCCCGCCTCCGTCCCTCCGGATTCCTCATCCTTCTTCGATTTCCCATTGCTCAGATGACCGACCAGGTCCGCTTCCTTGATCGGTGAAAACTCCGACTTGGCAGCCAACTCCAGCTTGACTTTCGAAATCTGCACGTCCGGCGTGATGCCCTCGGCTTGGATCGACCGTCCGGAGGGAGTGTAGTAACGCGCCGTGGTCAGCTTCACGGCACCGCCATTGCTGGTAGGCAGGATCGTCTGTACCGATCCTTTGCCGAAAGTCTTCTCTCCCATGATGATCGCGCGCTTGTGATCCTGCAATGCGCCGGCTACGATTTCCGATGCCGACGCCGAACCGGCGTTGATCAAGACGACGATCGGCGCACCACCGAGCACATCGTTCGGCGTGGCCATGAAACGCATTTTCGCATCCTCCACGCGCCCATCGGTGTAAACGATGAGCCCGCCTTCCAGGAAAGCGTCACTGACGGCGACCGCCGCATTCAACACGCCTCCCGGGTTATTACGCAAATCCAATACGATGCCTTTCAGCTCGCCTTTTTTCTTCAATTCTTCGATGGCTTCGATCAGGTTGTCCCCGGTCTTCGACTGGAAGCTCGTAATCCGCACGTAGCCATAGCCATCCTCGAGCAGGCGGCTTTTGACGCTCTTGATCTTGATGATGTCCCGCTTGATCGTGATCTTCAGCGGTTGCTCGACGCCCTCCCGGACGATCGTCAGGGTAATGGAACTACCCGGCTCACCACGCATGATCTTGACGGCGTCATTCAAGGACATGCCTTTTACCGGCTTGTCGTCGAGGCGAATGATCAGATCTCCCGCCTTGACCCCGGCCTGATACGCCGGCGTGTCGTCGATCGGGGCGATGACCTTGACGAAGCCGTTTTCCATGCCTACCTCGATGCCCAGCCCACCGAACTGTCCGGTCGTCCCAACCCGCAGTTCGTTGTACTGCTCCTGATCCAGATAGGCAGAGTGCGGGTCGAGGCCGGTCAACATCCCCCGAATCGCATCTTCCAATAGTTTTTCGTCCGAGACTGGCTCCACATAGTCCTGCTGAATCCGACCGTACACCTCGGAGAACGTCTTGAGTCCTTCGAACGGAATGTTGGCCGCGGCGCTTGGTGGTTGCTTACTTTCATCGGCCCCCGCTCCGGCGGCCAAAATCGCCATGTAAACGCCGATACTCAATGAGGACACGATCTTTCGATTCATAAGCTTGTCGCAACGCATCTGATTGCAATAGAAGATTTAATTACACCACAGAGAAGGGTCGATGGGGCGTCCTTTTTCCCGAATCCCGAAATACAAACCCGGCTCCCAGCGCCCCCCGCTGGAACCAACACTCGCGATCACCTCGCCCGATTCGACCCAATCACCGACCTTCTTATAGACGCTCTGATTGAAAGCATAAAGCGTCATGTATCCGTCACCATGATCGATGATGGTCAACAAACCATAACCACGAAGCCAATCGGAGAACACCACCCGTCCTCCCGATACCGCCTTGACCGGGGCCCCCTCCGGGGCCCGGATGACGACACCATCCCAGCGCCCCGACATCCGGCTGGTTCCGAACTGCTCGACGACCTCGCCTTGGGTTGGCCAGTGGAGATGACCGCGGAGTTCTGCGAAAGCGCGTCGTTCCGGGACGACCGCGGGGGACGCGTCGATTGCGCGCAGCGAGGACAGCAGCTGCTCCAAGTGCTGCTCGCTCTGCCGTAACCGCGCCATTTCCATATCTTTGTCCTGTCTTTCGAGCCGAAGTTTCGCTAGCACGCTACGCCGTTGTTGGGTGAGCTCATCGAGCTCGGCTCGTTCACGACTCATGCGTTCGCGCAGAGATTCAAGGCGTCCAGTTTCCGCCAAGGACTCGTTTTGCAAGTCTTGGACCCGGACAATGTCGGCCTCGATCTCCTTAAGTCGAGCATGACGGTCACGATTCAGATAGGCGTGGTACGCCATCAGACGACTGAGGCGGGTCGGCTCGTCGATACTCAAGACCAGTTTCAACCATTGCCGATCGCCAAGCGCGTAAGCCGAGCGAGCCACAACACCCAATGCGTGGTGGTGTCGCAGCACGGTCTGCTGCAACTCACTCAAACGGGCATGCAGCTCGGAAACTCGTTTTGCCTGGGCCTGCGCTTTCTCGTCCAGCTCCTTAAGGGAACGAATCACTTCCCCATACCGTTGCTCGATCCGACGCAGCTCCGCGGAGACACTGCCCCGTTTCGCCTCGATCGCCTCGATCTCTTTTTCCACCGATCCGATTTCGCCACGAACCGCCTCGAGTCGTTCCACCGTCGGGTCCTGTTCCGTCCCCGCCCAACAGGTTTCCATGGAAACCGACCCACCCAAGGTAACCGCGGCAAGACCAGCCATCATCAGGAGAAGATGCGGGGTATACCGCCCCGGAGAGTGACGAAGGTCCAGCGGCATCGACAAGTGGCAATACGGACGGGTTCAGGATGAACGGTGTTCCACGTATAATCTCCCCGTTCGCTGGATCGTGAAGAAGTCGGGCCAAGACCTGATAGAATGCCTGCGGCGGGCGAGAAGATCAAAGGGGGCATTCTAACCGTTTTCCGTGCCATGTGATGTCTTCCGACGACGTTCAAACTCGCCCCCGACCGGTGTACGAAAGCCCACTGGGTACCCTCGACATGCAAGCTGATCTCCTGACCAACGATTCGGAAATCCGCCGCGCAGCCCATAGCCTGAAGGCCATGGCTCACCCGTTGCGCCTCAAAATCCTCTGCACCCTGAGCACGGGAAGGGTCAGTGTACAGGACATCGTCGAGCGCGTCGGAACCACCCAGAGCAATGTGTCACAACATCTGGCCATCCTACGTGAGAAAGGGATCCTGGGTTTTCATCGGGATGCCAACCGAGTCTATTATTTCGTCGATGATGAACGGACCTTGCAACTCATCGGTATGATCAAAGAAGTATTCTGCAAGCATTGACCCCAATCCGGGAACGTTCCCGGCAACCGACTCCAATTTCGAAGGTGAGAAGCGAATGACTCGATTGCTCGAATTCCTCGGCAATCATTGGATCATGGCGAGCGCTTGGCTCGTGGTCACGGTCCTGTTGCTACAAGACCTCATCGAATCCCTGTTCCGGAAACACAAAGTGATCTCGGCGACCGGCGCGGTCGCCCTGCTGAATTCCGAAGGCACACTCGTGATCGATGTCCGCGAGCCGCATGAATATGCCGAGGGACACATCGACGGAGCCCGTCACATCCCGCTCGGAAAACTCGAGGAGCGCATCTCCGAGTTGGATGCCTACAAAGATGCCTCGATCATCGTCACTTGCCAGCAGGGCACTCGTTCTCCCCACGCATGCAAGATCCTGACCAAACATGGTTTCCGGCAGGTCCACGAAATGCGTGGCGGCATGCTGGCATGGAAGGATGCGAATTTCCCGATCACCAAAAAGCGCAAGAAAGCCTGATTCTTTTCCCTCTTACCAACGGTCATCACGGATGCAAGACAAATGAGCGAAGAAAACCAGCCCGTCCAGAAAGAGTTCTCCCTGCAAAAGATTTATGTGAAGGACGTTTCGTTCGAGACGCCCAATTCTCCCGCCATCTTCACCATGAAGTGGGAACCGAAGGTGGAACTCAATCTGACTTCCCAGGCGCAACAGCTCCAGGAAAACTTGCTGGAATTGAGCATCACCGTGACGGTCACCGTCAAACTGGAAGAAAAAACGGCTTACCTGGTAGAGGTCTGCCAAGCCGGCATCTTTGCGATGAAGGGCTTCACTGAACAGGAAATGGGTCCCATGATCGGAAGCTATTGTCCCACCATTCTGTTCCCTTATGCGCGCGAGGCGATTTCCGATCTCGTAACCAAAGGCGGATTCCCCCCGATGCTCTTGGCTCCGGTCAATTTCGACGCGTTGTATTTACAACACTTGCAACAAATGCAACAAAACGTCCAGCACTCGGAGCCGGCGACCGCGCACTGATTTTTTCGGACCTCCCATGCCGCCGCCCACCATTACTGTGCTCGGGGCCGGCTCGTGGGGCACGGCGCTGGCCATCCTCCTCGCCCGCAACGGGATATCCACCGCTCTCTGGAGCCACAACCCCGAGCACGCGGCACGGATGAGGGCGGAACGTCAGAATCCGCACTATCTGCCGGCCAGCCACTTCCCCCCCGCACTGGAAGTGACGGCGGACTTTTCTCAAGCAGTGCGTTCGACCACCGGCGCCGTGCTGATCGCGGTCCCGAGTCATGCTTTTCGCGAAACGGTGGAGCATCTGTCCGCCCTGCTGAGCCCGGACTGCGGACTGATCTGGGCGACCAAAGGACTCGACCCCAAGAAGGGGTGCTTGCTCCATGAAGTGGCGACCGAGATCCTGGGTACCAAAGCGACCTTTGCGGTTCTCTCCGGACCGACCTTCGCCGCGGAAGTGGCGGCTGGGCTGCCCAGCGCCCTGACCGTGGCTTCGACCAGCGTGGCGTTCGCGAACCGGATCGTCTCCTGGTTGCACAACACGAACTTCCGTGCTTATACCAGCGACGATATCGTCGGTGTCCAACTCGGGGGCGCCAGCAAGAACGTCCTCGCCATTGCGGCCGGTGTAGCAGACGGCCTCGGCTATGGCGCCAACGCGCGGGCGGCGCTGATCACGCGTGGGCTCGCCGAGATGATGCGACTCGGCATCGCCATGGGCGCCAGGATGGAAACGCTCACCGGACTTGCTGGCGTGGGCGATCTGATCCTCACCGCCACCGACAATCAATCCCGCAATCGGCGGTTCGGCCTGGGACTGGGCCAGGGGAAGTCCCGCACGGCCGTGTGTTCGGAAATCGGGCAAGAAATCGAAGGTATTCTTACCGCACGACTGGTCTACGAGCTCGCGCTACGACACGGCGTGGAGATGCCCATTACGACCCAGGTTTATCGTATTCTGTATGAAGGACTCACGCCCGCAGAAGCGGTCAACAATCTTCTGCTCCGCGAACCGAAACCGGAGCGCATCACCTAGGCTCGGTCACCGACCTCACCTGCGCCGGGGAAGCCCAACTGCCGCCAGGCCTCGAACACAACCACCGTTGCCGCATTGGACAGATTGAGGCTACGGGAACCGGCTCGCATGGGTAAACGGATCCGCGCCGAGACAGGGAACTGATCAAGCATCTCGGGCGGCAGGCCGCGTGACTCGGGGCCGAATAGGAAAGCATCGCCGACGCGGTAACTCGCCTCCGCATACGAGCGAAGGCCGCGGGTGGTCACGGCGAAAACGCGCTCCGGCCTCACGGTATCCACGAACCGGTGCCAATCTCGATGTACCGAGACGTCCGCCCACTCCCGATAATCCAGGCCGGCCCGCCGCAGGCGGGCATCGTCCAGGACGAATCCCAGGGGCTCGATGAGATGCAGCCAAGTCCCGGTATTGGCGCAGAGCCGAATGATGTTCCCGGTATTCGGCGGGATCTCCGGCTCATACAGCACGACATGAAACACCAACCCTTCCCCTTCACCGCACCGGGAATGCCGGCACCGGGGCCAATCTCCAGATTTCGCGGTTGTAATCGCCGATGGTCCGATCCGTCGAGAATTTCCCACTCGCCGCGGTATTCAAGATACTCATGCGGGTCCAATGCTCCAGGTCACGGTAAGCCATCGCGGCAGATCTCTGCGCCTCGATGTAACTCGGGAAATCGGCGGCCGTCATCCACGGATCGAAGGGGCTGCGAACGGAATCGATCACCGCGTCGAAAATTCCCGGTTCGAACCGGTTGAAATACCCACTTTCGAGAAACTGCATGACGCGCCTCAAATCTTCGTTACTCTCGATGATGGCACCGGGGTCGTAATTCCCCTTCTTCCGCTCGACTTCTTCCGCGGTCAGACCGAAGAGGAAAAAGTTTTCCGCGCCCACCTCTTCACGGATCTCGATGTTGGCTCCATCCAGGGTACCGATGGTAAGCGCCCCGTTCATCATGAATTTCATGTTACCGGTGCCCGAGGCTTCCTTCCCCGCGGTCGAAATCTGCTCCGAGAGATCCGTCCCGGGACAGATGATCTCCATTGCGCTGACCCGATAATTGGGCAGGAACACCACGGTGAGATACTCCCGGACCGAGGAGTCGCCATTGATGGCGTTTGCGACGTTATTGATCAATTTGATGATCCGTTTCGCCATCGCATAACCGGGAGCGGCCTTACCACCGAACAGTACGCAGCGGGGTGTCCAGTCCTGGATATCGCCCCGTTTGATGCGATCGTAGAGATGGATCACGTGCAGCACGTTGAGGAGTTGGCGCTTGTATTCATGGATGCGTTTGACCTGGACATCGAACAGCATGTGCGGGTTCGCGAGACCCAGGTCGAGTTCTTGGTTCATGAAACGCAGCAGCCGTTCCTTGTTGTGGTGTTTGATCGAGCGCCAACGCTCGCGGAACGCGGCATCTTCGGCAAAAGGGCGCAATTGGGCCAAGCGCATCAGATCGGTCACCCAGCCGTCACCGATGGCATCGGTGATCAAGGCCGCGAGCTCCGGATTGCACGCCGCCAGCCAGCGTCGCGGCGTGATGCCGTTGGTCTTGTTGTTGAATCGCCCAGGACAGAGTTCGTAGAAGTCCCGGAACAGGCCATGTTTCAACAGATCGGAATGCAATTCCGCCACCCCGTTGACCGAGAAACTACCGACGATGGCCAAGTACGCCATGCGGACCTGCTGCTCATGCCCCTCTTCGATCAGGGACATCCGCCCGAGACGACCGATGTCGCCCGGCCAGCGTGCGGCGACCTCATCGAGGAAACGGGCATTGATTTCGAAGATGATTTCCAGCAGCCGCGGCAACATCTGGCGAAACAGACGGACCGGCCATTTCTCCAGCGCCTCCGGCAGCAGGGTATGGTTGGTATAGGCCATGGTGCGCCGGGTGATGGACCAGGCATCGTTCCAATCCAAACCGTGTTCGTCGATCAATAGCCGCATCAGCTCCGCGACCGCGATCGCGGGATGGGTATCGTTGAGCTGGAAACAGTTCTTCTCGGCGAATTGCGAAAAGTCTTCGCCATAATTCGCGACCCACTTGCGGATCACGTCCTGAAGACTGGCCGAAGCGAGGAAGTATTGTTGCCGGAGGCGGAGTTCCTTGCCGTTCTCGCTCGCATCGTTGGGATAAAGCACCATGGAAATGTTTTCCGCGGCGTTCTTCGCGCGGACCGACTCGGCATAGTCGCCGGCGTTGAACTCACCCAGTTTGAACTCGTCCGTGGCCGCGGACTTCCAGAGCCGGAGCGTGTTGACCGTGCCATTGCGGTAACCGGGAATCGGTACGTCGAAGGGAACCGCGAGCACATCATCGGTATCGATCCATACCACCTGTCCAGCGCGACCGGCGGCATTGCAGTATTCCGTGCGGCCACCGAACTTTACCCGCACGGTCAATTCCGGCCGCTCCAATTCCCACACATGACCGTTGCGAAGCCAATGCTCGGGTTCTTCCACTTGGTGACCGTTGACGATTTCCTGTCGGAACATTCCATATTCGTATCGGATTCCGTACCCCATCACGGGTAACTGAAGGGTCGCGCAGCTATCCAGGAAGCAGGCGGCAAGACGCCCCAGACCACCGTTGCCCAAACCGGCATCCGGCTCCCAGTCGGCCAATTCCTCCAGATCCAGCCCGAGTTCATCGAGTGCTTGATGCATGGGATCGTCGAGCCCCAGATTCAGCATTGCATTGCGCAACGCCCGACCGAGCAGGAACTCCATGGAAAGATAGTAGGTGCGCCGGCATTCTTCCTGATCGTAAGCATAATGAGTGTTTTTCCAGCGTTCCGTCAGACGATCGCGCACGGCGAGGGCCAAAGCGGTATAGGCGTAATGAAGGGAACGACAATTCCGGTCACGACCGAGAGTACAGTTCCAATGGCGGCGAATATCGGCGCTCAGGTTCTTTGCCGTCATCCCCAATGCGGGCATCTCGGTCAACATCGCAGTGGGGTTGCTTTTCTTAAATCTCCGCGTGGGCATGGGTGCGCATGGTCCTTGATTCAGATGGGGGAATCGTGGCCGATCGCAGGCATCACCCGACCCGCCGAATTACGGCCAGGGCGTTGCAAAAAACAAGGGTTTTCGAGGAAAAACCGGTCTCAGACGTCGAGATTCAACTCGCTGATCTTCCGGGTCAGGGTATTCCGGCCGTAACCCAACAGCTTCGCCGCTTCCTGCCTCCGACCACGGGTAAATTGTAACGCAGTCTTGATCAGGATGCCCTCGGCCGATTCGATGGCGTCCTTGGCCACGTCCCGATCGCCACGCCGCAGACGCACATCGATCCACTGCGTGAAACTTTCCCGCCAATCCGCCGCAACGGTGGCGGTTTCCTGCCGGGTCTTCAGCAATTCCGGAGGTAAATCGTCGAGGTGCACGTCCTTGCCGGATGCCATGACCGTGATCCACCGGCAGGTGTTTTCGAGCTGGCGTACGTTACCCGGCCAATCGAGTCGGCAGAGGTAGTCCTCGACCTCGGGTAGCAGGGTCTTGGTTTCGACGTTGAGTTCCTGTGCCGCCTCTTTCAAGAAATGCCGCAACAACAAGCCGATGTCCTGCCTGCGTTCGCGGAGCGGCGGGATGTGAATCCGGATCACGTTCAGCCGGTGGAACAGATCTTCTCGGAACCTTCCTTCGGCGACCAGTTGTTCCAAGTTCTGATGCGTGGCGGCGATGATGCGGACATCCACCTTGACCGGCGCATGGGATCCGACCGGGAAAAACTCTCCTTCGGCCAATACCCGCAGGAGACGGGTCTGCAGCTCCGCCGGCATGTCGCCGATCTCGTCCAAGAACAGCGTGCCGCCGTCGGCCTGTTCAAAGCGTCCCGCGCGCCGGGTATGGGCCCCGGTGAACGCTCCTCGCTCGTGCCCGAACAACTCCGATTCCAACAAGTCTCTCGGAATCGCCGCCATGTTGAGGGCGATGAACGGCTTGTCCGCGCGCGGGCTGTGCCGATGCAGCGCGCGCGCCACCAATTCTTTGCCGGTACCGGATTCGCCGTTGATCAATACGGTAATGTGAGAGCGCGCCAGGCGCGCGATTGCCCGAAAAACCTCCTGCATCGCTGGCGCCTCGCCGATGATTTCCGGGGTTTTTTCCGGCAATCCCGAATCGGCTTCCCTGCTGGGAGAGCGCTGGCTATGAGTGCAGGCGCGTGCCACGAGATCCACCGCCTCATCGACGTCGAACGGTTTGGGCAAGTACTCGAAGGCCCCACCGTTGAACGCCGATACGGCGCTTTCCAAATCCGAATGTGCGGTCATGATGACTACCGGCAAATCCGGATAGTTCTCCTGCAATTGCCGGAGCAATTCCAGGCCATCGATACCGGGCATGCGGATGTCGGTCAGAATGGCGTCCGGCCGCTCACGGCTCAAGGCATCGAGCATGGTGTTCGCATTGGAGAACGCGCGGGTCTGGATCGAGGCCTTTTGCAAGGCCTTTTCCAGCACCCAACGAATCGATCGATCGTCATCGACTACCCAAACTCGGGACGTTCGCATCGTGTTCTTCCTCCAGAGGCAAGAATATCGAAAAGACGGTATTCCCGGGAACGCTGCTGCACTCGATCAGACCCCCATGCTGATTGATCAGGGCTTGCGCGATCGACAACCCAAGCCCGGACCCCTCGGCTCTTCCCGTTACCATCGGATAGAAAATCTGGTGCAGGAGCTCGGGCTTGATTCCGGGGCCATCATCGATGATGTCGACCCTGACCGCCATACGATGGCGTCTTTCCCCGATGGTGACTTGCCGGTGAATCCGGGTGCGGATCACGATCTCCCCTCTCGGACCCACGGCCTGAGCGGCGTTGCGGACGATGTTGAGAATGGCTTGGATGAGTTGATCCATGTCCCCCAAGATCTCCGGGATACTGGGATCGTAATCGCGTACGATCTTCACCGCGGCCGGGACTTCGGCCTGCACCAACTGGGTGACCCGATCGAGCACCCGGTGAATGTTATGGAGTCGCTTTTGCGGCAGCTTGTTGGGACCGAGCATGCGGTCCAGCAGGGATTGCAAACGGTCGGACTCCTCGATGATGATTTGCGTATACTCCCGCAGTTCCCCGTCATCCAGCTCGCGATCCAGCAATTGCGCCGCCCCGCGCAATCCACCCAGGGGATTCTTGATCTCGTGCGCCAGCCCGCGCAGCAGCGAACGTGCCGCGTTTTGCTGGGTCAGCAGGTGTTCCTCCATGGAAATCTTGAGGTGACGATCGACCTGTTGGATTTGCACCAGTACCCCAGCACTCCCCTCATCGGTCATCGGGGTGATGTGGAGGTTCACCGTGATTGCGTGCAGCGGCTGAACCAATGTCACGTTGCGTTTCGTGAGCGAGATCCCGGTCCGCAAGGCGTGTTCGAGGTCCGGTTCGATCGGTTGCTCGCTGCAGGGGAGCACTAGCCGTGCGCGAACGCCCTGAACTTGTCGGGCGCTGATCGCGAGCAGCATCTCACCGGCCATGTTCATGTACGAGAGTTTCAGTTGTTCGTCGAACAGCAGCACGCCATCGCCAAGATGGTCGAGGATCCTGCGATAGAACGAGGCGGAAGTAAGGTTCACCATGATCGGGATCGCAGCAAGTAATGCGCCAAAGGAAAAACCGCGGCGCGCCTTGACCTTTCGACCGTTCCGACAAGAGTTTCATTGCAGTCTCGGCGGAGAATCTACACACCGGCGAAAAGCATGTCGCACCAATTTGGTGCATCTTGGTATCTCGGAGACATCGAGAAAGACCCGAGTTCTCCGAAGACATCCGTTGGACCTGCTTCGGAACCTCGCGCCTCACGGTGACGGAAAGGGCGAAGCTTGCGAACCCTCAAAGAAAAGCGTGCGCATTTCCCATCGAATGGGTCTCCCATGTAGACCACCGAAATGGGAGAAGGTCTTATGGACAAAGGCCCTTGGCTGCCTCGGAGATTGGCTCCGGTACCCCGGAGGCCCTTGACCGCCAGCGATAGCGAATCTCCATGGCCTTGGAAACCCGCAAGGATCGCTCCAGGTCCCGATACCCCTCGCCTTCGAAAATGCGCCAACCGAGATCGCGCCGGCTGTGTTTCAAGATTTCCTCGGCGAGGCGCTCGCCGATGGTCTTACCGCTACAGGGAAGAGCTTCGAGACGACTGATGGCGAGGGTCTCTTCGTCACCGGCTTGGGCAACGGTCCAACCGGCAAGGAAGCCCACGGCGACGCCGACTCGAGACAAGGTCGCCATGTCGTTTCCTAGAGATGATAAGCTTTTCCATTGTGGAGGGCGACATCCAACCCTTCGGTTTCCTGATCCGGACTTACCCGGAGCCCCAGCAGACGATTCAGGAGCCTCAAGAGCAACAAGCTCACCAATCCACTCCACGAGGCCACGACCACCACCGCCAAAATCTGCACTCCGGTCTGTTGCCACACGCCGAGACCAGTGGGAATTCCCGCCCCGCCCCAGGCTTCCGTCGCAAAAGGCGCAGTCAATACAGTCCCTACCATGCCGCCGACGCCATGAACCGGAAACACGTCCATGGTATCGTCGATGCCGAGCTTGCGCTTGATGCCGTGAATGGCAAAAAAACACACCACCCCAGAAACAGCACCCATAACGAGAGCGCCGAAGGGTCCGACGAATCCGGCCGCTGGCGAAATCACGCCGAGTCCGGCGATCATTCCGGTCAAAACACCGAGCATAGTGGGCTTACCAAAACGCCACCATTCTACCGTCATCCATACCAGGGCACCGACCGAGGCACCGATGTGGGTGGCCAACATGGCCATACCCGCCGCTCCGGTCGCCATCAATGCGCTTCCCGCGCTAAAACCGTGCCAGCCGACCGCCAGTATCCCGGCTCCCACCGCCGTCAGGGTGAGATTATGCGGCGGCATCAGGGTACGTGGATAGCCCCGGCGGGGTCCCAACGACCATGCTGCCACCAGTGCCGAGGTTCCAGCCGCGGTGTGGACAACCACGCCCCCAGCAAAATCCATGGCACCCCGTTCGGCCAACCAACCCTCGCCCCACATCCAGTGACAGACTGGCACATAGACCAAAAGCGTCCAGCAGCCGGTAAACCAGAGTGTAGTCGAGAACTTCATGCGCTCCACGCAACTCCCGATCATCAAAGCAGGAGCAAAGATTGCGAAGGTAAGGTGGTACATACAATAGACCACCTCGGGCAGATTACCGCTGACCGCTTCCGCGTTCAGGCCGCGCAGGAAAAGGCGTGCCGTCCCTCCGAGCCAAGGTTGAATCACCCCTCCACCCGTCAAAGCCAGGCTGTATCCGGCCATAACCCACAGCAAGGAAACCAGGGATGTCACGGCGAAAACTTGTACCATCACGGAAAGCACGTTCTTGGTGCGAACCAAGCCGCTGTACAGAAGCGCAAGACCGGGCATGGTCATGAACAACACCAGCCCCGTCGAGGTCAAGATCCACGCCGTGTCGGCCGCATTTACCTCCACCGCGTGGGCTTCTGCCATGGAAGCGAGGAATGCGATGGATGCTACGATCGACGGATTTTTCCTGGACGAATTCACTCTGCCCCCCTTCACTCTCAAAGATTCCAGCCCTCGTATTCGTCAACCTGGCACAAGGAACACAATCTGGCCATCTTTTTGCGCATGATAGCGCACCATAATGGTGCTGCAATCCTCAAAAACCCGTTCTTTCTGGTGCATACCGAGTCAATTGGTTCCAAGATGCAATCTATGTCTTTGTTTTTTTGCCTACCAAGGAAATTTGGCGTGCGAACTGCTTGGGCGGCGTGGGATCACAGAAAAGCGCAGGATCGGGCAAGCATTGCACCATGGCAGGGCGAACGAGCCGAGATCGATTGTTGCCGAAAACATTGGCGGGTATTTTACTGGGCCTCGTCCAGTCCCGGGATTTGCCGGCCGACCCGATCAGTTGGTCAGAGGCGGAAGGATTGCTGCAACTGTTGCCGGAGACCATGGACCCGAATCGATGGTCGTGGATGGAGCGTTCCCGTTTGAGCTTTCATGGATGGCTCGACGCCGGGATCACCCACAATTTCGAAAATTCTTCCGACCGCTTCAACGGCCCGGTTACTTTTTCCGACCGCAGCGGAGAATTGCAAGCGAACCAGATTTATTTCTACCTAGAACGCTCCCTCGATGTACTGGGTGGTACTTGGGATTTCGGCGGACGGGTGGACTTTCTCTTCGGCACGGATGCTGCTTTCACGCAGGCTTTCGGTGATCCCAAAGGGAACTGGGATCAGCGCCTGACGAACAATCGCTTTTATGAAATCGCCTTGCCCCAAGCCTACGTGGAGATCCTTTTCCCCATCGCCCAAGGGATTCGCGCCAAACTCGGGCATTTCTATTCGATCCTGGGAAGCGAATCCGTCATGGCCCCGGAAAATTTCTTTTATTCCCATTCCTACACCATGCAGTTCGGGGAGCCTTTTACCCATACCGGAGCCCTGTTCAGCTATGCTCCTTCGGGGACCCTGAACATCAGTGCCGGCGCCGTCACGGGCAGCCGCTTCGCCGGCTGGGACGGTGTGTTCGATCGGAGTCTCGACAACTGGGCGTTTCTGGGGGGAGTGACCTGGGCCAACACCAAGGGGGACACGTCACTGGCCCTGAACGGGACCCACGGTACCGTGACGATCGCCCCGGAGGGAGAACTGAACTCCTATAGCCTGGTGATTCAGCACGACTGGACGGATTCGCTTCACCAGCGCATCCAGCAGGACTACGGCAGGATCGACGGAAATCAGGCATCCTCTGTGGATTGGCTGGGATTGCTCCAATACCTCATGTATGACCTCAATCCGAGCCTGGCCCTGGGCATTCGCGCCGAATGGTTCCGCGACAACGGCGGGGTGCGTGTGTTGAGTCCCGCTCGCGAAGCGAGCACATTCCTTGACCCCGGCAGTTACTACGCCATCACCGCGGGACTGAACTGGAGGCCGGCTGCCTGGTTGATGCTCCGTCCGAACCTCCGCTACGACTGGAGTGAGGGGACGGACGCATTTTCAGCCGGAAGCCGTAACTCCCAGCTTCTCTTCTCCGCCGATATATTGTTGAACTTCTGAAGGCTGGGATTCTTCCGAGCCGCCCTGTTTTGTTTACTTGAGATAAACATCCGACATGGAAGAGATAAAAATTTCTGATCATCCAAATCGGAATTTTTTGTATAATTTGATTCAAATACTACGCAACAACGCGGCGCATCGGATTTTTCCGGATCTTCTCGTTCTCCTCCTCCTTGGCGGCTGTTCCATCGTCAGTCGCCTTTTTTTTGCCGCCGGCGGGCACATATAAAAAAGCCCGCCTGAGCGGGCTTTTTAGCTCATTTATTCTTATTGTTCTCAAGGTTACGCTAGACGAGTCAACCCGCGTAGCGCATCGGTAGCATCTTATCGTTATTATCTCGCTGCCCCAAGGGGCTCTCCTCCTCAATGGCGACCCTGTCGCGGCCCCGTCCTTGAGGCTGGCGCAAGTATAACGAAATATTTGCCGCTGTCTACTTCTTTTCACCATATGGAAACAAGCTTTTTTCCCCAAGCAGCGGAACTTCTGAGGTAGCCTGCAGCCGTCGGCTGGCAGGATATCGAAACTTACGGATCTCCGCGGATCCCGTCGCGGCTTGGCCGGCCTGGCTCGGATCCGTGCAACGGCCCATGCTCAGGTATAGACGATGCGGACCCGATCGGGACCGACGTGTTTCTGCAAGCGATGGATCAATTCGTCGCGCGGGTGCAGACGCCATTGGTCGCCCAAGCGTAACTGAGCCTTCGCCCTTCGGCCTCGGTACAGAATACAGACTGGACAGGCGCCTCCACGAAACGGGCGCAGCAAACTCCCGAACTGCTCCAAAACCCGGGGGCGCTCCGTCTCCGGAAACGCGGTCGTCGGCCATTCGATGGCGATATACTTCGCAAAGCGCGCCCGCGCCTCTTCCATGGTGAAAAGAGATTCCGCCACGACCCGCCATTGCCCGGCATAATCGTCGAATCCAAGACTTCCCTCCGCCACCAGGATGCCATCCTTGCGGAGATGATCCCGATGACGCTCGAAGATTTCTGAAAACACCGAGAGCTCCATTCGCCCAGTCCGGTCGTCGAGGGTGACGAAGGCAATGCGCTGGCCGTTGCGGGTCACACGAGTCCGCAGGTCGACCACGAGACCCGCGATCACGACGCGTGACTCACCTTTGCTGGCATCGCCATCGCCTGCGAGCTTGCCGAGCCGGGCGGTAACGAAGTGTTGGATCTCCGACTCATAGGAGGTGATGGGATGGCCGGTGAGATACAAACCCAGGGTCGCCTTTTCCTGAGCCAAACGCTCGGCTTCGGACCAACATTCGACTCGTGCCGAAGTTTCTCCGGGAACCGTAACGAGGTCGGTGACCGGCGTGGCGAAGCCACCGAACAGGTCATCCTGCCCAGTGGCATTCATTTCTCCCTGTTGCTCCGCCGACCTGAGGGCAGCCGGCAATTCGGTCAGCAAGGCTGCACGGTTGCGATCAAACCCGTCCAGCGCGCCGCCGCGGATCAGGACTTCAAGAACGCGTCGGTTGACCTTGCGAAGGTCGACCCGGCGGCAGAGATCGTATAAATCCCGGAATGCCCCGCCGCGTTTCCGTTCGGTGAGGATGTCTTCTACTGCGCTTTCCCCTACTCCTTTCATGGCGCCCAGACCGTACAGGATTTCCCGCGCCCCCTGGACGGTGAACCGATATTCGGAACGATTGATGTCCGGGGGCAGGATCGACAACCGCATCTCACGACACTCTTCGATCAAGATCACCACCTTGTCGGTATGGTCCATGTCGGACGACAGCACGGCAGCCATGAATTCCGCGGGATAGTGCGCTTTCAGCCAGGCGGTCTGGTAGGAAACCAGGGCGTAGGCCGCCGAGTGCGACTTGTTGAATCCGTATCCGGCGAATTTTTCCATGAGGTCGAAAATATGCGTGGCGACTTGCTCGGCGACGCCGCGCTCCACCGCGCCGCGCACGAAGATCTCGCGTTGTTTCGCCATTTCCTCGGGCTTTTTCTTGCCCATGGCGCGTCGCAACAGATCCGCACCGCCGAGAGTGTAGCCCGCCATGTCGCGGGCGATCTGCATGACTTGTTCCTGATACAGGATGACGCCGTTGGTGGGACGGAGGATGGGCTCGAGGAGGGGATGAGGGTATTCCGCCTTCGTCCTGCCATGTTTGACGTTGATGTAATCGTCCACCATGCCGGATTGCAGCGGGCCCGGACGGAACAGGGCCACCAGGGCGATGACGTCTTCGAAGCAATCCGGCTGCAAACGCCGGATGAGATCCTTCATGCCTCGTGATTCCAACTGGAACACCGCCGTCGTCGCACAGCGGCGGAGTAGCTCGTAGGTGGATGGGTCGTCCAGAGGGATCCGGTTGATGTCGATGGCGGGCTCACCGTTGGCGATTCGCCGCAAATTGATCGCCGCCAGCGCCCAGTCGATGATGGTCAGGGTGCGAAGGCCGAGGAAGTCGAATTTCACCAGCCCCACCGCCTCGACGTCGTCCTTGTCGAACTGGGTCACCAGGTTGCCGCCCCCCGGTTCACAATAAAGCGGGGTGAAATCGATCAGCCGTGACGGTGCGATGACGACACCGCCGGCATGCTTTCCCGGATTACGGGTGAGCCCTTCCAATAACTTGGCGAGATCGATGAGCGTTCTTACCTCTTCTTCGCTCTTGTACAGTCGATGCAACTCGTCGCTTTCTTCCAGCGCCTTATCCAGGGTGATCCCGAGTTCGAACGGAATCAGTTTGGCGATCCGGTCGACGAAGCCGTAGGGGTACCCCAATACCCGCCCGACGTCCCGAACCACCGCTTTCGCCGCCATGCTGCCGTAAGTGATGATCTGGGATACCCGGTCACATCCGTACTTGCGGGCGACGTATTCGATCACCTCGTCGCGCCGCTCCATACAGAAATCGACGTCGAAGTCCGGCATCGAGACCCGCTCCGGATTGAGGAAACGTTCGAACAGCAGGTCGAATTCGATCGGATCCAGGTCCGTGATCTTGAGCGCATACGCCACCAGCGAGCCGGCACCGGAACCCCGCCCCGGCCCGACCGGGATGCCGTTTGCCTTCGCCCATTGGATGAAGTCCGCCACGATCAGGAAATAACCGGGGAAGCCCATGGCCCGGATCACCTGCAACTCCATCTCGAGGCGTTTCTCATAAACTTCGATCCGCTCGGCGAGCGCTCCTCTCCCGGAGGGCGGCTTAGCCGCCAACCGCTCCTTCAACCCTTCCCGCGACTGTGCGGCGAAGTAATCCTCGAGACTCATCCCCGCCGGGACGGGAAAATCCGGCAGGTAATTTTTTCCCAGGGTCAACTCCAAGTTACAGCGTTTGGCGATTTCCACGCTGTTTTCGAGCGCCGCCGGCAAGTCCGAGAATAGTTCCTGCATCTCTTCCGTGCTGCGCAGATACTGCTGTTCGCTGTACTCGCGCAGCCGGCGCGGGTCGTCCAGAACCCGTCCCTGATGGATGCAGACCCGGGCCTCGTGCGCCTCGAATTCCTCGCGCTCGAGGAAACGGACGTCATTCGTGGCGACCACCGGCAGGTCGAGGCGGG
>DATMAX010000071.1:0-11678 GCA_035559395.1 Methylococcus sp. | reverse complement strand
TGGAACGGGAAGATATACGGAAGGATAGACCCGCTCAATCAAGGGTTAGGCGGCGGATGGTGTGGTAGAAGAGTCGCGGAAGATACGCGGAAACTATTGCTTCGGCAATTGAAGTGTGATTTTCAGTAAACGTGAATCATACCAAGCTATTGATTTAGGGTGATCGACTACTACAAATGGTATCTCTTGGCGCTGCACCTGGCGGCGAGTTATTCGGCGCCGGAGGTCAACCGGGCCATTGATCTGGCGGGGCGGAAGCCGAGCGGCTGCACGGCAAGGTGCAGAAGACGCCGTTTCTGGTGACCGATAACGGCAGCAGCTTCTTGGCCAAGCGGTTTAAGGCGCACATCAAAGACCAGTTTGCCCATGTCCGGACGCGTTACCGGACACCGCAGCAACCGGGTTCGTCCGCACTGGGCATTGGAACCGGCTGGCGGTGGCGATGTGCTGACGCCGCACGAGGTCTACGTCGAGCGCAAGGTCATCGTGCTGCCGATTATTGCATTTCCCTCGCCGCTCCGGAAGAAAACCACTCGGAGATCCCGGACCTGGGCGTCGAGTTCGGAATACAGCGGCAACCGGGTGATCCGTTCTTCGATCATGCACTTGTAGCGTTCGAATGCCGAACTGTAGATGTCGCCGAAGCGTTCCCGGAAATCCGGAGCGTGTAGGTTCTCGGGAAGGTCGGAAAGGTCCGGGAGGAAAACCGCTTCTTCGGCATTCTCACTCAATATCCGCTGGATCTTGCGGGCATAGCGCGAGCTCGAGGCCCGTTTTCCGAACAAAGTGCCGGCCTGATTGGCGGCAAGATCGGTGAAACTGAATCCGCTGCCGCTGTGGGTGTCGTTGAGTTCCTTGGCCATGCCGATCATCTCGGCGAAGCTGCGATGTCCAGCGAGCGACAGTGCGGCCGAGGTCAGGAAATGCCGACTCAAGTCCTCGCGTTTCCGAAGTAGCACGACTCTTGTGGGTAGAGCCGACGCTCCCGTGCCGGCACCGAGCAACAGGTCGTAGCCGTTGACGTACGTCGCGAGCAAGAGGATGACGGCCTTGTTTTCCAAGGCCGGATCGTTTTCCTGCGAGCGCTGGAGCGCCATGAGAAAGAGCGGCCTGAACAATTGGCCGAGACGGATGAAGCGGCGACTGCCCGATTCGTTCACCACTGTGACCAAGCGTTCGTGATAGGCAACGAGGCGGTCCCTGCCGACCGCTTCGTCGACCAGTTTGCGGAGCTGGGTCGTGGCGTGCCAGCGCTCGCCCAAAGTGATGTGGAGCCGGTCGCCGATGATTCGTATCGATTCAATCATGCCCGGCGCCGCGGTGCCGTCTCGCAGCAGTCCACGGCGGCGGAATTCGCTTTGCAGGAACCCATCGACCAGAATTCCCGGCAGGACGAGCTTGCCGATTTGCAGTGTCGTGATCCTGAGGTTGGGATTGCCGTCCTCGGCGAGCAAGCGCAGATTCAGGAACGCTGCGGGAGGGATCGGCAGCCGCAGGGTAGCGATCAGGCGTAGCCGATCCTCTTCGAACGAGGCGTTGATCACCCCTTTCAGCCGTTTGCGGGTGATGAGGAAGTTGACCGCCGCCTCCAGGTCGTTGGCGGAAAGCTGCACCGTCTTCTTGCCGGCCACCACCCCGGTTTTTCGCCAGGTTTCCCGGAAGACCTCGTGCGCGTCCTGGGTGTTCACCGCACCGGGACGCGGGATCAGCAACGGCTGCGGCTCCACCGCGAGCAACAGCAAGACCAAGCACAGCGTCACCGTGCCGAAAGGCAAAACGATTGCAAGGATTTTCAGGATGCGGACGGTCACGGCAGCGATGATGCAGCGGACGCCCTCGGGGCGAGGACGGTCAGCAGGTCGTCATTCGGCGGAATCGGTCCATCAAAAGAATTTCCGCAGGTCCATGCCGGCATAGAGGTGCGCGACCTCCGCGGCATAGCCATTGAATGGCAGGGTGGGGCGCTTGAAAAATTCACCGATGCGCCGTTCCTTGGCTTGACTCCAGCGCGGATGATCGACCTCCGGATTGACGTTGGCGTAGAAACCGTATTCGTGCGGTGATGCCCGCATCCAGGTGGTGATCGGCTGCTGTTCCACGAAACGGATCTTGACGATGGACTTGGCGCTCTTGAAGCCGTATTTCCAGGGCGCGACGATCCGCACCGGGGCGCCGTTCTGATTCGGCAGCACTTCGCCATACAGGCCGAAAGTCAGAAGGGTCAGGGGATGCATGGCCTCGTCCAGGCGCAGCCCCTCCCGATACGGCCAGTCGAGCAGCGAGGATTTCTGGCCGGGCATCTGGGAGGGGTCGTAGAGGGTGACGAACTCCACGAATTTGGCATTGGCGGTCGGTTCCACGCGTCGGATCAGCTCGGCCAGGGGAAACCCTACCCAGGGCACCACCATCGACCAGGCTTCCACGCAGCGCAGACGATACACGCGCTCCTCGAGCGGAGCCAGTTTCAGCAGGTCGTCGACGTCGAACACCTTGGGTTGGTGTACTTCGCCTTCGACCGTCACGGTCCAGGGTCGGGTCTTCATCAGGCCGGCGAGTCGCGCCGGCGATTCCTTGTCGGTGCCGAATTCGTAGAAATTGTTGTAGTGGGTGATGGCATCGAGGGGCGTCGGTTCGTCCGGCAGCGTATAGGGGCTCTTGCGGACCTCCGGCAAAGATTCGCCGGCGAAAAGATCCCTTGGTAACAGGGCGGCCAGGGACGCCCCGGCGGCGAGGCGGAGGAAGCGCCGACGCTGCTCGAACCAGGCCCGCGGCGTGATTTCCGAGGATCGGATACGGTTTCGTTGTCGCCTGTTCATGTGTTCCACCCCTCGTCGTAGGAAGGATTGCCCGCGCTGCGAAGGTCCGGCGGATCGGACGGAGCAACCCGGACTGCCAAGACCCGTGGCCCGGATCGGCGTGTCTCCCACCTCTGGATTCGGGCAACTCCCGCCGGAAAGACAATTTACTCCGATAGATTGCCTGCAGCGGCGGCAAGGTTTCAAATTCATTTGCGCTTTCCCTTTCCCTGGCGCTTCGCTCGCTCCAGCTTCCACCACGCCTCCAACACACAAGCCACCGACCACGCCTGCGCCGGGGCGCCGCGGGGCAGGTGGGGCGGGTCGCCGTCGAAGATTTCGCTCACGGTGCCGAGTCCGGCGTCGAACAGGTGATCGCGGATTGGCTCCAGCCGGCTTTGCGCCCGCTCCGCGTCGCCGGTCACGCGGTGCTCGGCCAGGGCATGATGCCCCAACAGCCAGGTCCAGACGGTGCCCTGATGATAGGCGCCGTCACGTTGCCACATCCCACCCCGGTAACGAGGGCGATAGTCGGGATGCTCGGGAGTGAGGGAGCGCAGCCCGTAGGAGGTCAAGAGGACTTCACCGCAAACCCTGACGACGGCTTGTTGGGTTTGTTCGGGCAGGGGGCTGAACGGCAGGCTGACGGCGAGGATTTGATTGGGACGCAGGGAGTCGTCATTGCCTTCGGGGCCATCGAGCACGTCGAACAGCGTTCCCGTCGCCGGATTCACGAAGCGTTGCAATCCCCGGCGGGTGTTTTCCGCCAGGGACTCGTAATCCGCGGCGGGTACGCCGAGGCTCCGACCGAACTGGGCCATACACTTGAGGGCATTGAACCAAAGCGCATTGATCTCCACCGGCTTGCCTCTGCGCGGGGTCACCACCCAGTCGCCCACTTTGGCGTCCATCCAGGTGAGCTGAACCCCTTCCTGCCCCGCCCGCAGCAGGCCGTCGGCCTGGTCCATGACGATGCCGTAGCGAGTGCCCTCTCGGTAGCAGCGGATGATGTCCGCCAGGATCGGGAACGCCTGACGGAGCGTGGTTCGGTCGTCCGTGGCCTCGACATAGGCTCGCCAAGCCTCGATGAACCAAAGGGCCGCATCCACCGTGTTGTATTCCGGTGCTTGTCCGTTTTCGGGAAGGGCGTTCGGCAACATGCCCCGGTCCACGAATCGGACGAAGGTCTGGAGGATGCTCCGCGCGCGGTCGTAGCGGCCGGTGGCGAGAGTCAGGCCGGGCAGGGCGATCATGGTGTCCCGGCCCCAGTCGCCGAACCAAGGGTAGCCGGCGATGACCGATTCGCCTTCACCGTCTTCCGCCAGCGGACGGGCGAATAGGAAACTGTCCGCCGCCAGGACCAATTGTTCGATCCATTCGGGCGCCTCTCGAACTTCCGGCACCGTGGCACGGGCGCGTCTCAACACATCGTCATCGTGGGCGAGAAAGCGCTGCATGGCTTCTTCGAGATGGGCTGACGCCTCTCCTTCCAGGCTCGCCATCAGCCCACACCAGTCGCCTGGCGGCAGATGCAACAGGCACTCGCCGACGCACAGATGATGGTCCCGATCCGGTAACCCCCGCTCCCGCTCGACCGGCAGGTCGAAGTTCTCGTACCAGGCAGGGTCGGGTCGGATCGCGCCACCGCAGGCGGTGATGCGCAGACGATAGGGCGCCGAACCGGAACCGGGCGGATTGCGGATCTCCAGCCCGTCCGCGCCGTCGGGATGGATCACCGGATGGAAGCGCCAGGGTTCGGCGTTGCCGTGATGGTCGCGGGCGTTGACCAGCAGCTTGAGGCGCAGCTCCATCCGGCGATTTGCGTTCGCCGGGGGATCCGTCCGAAAAGCCACGTAGACGGTGTTCGCCCCCGGTTCCAGCCAAATCCTCTGTTCCAGTCTGAGATCACCGAAGGCAAAGCGCCACACCGGCATGCGACCGTCGAGCCGGAACGACTCGACATGGATGTGGCCTCGGGGTTCGATGACGCCCTCCGGCCAGCGATTGCTGCACAGGGGCATGGACTTCCCGTCGAGCTCCAACCAGGCATCGGCCTTGGCGAAGACCAGGGAGCGACCCAAGGGTGGATCCAATGGCGCGATCAGCAGGCCGTGGTAACGGCGGGTCAGGGTGCCGGCCACGGTGCCAGCGGCATAAGCGCCGCGCCCGTTGACGAGCCACCATTCGCGCCGCTCGGCCTGTCCCAGGTCGCCGCAGATTTCCCGTCCGAAGCGGATGGACCGGGGTCTACTCATGCCATGTTTCCTCCGTCAGTCGGGTTCTGTTGGAGAGATTCTCCATCGGCGCCGTCGGCGATTCCCCCAAGTGCCTCCGGCCGTCTTCCATGGGGTATCCGGGTAAAGGATCGAAGATTTTTCCGCCGCCGAATCACTTTTCGCCCTTTCCCATCCGTTTGCAGCTTGCGCCGAAAATCCTTTCGCCCGGACCCGCATCCCGTTTCCCCAGGAAATTCCGGAAACCAACGATAACTCATTGATATTCGGCAAGCCAGATGCGCCGATTCCGCAAGCCTCCGGCTCCGCGTGTGCTGGCACAGCGCTTGCGACAAGACTATCGCGATCATCCCGTCCGCCAGTCGGGACGGCAGGCACCGGAACTCATACGGAAAGCGCATCGGGAGCGATTCGATTCAATCATGAGGAGAAGACCATGTATCAGACCGAAAGTACGTTCGAATTCACCCCGGAAACGACCCATTTCGAAGAAGAGCAGTTCGAGTTCGGTCAGTCCGAATGGGCCGGTGCAAGCGGTGAAGTATTCAGCGAAGGGGAATTGATGGAACTGACCGCAGAACTCTTGGAAATCACCAACGAGGAAGAACTCAACCATTTCCTCGGCAATCTGGTCAGGCGCGCTGCCGGCGCCATCGGCAAAGTAGTGCGCTCCCCGGTGGGACAGGCGATCGGCGGGGTTCTCAAGGCCGCCGCCAAAAAGGCCTTGCCCATCGCCGGCGGTGCGCTCGGCGCCTATTTCGGCGGACCCTTGGGTGCCAAGATCGGCAGCGGCCTGGCCCAGGCGGCCGGCAGTGCCTTGGGGCTGGAAGCCGAGGCCCTGAGCCAGGAGGATCGGCAATTCGAAGGCGGTAAGCAGTTCGTGCGCTTTGCCGGCGAGACCGTCAAGAACGCCCTTACCTCTCCCGTCAGCCCCGATCCCAGGATCACCGCCCAGAATGCCGCAGTGCAAGCTGCCAGGGTACTCGCGCCAGGTTTGCTCGGCGCCGCTCATGCGCCGTCCGCCATGCGCGCGACCTCGGGGGCGATGGGCGGGCGCTGGGTACGGCGTGGCCGCCATATCGTCGTCCTGAATGTTTGATCCCACCGGAGAACCGCCATGCACGACATCGATCGCACCTTCATGGAATACAACCCGGAAACGGAAGCCTACCAGCACGAGCAGTTCGAATACACCGAATCGGAATGGACCGGGGGGTCGGGCGAGGTATTCGGCGAAAACGAACTGATGGAACTGGCCGCGGAGCTTTTGGAAGTCACCAACGAAGCGGAGCTGAATCACTTTCTCGGTGGCCTGATCCGAAGAGCCGGCAGCGCCCTCGGCAGGGTGGTCCAATCGCCGGTCGGCCAGGCGCTCGGCGGCATTCTCAAAGGCGCCGCCAGGCAGGCTTTGCCCATGATCGGCAGTGCCCTGGGGGGCTACGTGGGCGGGCCCGCGGGGGCCAAAATCGGCGGCCAACTGGCCTCCAGTGCAGGGCGGATCTTCGGTCTGGAAACGGAAGGCTTGAGCCACGAGGACGAAGCTTTCGAGCTGGCCAAGCAGTACGTCCGTTTCGCCGGTGATGCGGTGAAAAATGCGGTTTCGGCACCCGGCGGGGATCCCAAGGCGGTGGCTCAGGCCGCGGTCAGTCAGGCCGCACAACGTTACGCGCCGGGCCTGTTGCGCGTGCCGTCCGCGCCGGGTATTGCCGGAGTCCAGGGAATCGGCAGGGGCCGGGCCGGCCGCTGGGTTCGCCGCGGCAACCGCATCGTCCTTTACGGAGTGTGAGCGCCATGGCCATTCCGGCTTACGTCTCCTGGATGCTGGCGCAGGAAGCGCGCGCCCTGCTCACCCGGCTGGCGCGTGTCAAGCCCTTCGCCCTGCAGGAGGCCATGCTGCCCGCTGCGACCTTGTTGCCCGAGTCGCAAACCGCCATCGAGGCCGTTTTGGCACGCGGGCGACGGGAGCTGCAAGCCCGCATCCGGCACTTCTTGCGGTGGCTCGCAAGCCCGGCCGCCTGGGCCGCCGATGCGGAACAAGCCCATCGCCGCTTCGTGTTCCTGCGTCTGCGTTTCAACGCCGTGCTCAACCAGTTCGACCTGTTCAACGACGTGATCACCCAGCGCAGCGAGAACGAAACCGGCGTCTGGCTATCCGGCCTGGATGTCGTATCCGCCGACGCCCTGGCCTTGCCTGGCGGCTACTATCGGGCACCGCCCGTCATCTGCTATCTGGATCGGGGCATCGGCGCGGCGATCCGGCGCGCCCGCACCCGGCTGCCAGGCGGCGGCGAGAATCCGGTGGCCGTCATCCGCGTGCCGAGGGAGCGCATGATCGGCCACGGCATCGCCTCCTCGCTGATCCATGAGGTGGGTCACCAGGCGGCGGCCTTGCTCGATCTGGTGAACTCGCTGCGGCCGGTACTGAAGGGGCTGCAGGTCGGAGCGGGGCGGGCTGCCATCGCCTGGCAATTGTGGGAACGCTGGATTTCCGAAATCGTCGCCGATCTCTGGTCGGTGGCACGGGTCGGCGTCGCCTCCACCCTGGGGCTCATGGGCGTGGTCGGACTGCCGCGGCCTTTCGTGTTCCGGATCGATATGGACGATCCGCACCCGGCGCCCTGGATTCGGGTCAAGCTGAGCTGCGCGCTGGGCCGGGCGCTCTATCCCCATCCGCAATGGGACCGGCTAGCCGCGCTGTGGGACGCCTACTATCCCCTCACCGGCCTCGATCCTGGGAGACAGGAGCTGTTGACCCTGCTCGAGGAGCACCTGCCGGGTTTCGTCTCCTTGCTCATCAACCACAGGCCGCCGTTGCTGCGCGGCCGCTCGCTGGTGGAAGTGCTGAACGTGGAAGAACGCCAGCCGATCCGCCTGCAGCTTCTGTATCGCGTCTGGCGCCGAAGTCCCGGGCACATGTACCGGGCACCGCCTTCCCTGGTGTTCGCCGTCATTGGCCAGGCGCGGGCCGACGGTCGGCTCACTCCAGAGGACGAGAGCGTGCTCCTCGGCAAGCTGCTCACCCACTGGGCGCTGCGCAGCACGCTGGACGTCTCCGCCGCCTGCGCCCGGCGTCGGGCCATCGGATTACCGCTACAACCCTCATTGAGCATCCGCTAAGGAGGATGATATGTCTGCCGTTGCTTCTGCGATTCGCAAACCGAAAGAAACCCGCCCCGGATCCATTGCCGTGTGTGTCTCGGATCAGGGCAATCCGGTCGTCGGCGCCTATATCAGCGTCTATGCCGCCGATGAAGCCCTCTGCCATTGTGCTGATTTTGACCCCTGTCGTTGGGAACCACGGGAAGACCGGCGCATTCCCGACACGCCCCGACCGACGAAAGGCGATGGTTGCGTGACTTTCGGCGGCCTGCCGCCGGCGATCTATGTGGTTACCTACGACCACTACCCGGAAATCGAACCGCAATGTGTCGAAGTCGAATCCGGTTGCATCAAGGACGTGTGTTTCAAGCTTGGATTGAATGCCATGGCCAAGGTGACCTACCTGACGGACGATTGCAGACCCCTGCCTTGTCCAAGGCCCAGGGTCGGAGATCGGGTGGATGTCGGAGTCGAGTTCACTGGTTCGTCGGAACTCAGGGAACGACTGAGCTTGTCGATCGCGACGCCGGGATACAGCCAAAACCCCGGAGACAGGTTCAGCTATTCGGGAGTGATCGTTCGACCCGGCCCGCAAGCCGTGGACCTGGCTCTTCTGTTGCCCTGGAGAAACCCCTTCGCGGCAAGCGGGGTTTCAACGGCATCAGCGGAGGGGTTCTCTCCGGCGCGTTTGCTCTTTTCCATCGTGAACGACGCTCTCGAGCGTATCTCCCCACCGATCACGGGCAATCTTGGTGTGACTTTGCGCCGTTCCCAGACCCACCCCACCGGTTCCCAGGCCCTGTGGGTGGCGATCCGCAACCGCACGCGGGCCATCTCCTTCAGCGGCAGCGGCTACAAGGATTTCATCGACCGGGTGCTGTGCCGGCGCGACTTCGACACCCAAAGCAGGAAGCTCAATCGCCAGCTGGAGGAGCTCGGCGATCACGTTTATGGCACCGCCGCCTACGACCTGCTCAAGACCGCCACCGAGGTGTTCTTGTTGCTGGAATGCGGGGTGGTGATCGAGCCCCGTGGAGTCGCCGATCGCGACACCGATCGTCTGCTATTCGACACCAACGAGGAAGCGGGGCGACTGGACCAAAGCCTGTCGTTGGCCGACATTCAGGCGAAACTGACGGATTATCTGGGACCAGGCCGGCTGCCCTATATCAACCGCGTCATCAAGGCGGCTTTTCCCGGCGACACCGTGGGCAGGGTGCACTGCGACGGCGTTCTCACCTCGCGGGTGGACGGCCCTTGCCTGTTGGAACTGATCTGGAACTATTGGCACGAGGAAGGGATGCTGGTGCAGAGCATCAATGCCATCAGCCGCCGCTTCCAGAACGTGCGCGCCCCGGGTGAGCGCGATCCCCTGGCCCATCTGGAGATCGACCCACTGCGCCCCCTCAACAATATCTTCTGGGGTTACATCGAGGACGAACGCAATCGGCTGTCGGTCAAGCGCCGCGCCTACGAGTACCAGCACCAGTACGGCCTCGGCCTGTACGGCAAGGCAGTGCCCGACATCCGCCCCGCCGACAGCCGTTCCAAGTTCCTGGAGGCCTTCCATAACCTTTTGCATCTGTGCGCGGTTTTCTTCAAGGAAGACAACGACACCACCATCATCGCCGACGGCTATCCACTACTCAACGCCTTGAAAGAGGTACATCTGATCCTCGCCCAGGGCGCGCACAACCAGTTCGGTGATTTGCCCTGGACCGCCCGCGTCGAGATGTTGATCCAGCAATGGCTGATGGCCCGGCCAGAGATCCGGGACTTCCTGCAGAGTCGGGCGATGGTGCCATACAAGGAAGCCTGGATGCCCCAGGTGGACACCATGAAGACTTTGCAAGGCTGGAGCGATGTCACCGTCACGCATTTCCACGACCTCGGTGAATACGGCGAACTGATCCTGCTGTCCATCCGTTATCACGACTGGATCGGGATCAACGACGAGGACGAGGCCAAGAACTGGGCGCGCTATTTCCGGCCGGAAATTCAGGGCTATCTGCACGCCTACCGGGCAGTGACCGGCGTGGACCTCACCAATCCGGACATGGTCGATTACACCCTACCCTCGGTGCACCTGCGCAAGCGCCTGGCCATGCAGCAGCGTGCGCGCTGAAGGACCGAAGGCGATGCTGGACTTCACCTCGGCGCTCTATCTGGGGTTGCGGCATCCGAACGGATCGCTGCGACCCTGGGCCAGCTTGACCTGGGGCCGACCCGCGGTCTTGGGCGAGCCGCCCCGCGCGGAGGCCGTGGCCGCGGAACTGGCGGTTCTGCAAGGCTGTGAACGGGCTGTGCTGCTGCCGTCGACCCTGCATCTGTTCCTGGACCTGTTCGAGGTCCTTTCAAGGGACCCGGTGGCGATCTACCTGGATGCGGGCAGTTATCCCATCGCCCGCTGGGGTGCCGAACGGGTCTCGGCGCGGGGTGTACCCTTGCGAGTCTTTCCCCACCACGACCCGGACGGCCTGCGTCTGGCCTTGGGTCGCAGCCCCGGCCGGCGTGCCGTGGTCGTGACCGATGGCTTTTGTCCGCTCTGTGGCGGGGCGGCGCCGCTGTCCGACTACCTGGCCGTGATCCGCCGCCGTGGCGGCATTCTCGTGGTGGACGACACCCAGGCTCTGGGCATCCTGGGCCAGGAACCGGGGCCTGCCGCGCCTTATGGACGGGGCGGTGGCGGTTCCCTACGCTGGGGTAAGTTGCAGGGACCGGACATCCTGATCGGCGCGTCGCTGGCCAAGGGCTTTGGCGTGCCCATCGCCGCGCTGGCAGGCAACCGGGGCACGATCGAGCGGTTTTCGGCCCTGAGCAGCACCCGCGTCCACTGCAGTCCGCCCTCCGTCGCCGTGATCCACGCCGCCGAACACGCGCTGATCCTGAACCGTCATCACGGCGACCGCCTGCGCCAGCGTCTGGCGGAACGGGTGCGCCGGTTTCGCAGCGGTTTGGCGCAGATCGGGCTTGCGGCGGAGGGAGGCTTGTTTCCGGTGCAGACACTCCGGCCGATCGCGGACAGGGATGCCCTGAGTCTACACCGGGCCTTGCTGCGACGCGGCATACGCACCGTACCCATGCGACGCCGGGATCGCGGCGGCGCGCGCCTCGGTTTTCTCATCACGGCCCGCCACAGCCCGCTGGAGATCGACCTCTGCGTGGCTGGACTCGCGGAGGTGGTGCTCGGGTCGGGACGAAAGCCGGCCGAGCGCAGCGATCGGCTCACGAATGTCCGGCGTGTTACCCGTGTGGCACGGTATCCCGGAAGCTTCACGCGCCGCGGTCTGGAATGAACGGAGGGAACGACCCGGCAGGAAAGCCGGGCTGCAGGCACGGTGCCCGCAAGCTGCGCCACGAATTCCGGCGCCCGACTCTCGATCTTGTACTGGAGGTGCAACATGGACCATGAATTCAGCTTTGAAAATCCGCCCTTCGGAATCACGTCGGAATCCGCCGCCGAATCGGCTGCGGACGAGGCCGAATGGGGTCGCCGGGCCTTTCCGGGACGACGGCCGGGACCGGGCATCCGTCCGCGACCGCCGGCGGG
>DATMAX010000070.1:0-6681 GCA_035559395.1 Methylococcus sp. | reverse complement strand
GGAACGTAGACCGCCTGCACCGAGGTGATGGCCCCGGCGGCGGTCGAAGTGATGCGTTCCTGGATCTCCGCCACTTCGGTGGCCAGGGTCGGTTGGTAGCCGACGGTGGCTGGCATGCGCCCGAGCAGGCTGGAGATTTCGCTCCCCGCCTGGACGAAGCGGAACACGTTGTCGATCAGGAACAGCACTTCGGTGTGCAGGGTGTCGCGCAGGTATTCCGCGTAGGTGAGAGCGGTGAGGCCGACGCGAAAGCGCACGCCGGGCGACTCGTCCATCTGCCCGTAGACCAGCAGAGACTTGGCGAGGACGCCCGCTTCCCGGAGTTCGTGCCAGAGTTCGTGCCCTTCCCGGATGCGCTCGCCGATGCCGGCGAATACCGAAACACCCCGGTGCAGGGCGATGACGGCATGCATGAATTCCATGATCAAAACGGTCTTCCCCACCCCGGCGCCGCCGAACAGTCCGGTCTTGCCGCCGCGCGCGAAAGGGCAAAGCAGGTCGATGACCTTGATTCCGGTTTCCAGGGTTTCGGCCGTCGCTACCGATTCCGCCAGCGGAACCGGGCCGCGGTGGGCATTGCGGTATTCCGAGTCGGGCAGTTCCGGACCGCCGTCGAGCGGCTCGCCGAACAGGTTGAGCAGACGTCCGAGACAGTCGGGCGTGACCTTCACGTGCAACGGGGCGCCGAGATCGTACACCGGCATGCCGCGCTTGAGACCGGCGGTGCGGTGCAGGGTCACGGCGCGCACGTGATTCTCGTCGAGGTGTTGGTGAACCTCGAACAGATAGGTTTCGTGATCGATGGCGCTGCACAGCGCCTGCCGGAGCGGCGGCAGGGTGCGGCAGGCGATGACGACGACCGGGCCATGGACTTCGGCGATGCTGCCGATGACCGGGTGGTCGGACCGGATCGCCACGGGATCCGGTCTCGGCTGGACGGCCGGCTCAGCCACGCTCCACCGGGGTGTCGGAGCGGCTGCCCCATTCCGTCCAGGAGCCGTCGTAGACCGCCGTGTCGGGGCGTCCCAACAGGTAAAGCCCGAGAGCCAGGATGGCGGCGGTGACCCCGGTGCCGCAGGTGGTGACCACCGGTTCGCCCAGGTTCAAGCCGGCGTTTCGATAGAGTCGCTCGAGTTCTTCCACGGGTTTGAAGCGCGGCGTGCGCTCGTCGACGAGGGTCTTGAAGAACAGATTCCGGCTTCCCGGCATGTGACCCGCGCGCAGGCCGGGGCGCGGTTCCGGTTCGGTGCCGGCGAAACGCCCGGGCGATCGGGCATCGAGGATCTGCGCCTGGGTGGCGACGAGACGTTTCATCTTCTCGAGATCCGCCACCAGTTCGGGCCGAAAATGGGCCGTGAAAGAACGCGCGACGACGGCTTCGGAGCCGTCACTGAGCGGCAGGCCGAGCATTTTCCAGCGCTTGAGGCCGCCATCGAGGACGGAAACGCGATCGTGGCCGAATACCCGGAACGTCCACCAGACTCGCGCCGAGGCGAGGAAATCGTTCCCATCGTAAGCGATCACGTGGGTGTCGTTGCCGATGCCGAGCCGGCCCACGGCCGCGGCGAAGGTCTCTGCGGTGGGCAACATGTGCGGCAAGGGATTGGCGCGATCGGCGATGGCGTCGATGTCGAAGAAGCGCGCTCCGGGGATGTGTCCGGCATGGAATTCAGCCTCGGCATCGCGTCCCTGATTGGGGAGGAAATAAGTCGCATCGACCACGGCGATCGCGGGATCGGCGAGGCGCTCGGCGAGCCAGCCGCAATCGACCAAGGGCAACGTGGGGTCAGCGCCCATGGATTTCTCCTTCGAGCGCCGCCATCGCGGTCACGGAGAAGCCATTCCTTGCGGCTGGCACGGCCAGACCTTTGGGGGGTCGGTAAGAGCCCTCAATCCTCTTCGGTTTTCAGGATTTGGCCACTGGCGTCCAATTCGAGTTCCTTTCTTCCCTCTTTGATCTCCACCTCGTATCCGGTGACCGTCCCATCGGGCTTCATCACTTTCTCCGCCTCCTTGATCTTGGCCTTGGGATGCGCCTTCGTAACGGCCTGACTGATCTGCTCAGGCAGCGCCTTCACGTCGATTTCTTCCTCCTTTTGGAGAAGCGTGCCGTCGGCGTCATACAGAAGCTCGTATTCCCTGCCGTCCTCCTTGTATTCCACCTCGTAGGCCGTTTTGCCTTCGAAGGTTTCCTCCTCGAATTCCACCTTTTTCGCATTTGGGTGCGCTTTTTCGAAGGCTTCGACGACCGCCTTGGGTACCTGGCTTTTGCGCAATTCTTTTTCGCCGGCATTCGCCTGGCCGGGTATCGCCAGCGAAGCGCCGAGAACTGCTGCCATCAAAAATTGGGTTTTCGTTTTCATACGTCCTCCATGGGCTCTGGGGTCGAACGTATTCTGACTGAAACTCATCGATCCAGCTATCGGTAAAGACGGGAATCGAGGAGACCGCGACGGAAAAATTCCGTTGACGATTATCTACACCGATGCTGTAGTATAGTCAACATATTCGTAATAGAAGAACTACTTCGTGCGCGGATCCTGGCTGGTCTTCATCATCCGTTTGCCGACCCACAACGCCACCGGACGCATGCGCGTCTGGCGCGCGCTCAAGTCCTTGGGCTGTGGCGTACTGCGCGACGGCGTGTATCTGCTGCCCCATCGGCCGGGATTCCGGCAAGCCTTAGAGGAGCAAGCCGAGGAGGTCGTACAAGGTGGGGGAAACGCCCATGTGCTGGTTCTGGACAGTGAGAGCCAGGACCAGCAAAAAACCTTCGAGAGCCTGTTCGACCGCTCGGACGATTATGCCAAGCTGGCCGGGGCTGTTCGGCAAGCGGTTGGGGAAATCCCGTCGGAAGAACCGGCCAAGCTGGGGCGCAAGGTGAACCGGCTGCGCAAGGAGTTCGAAACGATCGTGGCCCTGGATTTTTTCCCGGGCGCGGCGCGGGAGCAGGCCGCAGCGGCATTGGAAGAGCTGGAGCTGGCGGTGAGCGATCGTTTGGCGCCGGACGAGCCCCACGCCGTCTCGCGCCGTATCCAGCGGCTGCGCCGCGAAGATTATCAAGGCCGGCTGTGGGCCACCCGCCGGCGACCCTGGATCGACCGCCTCGCCAGCGCCTGGCTGATTCGGCGTTTCATCGACCCCGACGCCCGTTTCCTCTGGCTCGCCACGCCCGCCCACTGCCCCGCCGACGCCTTGGGTTTCGATTTCGACGGCGCAGCATTCACCCACGTGGGCACCAGAGTCACCTTCGAGGTGTTGCTGGCGAGCTTCGGCTTGACGGCCCCGCCTCTGCAGCGCATCGGCGCCATGGTGCATTACCTCGATGTCGGTGGCATCCCGGCTCCGGAAGCGGCGGGATTGGAAACCCTCCTGCGAGGCATGCATCAGCGCTTGAGCGATGACGACGAACTGTTGATCGAAGCCGGCAAGGTCTTCGATTCGTTCTATCTGGCCTTCTCGGGAAACGACACATGAAAAACTCAGGCTCGATACAAGATCGCCCCCAACCCGTTTCTTTGGGACAAGCCTTCTGGTATTGGCTCAAACTCGGTTTCCTCAGCTTCGGCGGCCCCGCGGGACAGATCGCCATCATGCATCAGGACCTGGTGGAGCGAAGACGCTGGATTTCCGAGCGCCGTTTCCTGCATGCCCTCAACTACTGCATGCTGTTGCCGGGGCCGGAAGCCCAACAGCTGGCGACTTACATCGGCTGGCTGATGCACCGTACTTGGGGCGGGGTGATCGCCGGCGGGCTGTTCGTCCTGCCCTCGCTGTTGATCCTGATTCTGCTGAGCTGGATTTACCTCCGCTTCGGCCAGGTGCCAGCCGTCGCCGGCGTGCTGTACGGCATCAAGCCGGCGGTGACCGCCATCGTCCTGTTCGCTGCCTATCGGATCGGCTCACGGGCGTTGAAGAACGGACTGCTGTGGACGATGGCGGCGCTGGCGTTCCTCGCCATCTTCGTCTTCGACGCGCCGTTTCCCTTGATCGTGCTGGGGGCCGCGATCCTGGGCGCTTTCGGCGGCAAACTGGCGCCTCAAAAATTCGCCGCAGGCGGCGGGCACGGCGCGGCCCGGCAGACCTATGGCCCGGCGCTGATCGATGACGACACGCCCATCCCGGCCCACGCCCGCTTCACCGGGATGGGTTTGGGCAAGGTAATCCTGGCCGGGCTGATCCTCTGGGGCGGCGTGATCGGCTTCCTGTGTGCGCAGTACGGCTGGGCCGGGACGCTCACGCAAATGGGCTGGTTCTTCACCAAGGCTGCCTTGCTCACCTTCGGCGGCGCGTATGCGGTGCTGCCCTACGTCTACCAAGGCGCGGTCGAGTATTACCAGTGGTTGACGCCGCATCAGATGATCGACGGGCTCGCTTTGGGGGAGACCACGCCCGGTCCCTTGATCATGGTGGTGACTTTCGTCGGCTTCGCCGCCGGCTGGACCAAGGCGCTGTTCGGGCCCGAGCCACTCTTTCTGGCGGGCGCGGCAGCGGCGGTCGTCGTGACCTATTTCACTTTCCTGCCCAGCTTCCTGTTCATCTTGGCGGGCGGCCCTCTCGTGGAATCCACCCACGGCAACCTGAAATTCACCGCGCCCCTGACGGCCATCACCGTCGCCGTGGTGGGGGTGATCCTCAACCTCGCCGTGTTCTTCGCCTACCACGTGTTCTGGCCACAGGGTTTCGCGGGAGGCTTCGATACGGTTTCGGCGGTTGTAGGACTTTGCGCCCTGTTGGCATTGTTCCGTTACAAAGTTGGCGTCATCCCGGTCATCGGCGCCTGCGGGGCGGCAGGGCTTTTGTTCACCTTCCTCGATCCCTGGCTGGTCCAGGCGGGAGTGTTGCCGTGAACCGCTTCGTGTTTCCGAAAGCTACGGTAGGGATTTTCCTTTTCCTGATTTGCGCCGCGCTGCCGGCCCGCGCGGAAGAGCCACCGCCCCTCACCGGCACGGCTTACGTGACCTCCTGGTTCGGGGGCGTCGTCGCCGTGGTCGATCTCGCCTCCGGCACGGTGAAGCAGACCATCCCGGTGGGGGTCCACGACCACAACGTGGCCCTCAGGCCGGATCAGAAACAGGCCTGGGTGACGAACAACAACGCCAACACCGTGTCGGTGATCGACACGGAGGCCGACGCGGTCATCCGCTCCGTTCCCACCGGCGCCGGTCCCCGTCATACCTATTTCAGTCCGGACGGGAAGGAAGCCTACGTCACCAGCGAATTCGACGGCCGGGTGGAAGTCTTCGATACGGAGAACTTCCAATCCCTGCGCACGTTCAAGGTTGGTCACATGCCTCATTTTGCGCTGGTCGCGGGAGACAAGGTGTTCGTCACCAACTTCGGCGGTGGCGACGTGACCGTGTATTCCCGCGCCAGGCGCAAGACCCTGGCCACGGTGCCGGTCGGGGTCGGGCCTCTGGGCGCGGGTGCCACCAAGGACGGCAAGCGCATCTACATCGCCTGCCACAACGCCAATCACGTGGCGGTCCTCGACGGCGGCACGCACAAGGTCATCGCCCGCATCCCCACCGACGCCGGGCCGGTGCAGGTCACGGTAACGCCCGGCCAGACCCATGCCTATGTCGCCAACGACGGCGCCGGCACGGTGCAGAAGATCGATCTCCCGACGAACCGGATCGTCAAGACCATTCCCATCGCCCCCGATGCCGGCAGCCACGGCGTCGGTTTCGCCGGCGGCGGACGCTGGCTGCTGATCACCAACACCGGCGCCGGCACCGTCTCGGCGATCGATACCGCGACGGACGAGGTGGTGAAAACGATACAGGTACCCAAGGCCCCCGAAGGCATCGCCGTCAAGCGCTGAAGGCTGCCAACCGCGCAAAGGAGGAACACGGCATGACCCGAATCGAACCCGTCTTGCCACCACCGCACTTCCCCCGGCGCGCCGAGGCCGCCCTCATCTGATTCCCATTCTTTTGGCATTTCCAGCTCCTTTTCCCTGGCACGGTCTTGCCTCAAATTCGTGTCCGGAAAAATCAGACCGGGGACAGGTGATCCTCCTTTACACCTTGCCATGGTTCCACTTGCGCAAGGCCGAACCGCCTATCAGAGACTTTCCTTCTCCATCGCCGGCCCGATGTCCGCGAGAATGTCCCGGAACAGCTCCAACGCCGCCTCCAAATCCTCAACGATTTCCTGGGCAATCACTTCGGGCGCAGGCAGGTTGTCGGATTCAGACAGCGACTCATCCTTCAGCCAGAAGATATCCAAGCTCGCTTTGTCTCGACTAACCAGGTCTACGTAGTCATAGGCGCGCCAGCGGCCATTGCTACCAATCCCCTCTCCCCCAGAGAGAGGGCCAGGGTGAGGGTGGGTCTCATCAAACCATGTCGCCTTTCGGTCGTGCCGATTTACCGGCTTATAGCACTTCACGAACTCGTCCAAATCCTCCCGCTTCAGCGGAATTGGTCTTGAGCGTGAAGTGCATGTTGGTGCGCAGGTCGTCGATCCACAGCTTCTTGGTCCACGGCGTCTCGGAGGCGGGTTTCTTGTCGAAGAACAGCACGTTCGCCTTCACCTGGATATTTCATCAGCTCTCTTTCGGGGGCTGCGGTAGCAGGGTGGTGGGTGCAAAGGAGTGCGATTGGGGAGGCGATATGGCAAGAACGAGCTGATTTCTGAGCAATGGACGCAATTTCCCCTTACCCCATGGTTGGTCGT
>DATMAX010000069.1:0-6646 GCA_035559395.1 Methylococcus sp. | reverse complement strand
ACGACCAACCATGGGGTAAGGGGAAATTGCGTCCATTGCTCAGAAATCAGCTCGTTCTTGCCATATCGCCTCCCCAATCGCACTCCTTTGCACCCACCACCCTGCTACCGCAGCCCCCGAAAGAGAGCTGATGAAATATCCGGGCTAAGCCGAAAATGTCAAAGGACTTTTCGGTACCGATTCCTACGCGATCGCTTCGATTGGCGTCCCCAGGGGGATTCGAACCCCCGTTGCCGCCGTGAAAGGGCGGTGTCCTGGGCCTCTAGACGATGGGGACAGAGGAAGATTTTAGGTATTGGTGTTGATTGGTGGAGCCAGGGAGGATCGAACTCCCGACCTCAACAATGCCATTGTTGCGCTCTCCCAGCTGAGCTATGGCCCCACTCGAGAAGAGTTGAAAAGTATATAGTACTCAAATGGCGCTGTCTAGTTTTTGCCTGCCTCGATGTAACGAATCGCCCGTTGAATCCGGTTCAGCGTCCTTTCCCTGCCCAGCAGCGAGAGGGTCACATCCATAGGCGGGGACACGGCGGTTCCGGCCACGGCTACGCGCAAGGGCTGGGCGACCGAGCCGAGCTTGATGCCCAGATCCTCGGCAATGGAGGAGAGCACTCGATGCAGGGCCTCCTTTTCCCACAGGGGAAGAATCGTCAGGCGCTGCGCGGATTCCCCCAGCGCAGGAAGAGCGGCAGCCGTGAGGTTCTTCTGCGCAGCCTTGGGATCGTATTCATCGAAGTCGCGATAGAAGAAAGCACTGGCCTGTGCCATGGCGACGAGAGTCTTGCAGCGCTCGCGCTGGGCGATGACCACGTCCACGGGGTCCGGGCCGTCGGTCGGATCGATGTCCAACCGACCGAGGTGCCAGCGCAAGTGATGAGCCACATGGATCGGATCGCTGTGCATCAAATAATGATGGTTGAGCCAAAGCAGTTTGTCGGGATTGAATATGGAAGGGGAGCGATTGATATCCTTGGCGTCGAACAATTCGATCATCTCGTCGATCGTGAAGATTTCCTGATCGCCGTGAGACCAACCCAGGCGCACCAGATAATTGAGCAGAGCTTCCGGGAGATAACCGTCGTCCCGGTATTGCATCACACTGACCGCACCGTGCCGTTTCGACAGACGCGTTCCGTCCGCTCCGAGGATCATGGGGACGTGGCCATACTGTGGCAATTCCGCTCCCAGCGCCTTGAGGATATTGATCTGCCGTGGCGTGTTGTTGACATGGTCATCGCCACGAATGACGTGGGTGATCCTCATGTCGAGATCGTCGACGACCACGGTGAAGTTGTATGTCGGCGTGCCGTCCGAGCGCGTCAGGATCAGGTCGTCGAGTTCCGCATTCTGGAAGCTGATTCGACCGCGTACCAAGTCGTCCCAGGCTACCTCCCCTTCGGTCGGATTCCGGAAACGAACGACCGGCGAAACGCCCGGTCTCGGTTCGGTGCGATGGCGGCAGCGCCCATCATAGCGCGGCTTTTCCTTGCGGGCCATTTGCTGGGACCGGAGTTTCTCCAGCTCTTCCTTGGTGCAATAACAGCGGTAGGCGTGTCCTTCCGCCAACAAACGGTTCAATACTTCCTCGTACCGGTTGAACCGCTTGGTTTGATAAATGGGCCCCTCGTCGTATTCCAGGCCCAACCAGGTCATCGCCTCCAGGATCGCGTTGACATACTCGACACTGGAGCGCTCCAGATCGGTGTCCTCGATGCGGAGGATGAACGTCCCTCCATGCTTGCGGGCATGAAGCCAAGAAAAAAGCGCGGTGCGGGCACCACCGATATGCAGGTGGCCGGTCGGGCTCGGGGCGAAACGGGTGCGATGGGTCATCCCTACTCCCTGAAAACAAAGCAAGCGAATGGGTGAAAGAGAGCGATCATAACAGACGGCTGGGGTGCAGGCCGGCTACCAAGACCGACATCGTGACCGTGCCGTGCCTTTCTCCGATCAAAAGGGGCGATAAAGGGTGGGATCGGCAATCCCGGCGCCTTCGAATCCAGCCCGGCGAAACCGGCAGGAATCGCAGACGCCGCACGCCCTGCCTTCCGCATCGGCGGCATAACAGGACACCGTCAGGCTGTAATCCACCCCGAGTTCGGTTCCGATCCGGATGATGTCGGCCTTGGGCAGGGTGATGAGCGGGGTGTGGATGCGAAAACGGGCGCCCTCCACACCCGCCTTGGTCGCCAGGTTGGCGAGCGCCTCGAAGGCCCGGATGAACTCGGGCCGACAGTCCGGATAACCGGAATAGTCGACCACGTTGACGCCCAGGAAGATGTCGAGCGCTCCCAGAACCTCGGCCCAACCCAGCGCAATGGCGAGAAACAGCGTGTTCCGTGCCGGCACATAGGTAACCGGGATTCCGGCTTGCGGCTGATCGGGAACCGCGATTGCCGGGTCGGTAAGCGCCGAACCGCCGATCACATCCAGCCCGACGCGGACCGTCTTGTGCTCCACTGCGCCGAGGACCTCGGCTACCCGCCGCGCCGCCAACAACTCCGATCGGTGGCGTTGCCCATAATCGAAGCTCAGCGCATGGCACGCGAAGCCATCCCGCCTTGCGATCGCAAGGGTGGTGGCAGAATCAAGCCCTCCCGACAACAGTATAACCGCGCGTCGTCTCATCGTCCCGGAGCCTCTCCCCACAGGATCTTGTGGAGCTGAAGCTGGAACCGGACCGGAAGCCGGTCCCGGAGGATCCATTCAGCCAACCGGGTGGGATCCAGAACTTCGGTCACCGGCGAAAACAACACTTCGCAGCGCGCCGCGAGGCGAAATTCGTTCATCGTCTTCACCGACCACGAATAATCCTCTTCCCCGGTGATCACGAACTTCACTTGATCACTATCCCGGAGTTTCTCGAAATTCTGATAGCGATTCCTTGAAACCTCGCCCGAACCCGGAGTTTTTACATCGACCACACGCACCACGCGCGGATCCACTTCCGAGATATCATGGGCTCCGCCGGTCTCGAGCGATACGGAGAAACCTTCGTCGGCCAGTCTCCGCAACAGGTTTAGGCAGGATCTCTGGGCGAGCGGTTCCCCTCCCGTAACGGTGACGTAGCGTGCATCAAAGGATCGAAGACGGTCCACGATTTCGTCGAAACTCAGACGCTCTCCCCCGCTGAAGGCATAGGCCGTATCACAGTAACTGCAACGAAGCGGGCAACCGGTGAGGCGCACGAACGCGGTCGGCAGACCCACGGTTCTCGTCTCCCCCTGAAGGGAAAAAAAGATTTCCGTGACCCGGACCGACTCCGCCAGCCGGTCACTTCGGCTGCTGGAGCTTCTGGAGCCGCTTTTCGGCTTGCTTGGCGGCGGTGGAACCAGGGTAACGCTTGATGACGTCATTCAGAAGCTGCTTGGCGTTCGCCGTCTTTCCCGTATCGTATTCGATGTAAGCGAGTTTCAGATAGGCATCCGGCACTTTCGGGCTCTGCGGAAACTTTTCGATCAGCTTTTGGAAAGCTTCCCGCGCGGCGGTGAAATCCCGGTTCACATAGTGCGCTTCACCCAACCAGTACTGGGCATTGTCGGCATAATCCCCGCTGGGATAACGCGCAGTAAAGTTTTTGAATTCTTTGACAGCGTCGGTGTACCTGCCTTCCTTGAGTGTAGCGAAAGCCTTTTGGTAGGCCGCCTCGCGCGCCGCTGGGCCATCCGAAGCCGAGCCGGTGGCACGGCTCGGGGAGGGCGCGGGAGCCTGGGTTTCCGGCGCTTCCGCCGGAGGCGCCGACTCTCTCCCGGCTACCGTGTCGCCGCCTGCGGTTCCGGGCGCTTCTGTTACTGCCCCAGCGGCGCCGGTGCCTTGCTGAATCCGTTGCTCCAGGTCCGTGTACAGGGACTGCTGCTGGACCTTCAAATTCTCGAGTTTGTGATCCAACTCCTCGAATTGACCTCTCAGCTTCGCAACTTCCCGCTGCAACCGTTCGATTTGCTGACCCAGTTCCGCGAGTCCTGGGCCGGAAAGGCGCTTTTCCAGCTTCGCCACCCGTTCGTCGAGTGTTTCGGCGCCGTAACCGGCGGCATCATATCCCCCGTAACCCTGCTGCTGTGCCGAAACCGGCACGGCGGCTGCCAGCAGTACCGGCAACGAACCGACGACCAACTTGATCTGCATGAATCAATTTCCCGAATAAACGATTTCGACGCGGCGATTCTGTGCCCAGGCCGACTCGTCACTGCCCGGAACCGCCGGTTTTTCCTCGCCGAAGCTGACCAGTTGCAACTGACCGTCAGTGACGCCCTGATAACGCATCATGTTCGCGACCGACTTGGCCCGTTGTTCCCCCAAAGCGATGTTGTACTCGGGAGAGCCGCGTTCGTCACAATGTCCCTCCAAGGTCACCACCACGTTGGGGTGCGAAGCGAGGTAGCCTGCGTGTGCGTTGACGATGGGGACGTATTCCGGCAACACCTCGCTGCTGTCGTAATCAAAATAGACGATCTTCTTGTATAGAGGGCTCGAGGGATCGTTCAGTGCCGGATCGCCGGCACCGCCCCTGCCGTAGGCCCCGCCACCTCCGTAAGCGCCTCCCGCGGTGCCTCCGGGCCCATACTTACCGATCTGCGGCCCAGCCGCAGAACCTTCCAAACCCACCCCCGCCTGGTCTTCCGGTCGGGTATCCCCTTTCTTGGCGCATCCCGCCAAAACGAGCGACGCCGAAAGTCCCATGACCAAAATTGCCTTGATGAGGTTCATGCCATTACCTGTCTTCGTTCATAATATCGGATCGATTGTTGCCCGCGCAGCAGGGTGCCGATTGCGTTACAGTGGTGACCATGCCGGCTCGCGCACCAGTCCGCCTTCCACCCGAAGCGTCTGGTGAACTTTGCCATCGATGGAAACCGCGGCGAGATGCCCGCTGTTGCCGGTGCGGGCGGCATACAGAATCATGCTGCCATTCGGCGCGAAGCCTGGTGATTCGTCCAGCGGACCCTGGGTAAGAACGCGCAGGGCGCGGCTCGCCAGGTCCATCACGGCAATACGGTAATGATTCCTGGTTCCATGCACCATGGCCAGACTGCGGCCGTCCGGTGAGAAAACCCCCCGGGCGTTGTAATCGCCCTCATAGGTCAAGCGCCGCACCGCTCCTCCTTCTGCGGGTACCAGATACAACTGCGGCTTCCCGCCCCGGTCGGAGGTGAAGACGATGGAGCGTCCATCCGGAGACCAGTTCGGCTCGGTGTCGATGCCGTCATAGTCGGTGATCTTGCGCAATGCACCCGAGGCAAGATCTTTCACATAGATGTCCGGATTGCCCTCCTTGGAAAGCGTCAACGCCAGTTTGCCACCGTCCGGGGAAAAGGCCGGGGCGCCATTGATTCCCGGGGCATCGGAAACCTTCCGACGTTCGCCGGTGGCCAAAGTCTGGACGAAGATGGCCGAGGTTCGGTTCTCGAAAGAGACATAAGCAATCTGGCTCCCGTCCGGCGACCAGGCCGGAGACATGATCGGCTCGACCGAGCTGAGGACCGTCTCTGGATTGTAACCGTCGGTATCGGCGATCTGTAAGCGGTAATGACGGGCCTTCGATCCTTCTCCCGACACCGTGACATAGGCGACACGGGTCGCAAACGCGCCGGGTTCGCCGAGAATGGCCTGGTAAATCACATCGGCGATGCGGTGCGCTGCCCGTCTCGCCTCTCCTGCTCGGAAGGGCAGTTTGTAGCTCGTCAACGTGGCGCCACGGATCACGTCCAGGACGTGAAAATCCGCCTGGTAATCCCCGCCACCGATTCGCTGGACTTGGCCGATGGCGATGTAATCCTGCCCCAGCGCTTGCCAGATACCGAACTGTACTTGTTCCGGCGTGACGGGCCGTTCTTGCATCCGGTCTTCCGACAAAGGTTGGAAACGCCCGCTGCGCCGAAGATCCGCGGCCACGACCTCACTGATGGGATCGGCGAGTTCCTCCTGATTCGCGAACGGTGCGATCGCGATCGGTATGGCGCCCTCCACGCCCCGGCTGATGTCGACCTGAAGTTCTGCGTATGCCACCCCGACCCATAGCATCAGCAGGCTCGGTAGCCATCGTACAACGCGGAGGATCTCGGTCATGCCATGCATTGTGTCTTCCACTAACTCGATGGATCGAAATTAAGGGTGAAAGAGCGGAGCTTTTCCGCCACCTTGGGGTCAGGAGGCAAGGGCAAGGGCGAGGCCTTCCTTACGGCCGCCTCCGCCGAACGGTCGAATGCGGTATCTCCACTGCTCTGTAAGACGTGAGCCTCTACGACCGTTCCGCCGGGAATGGTGCGAACACGGATTTTACAGGACAGGCCGGATCGGGCGGAAGGCGGTTTCAGCCATAGACCTTCCACGCGCGGTTTGACGTACCGACGCAACCATCGCTCCGCTTCCTCCCCTGCTTTCTTGTCGAGGATGCTCTGATGTTCGGCTTCGATTTGAGCCAAGCGTTCTTTTTCGATCTCCCTCCGTAGACGAGCTTGTTCCTCTGCTTCGGCTTCCCTCTTGGCCTCCGCCGCCGCTCGCGCTCTGGCTTCCGCTGCCGCCTTTTTTGCCTCTTCCGCCTTCCGCTTGACTTCGGCTTCGGCACGACGTTTGGCCTCTTCTTCCGCCCGCCGCTTCGCTTCTTCCTCGGCACGACGCTTGGCTTCCACCTCGGCCAGCGCTTTTT